>JAHBWA010000157.1 GCA_019637195.1 Labilithrix sp. | reverse complement strand
GGGCTGCGACGAGCGCTGCTCCTTCTGCATCGTGCCGTACACGCGCGGCCCCGAGCGCTACCGGCCGTCGGCAGAGATCCTCGACGAGATCGCGCGCTGGGTCGAGAGCGGCGCGCGCGAGGTCACGCTCCTCGGCCAGACCGTCGACAGCTACCGCGACCCGGCGCTGCCGCCGCCCGCCTCGGACGACCCCGACGAGAGCCAGTTCCCGTCCCTGCTCCGCGCCGTCGCCGAGCGCGTCCCGGGGCTGCGCCGCTTGCGCTACACGAGCCCCCACCCGCGCCACGCGACCGCCGCGCTCGCGAGGGCCCACGCCGAGCTCGACGTCCTCGCGCGGCACGTCCACATGCCCGTGCAGTCGGGCAGCGACCGCATGCTCAAGCGGATGATCCGGCGCTACACGCGCGCCGAGTACACCGAGCGCGTGCGCCGCCTGCTGGCGACGCGCGCGGACATGACGATCTCGACGGACGTGATCGTCGGCTTCCCCGGCGAGACCGAAGAGGACTTCCAGGCGACGCTCGACCTCGTGCGCGACGTCGGGTTCGTCGGGCTCTTCGGCTTCAAGTACTCGCCGCGCCCGTTCACTCCCGCGCTCAGGCTCCCCGACGACGTCCCCGAGGCCGAAAAGAGCGACCGCCTCGCGCGGCTCTTCGAGGTCGCCGAGCGGCAAACGCGGGCGCACCTCGCCACGCTCGTCGGGACGCGCCAGTCGGTCCTGGTCGAGGGCCCGGGCAAGACGGCGGGGAGCTGGGAAGGGCGCACGGAGCGCAACGAGATCGTCCACGTCGACGGCCGGCCTGCCGAGGGCCGCGGCCTCGCCGGCGAGCTCGTCGAGGTCGAGATCACCCAAGCCTTCAAGCACTCCCTCGCCGGCTGCCCCACGCCGGACGCGATCGCCGCGCTGCCGCGCGAGGCCGGCCCCCCCAAACCTCCGCGGAAGCGGCGCGCGCTCCCGCTGGTGCTCTGATGCCGATCTATTCGCACAAAGGCGTCACTCCGAAGATCGGCGAGCGCGTCTATCTCGCGCCGAACGCCACCGTCATCGGCGACGTCGTGATCGATGACGACTCGAGCGTTTGGTTCGGCGCGGTGATTCGCGGCGACGTATTTCCCATCAGGATCGGGGCGCGGACGAACATCCAGGACAACGCCGTCGTCCACGTGACCGGCGGAAGATCCGCCACGACCATCGGCGACGACGTCACCGTCGGGCACCTCGCGCTCATCCACGGCGCGACGGTCGGCAACCGGTGCCTCGTCGGGATGGGCAGCATCGTCCTCGACGGCGCCGTCGTCGAAGACGAGTCTTTCATCGCGGCCGGGGCGCTCGTCCCCCCCGGGGCGCGCGTCCCCTCCCGCTCGCTCATGGTGGGTCGCCCGGCGCGGGTGGCGCGGACGCTCGGCGACGCCCACCTCGCGGAGATCGCCGCCTCGGCCGGCCTGTACATGCAGTACGCACACGAGTTCGCGACCGACGTGAAGCTCGTCTGAGGTCGGACACTCGACCGACCAGCCGCCCCAGCCGGCCGGTTCGAGCGGTAGGCGACGCCGTTTTCGTGGATCCCCGACGAAGTTAGCTCCCGTTAAGGTTCCGCGTCTTAGGTTGCCTATCCGTGGGACAGGACGACCAACGCGTCCGCCGCATCAAGCAATACGTTTTGGCGCGGCTGCGTAGGGAGCTCGGCAATGCTCCTCGGGGATCGCAGGCAAGGCTAGCAAAGCGTCTTGGTGTTTCAGGCGCGCACCTCAGCAACATGCTCTCGTCGACGCCCTCGCGTCAGCCGGGCGAAGACTTCCGCCGGAAGGTGGCGGCGCACTGGGGGGTCACGTACGCGCAGCTCGAGGCGCTGGCGCTGGGGGAAGAGCCGCCGTCGGCGAGCGAGCCGTCCAGCGGACGGACCGACGCGATGCCTCCCAACCTGACCGCGTCCTCCGCCGACTACGTGTGGATGCACGAGCTCCCCACCGAGCTCCGCCTGATCGTGCTCGAGCAAGCCCGCCAGCACTACGCGTTCACCCTGGTCGATCTCCCGCGCGAGGAGTGGCGGCGGATCTTGACCGGCCTCGAGCGCGAGGCGCTCGCGCTCGTCGCGCACCGCGCGCAGACGGACACGTCCGACGAGCCCGCCCGCGCCGCGCGCAAGCGCCAGCCGCGGAACTGACGCGCCGCCGCGCACGCGACGGCACGTCCGCGCGTTCCGTCAAGGTCCGCCGACGACGCGGAGCTCCACGCGAACCACGCCGGCGCGGATGATGTCGAGCTCCTCGGCGGCCCGCTGAGACAGGTCGATGATGCGATGAGCGGCGCGACCGTTCGGCCCTCGGTCGTTGATCCGGACGCGGACTGCGCGACCGGTGTCGACGCGCCGCACCTCCACCCACGTCCCGAACCGGAGCTTCTTGTGGGCGGCCGTGAGCCCGCTCGGATCGAAGCGCTCACCGCTCGCGGTCGGCTTGCCGGCGAACGCCTTGCCGTACCAGCTGGCGAGGCCCACCTGATCCGGCTCGCCGAGCCCGCGCGCCGCGCCCGGCCCGGCCTGCGCCGGCTGGGGAGAGGCCGGGCCGCCCGACGTTCTCCGGGACGGGCTGCGCGGCGTGGTCGTCTCGGCGTTCGGGGCGCAGCCGACGGCGAGAAAGGCCATCGCGAGGAGGGCGCGCCCAGCCAGCACCGCAAGAGTCCGCATCGCCCGCTAGATACCACCCGCGCCCGTCGTCACCACCCGCGCGATCCGTGACGCGACCGGCGCGCGGAGGCCCTCGCCTCGGTGTAACGCCCGCGCGCCGACCGTTACGCTCGACGGGGCCTGTTACGGTCCTCGTTACGCCTGTTACGCCGGGGCGTAACACTGCGCCACCGCCCTCTTTCCAACGATTCCAACCAGTTAGTTCCTTGTTCCCGAACGGACGGGCCTGGCACAACCGGTGCTCATGGCCCTCTCGCCGGCGGGAACGACGCCGAGCTCTTGGAGAGGATGCGACAGATGATGAACGACGTCCGCGAGTCCGGTTTCTTCCCCTGCATCGACGCCGATCGCTTCGAGTCGGACGAGGAGCTCATCGCCGGGATGCTCGCGAACGATCCCGCGGCGTGGCGCGAGTTCCAGGGCCGCTACGACCGCCTCATCATGCGCTGCATCACCAAGGTCACGCGTCGCTTCGCTTCGATCGTGAGCCAGGACGACGTCCGCGAGGTCTACGCGACGCTCTACGTCTCGCTCCTCGGCAACGACATGCACAAGCTCCGCTCCTTCGATCCGGAGCGCGGCAACCGCTTCTCGTCGTGGATCGGCCTGCTCGCCATCAACGCCGCGTACGACTACCTCCGCACGCTGAAGCGCGAGCCGCAGAAGGAGTGCATCACCGAGGCGATGGAGCTCTCCTGCAACATGCCCGACCCCTTCGAGCTCACCAGCGAGCACGAGCGCGCCACCATCGCGCAGCGGACCCTCGCGGACTTCAGCGAGAAGGACCGCGCCTTCGCGGCGCTCTACTTCGGCGAGGGCATGGACCCGCAGGACATCGCCGACAAGATGAACATCAGCGTCAAGACCGTGTACTCGAAGAAGCACAAGATCCAGTCGCGCCTCGAGTCCGTCCTGGCGTTGCGCGGCGGCCCCCGCCGTATCGCGGCCTGAGCGCGCCGCTTCCGCCTCTCCCCTACGCCCATCCGTGCTAAATAGGAGCCGTGCATCCCGCGCGGCTCCTCTCGTTTTGTGCTTCGCTCGTGCTCTTCGCGTGCGCGACCTCGTGCGATTCCCGCGAGGGTGACGTGGCCGTGACACCGACGATCCCGCCGCCCGCCGGCAAGGACTTCCGGATCCACGAGATCCGTGATCCCAAGAGCCCGAACAAGGCGGCGCACAACGCGCAGGTCCAGGTCAGCGGCGCCGTCGTCGTCGCGGTCGACCAGTTCGACGAGACGCGCAACGGCCGGAGCGCCGGCACGATCTACGTCGCCGACCTCGGCTCGAAGGAGCCGTACTCGGGGATCAGCCTCTTCAACCCGTCGTTCGTCCCGGGCAACCTCCGCGTCGGCGCGGGCGACGCACTCGATCTCCGCGGACAGTTCCAGGAAAACCAGGACATCCCGATCAAGTTCGCGCCCGGCGCGTTCCTCGTCCAGCTCTCGAACGCGATCGGCACGTTCCGCTTCGATGCCGAGGTCCCGGACCCCGTGGAGATCGAGCTCGAGGAGCTCGCCGACTACGCCAAGGGCAGCAAGTGGCTCAACATGCTCGTCACGGTGAAGAACGTGACCGTGCACGGTAACCCGTTCGGCGGCGGCGGACGCCGGAGCTACAACCTGCTCCCCCAGGAGGCCAACGGCATCGTCGCGTGCGACGCGCCGTTCCCCAAGATCCCCACGCTCGTCAACGCCCTCGCCGATCTCGCGCCGCTCGAGCTGAAGGACCAGACCGTCATCAAGTCGCTCACCGGGGTCGTCACCTTCTTCTGCAATCTCCAGATCGCTCCGCGCAGCGTCGCCGACGTCGTGCTCTGAAGGGATGCGCTCGAGAGGCTCCGCCACGACCACCGTCTCCTCCTCTCGAGCCGTCCTCCGTCTCGTCCTCGCGTCGGCGCTCACGCTCGCCGCGTGTGGCCCGCGTGAGCCCGCGCGCTCCGCGCTGGGCGGTGACGCGGCGCTCCTGCCCGACGTCCGGACGGCGCCGGGGCGGCCGCCCGTCGTCGTCGTCGCCCGGCAGGGCGATCCAGCCGCGGCGATCGCCGTCGCGGTGACGACCGCGGGGATCCCGTGGGGCGACGCGGACGGCGACGATCCGGAGGCGGCGACCGCGCTCGCCGGCCTCGTCGAGTCGCGCCTCCGCGCCAAGGCGATCGACGCCGACGTGACGCCGTCGTGGGACGGGCTCCGCGCGTCCGCGCTGGCGACGAGCGACGACGCGGCTCGCCGCCTTGCCGCCGCGCTGCGTGACGTCCTCGCGACGCCCGCCAGCGACGCCGACCTCGTCGCCGCGCGACGCAAGCTCGCGGCGCTCGGGCAGCGTCCGCTCCGCGATCGCGCGCTCGCGCGGTGGGCGCGCTGCGTGGGCGCGCCGCACGCGCTCCCGGAGCGCGCCGGTAAGGACTACGCAGACGTCGACGTCGCGAGGCTGGAGCGCTGGCGCGCCGCCGGCCTCGGCCTCGGGCGCGTGGCCGTCGCCGTCACCGGCCCGCCGGCGCTCGCCGAGACCGTAGCGACGACGATCCTCCGGGGACCTGCCTGGAAGGCCGGCTCGACCATCGCCGCGCGGAGCGACGCCGCCGAGAGCGTCGACGTCTTCGAGGCGGCGTCGGACCTCGCGTCGGTGCCGGTGCTCCACGCGACGCTCGACGTCGGGACGAGCAGCGCCGCGGTGACGACGGCAGAGGCCCTCGGCGATCCGCGCGGTCCGCTCGCGGCGCGGCTCTCGGAGCTCGACCTGCCGTTTCGCCTGCGCGAGGTGACGGGAGCCGCGCACGCCCGCGGCGGGTGCGTGGGCGTCGTCCTCGAGGCCGCGTCGACGCCGCCTGCCGGCGCGGACCTCGCGCTCCGCGTGGCGGACGCCGTCGCGCTGGTGCGCCTCGAGGCGGCCGTGTTCCTCGCGGAGAGCGGCGCGGCGCGCGACGGACGCGTGCTGTCGCGTCGCTCGGGCGACGCGCGCGAGGCCGCGGAGCGCGCGGCGTGGTGGGCGCTCGTCGACCAGCCGGGGGCGCCGCGGCCAGGAGGAGGCTCGGTGACGCTCGCGGTCCCCCCGCGGCGCGGGGCCAAGGACGCGGCGACCGAGCCGGCGCGGGAGGCGCTCGCCGACGCGGTGACGCGCGCGACCGCCGCGTGGGACAGGCACGTCGTCGAGGCGCGCTCGCGCGTCGAGACCGGCCAGGGCGAGGCGTGGGTGCTCGTCGGATCGCCCTGCGGGACGGAAGACGAGGCCGACGCGGACGCCGGGCTGACGGCGCTCGTCGCCGCGGCGGCCGCCGAGAGCGTCAAGACGTCCGCCGACGTCCGCGTCGAGCCCTGGGTCGCGGCCGACGGCGTCGGGCTCCTCGTCCACGGCCCCGCGCTGGCCGGCGAGACGCCCAGCGCGCACGCGCGGCGCCTCGCGGACATCGCGGCGCGGAGCTTCGCGGCCGAGCCGCTCGGGAGCGCCGCCCTCGGACGCGCGCGCGCCGATCTCCTCCGCCGCGACGCCCGCGGCGACGGCTCGACCCTCTCGGTGCTCGCGTCGGCGCTCTCGCCGCAACATCCGTCCTGGATCGTCCCGTGGGGCGCGACCGAGCCGCTCGCGCGCTCGTCGGACGGCGCGGTCGTGCTGCGCGCCCAGTCGCTCCGGGCGGGTCCGCTCCGCGTCGCCGTGCTCGCCAACGCCGACGCCTCGCAGGCCGACGCCGCCGTGCGGGCCGCCGATCGCTGGGTCGCGCGCCGCTCGAGCACGGTGCGCGCCTGCCGCGCACCTTCCGGCACGCAACCGCCGAAGCCCGGCACGTACGCCGCGCCACCGCGCCCCGGCGCGCTGCCCGAGGCGTACCTGGCGTTCCCGTTCCCGGCGGGCGACGAGGGCGCGTACGGCGCCGCGACGCTCCTCGCCGCCGCGCTCTCGGAGGGAGACGACGCGCTCCTCGACCGCGCCCTCGGAGGTCCGACGCCCCTCGCGCGCGAGGTCTCGACCCGCGTCCTCGGCTGGCCGCGCGCGCCCGCGCTCGTCGTCCGGATCGCCGCGGCGCAGGCGTCGCTCGACGCCGCCGTCATGCAGGCGCGCGCGCTGTTCGACCGCGTCCGCCAGAGCGGCCTCTCGACGACCGACTACGAGCGCGCGACGACCGCGCGAGCCCACGCCACGCTGGCGTCCTCGCTCGATCCGCGCGCGCGCGTCGTCGCCACCTGGCGCGGCGAGCCGATCGGCCGGCCGGCGACGGCGCGCGTGACCGCCGAGGACGTACGCGCCTTCGCTCAGCGGCACCTCGCCGAAGAGGGCATGGTCGTCGTCGCCGCTCGGCCGGCGCGACCGCCGGCGACGCCATGATCGCGACGTCGACGCCGTGGTGGGAGCGCACCGAGGCGCTCGGTCCGTGGTTCAAGGTGGGGGGCGACGAGGTCCGCCTCCTCCGCGACGGAGTCGAGGCGCTCCCCGCGATGCTCACGGCGATCGCCGCCGCCGAGCGCGAGATCCTCCTCGAGATGTACTGGGTGGAGCCCGACGCCGTCGGGACGCGCTTCCGCGACGCGCTCGTCGACAAGGCGCGGGGGGGCGTCACCGTCCGCGTGATCTACGACGCCGTCGGGAGCCTCTCGCTGACGCCGAGCTTCTGGGACCCGCTCGTCGACGCCGGCGGAGAGGTCCGCGAGTACCACCCGCTCTCGCCGTTCAGGCCCGCGTTCGATCTGGCGCGCATCGAGGAGCGCAACCACCGGAAGATCCTCGTCACCGACGGCGGCCGCGGCTTCACCGGCGGCATCAACCTCGCGCGCCAATGGCTGCCGCTCGACGACGGCGGTGAGGCCTGGCGCGACGACATGATCGAGGTCGTCGGCCACGCCGCCGCGGAGCTCCGCACGCTCTTCTACAAGACGTGGCGCCGCATGGGGATCCGCCGTCTGCCTCACGATCCGCTGCGGTCGCTGTCGCTCCCGAGGGACCTCGTCCCGCTCAGCAAGCGGCCGCTCGGGAGGGTCTACGTCCTCGCGAGCCTGAGGCGCAGCCGGCGCAACCTCCGCCGCGAGTACCTGACGCGCCTGAACCGCGCCGAGCGCTCGATCGAGATCGCCAACTCGTACTTCATCCCCGACCGCGGCGTGCGAAGCGCGCTCTACCGCGCGGTGCTGCGCGGCGTGCGGGTCCGCGTCCTCGTCCCTTCGAAGAGCGACGTCACGGTCGTCCAGTTCGCGCTCGAGGCGCTCTACGAGTCGCTCATGCGCAACGGCGTCGAGATGTACTGCCACTCCGGTCCGATGATGCACGCGAAGACCGCCATCATCGACGATCGCTTCGCGACGATCGGCAGCTACAACCTCGACGAGCGCTCCCGCACGAAGAACCTCGAGGTGAACGTCGCCGTCGAGGACGCGCCGTTCGCGACGTACGTCAGGAGGTGGTTCGACCGCGATCTCGAGAGCTCCACGCACCTCGATCTGTACGAGTGGCGCGCGCGCCCGCTCGCCCGGAGAGGTGTCGAGTACATGGCCTACGCGCTCCGGAAGCTATGGTGAGGCTATGGTGATCCGCGACCGCGCGCGTCAGGCCTACCGCGCCGGAGGCTTCCTCGCGGCCACGTCCGCGATGCTCCCGCTGTACCTCGCGCGCTACGGGAGCGCGGCCGAGGCCGACAAGGACGCCGTCCGTGACCGCTGGGTCAAGCGCTGGGCGCGCGGCCTCCTCCGGCTGTTCGCGATCGACGTCGTCGTCGCCGGGACGGTCCCGCCGGCGACTCGGCGCGGCGACCGCGGGCGCCTGATCGTCACGAACCACCGCTCCGCGATCGACATCGGCGTGCTGCTCGCGACGTTCGGCGGCACGATGGTGAGCCGGGCCGATCTCGCCACCTGGCCGGTGGTCGGTGCGGCGGCGCGCTCGGTCGGCACGGTGTTCGTCGACCGCTCGAGCGCCAAGAGCGGCGCCGCGACGATCCGCGCGATCCAGCGCGCGCTCGAGGTCGGGCAGACGATCACGATCTTCCCCGAAGGGACCACGTTCGGCGGCGACGACGTCCGCCCGTTCCACGGAGGCGCGTTCATCGCGGCGGCGCGCGCGGGCGCCGAGATCCTCCCCGTCGGCCTCGCCTACCCGGCGAGCTCGGGCGCCGCGTTCCTCGACGAGACGTTCCTCGCCCACCTCGGCCGGATGGCGAAGAGCGACGCCACGCGGATGGGCATCGCGGTCGGCGCGCCCATCGCCGCGAAGGGCGTCGGGGCCCGCGAGCTCACCCAGCGCGCCCACGCCGAGGTGAGGAGCCTCGTCGTCGAAGCGCGCGCCCTCATCGGACCGTAGCCGCCCCGGCGAGCGCTCCGCAAGCCGCGGGGAGCCGAGCGGGCCGAGCCCGTGCCCCACCTCGAGATCGGAATCGGCCGCGGGCTCGTCACAGAACGACGCCGTCCACCGACGCCCTCGCAGCGCCGGTCCGCGAGAGCCTCCGGCGCCCCAAGCCCAAGGATGACTGGCCCTCGCGCGTCCGACGCGGGGGCGCGGCCGCGCCGCACCACGCGCTCGCGAGGCAGCCCGCGCACGCCCTGATCGGAGGATTCCATGCGTCTCGTCGCTCGCGTCTCGCTCTCCGTCACGCTCGCCATCTCGCTCCTCGCGTGCGCGCGCCCGCCTCACAAGCCCGGGGCGTCTTCGCGGCGCGCTCCCGCGGTCGGCGTCGCCGGCGGCGAGACGTCACCGGTCGCGCCGGAGGAGAAGGCGCCGCGCGTGTCCCGGACGACGAGCCCGCCGGCAGGGACCGGCGGACCGGCGCACGCCGCGCTCGCCGTCGACGACCGAACGTTCGGTGCTCCGACGGTGCTCGGCAACCTCGCGATCTATCCGGTGACGTCGCGCTCCCAGGTGGCCGTCGGCCCGCTGGTGTCGCTCGACGACGCGCTCGCCAGGCGCGACGCCGAGGTCCGCGAGGTGACCGGCGGCGGGGCGGTGAACAAGCTCGTGATCGACAACAAGGGCTCCACGCCGATTTTCGTGCTCGCCGGTACGGTCGTGAAGGGCGGAAACCAGGACCGCCAGATCGGGCAGGACTTCATCATCGAGAGCAAGAAGACGACTCCGGTGGACGCGTTCTGCGTCGAGCACGGCCGCTGGAACGGCCAGCGCGACGGCCGCGTCACGGCCGGCAGGTTCGACTCGTCGGGCGTCGTCGCGACGTCGAAGGTGCGCGCGGCCGGTCAGTACAAGATGAGCCAAGGCGAGGTCTGGTCGAACGTCTCTTCGACCAACGCGGCGCACCGCAAGCACTCGTCGTCCGACACGCTCATGGCGACGCTCGACGACGCGACCGTGGCGAAGGCGCGGGCGGCCCTGGTCGCGCAGATCGACGGCGCGCTCGCGACCGTGACGCCAGCGTCCGACCTCGTCGGCGTCGCCTACGCCATCGACGGCGAGGTGCGCGGCGCGCGATGGTTCTCGCACCACGACGTCTTCGAGCTCGTGCGCGAGAAGGTCGTCGGCGGCGTCGCGCTCGACGCGATCACGGCGAGCGCCGAGGCGAAGAGCGCGGGGCGCCCGCCCCAGGCGAAGCCCGCGCCCCCACCGTCCGCGGTGGAGGCCTTCGTGAAGGACATCGAGGCCCAGGCGATCAAGGAGCAGCGCGACACCCCCGCCGCGAACGTCAACGAGTACAAGGAGTCCTCGGACGGCTTCGGATCGAAGACGATGATGAAGGGCGCGCGGCCGAGCGCGAAGCCCGTCAGCAACGACTACCTGAAGAAGTAGCCGCGCGAGGCCCCCGCGCCGGACGGCTCAGCCGCCGCCGACGAAATGGACGATCTCGATCGCGTCGCCGTCGGCGACGCGGCGGGACGCGTGCTCCGCGCGCGGCACGATCTCCCGGTTCTGCTCGACCGCGACGGGGCCGCCTCCGAGCCCGAGGTGGACGACGAGCTCGCGCACGGTGAGCTCGTCGGGGACGTCCTTCACGACTCCGTTGATCGTCAGCTTCATGGCTCCACCCGCTCCGCGACCTCTGCCGGCGCGCTCTCGACCGGGCCCACCTCGTCGAGCTTGCGATAGATCGTCCTCGTCGAGATGCCGAGGAGCTGCGCCGCGAGGGATTTGTCCCCCTTCGTGTGCTTCAAGGTCTCCCGGATCACGCGGAGCTCGATCTCCGCGAGCGGGGTCCCGACCGGGAAGTCGAGCGCGCGCGGCGCCGCGCTCGCGGACTTCGCGATCGCCTCGGGCAGATCGTGCTCGGTCAGCGTGTCCGCGCGCGAGAGCACGACGGCGCGCTCGATGACGTTCTCGAGCTCGCGGACGTTGCCCGGCCAAGCGTAGTCCATCATGCGCTCGAGCGCGGCGCGCGCCACGCCGAGGCGCGCCTTGCCGTTCTTCTTCGCGTAGAGGCCGACGAAGTGATCGACCAAGAGCGGGATGTCCTCCCGCCGCGCGCGGAGCGGCGGCGCGGTGACGGCGATGACGTTGAGCCGGTAGTAGAGATCCTCGCGGAACCGACCCGCCTGCACCTCGGCGAGGAGATCGCGGTTGGTCGCGGCGACGACGCGGACGTCCGCCTTCACGGTGTTGCCGCCGAGCGGCTCGTACTCGCCCTCCTGGAGGACCCGGAGAAGCTTCACCTGGACCTGCGGCGAGAGCTCGCCGATCTCGTCGAGGAACAGCGTGCCGCCCGTGGCCTTGGCGAAGCGGCCGTCCTTCTTCGTGACCGCGCCGGTGAACGCGCCGCGCTCGTGCCCGAACAGCTCGCTCTCGAGGATGGTCTCCGGGATCGCCGCGCAGTTGACCGCGACGAACGGCTTCTTGGCTCGCGCGCTCCGCTCGTGGATGTACCGCGCGAGCAGCTCCTTCCCCGTGCCGCTCTCGCCGAGGACGAGCACCGTGGCCGTGCTCGGCGCCGCCTGCGTCGCCACCTCGATCACCCGGCGCCACGCGACCGAGCTCCCGATGATCTCCCGCTTGGTGAGCATCTTGATCTCGTCCTTGAGCGTGCGGTTCTCCTCGAGGAGCCGCCCGCGCTCGGCCGCCTTTCGCACGCTCTTCACGATCGTCATCCGCTTCAGCGGCTTTTCGACGAAGTCGTACGCCCCCTCGCGCATCGCCGCGACCGCCACCTCGACCGAGCCATACGCGGTCATCAGCACGACCTCGACCTCCGGCTGCACCTGCTTGATCGCGCGGAGCAGCTCGAGGCCCGTCGTGCCGGGCATCATCAGGTCGGTGAGCACGACGTGCACGCGGTGGCCGCGCACCTGCTCGAGCGCGTGCTTCGCGTCGTTCGCCACGAGGACGCGCATCCCCTCGCGCTGGAAGATCTTCTCGAGCGACTCGACGTTCGAGCGCTCGTCGTCGACGACCAGCACCGTCGTCCCCTCCTCTGCCCCCGCGGGGCGGTCCCCGTCTGACGCCTTGTCCGACCCGATTGCCGTTTCGTCACTCACCCGTCCAATCTGTCATACCTCGACGATTCGTCAAGGCGGACGCTGAACCGATGAATTTTCAACGCGTTGCAGACGCACGGACGGCGGCCCCGCGCCTCCGGTCGACGCGCTCTGCTAGCGGATCAGCTTGGAAATGGCCTTGAACGCGTCGGTCCCCGCGCGTCCGAGCAGGTCGAAGGCGACGGTCTCCGTCGTGGTGACGATGGCCCCCGCCCGCTCCGCGAGGGCGAGGCCGAGGCGGCGGTTGTCCTCGTGGCGCGAGGCGACGGCGTCTGCGACCACGTGCGTCACGTGCCCGCGCTTCACGAGCTCGCGCGCCGTCTGGAACACGCAGACGTGCGCCTCCATCCCGACGACGACGACCGCGCGCGGCGCGACGCCGGCGATCGCCCGGGCGATGGCGAGGTCCGAGCAAGCGTCGAACGTCAACTTCGGGAGCGCGTCGCTCCCCAGCGCCGCGAGCCTCTCGGCGACCGCCGGGATCGTCGGCCCCAGGCCCTTCGGGTACTGCTCGGTCGCGAGCACAGGCACGCCGAGCTCCTTCGCGACCTCGAGGAGGATCCCCGTGCTCTTCACGAGCGTCGCGAGCGACGCCTCCGGCATCGCGGCGGCGAGCTTCTCCTGCACGTCGACGACGAGGACGAGCGTGGTGCGCGGATCGAGTCGGTCCATCGTGCTTCCTTCCCTACTTCTTCTTCCGGCGGCCGAACGGCCAGACCCGCAGACGCGGCCGGAACGACCGCAGGAGCGCGGGGATCTCCATCGGCGGCTCGAACGTCAGGATCGCGCGGCCGATCTCGCGCTCTCGGTCGTCGTAGAGGCTCGCGGCCATCGTCGTGAGCGAGCCGATCGCGTTGTGGAGGAAGAAGTCACGCTGGCCGCGCAGGTGGTACGTCTTGCCGTCGTCCCCCTCGAACGTCAGCGCGTACGGGACGCGGTTCTCGTCGAGCAGCTTCCAGGTGATCGCCCCGCGCACCGTGCGGCCGGCGCCGCCGTTCTCGGCGAGCCCCTCCGCGACGATCACGCCGTCCGCCTCGATGCGGCGCTCACGCGCGAAGCGACGGAGCCCGTCGACGCCGAGCCGCAGCGTGACGCGCAAGACGCCGTCCTTCATCGGATCGTCGAAGCGATGGAAGCTCCCCGTCATCGCCTCGGACAGCTCGAAGCCCAGACCCATCGCTCAGGTCTCGGCCTCGCGCGGGGGGAACACGACGAGGCGCTCGACGACCTCACCGCGCACGGCCGCGTCGGCGATGGCGTCGACGTCCGCGAGCGTGACGTGTCCGTAGGCGACGTGCTCGGGCTCCTGCACGATGCTCGCGCCGATCTCGCAGAGATCGAGGCAGCTCGCGGTGCACGCGCGGACGCGGCCCGCGGCGCCGCGCGCGACGAACGCCGCCTTCAGCCGCCTGACGAGCTCCTCGCTCCCCTTCTGCGCGCACGAGCCCTTCGGGTGATCGTCCGGGCGACGGTTCGTGCAGATGAAGAGGTATCGCTCGCGATGGGGCATGCGGCATGACGCCCGCGCTCCCCAGCCACGGGAGCGAACGCGCGCTCTTTCCGAACCTTCGGCTCGCAGGCGAGCGCCGTCAAGAGGACACCGGGCCCCGGGGGCCGAGCCGCGCGGCAGACAAGCCTTGCCCCTGAGCCAGCTCAGGTGCCAAAGTCCGCGCCATGCCCTCGATCCAGAAGCCGCGCTCGCCCTACCTCCGCCTCGCCTTCGTCCTCGCGCTCCCTGCGATCGGTGCCGCCGCGCTCGTCGCGTGCGGAGGCGGCAGCGACAACCTCCCGCCGCCGCCGCCCCCGCCGCCCGTCCCCGCGACGGACGCCGCGAGCACGGTGACCACCACCGAGCCGCCCGCGCAGACGGTCGCGCCGAAGCCCCCGCCCCCGCCGGTCACGCTCACCGCGGGCGCCGCGAGCCCGGATCCGACGGCGCCGCTGCCGACCGTCGCGATCACCGCCCCGACGAGGGACCAGGTCATCGCCGGCGACAAGGCCGCCGACTTCTCCGTGAAGCTCGACGTCAAGAACTGGCAGACGGCGATGGGCTCGAACCACGTCCACCTCATCCTCGACAACAAGCCGTACAAGGCGATCTACGAGACGAAGCAGCCGGTGAAGCTCTCCGAGCTCACGGGCGGCGAGGCGCTCGCCGAGGGCCGCCACATCCTCGTCGCCTTCCCGAGCCGCGCCAACCACGAGTCGGTGAAGACCAAGGGCGCGTTCGTCGTCGTCCCGTTCTGGGTCGGCAAGAAGGGCGACACCAAGGACGACCCCACCAAGAAGCCGATGCTCGTCTACAGCCGGCCGAAGGGCGAATACAACGGCGAGATGGCGAACCACGTCCTCATCGACTTCTACGTGACGAACGTGACGCTGGCCGAGGGCAAGGAGCACGTCAACGTGAAGGTCACCGGCCCCGGCATCGACAAGCCGCTCGAGGCGAAGGTCGAGAAGTTCGGGCCGCCGCTCTACCTCGACAACCTGCAGAACGGCTCGTACGAGGTCACGACCGAGCTCGTCGACGGCGCGAACAAGCCCGTCGAAGGCCCGTGGAACTCCACGAAGCGCTCGATCAAGATCGATCACGACGCCCCCGTCGACGTCGCCGCGGCGCACGGCGGGCACTCGGCGGCCGACGCGGGCGCGGCCAAGGCGCCCGCAGGCGGCGCGAAGGACGCGGGCGCGGCGAAGACGCCCGCGCCGCCGCCGACGATGACGAACAACCTCCCCCCGATGGGCGGCCCCGGCACCAAGTGATCTCGCCGCGCGCGCGCCGAGACGTCGTCGAGCTCGACCGCGCGCGCGTCTGGCATCCGTACACGTCGATCGACGCCTGGGAGCAGACCGAGCCCATCGTCGTCGCCCGCGCGGAGGGCTCGGCGTTCTGGGACGCCGACGGCACCCGCTACCTCGACGGCAACTCGTCGTGGTGGGTGGCCGCCCTCGGCCACGGGCACCCGCGCCTGCTGCGCGTCCTCCGCGAGCAGGCGGACGTCCTCGCCCACGTCTCGCTCGCGGGGATCGCCCACGAGCCCGCCGCGGCGCTCGCGGAGGAGCTCGTCGCCGTCGCGCCGCGCGGGCTGTCGCGTGTATTTTACACAGACAACGGCTCGGGCTCGGTAGAGGTCGCCGTCAAGATCGCCGTCCAGACGTGGCGTCAGCGCGGCGCTCCGAAGAAGACGCGCTTCCTCGCGCTCGACGGCGCGTTCCACGGCGACACCCTGGGCGCGACGAGCCTCGGCGGGGTCGACGTCTTCCGCCGTCCGTTCGCGGACATCGTGTTCGACTGCGTCCACGCCCCTTTCCCCTCCCCTGACGCCTACGAGCGCGCGTTCTCGACGCTCGCGACGATGATCGAGCGTGACAAGGACTCGCTCGCCGCGGTGGTCGTCGAGCCGATCGTGCAGGGCGCCGCCGGGATGCGCGTCTACGAGCCGCGGTTCCTCTCCGAGCTCCGCGAGCTCACGCGGAAGCACGACGTCCTGTTGATCGTCGACGAGGTCTTCGCGGGGTACGGGCGCACCGGGCGGATGTGGGCGTGCGATCACGCGGGCGTGACGCCGGACGTCATGTGCGTCGGCAAGGCGTTCGCCGCGCTCCTGCCGATGGGCGCCACGCTCGTCACCGAGGACGTCTTCGAGGCGTTCCGCGGCGGCAAGGACCGGACGCTCTACTACGGACACACCTTCTGCGGCCACCCGCTGGGCGCCGCGCTCGCCCGTGAGGTCCTCGCGATCTACCGCGACGAGGCGGTCCTCGAGCAGGTCGCGGCGAAGGCGCCGCGGATCCGGGCGGCGTTCGAGCGCATCGCCGCGCTCCCCGGCGTCGAGCGCGTGCGCTCCGTCGGCATGATCGGCGCGGCCGACCTCGCGCCGACCGGCGCCGGCGGGTACCTCGGCGAAGCGGGCTGGCGCGTCTACGACGAGGCGAAGAAGCGCGGCGCGTACCTCCGGCCGCTCGGCGACACGGTGTACGTCTGCCCGCCGCTCGTCATCGGCGACGCCGATCTCGACGCGCTTCTCGGCATCCTCGAGGAGAGCATCCGAGCTACGCAGCGCTGACGCGGAGGCAGCGCCGCCGACGGATCTCCTGCGGCGGCCGCGGGGCCGGAGCCGGATGAGGCGCAGGCGCGGGTGGGTGCTAGTCTTTCGAGGTGCAGGGTGGGCCTCCAGAGTTCGGCCATGACGCCGCACCTCGGGCGACGGCGGCGTGCTTCTTCTGCGCGGCGATCGGTCTCCCGGGCAGGACGTGCGCCTCGTGCCTCGTTCGCATCCCCGATCCGGCGATCGCCCACGTCCCGGTGCGCCCCGAGTGCCCGCGCTGCCGCGCCCCGTTCCTGGCGATTGGCATCGACCGCGACGGCTCGGTCCTCCACGGCTGCTCGAGCTGCCACGGCCTCTTCCTGCCGCCGCGCGCCTGGTGTGCCCTCGTCGCGCGGCCAGCGCTCGCCGCCGACGTCGAGCGACGCCTCCCGGGGCGGGGCGTCCCGGCGAGCGCGCTGCTCGATCTCGTGCCGTGCCCCGGCTGCGCGCGGCAGATGGAGCGTGGCCGCTTCGCCGCGTCGTCGAGCGTCGTCATCGACGTGTGTCCGGACCACGGGGTGTGGCTCGACGCCGGCGAGCTCGGCGCCGTCGTGCGCCACGCCGCCCGACGCGCCTCGGGCGAGGCCACGAGCGCGGAGCCCGCGGCGGTCATCGTCCGCTACGCCGGCGGCGGTCCCGAGCCCGCGCGCCGCGCGAGCGGCCTCACCTGGGTGAAGCGCGTGCTCGGCGGGATCGCGCTCTTGCTGCTCCTCTCGCGAGTGCTCTACGTGATGAGCGGGCGCGGCGCGAACATGTCGAACCACGGCCACGACAGCGCCCGCGCCGCCGAAGGCGCGAGCACGGCGCTCGGTCGCTGATCCGCGCGCCGGCGAGTCGCGGTCGACCTGCGCGCGCGACTCGCGGTCGCCTTGCACCCGACGCGCGCCCACGCGCGCTCGACCTACGCGGTCGCCCCGCGCGCGCGACTCGCGGTCGCCTTGCACCCGACGCGCGCCCACGCGCGCTCGACCTACGCGGTCGCCCCGCGGTCGCGCTACCCGGTCCAACGGCGCGTGGCGAAGCACGGGAGCCGACGACGTCAGTTGATGACGACCGAGCTCTTGTACATCCCCATCCCGCACTGGAACGTCAGCTTCCGGTCCTTGTCGGTCGGGATGTCGATCGTCACCGCCGTCCCCTTCGGGAGGTCCTTCTTCACGTCGAGCTCCGGGAAGACCACCTCGGTCGCGCAGGTGTCGTCGGTGGTCCGCGTGAAGACGAGCGTCGCGGTCTCCCCCTTCTTGAACGACACCGAGCTCGGCTTGAAGCCGTTCTCGTCGGCCGTGATCTTCACGGCGCCCGGCGGCGCGGGGCTGGCCGGCGCGGCGTCTCCGGCGGGCTTCTCCTTGCAACCTACCGCGAGCGCGGCGACGACGATGGACAGCGCGAGCGTATGCCCCGAGATCATGACCGTATTTTACACGTAACCGCATCCCTGCGCAGCGCACTTCGACGCCCGGAGCGATACTCGGGCCGCGCACCGAGCGCCGCCCGCCGCGCCCGCCGAGCGGCAGCTCAGGTCGACAGCTCGAGCGCCGCGAGCGTGGGCGCGACCTCGGCGCCTTCCCAGACCACGCGATGGAGCGCCGCCAGGAACGGGAGGTCCCCCACGCCACGCTCCTTCGCCCAGCGCCACGCGGACGCGATCGCCGGGTAGCCCTCGGTGAGCTCGCCGGTCGCGAGCATCTCGGCGGCCACGGTCTTCGCGGGCTTCCCCTTCCCGACGCGCTCGCCGAACGCGCGGTTCCGTCCAGCCGCCGCGGTGACGTGGAGATCGCCGGCGCCCGCGGGACCGTACGCGCTCTCGACGCGCCCGCCGCCCGCGGTGACGAGCTTCGCCATCTCCACGATCGCCTGCTGGAAGCACGCGGCGCGCGCGTTGTGGCAGTCCGCGCCGAGGAGGCCGTCCCAGAGCCCGAGCCCCGTCGCGTACGCGTTCTTCATCGCGGACGAGATCTCGGCCCCGGCGATGTCGTCGGTGACGGTGACCCGAAGATGGCCGCCGCCCATCGCCGCCGCGCACGCGCGTGCGTGCGCGGCGTCGGCGGACGCGAAGAGCATCCACGTGAGCACGCCGCGCGCGACCTCGATCGCCTTCGCCGGACCGGCCGCGTGGACGAACTCGAGCGGACGCCCAACGATCTCCGAGGCGATCACGTCGAGCCGCTCCATCTTCCCGCTCTTGTCCGCGAGGAAGCCCTTGGTGACGCTGAGGATCGGCACGTCGGGCAGGAACGCCGCGGCCTTCGTCAGGACCGGCACGAGCCCGTCGGAGCTGACGCCGTGGACCACGAGCTCGGCGCCGTCGAGCGCCGCGGCGAGCTTGTCCGCGCGCAGCGGGACGACGCGCGGGTCCAGCTTCTTCTTCAGCCGCGGATGCTCCTCGCCCCGCTCGAGCGGCGCGACGAGCGCGTCGTCCAGCCAGGTTCCCCACAGGCGGACGTCGTGCCCGCGCATCGCCGCGACCTCGGCCATCGCGCTTCCCATGTATCCTGCACCGAGCACCGTCACGCGCATCGCATCGCCTTCCTCTCGCGGCCACTCTAGTACGCCGGCAGGCGATGTGAATCATGCTCGCGCCGCTCGCGCGCGCGCGCCGTCGCGAACGCGCCTTCGCGCCCGGCCCTCGCCCGCGTCCTGGCGGCCGCATCCCGCGTCCGCGCCGGGCCGCGCTTGACCCACCTCGGGCGCCCCGTCACGATGAAGCGTGTTCTCCCTGCGCCGGACCGCAGCCGGCCACCCGCTCGCGCCCACGCAAGAGGAGTGGGACGCCCTCTCGGAGGAGGAGCGCTCTGCCGTGGTCGATGCCCTTCCGGGTGAGGTCACCGACGCCGAGATGTCGCCGCCCGAGGGCGATCGCCACTTCAAGGCCAAGACGCGCGCCCTCGACGCGCTGCGCGGGTACTTCACCCGGCAGAAGCGCCGCGTGTACCTGGCGGCCGAGCTCCCCGTCTACTACCCCAGTGAGCCGCGCTTCGCCCCGGATCTGCTCGCGGTGCTCGACGTCGAGGAGCGCGACCGTGACAAGTGGATCGCGAGCGCCGAGGGGCGCGGCCTCGACTGGGTCCTCGAGGTCCACGTCGGCGGCGATCGGAAGAAGGACGCCGAGCTCAACGTCGCTCGCTACGCGCGCCTCGCCATCCCCGAGTACTTCCTGTTCGACCGCGCCCGAGGCCACCTCCACGCCTACCGGCTCACGAGCCCCGAGTCGCGAACGTACACGCCGATCCTCCCGCAGCACGGCCGATTCGCGTCGTCGGTCCTCGGCCTCGACATCCAGGTAGAGGACGATCGCCTCCGGTTTTACGCGGGCACCGCGCTCCTGCTCGAGAGCGAGGAGCTCATCCTACGCCTCGAGCGGATGCTCGACGAGGTCCAGGCCCGCGCCGACGACGAAGCCCGTCGCCGCCTCGAGGAGCAGCGGCGTCGGGAAGAGGAAGCGCAGCGCAGGGAAGAAGAGCAGCGGCGCAGGGAAGAAGAACAACGGCGCAGGATCGCCGCGGAGCACGAGGTCGCGCGGCTCCGGTCCGAGATCGAGCGCCTGACGAAGAAGTAGCGGCGACGCGTCAGAAGCGTCCGCGATAGGGTGCCGACCTCGCCGGCCGCGTCGCCCGCGCGACGATCTTCAGCTCGGCGAGCGCGTTGCCGGAGACGCGCGCGACCGCAGCGGCGACCGCCGCCGTCAGCGCGTCGATGACGGACGGGACCTCGATCACCCGCGCGTGGAGGTCTGGATCGAGCCAGAGGACCACCAGATGCCCGTGCACCAGCCCCATCGTGCCCGTCCAGGCGAGGACGTCGGGCTCGACCTCGGCGACGCCTTCCTCGAGCGCCTGGCGGGCGATCGGCGACGCGAGCGGACCGAGCCGCTCGAGCGCGAGGAGCCGCAGCCCGTCGTCTTCACCTCGCCGCACGACCCGCGCTCGGCATCGTCTCGTGTCGAGGCATCAGCGACGCATCGCGCGCGGCGCCGGCGCGGCCTCGTCGTCGTCCCCCTCGCGCGTCTCGTCGGCGACGCGCACGCTGCCACCGAGCGCGGCGGCGACGGCGGCCGCCTGCGTCTCGCTCGTCCCCTGCGGCTTGGCGAGGTCGAAGATCACCTTGCTGGTGCCGTGGGAGAGGTTCTGCAGCGCCTCGAGCCGGCGGAGCTCCATGGCGCCCGGCGACTGGTGGAGGATGCGCGCGGCCTCGGCGAAGTTCTTCGCGCTCTCCAGGTCTGCCTGGCTCTTGATGACGACGTACTGGCGGTCGCGCTCGGCGATCGCCTTCTTCGCGATCACCTCCTGCATCTGCTGGGGGAGCTGGATGTCCTGGAGCGCGATGAGCTCCACGTGGAGCCCCCACTGCGCGACGAACTGCTCGACGGCGGCGCGGACCTTGGCGGCGATCTCGTCGCGATGGGCGAGCAGCTCGTCGAGGCTCGTCTCGCCGACCACGTCGCGCAGGACGACCTTCGCGCGATCGCGCACGGCGTGCTCGTAGTCCTGGACGTTGAGCGTCGCCTTCTCGGCGTCGACGACCTTGTAGTAGATGACCGCGTCGATCCACGCCGTCACGTTGTCCGCGGTGATGACCGCCTGCTGGGGCAGGTCCCGGTTTCGCACGCGCATGTCGATGCGGACCATGCGCTGCACGCCGGGGAAGACGAAGTTCAGGCCGGGCCCGGCGCGCCCCGCGAACTTGCCGAGCGTGAACTTCAGCGCGGTCTCCCACTGGTTCACCTGACGAAGGCCGCCGAACGCGACGACGGCCGCGCCGAACGCCGCGACCGCGAGCCCGAGGAAGCTGGCCGGATCCATGGATGGCATCGTAAGGCTCCGCAGACGCGGCGCCAGGGAACAAACCTCGACCGTCGGTCTACGGCCGGGCCCCGTCCTGCCCGCGGTCTCCGTCCTTCAGGAACGTCACGCGGAGGATCGCGCCGTCCCAGGTCGCCGAGCGCTTGGCGCGATCGACGTAGATCCCCGCCGCCGCTGACAGGACGCCCGTGCCGACGCCGAAGACGAGCCCCATGCCGAGGCGAGCACGGCTCATGATCGCGGCGAACACGACGGCGATCACGCAGCCGACCGCGAGCAGCCCGAGGGTCGCGAGCAGCCCCCTGACCTTGAACGCCCGGGCCGCCTCCGGATCGCGCTCGCCGCACTCCGGACAGGGGACGATGGCGAGGACGACGTCGGCGTCCGCGTGCGCGCGGGACGCCGCCTCGTCGTCGGCTCGCCGTCGCGCGCCGTCACCGTCGAGGAAGTAGGGACTGTTGCCCGTCCCCTCCCCGATGCCGAGCACGCGAACCGGGCTCGCGTAGCCGCATCCCTTGCAACGAAACGTCCGCTCGACCTCGGCGGACCGGATCGCGGTGTGCTTCCTCCCTACGTACATCGCTCCCAGCGTACGCTGGATTCACACCTGATGGCGGGCCGTCGCGTCCAGGCGCCTCAATCGCTGACTTGAAAGCAGTAGAGGTGGCGCAAGACCGCGCAGGAGCCGACGCCCGCGAACTCCCAGGCTTCGCCGATCCCGGTCGGGTCCCCGTACCGCCCCGTGACTGCCGGCGACGTCCAGCCGGCGCAGTCGCTCGTTTCGGACGCCGTGGGCGAGCCCGTCCAGGCCCCGACGTCGTCCGTCACCAGGGTGCACCTCTCCGTCACCGAGAGCGGCTGGAGCGCGATCTTGAGCGCGCGGTCGAAGACCTTGGTGCCGTCGGCGCGGTACCAGCCATCATGGCCCCCGGCCGCGGCGACAGCGCGGATCCGCTCGCCGCCGCTGCCGTCGCCGCCGTTGACGAATGCCTTGAATTGGCCGCTCCACCCGGCACCCGCCGCGAGCTCGGCGCAGACGCCGTCGACCGCGCTCAAGCCGCCACTGCCCGCGAGGTCTCCGCGGAACACGTCGGCCGTCACGAACGCGAGCCACCTCCCGCTCACCTCCGCCGAGCACGAGAGCGGGCCACCCCCGTCGAGGACGGCGCCGTCGGGCGGCGCGTTCGGCGCGGCGTCCAGCGAGCCTCCGTCGCCCGGCACCGAGGCGTCGACGAGCGGGTCGTCGTCGACGAGCTGCCTGCCGCACGCGACGACCAGGATCACCACGACCGGCCATGCTCGAGCGCCGCGCACACGATCATCTTAGCGCGACGCTCGAGGGCGCCCAAGCCACGATGCCCTGGAAGCGCCGGCCCTGACGCTGCAGGGCCCTGGAGGTCGCGCGTCGCGCCTGCCGGGCCGGCGCCTGGACCTCACGCGGAGCGCGGGCCTGACGCCCAGCTCGCGAAGG
>JAHBWA010000156.1 GCA_019637195.1 Labilithrix sp. | reverse complement strand
TCGGCGGACGCCGTGGCGTCGGCCTGGATGGCCGCGGCGTTCCCGTTCGCGTCGGTGAGGGTCAGGCGGAAGTTGCTGCGCGCGGCGAAGTTCGAGTACTCCGTGCACTCGGGGTCCGACGTGCACGCGTCCGAGCAGCGCTGCTCGGGCGCGCCGGTCGTGAAGTCGATGCGTCCGTCCCGGTTGAAGTCGCAGTTGGTCGCGTCTGCGTTGGGGACGAAGATCCCCCCTTGCTCCGGGACGAAGCCGGGCCCGAACTTGGGTGTCACCATGACGGCGAGGGTGTCGCCCGAGGAGATCGCCCGGACCAGGCTGGCCGAGAGGGGCAGGAGCGAGGCGGGCGTGACGTCGCTCGGCTCGAGGACACGCGGCTCGGGCACGAGGCACGGGCGCTCTTGCGGGTCCCACTCCTCGAGCGTCCACGTCGGATACGAGATCTGCGTCAGGCCGAAGAACTCCGTCGCGGTGCCGGCGAACGTCCGGAGGCGATCGCACACGCGCATCCGCGGCGGCGCGTTGAAGTTGAACGAGAAGACGCTGTTGAACCCCGCGCGCTCGTCCTTGACGTCGGTGACGTAGAACCCGTCGGACGAGATCCGCGTTACGACCATGTCGAAGTCGAACACCTGCGAGCCGTCGGCCTTCTCGTGGAAGCCCGTGTCGAGCAGGATCTGCTCCTTCGGGTACGGCGTCTTGCCGGTGCCCGAGCAGGTGGCCGGGTCCGCCGGGTCGGTGCACTTGAGGCCGCGCACGTCGGCGACGCGCGGGAGGTGGTAGAAGATCGGCGGGCTCGCGCCCTGGGCGTAGCTCCCACCGGCCTCGCTGTCGTCGTTGGCGAAGGCGCAGCCCGGATCGGCCGGGAAGTCGATCAGGCCGTCGCCGTCGTCGTCGATCCCGTTGGAGCAGGCGGGCGGGGGATCTCCCAGCGGATCGACCGGCACATAGCCGAGGTCGTCGGCGAGGATGTAGGTCGTGCCGTAGGCGTTCGTGACGGAGACCGTCGTCTCCGGCGAGACGCCGTTGGTCAGCTGGAGGCTCCGGCCTTCGGCGTCCGGCGACTCGATGCGCTCGATCGCGCCGGGCTTGGACGAGATGCGGACGTAGCCGTTGAAGCCGAGGTCGACGTTGCCGGCGGCGTCGAGGGCGCGGACGACGATGCGGAACGGCTGCGGCTGGTCGACCGAGAGGCCGAGCGGGCGGAGGCGCGTCCCCACGACGTTCGGGTCGTCGCCGCCGACGAGCTCGACGGTCAGGCGGGTCCCGGCGCGCGGCGGGCTGAACCCCTCGGTGTCGCACGCGCCCTGGGTGCACGCGATGGCGAGGACGGAGGCGCCGAGGAGCAGCCGCGGAGCGGCGAGCGAGGGGAGGCGCTTCATCGGCCGAGCATCTCCACGCGGCCGTCGCTGATGCTGCCGAGCGACGGGTCGATGCATGCGAGGATCTTGCACTCCTCGCCGGCGATCGCGCAGGCGTTGACCGGCGTCTTGCACGCGGTCAGGTCGGGGGCGTCGACGCAACGCCGGAGGTGGAACTGCGCGACCTCGTCGCGGCAGGAGCGCCGGACGCAGCGGCCGTTGCCGGTCGCGCAGGCGCCTTCGGTCCGGCATCCCGGCCCGTCCTCGACGGCGTGCCCAGCGCAGGCGCAGACGTACATCTCGTCGCCGCAATCGGCGTCGGCGGTGCACGCCTTGAGGCCGTCGGGCGTGGCGTTCGCCGCGTCCCAGCCGCACGGGCGCCCGGCGCGGAGGTAGTCGATGAGCGCGTCGCGCTGCTGGATCTTCGTGTCGAACTGCGTGGTGTTGCGCTGCAGGACGCGGAAGCCGGAGCCGCCGGTCGCGAGGTAGTTGCTCGTCGCGAGCTCGTAGAGGTTCGTCGGCTTGATCGCGGAGAGGCAGAGGCCGTTCACCTTGCCCTCGGCCTTCTGGCACGAGCCGGGAAGGGGCTTCGCCGGATCGTCGGAGCACTCCGCGTCGCTCGTGCAGACCTTGCCCGTGGTGCCGATGTAGACCTGCTCGGCGCACGAGTCGATCTCGCACTCGCTCTTCTCGAGGTTGCAGATGCTGCCCTTGAGACGGAGCGCGCAGGTCGCCTCGGTGCCGGCGGCGCAGCGGACGATGCAGCGGTTCGTCTGCGTGTCGCAGGCGTCGCGACCGGCCGCGATGCATTCGCTGTCCTCGGTGCACGCGATCGCGACGCGGTCGCAGCCGGAGCAGTTGAGGCGGACGCGCGCGCCGGCGATCTGGATCTGCGAGCTGCAGCCGCGGCGGGCGCCGCGGCGGGCGGTGAAGTCGAAGAGCTCCTGGACCTCGGTGCCGGACAGCTGCATCTTCGTGATCGAGTTGTCGAACGGGAAGATGTTGAACATCTGCTCGATCGTCACCGGACCCGGGTTCAGGTCGGCGCGGATGCCGGTCGAGTTGGTGAGCGAGAAGTCGGTCTGGATGCCGAGGCGCAGCCAGATCGCGTTGCCGACGACGTTCCCGAGGGGAGAGTCGCCGCCGGTCGACGAGAAGCGGCGCGAGCCGAGCGGGCTGTAGCCGACGAGGATGTCGAGATCGACGAGGTTGTCGAGCGCGCGCTGATACGGGATCAGCATCTGCACCATGACCGGATCTTCGGGGACCGTCGCCTCGATCGGGAACGCCTGGTACCGGATCGTCTGGATCTCGAAGCCGTTGACCGGATCGTAGTCGGCCGGATCGGCGGTCGGCGAGGCGCGCGACGGCTCGTTCGTGACCACGAGGTCGAGGCGGCCGACGTACTTCGCGAAGGCCCCGGAGTGGGCGATGACCACGCGACGCGGCTTGCATGGCCGCTTGAACGCCCACGGGTGGTTCACGGGATCGAACCTGCCGGCCGGTCCCTTGAGCTCGGGCTCCGGATCGTCCGGCGGCTCCACCGAGGGGTCGATCGACGCGTTCGGGTCGACCGCCCAGACGAACCCCGGCTCGTTCGGGTCGGCGGAGCAGTCGCGGATCTCCTGCGGCGGGTTGATGACGACGTGGTTATGGCCGCCCGTGATGAAGTCGAGGCCCGTCGTCCCGCGGATGGCGCGCTGGTCGACCTCGAGGCCCATGTGCGAGACGCCGCCGATGAGGTCCACGTACGGGCGCAGCAGGTCGATGTAGAACTGCAGCATGTCGACCGTGTTGAGCGGCGTGATGCCTGCGCGGTTCGGCTGATCGAAGATCGAGGTGAGGCTCGAGAAGTTCGCCATCCCGATCACGGCGATCTTGAGGCCGCCGACGTTGAGGACGGTGAACGGGCGCGCGACCGTGCCGATGCGGCCGATGGTGCCGCTGGCGCCGTCCTGCGACGAGTTCTCGTACTTGTAGTTGGCGCTGAGGAGGGCGAAGCTCGACCAGCGCTGGAACTGCGTGGCGAGGTTCTGCGCGCCGAAGTCGAACTCGTGGTTGCCGACGACGGCGGCGTCCACGCCGAGCTGGCTCATCGCGCGGACCTCGGGCTCGCCGCGGAAGAAGTTGAAGATCGGGGCGCCCTGGAAGCAGTCGCCCGAGTCGAGGTGGATGACGCGGCCCGCGCGGGCGCGCTCCCGGTTGAGGACGTAGGCCATCCGGGCCACGCCGCCGATGTTCGCGACCGTGCCGATCTCGCCGAGGCCGAGCGTGGCGTCGGCCTGCGTGATGACCTGCTCGTACGGGAAGAGCCGCGAGTGGATGTCGGACGTGTGCAAGATCGTGAGACTCACGTCGCACGTCTGGCCCGCCGGACACGGGCCTTCGGCCCCGTCATCGTTCGACGAGCAAGCGGGCTGGGATCCCGCGAGGAGGCCGACCCCGCCGATCGCGAGGAGAGCCGCGGTGATGCGCGCAGCGAAAGCACCCATGAGGCGGCGCGCACCCTAACACGCCTCCGCGCCTTCGCGGACAGCTTCCGACGAGCGCCGGTCCTCGGCGGAGCGCGGGCCCTCGAGGAGCGCGGGCGGCCGCGCGAGGGCGTGGCAGTCCGTTCACGTGCCCGCCGCCTCGCCGCCACCCACCCGCGCCGTATCCGAGCGATAGCTACTCGAAAGTGTCGGCGCCGAACCTGAGCGCGACGCCGACACGTCTCTCTGCGTCACGTGTCCGTCGCTCGCTCGCGGTTGCAGAAAAGCGACGGGGCGTACGGGCGGACCGACCCGACGCGCGGCCGCTGCCTCCTCGCGTTTCGTTGACGCTGTCCGTCGCTGCCGTGGGCGGATCCGCGGGGCGCGCGCCGCGGGTGGATCAGGGATCGAGCTGGCAGTCGCTGGCGAGGGCGGCGAACGTCCCGTCGAGCTTCTCGCCGGCGGCGTCGTAAAAGACGCTCGTCGCGCGCCCCGCGCCGGCCTTGCCGTCGGCGAGGGGGACGCACCAGATCTGGATGTCCGACGCCGCCTCGCCCGTGGTGAGGTCGTAGTCGAGCGGTCCGGACGCCCCGGCGAAGTCGATGCTCTGGCCGGCGGAGAGCGCCTGGAACGCGGCGTTGATCTGCTGCGCGCCGACGGCGAGCAGCGGCGCGGGCGGGACCAGCTTCGCGAAGCCGTCCTTGAGGTTCGATCCGGTGAGCGGCTTGTCGCCGATCGCCACCGCGGCGTAGGCGAGGTTGTAGAGCGCGTCGTAGCCGTTCGCGGTGCCGCCGATGTCCGGTGAGGTGCCGTCGTTGACTCGCGACTGGTAGAGGATGCGGAACGTCTTGAAGGCCTGCGAGCTCGTCCCGGGGACGGTCCCGAGGATGCGCTTGCGGAGGGTGCCTGTCGGCTCGACGTCGTTGAGCAGGTCGGTCACCTCCGAGACGAGGGCGCCGTCCGCGAGCAGGTAGATCGGCCGATGGGCGGCGGTCCACTGCGTCTCGACGCCCTTCATCATCTGCGTGATCGCCTCGGTCGTGCCGAACAGGTACACGACGTGCGGCGCGCGCCCGACGATGCCGCTGATCGCGGTGGCGTAGTCCGGTGGCTTCGCCGCGTCGTCGGGATCGCCGTAGTTGAAGACCTTGAAGAACGGCTCGTTGCCGACGTCGATCGCCGGCTCGCCGTTCATCGTGAGCTTCGTCGTGAGCGTCTGCGCGAGGCCGGAGCCGTACGCGTCGCCCTTGTGCGCGATCGCGACGTTGACCTTCTCGAGCCCCGCGTTCGCGGCCTTGACCCGCTGCTCGATGAGCGGGAACAGCGTGGCGTGCGCGTCCGCCTGGATCACGTCCGACGGCGAGGTCCTCCAGACGAGACCGTTGTCGGCGAGCTGCGTGATCGCGACGCTCGTCGCCGACGGCGAGATCAAGAGGACGCCGGCGGGGATCGTCACCTCGTTCGCCACGGCGATGGTGATGCCGCTGAACGCCGCGCCGATGATCGCGGGGACGCCGACCTCGGTCGCGAGGTGGCGCGCGGCGCGGATCGCCGTCGCGTTCTCGCTGTTGTCGTTGCAGCCGACGAGCACCAGCGGCCGCCGCGCGGTCGTGCCGGGGCGCGGCGCGACGTTCCCGACCGACCGAAAGTCCTCGATCGCGAGCTCGATCGAGTTCTGGATCGGGAGGCCGCTCGACTGGTCCGGTCCGGCGGTGGGCAGCAGCGAGCCGATGAGGATCGCGTTGTCGTCCTTGTAGTCGCCGACGATCCGCGCGCAGTCCGGGGAGAGCAGGGAGACGCACTTGCCGTCCGTCTTGCGGCAGACGTTGTACTCGCCCTTCGAGGTGCAGTCGGCGTTCACCGCGCACTCGGCGACGTCGGGGCCGGCGTCGTCGTCGGACGCCGCGGCGACCTTGTACGACGAGACGTCGAGGAGCGCGTCGCAAGCGACGACGCCCCCGAGCGTGAGCGCGGCGCCGAGCCCGCAGACGAGCTTCTTCATCACCGTCGCCATCAGAAGGACCCTCCGAGGCTCACGGACCCGAGCCCGACGGAGACCGTCGGCCGCGTCGGGGACGTGGCGGCTGCCGGCTTGGTCGCCGGCGCAAAGAAGAGCAGCGCGGCGCCGCCGACGGCGCCGACGACGCCGACGGTGAAGCCGATGGTCGAGATCAGGCTCTCGCGCTGGAGCCGATCGATGCGGCCCTCCTGGTTCGGAGGGCACGCGCCGCGGTTCGCGCCGCAGGCGTCGTCGAGGCTCGACTTCGTGCCGAGCGCGAGGCCGCCGGCGACGCCGCCGGTGACGAGCCCCGCCGCGCCGACGCCGAGGAGCACCCAGCCCACCGTACGCGACGTGCTCGACGATGCGCGCGGCGTGGACGACGGAGCGTCCGGCGTCGCGGGCGTCGCGGCGTCCGCCGGCGCGGCGCCCGCCGGCGTGGCCGCCGGGGTAGCCGAGGGCGCGGCCTCGGGGGTCAGCTGGATCGCGAGGCGCTCGCCGTCCTTGAGGGTCACCGCCTGGGACGCCTTCTTGTAGCCGGGCGCCGTGGCCTCCACGGAGTGCGTCCCGGGATCGGTCGGGCGATCGATGTCGAGCATCGCCGCAGGGATCTCGTCGCCGTCGACGGTGACGACCGGGACGACGCCCGGCGGCACGGCCACCGTCACGCGCAGCTGGCCGATGCGTGGCTGCGTCTCGTCGACGAGCTTCTGCGCGCGGACCTTGGCGGCGGCGAAGGCCGGAGGCGCGTCCGCAGGGAGCTGCTCGCGGACGACGCGGCGGAGCATCTCGACGCCGAGCACGAGGCGGCCGCCCTGGATGTGGCACTCGCCGAGCTTGGCGAGCGTCGTCGGCGCGTGATGCAGCTTCTCGGAGCGATCGAGCTTGTCGATGGCGTCCTTGCAGTTGCCGGCCTCCGCGAGCCGGAGACCCTCGAGGCCGATGGTTCGGGCGGCGGCAACGGAGGTGGCGTCGTCGTCGGCGCGCGCGACGCTCGCGCTCGAGACGAGCGTGGCGACCGCGGCCGCGGCGACGAAGAGAGAGTACTTCATCGTCGGTGACCTGGCTCGGGGTGGGCGATCTTCGTTGCTCTACTAGTAGCCAATGTCGAGCGCGTCTGTCTTCTTCGCCGAGGCCGGCGAGGCCGGCGGCGGCGCGCCGGTGGCTGCCTTGGCGCCCGCGCGCGGGGTGGGAGGTGGAGGTCGCGTGACGGGCCGCGGTGTCGGCCGCGCCGCGGTCGCGCGCGGGGCGGTGGTCGCGGCGCCCTCGGTCGCTTCGCGCGCGTCCTCGACCGGTCCGTCGTCGCCGGTCGCTGTCGCGCTGGGCGTGGCTCCGCGCGGCTCGGTAGCGGTCGGGCCCGCCGCGGCGGGCTCGTCGGTCGTCGTGGACGACGGCGTCGTCGTGGACGACGGCGCCGTCGTGCCCCGCAACGCGAAGGCGAAGACGGCCCCGGCGAGCCCGAGGACGACCGCAGCCAGCGCGACGATCTGCTTCGTCCGCTCGGGACGCGCGGCCGTCGCGGCGCTCGTGCGGAGGGCCGTCGATTCGCCGGTGACCGAGAACGTCGGCAGCGTCCCGCTCGACGAGGCAGGCAGCTCGCCGCTCTGCGAGGCCGCCGGCAGCGAGCCGCTCTGGGGCGCCGCCGACGCGAGGTGGGCGCTCGAAGACGGCGGCAGAGCGAGGTTCGAGACCGACGGCGGCGGCGCGACCGCGAAGGCCCCCGACGCGACCGCCGCGAGCGGCTCGGACGAGCGCGACGAGGGGTGCGGGCTCGAGCCTGGCGGCATCGCGCTCGGGAAGCGCACGGACTCCTCCGAGACGAGGCCCGCGGAGACCAGCATCTGCACCGCGCGCTCCGCGCAGATGCGCGAGCGCTTGGGGGCGAAGGGCATGAGCGCGAGCGCGACCTCGGCGACGTTCTGGTAGCGCTTCGAGAGATCCTTCTCGAGGCACTTCTCGACCACCTCGACGAAGCCGTCGGGGAGATCGTTCCGGTGCTTCGACAGCGGATCGAGGGGCGACTCGAGGATCGCGGCGCACAGCTCGGTGATCGATTCGGCGTGGAGCGGCAGCGCGCCGGTGAGGGCCTCGTAGAGCACCACGCCGAGCGACCAGATGTCCGTTCGCGGATCGACGCGGTCGGGCGCGCGCACCTGCTCGGGCGACATGTACAGCGGCGTGCCCATCAGGTTCTGCGTCTTGACGAGCGGGAGCATCGTCGAGAGCACCGAGCCGGTGAGCGCGGTCTTCGAGATGCCGAAGTCGAGGACCTTGAGCGAGCGGATCCCCGAGCGCGTCTCGAGGAAGAGGTTCTCCGGCTTGATGTCGCGGTGGACGATGCCCTTCGCGTGCGCGACGGCGAGCGCGTCGCAGACCTGCATGCCGTACTCGGCGGCGGCGCGCGCGTCGAGCAGCTGACCGTCGGTGATCACCGTGCCGAGGTCCTTGCCCTCGAGCAGCTCCATCACGAGGAAGGGGACACCCTCGGGGGTGCGGCCGACGTCGAACACCGTCGCCGAGTGCTCGCTCTTGATGCTGCAGGCCGCCTTCGCTTCGTACATGAAGCGGCCGACGACCTCGGTGCGCTCGAGCATCTCGGCCTTCAGGAACTTCAGCGCGACGCGCTCACCGAGCTCGATGTTCTGCGCGGCGACGACGACGCCGACGCCACCTTCGCCGATGATCTTCTCGACGAGGTACTTGCCGTTGATCACCGACCCAACGGTTGGATACCCCGATGCCTTCAACCCCTCCGCGCTTTGCGGCGCGTCGCTCTTCGAATTTTCCGGCACGGCAGCCCTCGCCATCGCTGAAAGCGCATCACGTGCGGCACGTTTGCGTCAACGGCGTCGCTAGCCCTTGATAATGTCGACGGGGGCGCTGGGTTCTGAAGTCGTCTTTCTGCGTCTTTCTGGCGACATGCAGGCGGGCCGCGCTCCTGCTCCGGGGCGGCCTCGACGTGCCGCCGCCCAGGAGCAGACGGAATGGCTGCAGATCCGTCAGTTTGCGTTGATGACCGAGTCGATGTCGAACATCCCGGCACGGATGGTCGAGACGTCGTGGCCGGTGGCGCTCGCGGACACGCTGGCGAAGCCGGCCTTGAGGTAGCGCTCGCGCTTCACCCAGAAGGTGCTGCGGACGTCGGCGCGGACGCTCATGCCGACCTCGAGGTTGGCGCGCGGGACAAGCGCGAGAAGCGGGAAAGTCGTGGTGTGCTCGTCGTAGAGCGGTCCGTTGATGCGGTCGGCCTCCTCGAGCAGACCGTCGAAGAGACGCGACGCGGCCTTGGCGCGGTCGTGGCTCGTCGACTGGAGGACCGCGCTCTCGTAGGCGCGCGCGGCGTTGCCGTCGACGCTGAAGCGCAGGCCGAGCGGATAGGAGACGAAGCGCTTGCCCTGGAGCGTGACAGGGACGAGGCGCTCGGCGTCGGCGATCAGGCGGTAGCTCTTCGCCCGCGCCTCGAACATGTTACCCATCCGGTCGATCTCGCGGCCCCACTTCGCGGAGACGGCGTCGCGCGCCGCCTGCTTGTCCATGCCCGCGCCGATCTTGCGACGATCGGCGTGCACCGCCGTCAAATACTCGAGGAGCGCGTCCATGTACTCGGCCTTCGAGCGGGAGGTGAGGATGCCGAGCGCCTTGTCGTCGAGGCGGAGATCGAGCGTGAACGACGCGTTCGGGCCGTTGGCCGCGTCGAAGTTGTGGATGCCGACGGACTGGAGCGTGAGGCGAACGTTCGCGGCCTCGCGCACGATCGCCTGGAAGTCCGCGGGGAGGTCGCGCGCGAACGGCTCGATCGCGGCGAGGCCCTGGGCCTTCAGCCCGGTCATCGCCGGATCCTCGAGCAGGCGCACGTTGCACTCCTCGTCGAAGCGACGCGTGTTGCGCTCGCGGTCCTGCTCGACCGGGCAGGTCGACCACACGAGGCGCTCCATCGCGTTGCCGTACTCGTCGAGCGCGTCGACGGCCTCGCGGCCGACGAGGCCGAGCAGCGTCGCGTCGACGTTGTCGATGATGACGTCGTCGTCCATGTGCTTGTCGCCCACGGCCGTCTGGAGGAACAGGTTCGCCTCGCTCTTGAAGCTCTCCGGATCGCGCGCGTCGAGCGTCTGCGCGGCGACGCCGGTGCGGGTGTAGCCGTGCGCCATCTGGAACCAGCCGCCGTTCTTGTGGACGCTGTCGAAGAGGATCGACTTGGCGCCCTCCGGCGTCTGGACGATGAACGAGCCCTCCTTCTTCACGACGGCGCGGTGGTAGACGTTCATCCCGAGGAGCTCGAAGCCGAAGCTGCGGGTCGAGGTCGTCGCCGCGCGCACGGCGTCGAAATCGGCGATGACGGCCGGCTCGCGCTCGCCGAGATCGCGGTTGTAGAGCGCCTGCGCGAGGCGTACGTCGAACTTGAGCGCCTGCTGCAGCGCCCTCTCGACCTCGTCCTGGTTCTCGGCGTCGAGGTGGAAGCGGAAGCGCGAGAGGCTCACGCGCGAGCTGGCGTTCGAGGCCTGCCCTTCGGCGCGGAGCGAGAGGTACGAGCTCAGGCGCTTCTCGATCGCCTTCTCGATGAGCCGCGAGAGATCGACGCGCTGGCCGGCGAGCTCGACGGTGCGGAGGCAGCGCTCGCCGTCCTCGCAGATCCCCTTGACGCCCCATCCGTCGCGGACGGCGGCCTGGAACGAGATGCCGCGGCCGTTCTCGACGCCGACGTCGACGACGACCTCGTCGCCTTCGAGGCGGACGAGCTGCACGTCGAGCTGGCCGCCGACGACGCCGGAGACGCCGGCGGCGACGACGATGCGGTAGGCGAGGCCGCCGGTCGGCTCGGCGACGAGGATCGGCGCGCCGATGCCGAAATTCGCGCCGAGCTTGCCGAGGCCGCGGAGCGCGAACATCTCGCCCGGCTTCATGCTGCGGATGTCGTCGAGCGAGCGCGGGTAGACGAAGCCGCGCATCTCCTTGGCGGCGGCGAGCGGCGCGGCGACGAGCGAGTCGAGCTCGTCGTCGGGGGTCGCGAGGATCACGCGCGAGACCAGCTCGGCGCCTGCGTCGAAGCCGACGGTGACGTTCGCGTCGCTCGGCAGGCCGCTCGCGGCGAAGCTCCAGGCCTCCCCGAGGCCGGCGCGCGCCGAGAACGCCGACTCGACGTAGTACTTCGCGGCGCCGCTCTGGAGGTGGCGAAGGCGCGCGGCGTTGACCTGGGTGCCGAGCTCCTGCTCGCCGAAGCGCGCGGCGAGACCGCTGACGACGCCGTCGAGCGCCTTGATCTCCGCGTTGTTCGGCAGGACGCGGCTCGGCTCCGCCTTCGCGGCGAAGACCTGCGGCGGGTCGAAGCGCGCCCCGAAGCTCGGGGACGCGAGGCGATCGTTCAGCCCGTCGGTCGCGAAGCCCACGGCGACGCGCGTGAGGTCGCCGAGATCGAGGCGCTTGGCGTCGGCCCAGTACGCCTTCAGCTCCGTGACCTGCGCCTCCGCGCTGTCCGCCTCCTCGTCTCCGGGAGCCGCGCAGGCGGCGGTGGCGGACATGGCGAGCAGCGAAAGGAGGGCCAGGGGACGAGTGCGCATGATGTCCTACATCAGTACACAGCGCGTGCCACTGTAGTTTTCCGGGGATTCCGCAGCTTCCGCCGTCGCCGTCGGTCTGTTGGGCTGCCGCGTGGGGGGTGGGAGATCCAGATCGCTCCCGCCTCCGGCTACGCGCGATCGGGGATCGTGCCCCCATCGTGGGGGCACCGCCGGGGGCCCGCTCGGGTCGTGTCGCTCGGGTCGTGTCGCTCGGGGCCGCGCGGGCCGCCACGCGCGGCCACGCGCTCGGACCGCGTCGCGCGCTCGGACCGCGTCGCGCGGGCGGCCACGCGCTCGGGCCGCCGAGCGTGGCTCAGATCGACGGCTCGTCCGGTGGCGCGCTCGAGCGGGTGCTCTGGATCGCGGTGTCGTCCGCGAGGCCCGCGAGGAGATCGATGAAGCGCGGAGCCAGCTCGCGCGCGAGCACCTCTTCGACCGCCTCCGCGCTGTCGCACTCGAGCGCCTGCTCCGCGATCGCCTCGGCCTCGGCCACGGTCAGGCGGCGGATCGCCTCTTTGATCTCCGGGATCGCCGCCGCCTCCATCGACAGATCGCGGAGCCCGAGCCCGACGAGCAGGCAGGCGGCGAGCGGATCCGACGCCATCGCCCCGCAGAGCGACACGGGCCGGCCGTACTTCTGGCCGCAGTCGGTGACGGTCTTGATGAGCCGGAGGATCGCCGGGTTGAACGGCGAGGCCTGCGCGGCGAGCGACTGGCTCGCGCGGTCGATCGCGAGGGCGTACTGGACCAGATCGTTCGTGCCGAGGCTGAAGAACTCGGACTCGCGGGCGAAGACGTCGGCCATGACCGCCGCGGCCGGGACCTCGATCATCATGCCGAGCGGGATGTGCTCCTCGAAGGAGAGCCCGCGCGCCTTCACGTGCTCCACGGCCTGCGCGAGGAGGCGCTTGACCTCGCGCATCTCGTGGACGCTCGCGACCATCGGCACCATGATGCGCACGTCACCGTGGGCGCTCGCGCGGACCATCGCGCGGAGCTGCGTGAGGAACACCTCGGGCTGTCGGAGCGCGAGGCGGACCGCGCGCAGACCGAGCGCCGGGTTCATCTCGGCGGGCATCTGGAACGTGCTCGCGAACTTGTCGCCGCCGATGTCGAACGTGCGGAGCGTGACCGGCTGCGGGCTCACCGCCTCGACGATCGCGCGGTAGACCTCGTACTGCTCGTCCTCGCCCGGCTGCGTCGTCCGGTCGATGTAGAGAAACTCGGTGCGATAGAGGCCGATCCCCTGCGCGCCGTGATCGACCGCGAGGATCGCCTCCGCCGGCAGCTCGACGTTCGCCTTGAGCGCGACCGGGACGCCGTCGGCCGTGACGCACGGCTTGTGGCGCGCCGAGAGCAGCCGCCGCGCGAAGGCGAGGTGCTGCTCCGAGCGCATGCGCGCGTCGCGGAGCGACTCCTCCGTCGGGTGGACGGTGACGAGGCCGGTCAGGCCGTCGACGACGAGCATGTCGCCGGTGCGGATCTGCGAGAGCGCGTCCGCGACGCCGACCACGGCCGGGATCTCGAGCGCGCGCGCCATGATCGACGTGTGGCTCGTGCGCGTCCCGACGCACGTGACGAAGGCGAGCGCGGGCTCGCGCACCATGCTCGCGGTGTCGGCGGGCGAGAGATCGCGCGCGACGACGATCATCGGCTCGTCGAGACGGACCGCGTGCTGCGTGGTCTCGCCGACGAGCGCCCGGAGGAGGCGATCGCACACGAACTCGACATCGTGGCGCCGCTCGGAGATGTAGGCGTCGCGATCGACCGACTCCGGCGGGCCGAACATCGCGACGATCTCCTCGCACGCCTCGGAGACCGCCCACTCCGCGCACTTCTTGTCGTGGCGGATGCGCTTCTCGACGCGCTCGTGCAGCGTCGGATCGGCGAGCATCATCTCGTACGCCTCGAGGATCGGCGAGGCGTCGCTCATCGCCTTCGGCATGCGGAGGCTGACCTCGCGCAGCGTCTGCTTCGCGTCGTGGACCGCCTGCTTGACCCGATCGAGCTCTTGCTGGACCTGCGCGCTCGGGATGTGGCGTCGGACGAAGGAGGCCCGGAGATCGCCGAGGACGAGCGCCGGGCCGACCGCCACGCCGGGCGAGCCCGCGATGCCCTTGAGCCGTCGCGCGTCGTGGCGTTCGATCTCCGTCGAGCTCGGCGGGACGGAGGGGATGCGGTCCTTCGAGTCGAGCGCGGGGCTGCTCGCGAGGTCGCGCACCGCCGCGCCGGAGCTCGGCTCGGGCGGCGGCACGGCCGGGAGCGGCGGGACCGGCGCGCTCGCGCGGTCCGGCGCCTTCGGCGCCGCGGGTCCCTTCACCCCCGGCGGGCTCGAGCTCTTGCGCGCCGCCATCAGCTCGGCTCCCCGAAGCGGTCGGCGATGAGCTCGCCGATCGCGTCGACGCACTCGCGCGCGCGGGCGCCCGAGGCGGAGACCTCGACGACGGTGCCCTTCGATCCGCAGAGCAAGAGGACGCCCATCACGCTCTTCGCGTTGGCGTTCTGATCGCCGTGGGACACGACGACGTCGCACGGGTAGCGCGCGGCGAGCTGGACGAGCTTCGTCGCGGCGCGCGCGTGCAGCCCAAGGTCGTTGACGATCTCGAACCGGCCGGTCGCGCGTTCGTTCAAGGCGTGCTCCTCGGGGGAACGGAGACGGAGGGCGGCGGCTCCTTGCGCCCCACGTCGCGGTGCACCACCGCGATTTCGATGCGCGGATGAGGTCCGCCGTCGCGCCCCGTGCTCGCGGGATCGAGCTCCGGATGGAGCGTGGCGTCGAGCGCGGCCGCGACGTGCTCGGCGACCACGACGCTTCGGTGCATCCCCCCGGTGCATCCGAAGGCGATCGTAAGGTAACTCTTGCCCTCCTGCTCGTACTTCGGCACGACGTAGCGGAGCAGGTCGAGGGTGCGCTCGAGCAGCTCGCCGGTCTCGGGGAGGGAGAGGACGAAGTCCTTGACCGCTCGTTCGGTACCGGGGACCCGCTTGAGGGCCGGGACGAAGTACGGGTTCTTGAGGAAGCGGACGTCGAAGACGAGGTCCGCGTCCGCCGGCGGCCCGTACTTGAAGCCGAACGAGAGGACACGCACCGTCATGCGCTCGGTGCTGCCGGACGCGGGGCCGAAGTGGGCGATCACCTGACGCCGGAGATCGTGGACGCCGAGCGATGTCGTGTCGATCACCCGCGTGGCGCGAGCCCGGAGCGGCGCGAGGCGCTCGCGCTCGACCGTGACGCCTTCGAGGACGGACGACGCGTGCGTCAGCGACCCGTAGGTCGCCAGCGCGTGGGGGCGGCGGGTCTCGCTGAAGCGGCGCAGGATCGTCTCGTCGGACGCGTCGACGAAGAGCACGGACACGTCACGGCGCCCTCCGTCTTCGAGCTGCGACAGCACGCGACCGACCTCGCCGAGGAACACCCGCACGCGGACGTCCATTCCGAGCGCGACGCGGGTCATCCCGCCCTTCTCGCAGAGGGCGACCGCGTCGGGCGCGAGCGCCGTCGGCAGGTTGTCGATGCAGAAGAAGCCGAGGTCCTCGAGCGCACGGAGCGCGGTCGTGCGACCCGCGCCGGAGAGGCCGGTGACGACGACGACCATCGGCGGCCGCGTCGCCGCCGCGTTCGGCGGGGGAGGGGTCAGCCCGATGAGCCCGGGATCGGTCACTCTCCGCCTCCCTTCGGGCGCTGCGCCGGGATCCAGGCCGAGCTCTCGTTGCTCGTGTAGGGCTTCGCCGCCGGCTGCGGCCGCTCGGAGTCGGCCCAGCGTGGATCGGGGTGGGCGACGCTGCTGTTCGGGGGCGGCGGGGTCGCCGGGGGCTTGGTGGCGACCGGCGCCGTCACGACGCTCTCCGGCTGGTCGTCGATCGCCATCTCCTGCGCGATCGCGACGTTCTCCTCGAGCCGCGCGAGCAGCTCGCGCGCGCTGTGCTTGCCGGCGCGACGGAGCAGCTCGTTGCGGGCGGCCATCTCGAGCATCGCGCCCATGTCGCGCCCGGGCCGGACGGGCACGGTGACGAGGCGGATCGGGGTGCTGAGGATGTTGTAGTGCTCGTCGTCGACGCCGAGCCGGTCGTACTCCTTGGTCTCGTCCCACTCGTCGAGCCGGACGATCATGTCGATGCGCTTGCGCTCGCGCACGGCGGTGACGCCGAAGAGGTCCTTGATGTTCAGGAGGCCGAGCCCGCGGACCTCGACGTGGTGGCGGAGCATGTCGGCGGGCGCGCCGAAGACCATGCCGGGCGGGCGCCACTCGCAGCGGACGACGTCGTCGGCGACGAGGCGGTGGCCGCGGAGCACGAGCTCGACGGCGCACTCGCTCTTGCCGATGCCGCTCTTGCCGAGGAGCAAGAGGCCGATGCCGAAGACGTCGACGAGCACGCCGTGGAGCGAGGTCGACGGCGCGAGCTTCTCGTCGAGCAGGGCGTGGAGCGCGTTGATCGTGCGGCTCGACCGGGCCTCGCTCATGAAGAGCGGCGTCCCGGTCGCCTCCGCGGCCTGGACGATCGCGCGCGGGGGCTCGTCGCGGCGCGTGAGCACGACGATGGAGAGCCCGAGCGAGAAATACCCGCGCGCGGCCTCTCCGCGCGCGTCGGCGGTCAGCGTGTCGAGGTAGGACAGCTCCGTCTCGCCGAGCACCTGCACGCGCGTCGGGACGACGCCGTAGTAGTGCCCGGCGAGCGCGAGGCCGCTCTTCTGTACGCGAGGATGCCGGATCGGACGGCCAAGCCCGCTCTCGCCGGCGAGACGCGTGAGCTTCACGCTCAGGCGCGCGTCGTCGAGGAGCTCCGCGACGGTCACGTCGACCATCGGCGGCGGCGCGGAGCGCGCGGGCTTGATGTCCTCCTCGGTCACGAAGCCCCCTTCTTCTCCGTTCCGTCTTTGGGTCCATCCTTCGAGGCCGCGGCGGCCGTGACCTCGCGATGGGGCACGCTCGGCTCGCCGCCTTCTTCCTCTCGGATGAGCTCGAAGACGCTCGTCTCGTTCGCGGAGGCGACGAGCCGGGCGCGGAAGTCCTTGTTCCGGAGGAGCCTCGACACGCGGGCGAGCGTCTTGAGGTGCTCGCCCGTGGCGCGCTTCGGCGTGATGACCCCGAAGAGGATCTTCACGTTGGCGTCGTCGATGGCTTGGAAGTCGACGCCGTCGGGAACGATGAGCAGCGCGGCCACCTGCTCGGAGAGCTGCGGGAGCGCGCCGTGGGGGATGGCGACCCCCTCGCCGATCCCCGTGCTCTGGAGCTGCTCGCGCTCGAGCAGCGCGCGTTTGACGTCGGCGACGGAGACACCGTCACGCTCACCGATGAGCGTGGCGAGGAGGCCGATGGCCTTCTCCTTGTCGAAGGGATCACCGTTGGCGCGCTTGATGCCGACGCGCTCCGGCGAGAGTAGGTCGGTGAGACGCATGATTCGTGTTCGATCTGGGATGGGGCCCGTCGACGTCAGACGACGGGCCGCGCGTTCGGGGGAACTGCCAATCGATCACTCCTCGCGATCGTCGGGGAGGAGGCGGTCGGAAGCGCGCTCGGCGCCCTTCTTCTTGTGGGTCGCGTGCCCGTCGCGGATCTGTCGCTCGAGTTTGTCGATGACCTTGTCGATGGAGGCGTACATGTCCTCGCTCGAGTCATGCGCGTGATAGTGCTGCCCCCCGGAGTGCAAATCCACTTCGGCCATGTGGATCGTCTTCTGGCAGCTCAGTGTCACCTGTCCGTGCAGAGGTTGTCGCAGGAACTTCTGAAGCTTCGAGACCTTGTCCGTCGCGTAACCCTTGACCGCATCCGTTGCGTCCATCTGTCGGAAGGTGATGGAGATGTTCATTCGGGTCGCTCCCTGTTGATCGCTCTTGCGTGGCCGGGATGAGTCTCCTCGCCCCCTTCTTCTTCCGAGGGGCGGGCGTTCGATCGAGCTTCCTCCTGAGCGCTGCGCTCGAAAGCGCGTCTCGAGAGAGTGTATCCCCGGCCGGGGGCCGCAAGCTAATGGGAAAGCAGCGGTTTGCGACTTGCGGTCGCGATGCGCGCGCGCAGGCGCTCGGGCGCGACCAGGCCCGAGCGCCGCACCGCGGAGAGCCGGGGTGGGGGCGGAGCGAGACGCCGAGCCGAGCCTGGTGCGGAGCGAAGCGCGCGGCCGGAGGCGCGCGGCTCCCGTCGGGCGTCGAGCGGGCCCGACGGCGGCCGCGGCCGTGCCCGTCGCTAGTCGCTAAACGGGACGCGGCCTCCCCAGACCGCTCGAGGAGCCGCGGGCCGAGACCGTTCCGATGTGCGCGATCGGTCCGCCGCGTGGCCCGATCGCGCGCGCCTCACGTCACCCCCCGGGCCTCTCGATCCCGAGCGTTCAGAAGAGCTTCTTGCGCTTGCTCGACGCGAGGATGCCGAGCATCTCGCGGTACTTCGCCACCGTGCGCCGGGCGATCTGGATGCCGTCCTGCTTGGCGAGGATCTCGACGATCGCCTGGTCGCTCAGCGGGTTCTGCTTGTCCTCGCCGTCGATGATCTTCTTGATCGCCTGCTTCACGCTCTCGGAGGCGATGTCCTCCTCGGCGACGCGGCGGATCGACGAGTTGAAGAAGTACTTCAGCTCGAAGAGGCCCTGCGGTGTGTGGACGTACTTGTTCGTCGTGACGCGGCTGATCGTCGACTCGTGCATGCCGACGGACTCGGCGACGTCGCGGAGGATCATCGGCTTGAGGAAGGCGACGCCCTTCTCGAAGAACTCGCGCTGCTTCTCGACGATGCACTCGGTGACGCGGATGATCGTCTTCCGGCGCTGCTCGATCGCGCGGATGAGCCACTGCGCGTTCCGGAGCTTCTCGCCGATGAACTCCTTGGCGTTCGGATCCTTGAGCAGCTGCTTGGTCAGCGCCTCGTTGATGTAGAGCCGCTGCACGCCGCGGTCGTTGTCGCTGACGATGAACTTGTCGGCTTCCTTGACGACGTAGACGTCCGGCGTGATCGCGATCTGCTTCTCGTCGGTGTCCGTGAAGTTGCGGGCCGGGCGGCTCTCGAGCTTCTGGATCTCCTTGACCGACTCGTAGATCTCCTCGACCGGCACCTTCAGGTCGCGGGCGATGGCCTGGTAGTTGTGCTTTTCCAGGTTGTGGAGGTGCTTGTCGAGGATCGTGATGTCGAGGTCCTCGTAGCCGAACACCTCGGCCTGCACGAGGAGGCACTCGCGGAGGTCGCGCGAGCAGACGCCGACCGGATCGAACTCCTGCATCATCCGGAGGACCTCGGGCGCGTCCTCGGGATCGACGCCGGCCTCGCTCGCGAGCTCCTCGATGGTGAGGTCGGGGGTGCGCGTGCCGTCCGGCCGCTCCACGCCCTTGAGGTCCAGGAAGCCCTGGTCGTCCAGGTTCCCGAGGACGAGCTCCGCGAAGCGCTTCTCGGAGTCCGTCATGTCGCTCATCTGGATCTGCCAGCGCAGGTGGTCGACGAGCGAGGCGCCCTTCGTGAGGTTCTGCTCGATCGGCGGCAGCTCCTCGAACCCGCCGCGGTTGGCGGGGAGCGGCTGCTGCAGGGTGCGGTTCTCGAGGAACTGCTCCCAGTCGATCTCGTTGACCTGCTTGCTCTCGGTCTTCTGCGCCTCCCCCGACTCCATGCGCTTGCGGTCATCGAGCATGTCGATGCGCCGCTCCCCCTGCTCGATCGAGGTCGTCTGGATGTTCTCCGCGGACGCCTCCGCCTGCCGCGGCCGGGGCTCGAAGTCCTCGTCGGCCAGCACGGGGTTAGCGTCGCATTCCTTACGGATTTCCTCGATGAGCTCGAGACGCGAGAGCTGCAGCAGGCGGATCGCCTGCTGGAGCTGCGGGGTCATGACGAGCTGCTGGCTGAGCTTTAGTTGTTGTTTGATTTCCATCGGGTTCTATCTGGCGGGGGGGGCTCCACGAGGACGGTGCCGAGGCGCCGATGAGGCCGCCAGCGTCGCGTAGTCCCGCCAGAAAAAGCTTACACGCCGAACCCGGTCACGGAAGCGAAAACAGTGCCAGCGGGGAAATTTGCCTTCCGTTTGTCCTGCCGATCGCACACGGACGCGGAGCTGTCGCGCCGGCTCGCGCGCTCGCGCGGCGACGTGTCGCCGAAGCCTGCGGCGCGCGGACGTCGGCTCCGCGCGTGGGCCCAGCGGACGGCGCGTGGGCCGCAGCGTCACGCCGAATGGGCCATGTCCTCGCGCTCGTCGGCGGGCTCGAGCGCGCGGGGGAACTGGCTCTGCGGCGCGGCCAGCTCCACGTCGATGTCGAGGACGTAGCCGCGGCGCCGCCGGACGAGGAGGCCCCGGAGCCCGAGACGGCGAAGCGAGTGAACGGCCGTGTAGACGCGCATCGCTGCGGCGGTCGGGCTCGCGCGCTCGCCGGGCCACCCGGCTTCGAAGGCGGCGGTGACCGGGAGGACCGCGCTCGGCGAGTGGAGCCTGAGCTCGCCGAGCGCCAGCAGCAGGCGGCGGAGCGGCACGCGCGTCTCGAGGACGACCGGCGCGCGTCCGCGGATCTGGAACCACTCGGCGTTTGCGGCGATGACCAACCGGGGCGCGGGAGCTTCGTGAAGTCGTAGCGGCAGCATGACGGTACCCATCCTTCCGGTAGCGTCTTGCTGCAGCCGGTGTGCCGTGCGGTGGATGTGGGATATCGGCCACTTCGCAGACGGCGCGGGCGTGTCCGTCGAGATCACCCCCCGCGCGAGCGTGGATCGCCTGGATGCGGATCACCCTCGTGCGTCGCTCTCCCGGCGAGCTCAGCGCTGGGGCGGCGGAGGCGGGATCGTGCGGGCCCAGCTCCCGAGGTAGCGCCCCACGACGAGCGGATGCTCGCGGAACGAGGACGGCTCCGCCTCCGCGGCGACCTCGCCGTCGAGCAGCAGCACTGCACGTGTACACACGCGGAGCGCCTCTTCGACGTGATGGTCGGCGAGCACCACGCAGACGCCGTCGTCGCGCGCGAGCGCCCGGAGCATGTCGCCGAGGCGGCTGGCTTGCTGCGGATCGACCCCGGCGAACGGCTCGTCGCAGACGAGGACGCGCGGGGGACGGGTGAGCGCGCGCGCGAGCTCGAGGCGCCGGCGCTCGCCGCCGGACAGCTCGCCGGCGCGGACGTCGAGCCGGTCGTCGAGGGCGACGCGCTCCGCGAGCCGCGCGACGGCCGCGCTCACGGCCGGGGCGCCGGCAGGGCCGTGGACGACGCGGTGGTACGAGGCGAGGTTGTCGCGGACGGTGAGGTCCCAGAGGACGCTCGGCGTCTGCGGGACGTAGGAGAGGCCGCGCCGCGCGCGCGCCCAGAGCGGCAGCTCCGTGACGTCCTCGCCCAAGAGCTCGATCCGGCCGCCCGACACGGCGATCTCGCCGACCAGCGCCTGGAAGAGCGTCGACTTGCCGGCGCCCGATGGGCCGAGCACGCCGAGGACCTCGCCGCTCCGCGCGCTCAGCGTGACGCCGCGGAGGATCGTCTTTTCGCCGCGCTCCACGCGGACGTCCGCGCCGTGGATCGCGACGGGCTGCTCGGCGCCGCCGTCCGTCACGGCTTCGGGACGGGGATGGAACCTTTCACCTGCGTCGCGGTCACGCGCGCGGTGGCGAGCTCGATCGTCGCCTTCTCGGCCTGGATCCACCCCTGGCCGCGGGAGAGCTTCACCCCGCCGCGCATCTCGAGGACCTGCTTGACCATGTCGAGCTCGACCTCGGGCGCTTCGCCGTGCACGCCCCGCACGTCGGCGACGACGCCGCCGGAGCCCTTCGCCCAGCGGACGTGCGGGGTCGAGTCGAACTTGAGGTCGAAGCGCGGGCAGCGGACGGTCATGTCGCCCTTCGACAGGACGACCTTGCCCGTGAGGACGGCCGTGCCCGCGGCGACGTCGACCTCGAGGTTGTCGGCCTGGACGCCGACGTCGCCCTTGCCGACGTCGAGGATCGGATCGGCGGTGACGCTCGGCGCGAACGTCGTCGTGGGCAGGACGAAGCACGCGACCAAGGCGCATCGCGTGAGCGTCCGGCGAGTGCTGGCCTTCGTCACGGGATCGAGGTTACCGCGTCGGCCCACGCGCGCGCCACCCCGTCAGACCGCCGGAGCGTCGAGGGCGCGCAGCACGGCCTCGAGCTCGGCGACGCGCCCCTCGGCGACGGCGCGCTCCGGCGGTGCCGAGGCGAGCTCGAGGAGGTGCTCGACGAGCGACGCGACGGCGCTCCGCGTGAGCGGGAAGAGCGCGTCGGCCTGACCGTTCCCGGCGGCGAACGTGCGGACGGCGGCGTGCACCACGGGCATGAGGTCCTCGGCGCGTGCCCCCTCGACGTCGGACGTCGCCTGGCCGCGCGCGATCGACGCGAGCACGCGGGCGAGCGGCGCGGAGAGGCGCGAGCGCGCGCGATCGACGCGGTAGCGGAGCAGCGTCGGATCGCTCGCGACCTGCTGGCGATCGCGCCCGGTGACGACGACCTCGAGATCCCGCTTCCAGTCCGCGGCGGCGCCGCCGATGGCGCCCGCCACGACCTGCGCGGCCTCGTCGGCCTCGCGCTCGAGGTTCGCCGCGCGGAGCGCGAGCTCCTGGGCGCGGCTGCGCGCGGCCTCGATCGCGTCGCGCTCTTCGGCGGCGTGCTCGCGCGCGCGCTCGAGCATCAGGGTGACCACGCGGCCCGCGCGCCGGCGGAGTCCTCGCTCCTTGAGCTCGTCGCTCCGCCCGACGATCTGCTCGTCGAGCAGGCGCTGGACGTGCTCCCAGCCGGAGCGCGCGAGCGCGTCCTCGTCGCCGAGCTTGCCCTGGAGGGCGAGGCGCGCCGAGAGCGCGAGCGGCTCGGCCCACGAGCGGATGCCCGTCTCGTCGAGCGAGGCGCCGACGCTCGACATCACGGTGGCGAGGTCCTCGGGCTTCAGCCGGTCGGCCTTGTTGACGAGGATCTGCACCGGCAGGCTCGTCACCTTGGCCTCGTCGAGGATGCGTCGCTCGGTCTGCTTGAGCGGCTGCCCCGCGTCGAGCAGCCAGATGGCGGCGTCGGCCTCCTCGAACGCGGAGCGCGCGGCCTCGGTGTGCCGCGTGTCGGGGGCGTTGAAGCCCGGCGTGTCGAGGATCTCGACGCGGGTGAGCGAGGCGATCGGCTGGAGGATCTCGACGCGCTTGACCCACTCGGCGTCGCCGCCCTTCAGCGCGGCGCGCAGCTCGCTCG
>JAHBWA010000155.1 GCA_019637195.1 Labilithrix sp. | reverse complement strand
GTCCTTCTCGCTGAAGTCCTCGAGCGTCTTCTGGGCGATGGTGGCGCGCTCGTGCTCGCTGGTCAGCTCGAAGGGGTCGGGCATGCTGCAGGAGAGCTCCATCGCCTCGGTGATGCACTCCTTCTGCGGCTCGCGCTTCAGCGTGCGGAGGTAGTCGTACGCCGCGTTGATCGCGAGCAGCCCGATCCACGAGGAGAAGCGGTTGCCGCGCTCCGGATCGAAGGAGCGGAGCTTGTGCATGTCGTTGCCGAGGAGCGAGACGTAGAGCGTCGCGTAGACCTCGCGGACGTCGTCCTGGCTCACGATCGACGCGAAGCGACGCGTGACCTTCGTGATGCAGCGCATGATGAGGCGGTCGTAGCGGGTCTGGAACTCGCGCCACGCGGCCGGATCGTTCGCGAGCATCCCGGCGATGAGCTCGTCGTCCGACTCGAAGCGATCGGCGGCGACGCAGGGGAAGAAACCGGACTCGCGGACGTCGTTCATCATCTGTCGCATCCTCTCCAAGGGCTCGGCGTCGTTTCCCGCCGGCGGAGGGGCCATGAGCACCGGTTGTGCCAGGCTCGGCCGTTCCGGGCGATCGTGGCAACGTATTGAAATCGTTCAACAGAGGATGGTGACGCGGTGTTACACCCCGGCGTAACAGGCGTAACGAGGACCGTAACAGTCTCCGCCGAGCGTAACGGTCGGCGCGCGGGCGTTACGCCGAGGCGAGGCCGTCCGCGCGCCGGTGCGTCGCCGCTCGCGCAGGTGGTGACGACGGGCGGGTGGTATCTAGCGGGCCATGCGGACTCTTACGGTGCTCGTCGGGCGCGCCCTCCTCGCGATGGCCGTCCTCGCGGTCGGTTGCGCCCCGCGGGCGGAGACGACCACGCCACGCAGCCCGTCCCGGGCGACGCCGGGCAGGGCGGCCTCCGCCCCGCCGGCGGAGGCTGGCTCGGGCGCGGCGCGCGCGGGCGGAGGGCCGGACCAGGAGGGGCTGGCGAGCTGGTACGGCAAGGCGTTCGCCGGCAAGCCGACCGCGAGCGGCGAGCGCTTCGATCCGACGGCGCTCACGGCTGCTCACAAGAAGCTTCGGTTCGGGACGTGGGTCGAGGTGCGGCGCGTCGATACCGGGCGCGCGGTCCGCGTGCGGATCAACGACCGAGGTCCGAACGGTCGCGCCGCTCATCGCATCATCGACCTGTCTCAGCGGGCCGCCGAGGAGCTCGACATCATCCGCGCCGGCGTGGTCCGCGTGGAGCTCCGCGTCGTTGGCGGACCTTAGCGGGCGCGTGGACGCGCCGTCAGGCGTTCGCCGCCGCGTCAGGTCCGCGGCTGGCGCTTGCGCGCGGCGCGGGCGGGCTCGTCGGCCGGGTCGCCCTGCGTGCGGTGCGCGACGAGCGCGAGCGCCTCGCGCTCGAGGCCGGTCAAGATCCGCTGCCACTCCTCGCGCGGGAGATCGGTCAGGGTGAACGCGTAGTGCTGGCGCGCTTGCTCGAGCACGATCAAGCGGAGCTCGCGGGGGAGCTCGTGCATCCACACGTATTCGCTGGCGGACGCGGTCAGGTTCGGCGGCATCGCGTCGGTCCGCCCGCTGAACGGCTCGCTCGTCGACGGAGGCGGCTCCTCCCCGAGAGCCAGCGCCTCGAGCTGTGCGTACGTAACTCCCCAGTGCGCCGCCACCTTGCGGCGGAAGTCTTCGCCCGGCTGACGCGAGGGCGTCGACGAGAGCATGTTGCTGAGGTGCGCGCCCGAAACATCAAGACGCTTTGCTAGCCTCGCCTGCGATCCCCGAGGAGCATTGCCGAGCTCCTCACGCAGCCGCGCCAAAACGTATTGCTTGATGCGGCGGACGCGTTGGTCGTCCTGTCCCACGGATAGGCAACCTAAGACGCGGAACCTTAACGGGAGCTAACTTCGTCGTGTCTTTGCGAAAACGGCCTCCCCCCGACCGCTCGAACTGGTCGGCTGGTCGGTCGTCTGTCCGGATCTCAGACGAGCTTCACGTCGGTCGCGAACTCGTGTGCGTACTGCATGTACAGGCCAGCCGCGCCCGCGATCTCCGCGAGGTGGGCGTCGCTGAGCGTCCGCGCCACGCGCGCGGGCCGACCCACCGCGAGCGAGCGAGACGGGACGCGCATCCCGGGGGTGACGAGCGCTCCGGCCGCGATGAAGCACTCGTCTTCCACGACGGCGCCGTCGAGGACGATGCTGCCCATCCCGATGAGGCACCGGTTGCCGACGGCCGCGCCGTGGATGAGCGCGAGGTGCCCGACGGTGACGTCGTCGCCGATCGTCGTGGCGGCTCTTCCGCCGGTGACATGGACGACCGCGTTGTCCTGGATGTTCGTGCGCGCCCCGATCCTGATGGGAAACACATCGCCGCGAATCACCGCACCGAACCACACGCTCGAGTCGTCGCCGATCACGACGTCGCCGATGACGGTGGCGTTCGGGGCGAGGTAGACGCGCTCGCCGATCTTCGGCGTGACGCCTTTGTGCGAATAGACCGGCATCAGAGCACCAGCGGGAGCGCGCGCCGCTTTCGCGGAGGTCTGGGGGAGCCGGCCTCGCGAGGCAGCGCGGCGACCGCGTCCGGCGTGGGGCGACCGGCGAGGGAGTGCTTGAAGGCTTGGGTGATGTCGACCTCGACGAGCTCGCCGGCGAAGCCGCGGCCCTCGGCAGGTCGGCCGTCGACGTGGACGATCTCGTTGCGCTCCGTGCGCCCCTCCCAGCTCCCCGCCGTCTTGCCCGGGCCCTCGACCAGGACCGACTGGCGTGTCCCGACGAGCGTAGCCAGGTGCGCCCGCGTTTGCCCCTCGGCGACCTCGAAGAGGCGCGCGAGGCGGTCGCTCTTGTCGGCCTCGGCGACGTCGTCGGCGAGCTTGAGCGCCGGCGTGAAGGGGCGCGGCGAGTACTTGAAGCCGAAGAGCCCGACGAACCCGACGTCGCGCACGAGGTCGAGCGTCGCCTGGAAGTCGGCCTCGGTCTCGCCGGGGAAGCCGACGATCACGTCCGTGGAGATCGTCATGTCCGAGCGCGTCGCGAGGAGGCGGCGCACGCGCTCGGTGTACTCGGCGCGCGTGTAGCGCCGGATCATCCGCTTGAGCATGCGGTCGCTGCCCGACTGCACGGGCATGTGGATGTGCCGCGCGAGCACGTCGAGCTCGGCGTGAGCCCTCGCGAGCGCGGCGGTCGCGTGGCGCGGGTGCGGGCTCGTGTAGCGCAAGCGCCGGAGGCCCGGGACACGCTCGGCGATGGCGCGGAGCAGGGACGGGAACTGGCTCTCGTCGGGATCGTCGGAGGCGGGCGGCGGGAGCGTCGGGTCGCGGTAGCTGTCGACGGTCTGGCCGAGGAGCGTGACCTCGCGCGTGCCGCTCTCGACCCACCGCGCGATCTCGTCGAGGATCTCCGCCGACGGCCGGTAGCGCTCGGGGCCGCGCGTGTAGGGGACGATGCAGAACGAGCAGCGCTCGTCGCAGCCCTTCATCGTCGTGACGAAGGCGCTCACCGGCGCGGCCCCCGGCTCGGGCGCCGCGGCGAGGAAGCGCGGCGCGTCGAGGTCGAAGACCGTCCGTGCGCGCGGCGGGGCGCCGGACATCTGATCGGCGACGAGCATCGGGAGCTCGGCGAGGTTGTCGGGCCCGATGACGAGGTCGAGGTGGGCGACGCGCGCGAGGAGCTTCTCGCCCTCTTGCTGGGCCACGCAGCCCGCGACGGCGAGGACGAGCCCGCGTTCGCGACGGCTCTTGAGCGGCGCGAGCTTGCCGACCTCGCTGCGGAGCTTCTGCTCGGCCTTCTCGCGGACGCTGCACGTGTTGAGCACGATGAGGTCCGCTTCGTCGACCGACGCGGCGGCCGTCCAGCCGTGCGCGCGCAGCACCTCCTCCATGCGGTCGGAGTCGTGCGCGTTCATCTGGCAGCCGAAGGTGTGGACGAGGTAGCGGCCCAAGGCCGGGCGCTCATAGCACGCGACGGCCGGGCGGGCGATCGAGCTGCTCAGGGAAACTCGATGGTCTCCTTGTAGACGACGCCGCGGGCGCGGAGCTCGGCCAGCAGGAACTCGACGCAGGTCCCGCTCCGGCCGACGAGCTCGGGGGCGAAGACGCCCTTGTCCGCGAACAGCCCGCGGGCCAGCATCCGGACCGCGGCGGTCGCCGTGTAGCCGGTCGTCCGGGCCATCGAGTGGATGCCCGTGGCGGCGTCGTAGGTGTCGAAGAGATCGTAGGTCACGCGGGTCTTCTTGGCGGCCTTCGTCCCCTCGACGACGACCTTCATCACCGTGACGTCGGCCTCGCCCGGATCCATCTGCCACATCGGGAAGAGGAGCTTGGCGGTCAGGTCGATGGGCCGGACCTTCGCGCCCCCGACGTCCACCGGCTCGGCGCTGAAGAAGCCGGTCTCGCGGAGGACGGCCATCTTCTCGATGTGGCCCGGGTAGCGGAGGGTCTTCTCCTTCATGTTCGGGACGTTCATCGTCACGGCCATCGTCCTCAGGCCGTCGGTGTTGAACGCCTCGAGCGTGCCGACCTCGGGGAAGTGCAGGTACTCGGCGTCCGACAGCGCGGGGCGGACGACGAGGTGGCCGTTCTCGACGTAGCGCGCCGGCCGCGTGTACTCCTCGATCACGTCGATGGGCGAGAAGACGGCCTTGTACTCGTACGGCCAACGCCGCACGCGGGGGAGGCCGCCGACGTAGGTGAGGATCGACGTCGTCTCGTCGAGCTGCGCGTGCGCGTGCGCGGCGAGGACGCTGCTCATCCCCGGACCCACGCCCATGTCGACGATCGCCGTCGCGCCCCGCTTCTTCGCGAGCGGATCGAGGTCCAGCGGGTTCTCCGGGAAGAACGCGATGTCCACCACCGTCTTGCCCAGCTCGAGGAGGATCTCGAGCGTGCGGAAGCCCATGAACCCGGGCACCGCCGAGAGCACGATGTCGGCGTCGCGGGCGAGGCCCTGGAGCTCGTCGGCCCTCGCGAGATCGACCTGCCGCGTCGTGACCCGGGCCGTCTCCGCGAGGCGCGCGAGGGGCTCGGCTCGCAGGTCGGCGACCGTGACGTCGAACGCGGGATCTTTCGCGAGATCGAGCGCCATCGGCGAGCCGACCAGACCTGCTCCCAGAACGACGACCTTCATGCCGCGGTCTGTAATGAAGGACCTCGCCGGTGGGAAGGCCCAAGCGATGGGCGAACCGGGGAGCCTCCCCCTCTCGCCGAATCTGTCGAGGGGCCCCCCATTTTTCGACGGCGCGGGAAGCAATTCGGGCCGGCGCCGTAGGAGAGCGCCATGAGCCCCTTCGCCAAGAGCCTCGTGACCGTCGGCGCCGTCACCGTCGCGATGCTGGCCGCGCTCGCGTGCGGCCGGCCGAAGGAAGAGCCGATCGGCGCGCCGACCACGACGTCCGCGGCGGTCCGCGCGCTCGCGAGCTGCGACGTCAGCGCCCAGCAGGGCACGTGCAGCGACTACGCGTCGGCCAGCGGGAGCTTCGGCGTCGAGCGCGCGCTCTGCCGCGGAGCGCGCGGGGACTTTCGCGCCGGAGCCTGCCCGGCCGCGGGGCGCGTCGGCAGCTGCGCGGTCGCCGACGGGGAGGTGAAGCGGTACTACGCGGGGCCGCACGGCTTCACCGCCGAGCGCGCCCAGGCCGACTGCGAGCAGAGCGGTCTGGCGGGGCGGTTCGTCGCCATCCGCTAGGGACCGGCCCGCGCCCGTGATGGGCGCTGGCCGGGATCGGGCGCGGGGGGTATCCTCCGCGTGCCATGGCGAAATTCCAGACGCTCGTCGACATCTACCACGACGCTCTCAAGACGTTCCCCGACAACCCCTTGTTCGGGACGAAGCGCGGGGGCCAGTGGTCGTGGATGACGTACCTCGAGTTCGGGAGGTTGACCGACGGCTTCCGCGCGGGGCTCGCGTCGCTCGGGATCGAACGAGGCGACCGCGTCGCGATCATCGCCAACAACCGGCCCGAGTGGGCCGTCGCCGCGTACGCGTGCTTCGGGCTCGGCGTCGCCTTCGTGCCGATGTACGAGGCGCAGCTCGCGAAAGACTGGGAGTTCATCGTCAAGGACTGCGAGGCCAAGGCCCTCATCGTCGCCACCGACGCGATCGCCGAGAAGACGAAGGGGATGCTCGAGTCCATCGCGTCGCTCGAGTACATCGTCTCGCTGGACCCGGCGACGAAGACCTCGGACAAGGTCCACGCCTTCAAGAGCCTCGCGGCGACGAAGGCGGAGGTCGGGACGATCGACCCCGATCCGAAGGACACGGCGGGCCTCATCTACACCAGCGGCACGACCGGCAACCCGAAGGGCGTCATCCTCTCGCACGGCAACATCGCCTCCAACGTGAGCGCGATCCACGCGTGCTTCCCGATGTCGTCGATGGATCGGTCGCTCTCGTTTCTGCCGTGGGCGCACTCGTTCGGCCAGACCGTCGAGCTCCACGGCCTGTTCTCGATGGGCGCGAGCCTGGCGATCGCCGAGAGCGTCGAGAAGATCCTCGACAACCTCGCCGAGACGAAGCCGACGCTCCTCTTCAGCGTGCCGCGGATCTTCAACAAGCTCTACGCGGCCGTGCAGAAGCAGATCTCGACGAAGCCCGGCGTCGTCCAGTCGATGGTGAAGACCTCGCTCGCGACGCGCGGGAAGCAGCGCAAGGGCGAGGAGGTCTCCCTCGGCGAGGGCCTTGTCCTCGCGATCACCGACAAGGTCGTCTTCGCCAAGGTGCGCGCGCGGTTCGGCGGCGAGCTGAAGTACGCCTTCAGCGGCGGCGCAGCGATCTCGACCGAGGTCGCCGAGTTCATCGACAGCCTCGGCATCACCGTCTACGAGGGGTACGGCCTGACCGAGACGAGCCCGATCGCGACCGCCAACTGGCCGAACAACCGCAAGATCGGCAGCGTCGGTAAGCCGATGCCGGGGGTGACGGTGAAGATCTCGGACGACGGCGAGATCGTCGTCTACGGGCCGAACGTGATGCAGGGCTACCACAACCGCCCGGCGGAGAACGACGCCGTGCTGCTCCCCGACGGCGGCTTCAAGACCGGCGACATGGGGCGCATCGACGCCGACGGCTTCCTCTTCATCACCGGCCGTCTGAAGGAGCAGTACAAGCTCGAGAACGGCAAGTACGTCGTCCCGACCCCGCTCGAGGAGCAGATCAAGCTCTCGCCGTACGTGCTCAACGTCATGGTCCACGGCGACAACAAGCCGTACAACGTGGCGCTCGTCGTCGCGAACGTCGCGGCCGTGCAGGAGTGGGGCAAGGACAACGGCGTCGCCGACGCGGATCCGGACAAGCTCCTCGCCAACGCGAAGGTGCGCGCGCTCTTCAAGAAGGAGCTCGACCACTACGGCGAGAAGTTCAAGGGCTTCGAGGGCGTGAAGGACTTCGCGCTCGTGTCGGAGGATTTCACGACCGACAACGGACTGCTCACGCCGAGCCTGAAGGTGAAGCGCCGCAAGGTCTTCGAGAAGTACGAGCCGGTGATCGAGGCGCTCTACACGAAGAAGCGGGACAAGGCCTCCGAAGAGAAGCGGTCGAAGGCCGCGGCGAACGCAGAGTAGCGCGCTCGCGAGGCGGGCGCGTTCGACGACCGGGCGTGCCTCTCGGCGGGCGCGGCGACGACCGGGGATGACTCTCCGGCGGGCGCGTTCGACGACCGGGCGTGCCTCCCGGCGGGCGCGGCGACGACCGGGGATGACTCTCCGGTGGCCGCGGTCTGGTCTCGATCGGCCGTCGATCAGCGGCCGTCGGTGCCGGCGCCGCAGACGAGCGCGCACGGGCGCTTCGCGCCGGCGAGGGGCGCCTTGCCCGTGAGGAGGGCGGCGACGGCGGCGGCGCCCGACAGCTCGACGCCGACGCCGGCGCTGTCGAGCAGGTAGCGGGCGGCGTCGCGCATCTCGTCGTCGGTCACGAGGACGATCGCGTCGGTGACGGCGCGGACGAGCTCGAACGTGTAAGGATCGCTCCGGCGCGGCGCGAGCGTCCCGGCGGCGGTCGCGATCGACGGGAGCTCGATCACGCGGTCCGCCGCGAGGCTCGCGTGGAGGGTCGGCGCGCCGACGGGCTCGACGCCGATGACGCGGATCCCGGGGCGGAGGAGGCGCGCGGCGGCGCCGACGCCGGCCATGAGGCCGCCGCCGCCGATCGCGATCACGATCGCGTCGGTGTCGGGCGCTTGCTCGAGGACCTCGAGCGCGATCGTCCCCTGACCGGCGACGACCTCGGGATCGGCGAACGGGTGGACGTACGTGAGCCCGTCGCGCTCGGCGTGCGCGAGCGCCGCGGCGTGCGCGTCGTCCCACACCTCGCCCGCGCGGATGACCTCCGCGCCCCATCGCGCGATCCGCGTCGCCTTCGTCTCGGGCGTGAGGCGCGGGAGATAGACGGTGGTCGGAGCGCCGATCGCGCGGCCCGCGTAGGCGACGGCGAGGCCGTGGTTGCCGCCGGACGCGGTGACGACGCCGCGCCTCGCCTGCTCGGGAGCGAGCGACAGAACGCGATTCAGGGCGCCGCGCGCTTTGAACGAGCCGGTGACCTGCAGGCACTCGAGCTTCAGCCAGACGTCTCCCGGGAGGCGCTCGTCGACCGCGGGCGTCGTGAGGACGCCGCGCTCGTCGACGCCGCCGCCGGGCGCGACGAGCCCGCTGCGGAGGTGGGTGACCGGCGTGCGGACGATCCGTCCGCAGAGGCGCTCGCGCGCCTCCTGAAACGTCGCGAGGTCGAGCGGGTGAGGCGAGGGTCGCACGCGCCGAACTCTACTCGAGGCGCCGTCGGGCGGCGCGCCGAAGCGCGGCGACGTCTTCAGTCGAGCTCGAGGCGCCGTCGGGCGGCGCGCCGAAGCGCGGCGACGTCTTCAGTCGAGCTCGAGGCGCCGTCGGGCGGCGCGCCGAAGCGCGGCGATCGCGGCCGTCGCGGCGAGCGCGAGCGTCGTGGCCGCGCCCGCCGCTCCGGATGGAGCGGAGCGGCAGGTGCAGTCGCCGCCTCCGCCCTCCGGCGCCAGCTCGTCCGGCCGGCCGGCGTCCGCGCCCTTGCCCCCCGCGTCGGGGCCTGACTCCGGGGCGCCGACGCAAGCGCCCGCGCGGCACGTCGCGCCCGGGTGTTCGCAGTCGGCGTCGGACGTGCAGGTGTTCGCGCCGTTTCGACAGCCGGTCAGCGACAGGCACTGGAGATCGCCCGCCTCCGTCGTCGGCCGGCACGCAAAGCCCGCTCCGCAGTCCTCGTCGCGCGCGCACGCGCGGCCACACACCCTGCCCGCCGAGCTGCCCTCGCCGACGTCGACGCAGCGCGCGTCGTCGCCCGCGGCCTCGCACGCGCCGAGCTCGGGCGTACACGGCGAGCAGACGTCGGCGCGCGCGCCCGACCGCTGGCAGGCGCCGGCGACGCAGCGCAGCCCGGGAGGGCAGGGCTCGGCGTCGCAGCCCGCGCTCCCCGTTCCCGGATAGAGCGCGCAGACGCCGTCGATGTCGTCCTTCTCCAGCGAGCGCCAGCGGAGCCCCGAGCCCGATACGTTCATCGTCGCCCGCGCGTCGGTCGAGTGCCCGAGGCCGAGCGCGTGGCCGATCTCGTGCACGAGGACGCTCCGGATGTCCTGCGTGCCGGCGGCGCCGTCGATCGAGAAGCGGTACGCCGCGCCGTTGATGTGGATGTCGGCGTCGCGGAGCTTGCCGGCCCCGTCGGTGTGCAGGATTGTCTGCGCGAGCGCGCCCGGCTCGAGCTCCTCCGGCCAGGCCTCGTCGTGGAAGAACACCGCGCTCTCGCCGTCGTCGCCGGGGGCGAGAGCGCGCTCGCCGCCGAAGCGCGCGCGGAAGGCCGTGCACGCGGGGCGAGCCCACGTCCGCGCGGCGACGTCGAGCTCGGCCGCCGCTTCCGCGCCGAGGTCACGGCTCGGCGGGAGGCCGAGGACGAAGCGGATCGGCAGCGCGCCCGCGTCCCACGTCCCCGCGGGGGTGCTCGGCGTCCAGCGCTGCCCGGCGGGGGTGCTCGGCGTCCAGCGCTGCCCGGCGGGGGTGCTCGGCGTCCATCGTGAGCCCGCGGGCGCGCTCGGTGTCCCGGAGGTCACGCGGCGCGGGTCGCGGAGATCGAGACGCACGCGCGCGCCGACCGTCGGCACGACGTAGCCGTCGAGGCGGGCGAACCCGCCTCGAGGCGTGGGCCCGCCGACGACGCGGACGACCCGATCGCGGCCGTCGATCGCGCCCCGCAACGTCGCGGTCGTGATCGGCTCGTCCGCGAGGACGCCCGTGCCGGGCTGCACCTCTGCCGCGATGACGATCGCGTCTTCCACCGTGCGCTAGTATTAGCATCGACGATGCGAGCCGCGGTCATCCAGCTGTCGAGTCAGGACGACGTTTCGACGAACCTCGAGCGCGCCCGCGCGCTGATCGCGGACGCCGCGCGCGCCGGCGCCGAGCTCGTCGCCCTCCCGGAGAACTTCGCCTTCATGGGGGAGGAGGCGCACAAGCGCGAGATCGCCGAGAGCACCGACGACGGCGCGAGCGGACCCATCACGCGCGCCGTCCGCGACGCGTCGCGCGAGCACGGTGTGTGGATCGTCGCCGGCGGAATGCCGGAGGTGAGCGGGGACGCGGCGCGTCCCTACAACACGTCGCTGCTCGTCGCCCCCGATGGGCGCGTCGTCGCGCGGTACCGCAAGATCCACCTCTTCGACGTCGACCTCGCGGACGGCACGAAGCTGCTCGAGAGCGGCGCGACGAGCGCAGGCAGCGAGCCGGTCGTGGCGGACGTCACCGCCGGCGCGACGACCGCGAAGCTCGGGATGACGATCTGCTACGATGTCCGCTTCCCCGAGCTCTACCGCCAGCTCGTGGGTCAGGGCGTCCGGATCGTCACCGTGCCCGCGGCCTTCACGGTGACGACCGGCAAGGACCACTGGCACGTCCTCCTTCGCGCGCGCGCCGTCGAGAACCAGGTGTTCGTCCTCGCGCCGGCGCAGCACGGGCGGCACCCGCGCGGTCGGACGACCTACGGCAAGAGCCTGATCGTGGACCCGTGGGGTGACGTCCTGGCCCAGGCCGGCGAAGGCGAGGGGATCGCGCTCGCGCGCCTCGACTTCGCGGCGCAGGACCGGGTGCGCGCGTCGCTTCCGTGCTTGTCCCACCGGCGCCTCTGAGCCGCTTCACCGGCTCGTCGGCACGCTCAGTCGCGGACGTGGGCGGCGCCCGAGGGGTGGATCGCCTGGTGCTTGCGAGGGTACGCTCGCGTTTCGATGTCGCTCGCGGGCACCCGCCTCGGACGCTTCCGCATCACGCGCCTGATCGGCAAGGGCGGGACCGGGGAGGTCTACGCCGCGCGCGACGAAGACCTCGATCGCGAGGTCGCGGTCAAGGTGCTGAGCAGCGTCGTCGACGTGGAGCCGCATCGGCGTCGCTTTCTCCGCGAGGCGCGGCTCGCGGCGCGCCTCAATCACCCGAACATCGCGTCGATCCACGAGGTCGGCGACAGCGACGGCCGGCGCTACATCGTCATGGAGCTGCTCGAGGGCAGGACGCTCCGCGCGCTGATGAACGAGCGGCGGCTGACGACCGACGAGTCGCTGTCGATCGCGCGTGACGTCGCGAGGGCGCTCGCGCGGGCGCACGCCGGGGACGTCACTCATCGTGACGTCAAGCCGGAGAACATCTTCATCACGACGCCGGCGCCCGGCGTGATGCTCGCCAAGGTCCTCGACTTCGGGCTAGCCCACGACGAGCTGACGCGAAGGCGTACGGACGACGAGGACACGGCGACCGACCTCACCGGACCCGGCGAGGCGTGCGGCACCGCCGGCTACCTCGCGCCGGAGCAGGCGCGGGGCGCCGCCGTCGACGTCCGCGCCGACGTGTTCTCGTGCGGCGCGGTGCTCTACGAGATGCTGACCGGCGAGCGCGCCTTCGACGGGCGGAATCAGCTCGCGCGGATGCTCGCGGTCGTCAAGCAGGAGCCGGAGGCGCTCCGGTCACGGCTCCCGGACGTTTGTCCCGAGGTCGAAGAGCTCGTCGAGCGGTGTCTCGCCAAGGATCCGGCGGCGCGCTACGCGGACGGATCGGAGCTCCTCGCGGCGCTCGAGCAGGCGCTCCGGACGAGCCTCATGTCCTCGTCGCCCGAGCTCCCGGTGTCGGAGAGCGCGCCGCGCCCGCCCGCGTCGGGCCCGTCGGCAGCGGCCGCCGCGCCGGGCGGGCCGGCGCGCTCGGTGAGCGCCGAGACGCCGGCGCCCAGCACCCGCGGCGAGCACGCTCCGTCCCTCGACGCGCGCGCTCCCCTCCAGCGACGCTGGCCGATGTTCGCGGCCGCCGGCGTGGCTGTCGCGGCGCTCGCGGTCGTCGCGTCGCCGTGGCGCGGATGGCGCGGCGCGGGCGAGGCTGCGCCGAGCTCGCAGACGATGGTGCGGGCGCCGGAGTACGCCCTGTCCGGGGGGATCCCGGCGCCGCGCGACGCCGCGGGGACCGGCGCGCGGCCGACCGCGCCGCACGCCGAGCCTGCGGCGCTCGCGCCCGAGCGGTCGGGCGACGCGACCGCGAGCGCGTCGTCCGCGAGCGCCGGTCCCGCGAGCGCGTCGTCCGCGAGCGCCGGTCCCGCGAGCGCATCGTCCGGCTTCTCGCCCGCGTCGGGGGCTACCGTCCGGGCCGGGGCCACGCGCGACGGCGCGGTCCCGGGCGCTGCGGGGCGCGCAGCGTCCCACGCCTCGGCGGGCCGAGGAGGCGCGCGCGTCGATCGTCGGGGGCCCGCGCCGTCATCGAGCGCGCCGGCGACGAGCGCGCCGGCGATCGTGCCCGTCGGCGTGAGATCGCCGCCGGCCGAAGGACCGAGCACCGGCACCATCCGCTTCCCGGCGCTCGACGTGATGACCGTGATCGTGGACGGAGAGCATCACCGCCTGCGTGGTCGCACCCTCACGATCCCCTGCGGGCGCCACCGCGTGCGCGCCGGGCTCAACGTCGAGCGGACCGTCGACGTCCCCTGCGGAGGGGCGATCCTATTCTGATCGGGGAGCCTCGCTCGGCGGTCCGAGCGACGGCGGCGGGAGCGAGCTGCCCGGCAACCCGAGCGACGGATCGACGGCGCCCATGTTGCGGAAGCCGTCGCACGACTTCTTGAGGCCGATGAAATACGGGATCGAGCGTACCGTCATCTTGAGCCAGGCGACGGCCTTGCGGAGCAGCGACGGCTCGAGGGAGACCGGCACCTCGCGCGCGACCTCCGCGAGGTCGACGTAGTATGTCGTCACCTCTCCGAGACCCTCGAGATCCTCCGTCGCTTCTCGTCCGAACTTCGCGAACGCGTCGGCGCGCTGGAAGACGGGCTCGCTCATCAGCGCGTACTCGGCGATGGGGACGGAGTTCTTGAGGAGCCGGTGGACGAAGATGACGTCCACGCCGGCCAGCTCCGTGTAGCGCTTCACCTTCTGGAAGGCGACGTCGCCCACGTGCCCCACGAACTTGAGCTTGAGCTGGCCGGCCTGCGTGCAGCTGTCGCAGTTGCAGACGCGGTCGGTCTCGAGCTCCAGCCGCCTCGCCAGGAACGCGCGCCGGATCGATCCGACGACATCGGCGAAGTTGGCGACCGCGTCTCGCTTCTTCCCTTCGGGCGCCAGCGCGTAGAAGAACGCGGCGTCCCCCTCGAGCTTCGCGAGCTTGAGGCGCGGCTCGGCGCCGTCGATCACGGCCTCGAGCAGCTGGGCGACGACGTACTGCGCGTGGGCGAGGTTGATGCGGTGCACGCGCATGAACTTCGTGTATCCGCCGATGTCGGCGATCACGAGGAGCGCGCGCTGGGCCATGCGCAGAGTCTACTGAAATGCGGGCGCGAAGCGGAGCGGGAAGCACTCCCCGCGCCGCTCACAAGTGGTCGCGCGCGATGTCGGCCCAGGTGCCCGTCGGCTCGAGCTCGAGGTACCGCTTCCAGTGCACGCGCGCGCGCGCCTTGTCCGCGAGGGCCTCGTAGGCCATCGCGAGGTTGAAGTGCGCGTCGGCGAAGCGTGAGTCCGTCTTGATGGCGGCCTCGAAGTAGGTGACCGCGCGCGAGGCGTAGCCGCGCTCGAGCATCACGTAGCCGAGGTTGTAGTGCGCCTCGGGCTGGCGCTCGTCGATCTCGAGCGCCTTGCGATACAGCTGCTCGGCGCCCGCCTCGTCGCCGCGACGGAAGCGGATGTTGCCGAGGTTCGTGTAGGCGATGGCGAGCTGCGGATCGAGCTCGGTGGCCTTCTTGTAGAGGCTCTCGGCCTCGTCGAACGTCGCCGGATCCTCGTCGAGGGCGCTCGCGCGCATGTAGAGGTCGTACGCGGAGCGCGCGCGCGTCCCGTTCGGCTCGTGGCGGAGGACGCGGACGATGTCACCGCGCAGCGTCTCGACACGGAAGTCGAGCACCATCTGGCCGCTCACCGGCTCGTAGACGCCGTCCTCGGCCTGGACGACGACCTTGCGACCGTCCGAGACGATGCGCAGCTCCTGGAGCGGGCGCGTGACGCGGGGGAGCGCGCGGCGGAGCGCGCCGATCGCCTGGACGACGTCCTTCAGGCGCACCTGCTGCTCGAGCAGGCCGTGGGTCGCGCGGAGCGCGATGAGGTCCTGGAAGGTGTACGCGCGTCGCCCGTTGCGCATCGCGCTCGGCGAGACGACGTGTGACTTGTCGAGGCTGCGGAGGCGCGTGACGGTCAGGCCGAGGAGCTTCGCGACCTCGCGCGGGGAGAAGACGTCCGTCACCGGCTCGCCGGTGCTCGGCGGCGGCAGCTGCGACTCGCCGGTCGTCGGCGCTTTCCCGTCGGCGCGCGCGCGCGCGCCGGCCGCTTCGCCGTGGGCTCGCGTGGTCGGTCCGTCGGCGTGCTGGATACGCCCGCCCCCAGGGCCGAACGCGACGTGAATGACTTCGCCGCCCCGCTTGCCCTTGCCTCGGTGCTTCTTCGATGTCGGCATGCCGTCGATGAGGGTCGTCATGGAAAGGTCCTCGTGACCTTCCGCCTCTCTATCAAAGGCGCCTGGACGTCGACGTCAATCCTCAACCCCTTCGGATCGTCACTGAAGTGCAGCTCGCACGCGACGCGTCCGAGCTGGGCGGGCGCTCGGCTCTGCGCCTCGCGGTGCGCCGAGCGGAGCGCGTGGACGTGCGCGTGAACGTCCTTTTTCGCGATCGCGAGCAGCTCTGCACGGTCTTCCAACGAGGTTTCCACAGGAAGCTCCAGGATCAGGCTCGTCGTCCCGTACCAGGCGCGCCCGCCGCCGCGCTCCTCGCGCGCGGCGCCCTCGCTCATCATGTCTGCCGACTCGAACAGCTCACGCCATCGGCCCTCGACGGTGCGCACCATGTCGCCGCGTCGCTCGACGAGCTTCGGCGCGCGCGCCTTCGCGAGGGACGGACCTCGTCGCGTAACCACGATCGGATCGTCGCAAACCGGGCTTCGCCGGCGCAACGTTGCTGCGACGATTTGATCTCTGCGCGCGCCCGGGCCGGCTCAGGGCGCGGCGAGCAGCTGGCGCGGGGGCGCCTCGAGCGGCACCGTGATCTGCTCGACGTGGATGCCCTGCGGCGTCGACTCGATCCACGTCGCGTGGGCGACGCTCGGGCGCTCGGCGCCGCCGTACGTGAGCGGAGTCGTGAGGCCGTCGGGGGCCTCGCCGATGCTGCCGACGTTGACGATCTGCACCCCGCCGACCGTGCGGTGGAAGGGGGTGTGGCTCATCCCGCAGACGACGACGTCGCCGCAGTCGTCGCCGAGGAGGGCGTCGATCTCCTCGTCGGACATGTCGAACGAGAGCGCCTCGTCCGGGTGGAGAGGTGAGCCGTGGACGAGCACGAGCTCGCCGCCGTCCTCGAGCGGGACGCGCTGGTGCGTCGGGAGGCGCTTGATGCGCTCGAGGACGAGGTCCCCGAGCTCCGCGCGGACGCCCTTCATCCGGTCGAGCATCAGGCGCTCGTGCTCGCTCCGCGGGTGGAGCGAGCTCGGGTCGAGCGTCGCCAGGGCTTTGTCGGACACGCCTTGCACCATCACGGCGCCCGCAGCGGAGAGGCGGCGCCACGTCTCGAGGGGCTCGTTGCCCGGGAAGACGATGTCGCCGGCGACGAGCAGCTTGTGGAAGGAGCGCTTCTCGGCCGTGGCGAGGACCGCCCGGAGAGCGTCGAGGTTGCCGTGAATGTCGGAGACGCAGAGGAGAAGCATCGTGAGGCTCGATTCGGGAGTCTAGGTCGATCCGGCGGGCCGCGCATCCTAGCGACGATCGGCGTTCGGCGCGAGCGGTCACGCTCGAGCGCGCGTCGTCGCACGGTTCGCCGCCGGTCTCGCGGGCGCGCGGAGCTCGAGGGGCCGCGCGGCGCTCAGACGGCGGCGCGGAGCTCGCGGACGAGCTCGCGCACGCCGGCGAGGCGCTCGGTGTGGGTCACGCCGCGCTCGATCCGGCGGACGAGCTCCGAGCCGACCACCACCCCGTCGGCGTGCTCCGCGGCGACGCGCGCGCGGGCGTCCGAGTCGATGCCGAAGCCTACGACCGTCGGTCGCTTCGTCGTCTCGCGGACGCGTGCGGCCTCGGCGCTCGCGCGCTCCAGCACCGCCGACGCTCCGGCGCCTCCGGTGATGCCGGTCATCGACACGTAGTAGACGAACGGCACGGGCAGCCGCGCGCCGAGCTCCGCGATCCGCGCGACGCGCTCGGGGCGCGTCGTCGGCGCGACGAGCGGCACGAGCCCGAGGCCCTGGCTCGCCGCTGCCGTCCGGAGCGGAATCGACTCGTCGACGGGGAGGTCGACGACGAGGAGCGCGTCGACGCCGGCCGCCGCGACGTCGCGCGCGGCGGCCTCCTCGCCGCGCACGAAGAGCGGGTTGTAGTAGCCGAAGAGGACGATCGGCACGTCGGAGCGCGCGCGCACGGCGCTCGCGACGCGCAAGGTCTCCGCGAGGCCGCCGCCGCGACCGAGCGCGCGCTGGCTGGCCCGCGCGATGGCGGCGCCGTCGGCGGACGGATCGCTGAAAGGACAGCCGAGCTCGAGGACGTCGGCTCCGGCATCCGCGCAGGTGAGCGCGAGATCGATCGAGGCGTCGCCGTCGGGATCGCCCACGCAGAGGTAGGTGACCAGCGCCTTCTTGTCCTCGGCCGCGCGGCGCGCGAACGCGTCTTCGATGCGACCCATCAGGAGTCTCCCCGCTCTCCAGGCGGCAAGAGCCGACCGAGCAGCGTCTCGAGGTCCTTGTCGCCGCGCCCGGAGAGGCAGAGCACGATCGTCGCCGGGCGACCGAGCTCGCGCGCGACCTCCGCGGCGATCGCCCCGAGCTTGGCGAAGGGGTGCGACGTCTCGAGCGCCGGGAGGATCCCCTCGGTCCGCGTGACCAGCGACGCGGCCGCGAGCGCCTCGTCGTCGGTCGCCGAGACGTAGCGCGCGCGTCCGGACGCCTTCAGCCACGCGTGCTCCGGACCGACGCCGGGGTAGTCGAGGCCCGCGCTGATCGAGTGCGCCTCCTGGATCTGGCCGCCGTCGTCGCAGAGCACGTAGCTCTTCGAGCCATGGAGGACGCCGACGCGTCCCGCGGTGAGCGTCGCGGCGTGCCGGCCGCTCGCGACGCCGTGTCCCGCGGCCTCGACGCCGTAGAGCCGCACGTCCTCCGCCGAGACGAAGGCGCGAAAGAGGCCGATGGCGTTCGAGCCGCCGCCGACGCACGCGACGGCGGCGTCAGGGAGGTTCCCGGTGCGCTCCAGGAGCTGCGCGCGGGCTTCCTCTCCGATGACGGACTGGAAGCGGGCCACGAGCTCGGGGTAGGGGTGCGGGCCGGCGGCGCTCCCGATGCAGTAGTGCGTTGTGGCGACGTTGGTGACCCAGTCGCGCAGGGCCTCGTTCATCGCGTCCTTCAGCGTGCGCGATCCCGACTCGACCGGGATGACCTTCGCGCCGAGGAGCCGCATGCGCCCGACGTTCGGCGCCTGGCGCTGGACGTCCTCGGCGCCCATGTAGACCTCGCACGGCAGGCCGAAGAGCGCGCACGCGGTCGCGGTCGCGACGCCGTGCTGTCCGGCGCCGGTCTCCGCGATGATCCGCGTCTTGCCCATCTTCTGCGCGAGCAGGATCTGCCCGAGGGCGTTGTTGATCTTGTGCGCGCCCGTGTGGCAGAGGTCTTCGCGCTTCAGGAAGAGACGGCGCAGCGACTTCTGGTCGGGATCGATCGCGCGCGCGAGGCGCGAGGCCTCGGAGAGCGGCGTCGGGCGGCCGACGTAGTCGGCGAGGAGCGTCCGGAGCTCGTCCTCGAACGCCTCCGTCGCGGCGATCTCCGCCGTCGCGGCGGTGAGCTCGTCCAGCGCCGGGATCAGCGTCTCGGAGACGAAGCGACCGCCGAACGGGCCGTACCATCCGGGCTCTTGGGCGGGGGACACCACGGCCATGAGGCTACCACCATCCGCGATGACGCGATGCGCGACGCGGCGAAGGTGTGCCTTTCAGAGCTGCTCTGCCGCAGCCGGCGTCCGTCTCACGGGCGGATCACGACGTTTCAACGGTCGCGGCCTACATCGGACGGCCGGTAGCGTGCCCGGCGAAATGGAGCCCAACATGAACGAAGAGCTCTGGCGTGTGCAGCTTGGCACGGGGGAGATCCGGATGATGACGCTCGAGGGGCTCGACCGAGCCTTCGACGAGGGGCTCATCGACGCGCATGTTCCCGTGCTCGCGCCCGGCGCATCGGCGTGGACGACGCTCGGCGAGGCGGCAGGACTCGACGACTGCCCGACGGAGCAGCAGGCGCCGAGCCTGTCTCCGGTCGCGATCGCGCCGCCGAGCTCGAGGGCGACCGCGGCGCTCGAGTCCGCGGGGGCGCCGCTCGACCTCGACCTGCCCGAAGACCTCGAGCTCGCGCCGCGCCGTCGCGGCGTGCTCGCCGCCGGGGGCATCGGCGCGCTCGCCGTCGCCGCGGCGATCGCCTTCGTCGCGGCCAGGACCGGCGGGTCGCCGACGGACATCGACGTGAAGACGACCACCGCGGTCGAGGCGCCGCCTGCCGCCGCCACGGCGCTCCCGGCGCCGGTCGAGCCGGCGCCCGCCGAGGGCAAGCGCGAGCTCAGCGACTGGCAGAAGCGCATGCTCCTCGACGCCGACAAGGCGCGCGAAGACAAGACGCGCGCGAAGAACCAGGAGAAGGCGCAGAAGGTCGAGCGCAAGACCAAGCGCGTGAAGATCAGCCCGGGCCTCCTCAACGGCGGCGACCGGTTCGATCCGCTCAACGGCGCGCTGTAGGGGCCGACGGGCGACCGGCTCGGCTCGCTCGGCGGCGCGCCGCGCGCGCGGTGGGAGCGCGCGGGTCGACGACGGGCGAGGGGGAGATCCACGGTCGCGGCAGGCGGCCGGAGACGCGCGCCCGGGCGTGGGTCCCATCGGCGTCTCGCGCTCCGAGCGCGGGACGCCGGTTCGCGCCTCCGCGTGAGCGCGCACGTCTCTTCACACGTCGTCGACTTCGCCGTGACGCTTGTGGAATCGGCGTGCGCGCCTGCGCACGGCGGATCGCGCTGAGCCGCCGATCCCGCGTCTCGTCGTTCGGCTCCGCGAACCGCTGATGGCCTCCCGCCTCACGGCGCGCGAGGGGCGCGTTGGCGCTCGCGGATCGAGCTGCTAGCGAGACCGCGTATGGCGACGGACCTCCGACACTGCACCAAGGCGCCTCCGGTCGAGCAAGTCGCGAGGGGGACGATCTCCGGTCTTCGCCCGTCGTCGGACGACCCGATCCTCGGGTGTTGCCTCGGCGGGAAGCTCATCGTCGAGGAGCGCATCGGCGACGGCGTGCTCGGCAGCGTGTACCGCGCGAAGCACGTGCTCTTGCCGCAGCCGGTCGCGGTGAAGGTGCTCCACGCGCACTACCAGGAGGACCCCGGCTTTCGCGCGCGCTTCCTGGCCGAGGCTCAGGCCGCCAGCGTCCTCGATCATCCGAGCCTCGTCCGCGTGATCGACTTCGGCGAGCAGTGGGGCGGCTTCATGTGGCTCGCGATGGAGCTGCTCGAGGGGAGCCGGCTCGACGCCGTCCTCGCGGAGGAGGGGCCCCTGCCGGTCGCGCGGGCGATCGAGATCGTGCTCGACGTCTGCGCGGGGCTCGCGCACGCGCACGCGCGCGGGATCGTCCACGGCGACGTGAAGCCCGCGAACATCCTGCTCGTCGCGCGGCCCGACGACGACGGCGACGCGGTCGTGCGCGCGAAGCTCTGCGAGTTCGGCGTTGCGCGAACGATGATGCACGGCGACGTCGCGGAGAGCGGCACGCGTCCCGCGCTCGGGACGCCGGCGTACATGTCCCCCGAGCAGTGCCTCGGCGAGGACCTCGACGCGCGGAGCGACGTCTATTCGTGCGGCGTTCTGTTCTACGAGCTGGTCATGGGTGACCTGCCGTTCGACGCGGCGGATCAGCGGCGTTTCGCCGACCGGGACCGGAGTCGGAGAGCCTCGTCGGCGCTGCCGCCGGCGGTGGGCGGCCACGTCGCCGCGATCGTCGGCAGGGCGCTGGCTGCGGAGCGCGGCGACCGGTTCGCGTCGATGCGCGAGCTCCGCGCCGCGCTTCGCGACCTGTCCGGCCGTCTCGGCTCGGCGACGGTCGCCCCTCCGGCGTCGCCTCCGCCGTCGGTGTCGCCTCCGCCGCCGCCGGACACCGAGCTCGAGATCGAGCTCACTCGAGTCAAGGCGCGGGCGCGGCGCTGCACGAAGCGCGATCCGTGCGTGCCGACCTCGGACCTCGCGGACTTCATCCGCGCGCGCGCGGAGCTACTCGACCGCGAGAAGCACGCGCTCGGCGAGCTGCTCCTCTGGGGGACGCCCGACGCGGTGGCCTCGCGCGTGGCGAAGCTCGTCGGTCGTCTCGAGGCGAGCCGAGGGAGGGACGTCGTCGCGGTCGAGACGCTCCGTCTCCTCGACGAAGCGGTGAACCTCGTGCCCTTCGCGGAGCGCTTGCTCTCGGAGGACGTGCTGCCGGGGCCGTACATCGAGCGCGTCCTCCGGCGGTCGGGACAGGCCTCGGCGCGGGCGCTCTGGGCGGCGCGCATCTCTCCGGGAGTAGACGGTCCGGCGCGCCGGCGGCGCTTCGTGTCGTGGCTCGTGGCGCTCGGCCCGAGCGCGCGGGACGTCCTCCGGGCAGGGCTCGTGAAGCTGTCTCCGCACGCGGAGACTGGGCGTCACGCCGACGTCGTCGAGGACGTCCTGCTCGCGCTGCCGGCGCGCTGCGACGGCGATCTCCTCGTGGCGGCGGCGGGCTTCGCGAAATCGCCGGTGCCGCGCGTACGTGAGCTCGCGCTCGCCGCAGTGGCCCGTTCGCTGTAGCCGCACGCGGCGCGGAGACCGCTCGGGCGGGTGGCCGATGCGGGTCGTCGCCGCATGCGCGGCGCCCGGCGCTGGCGCATGTTCGAAGGTATGACGGAGCGCAGGTACGTCGAGACCGATCTCCCGGTGCGCCTCGACCAGCTCCCGTGGAGCCGCTGGCACTGGCGTGTCGTGATCGCGCTCGGCGTCACGTGGCTGCTCGACGGGCTCGAGGTCACGCTCGTCGGCGCCGTCGCGGCGGTGCTCCGCGAGCCGGACACCCTCCACCTCACCGAGGCGGAGATCGGCGCGTCCGTGAGCGCGTACCTCGCGGGTGCGGTGCTGGGCGCGCTCTTCTTCGGTCGCCTCACCGACAAGCTCGGTCGCAAGAAGCTCTTCTTCGTGACGCTCACGGTCTACCTCAGCGCATCGTTTCTGACCGCGTTCACCAACGGGTTCGCCTCGTTCGCGATCCTTCGCTTCGCCACCGGGGCGGGGATCGGCGGCGAGTACTCGGCGATCAACGCGGCGATCGACGAGCTCATCCCGGCGCGAGTGCGCGGGCGAGCCGACCTGGGGATCAACGGGACGTACTGGCTCGGGGCCGCGCTCGGCGCGCTCGGCACGATCGTCCTGCTCGATCCGAGCGTGCTCCCGCGCTGGCTCGGCTGGCGCGTCTGCTTCGGTCTCGGCGCGAGCCTCGGCCTCGTCATCCTCTTCACGCGGCGCCACCTGCCCGAGAGCCCGCGCTGGCTGCTCATGCACGGGCGTGTCGAGGAGGCCGAGCGCGTGGTCTCGGGGATCGAGGCGAAGATCCGCGACGAGGGCCGCGCGATCGAGCCGCCGGAGCGCGTCGTGACCGTCGACACCAACGCAGATACGAGCTGGGCGCGAATCCTCCGCGTCCTCTTCATTCACCATCGGCGTCGCGCGATCCTCGGCCTCGTCCTCATGGTGGCCCAGGCGTTCGCGTACAACGGGGTGTTCTTCACGTATCCGCTGGTCCTCGGGCGGTTCTACGAGGTCCCCGCCGACGACATCGGCCTCTTCCTGCTGCCGTTCGCCTTCGGGAACCTCTTCGGTCCCCTCGTGCTCGGTCCGCTGTTCGACCACGTCGGGCGCCGCGCGATGATCGCGACGACGTACGGCCTCACCGGGATCCTGCTCGCGCTCACCGGCCTCGCGTTCGCGCACGGCTCCGTCGGCGCAGCGCAGCTGACGGCGATGTGGTGCCTCGTCTTCTTCTTCGCGTCGGCCGCGGCGAGCTCGGCGTACCTCACGGTC
>JAHBWA010000154.1 GCA_019637195.1 Labilithrix sp. | reverse complement strand
GGATGCGGAGCCGCTCGAGCCCGAGGTCCACAGCGTCGTCGCGCTGACAGGCCGTCAGGACGACGAGCCCCAGAGGGAGAACGCGGAGCGAAGTCTTCGTAGGAAGCATGCGCTCGGCTCGAGCAACTCGCAGGCCAGGGGGCTGCTCGCGAGCGCACCGGTCGACCCTCCTGCGCGGCGGTAGGCTCGAGCCCGCGCGACGCCGGTCGTCGAGAGCAGCTCCGCGCGACGCCGGGCGTGCGCGTGGCGCACCGCACCGCAGAGCGTGTGGGCTCGACCCTACGGTGTAGGCTGCATCCTACGCCACGTTCAGAACCGGAGAGCGGCGAGGGCGCTCGGGAGGTCAGGGGTGCCAAGCGCGGCGCAGGTCCGGACGGCCGCTTCGCGGCAATACCCGAAGCGCCCTTCGTCGAGCTCGAGCTGCACGCTCGCGCGACTCGAGAGCGTCATCGGGCAGCTGAGCGAGCAGCCGATGACCTGGTCGAGGTCGGCCACGCGCGGATCGTCGAGCTCGCTCCGGTCCTGCATCGTCGACATGACCCGCACGAGCACCCACTCGTCGGGCGCGGACGCCATGAGCTCGGCGATGTTCGAGCGGAGCGCGTCGCGGAGCGTGGCGTAGTTCGCGTCGACGACCGGGCTCGCCACGTCCATTCCGCCGCCCCTTGGGACCTCCAGGAGCGGGGGGACGCAGTGGACGCGGCGATGGATGACCGCGCAGTGGTCCGCGCGCTCCGCGCACCGCGTCGCGAGCCGCGTCGCGGATCGGCACTCGATCTCGCCACCCACGCGGAGGACGTCGACCACGGCACACAGCGGCTTGCCGTTGGCGCGGGCGGAGAGCGGCTCCCCGTTGGCGCTCGCGGCGCCTAACGAGCACGTCCGGTAGCACGGTGACGTGGTGCCGAAGCAACCCTGGACGCACTCCAAACGCTGCGTCATGATGGGACCGCTGAAGCCGGGGTAGGTCGCGCGACAGCTGTCGCTGCAGTCCTTGAAGCACGACTCGAGGCAGCGCTTCCCGACCTGCGCGTCGTCCTCGATGCAGTTGAACCCACTGAGCGTCCCGCCGTCGGGAGACGAGAGGACGACGGTGGTCGTGTGCACGATCTCGTCCTGGCAGCTTGCCACGGTCAAGCTCCCGCCGAGCAGGACGACGAGTACAGAGGGCCGAGCGTGCATGAGTGAGCTCGTTCGATTGTAGCGAAGACTGACGCGGGGGCGTGGTTCGACGTCCGTAAAGCAAGACGCGAGCCGCGATCGAGCTCACCGTGCTCCGTCGAGGCTCGGAGCGGACCTGGTCGCGAGGAGGCGTCGCTATTGAATTGCGCCGACTTCGCGCCGTCAGTCGGTGCGATGCGCGTTCGCCGTCGAGCGCTCGAGCGAGCTCGGTCCTCGTGGACGCTGTCGCCGGCACGGCTCGCGCGTGTCTGCCGGCGGCCCACGTTTGGCGTCTCGCTTCTCGCCGCGTGCGCGGCGTGCGCGTCACCTGGGGCTGCGGCCCCGAGCGGGCCAGGGCCGCAGTCCTCTCCGCCGCTGCTCGTCCCCGGTGCGGTCCCCGGGTCGGATACGGACATGCCGTTGGGCGTGCTCCAAGCGTGTCAGGGCGCGCCGCTGCTCCGCGCGCCGCGCCCCTGGATGTCCGCCGAGCTGACGAGGGAGCATCCGCTCGTCGTCGTGCGTGTGCTCGTGTCCGGCGATCCCGACGTCACGAAGGGAGAGGGAGAGGTCGGGGTGAGCGGGGCGTCGCGAACGTTCGGCGTGCGCGTCGTCGACATGGCCTCGAAGACGACCGTGCAGCAAGGGCAAGGCATCGGTCGATGCTTCGAGAACGTCGTCCGTCCGGGCGCGGGCGAGCGCTGCGTCGTGTTCGAGTATGACGGCGACGATCGAGGACGTCCGCTCGGCTTCGAGTACGATTTCGCGTCGCGAATGCACTACCCGGCCACCGAAACCACGTACGAGCACGGAGCTGTCGACGCCGTCTGCCCATCGCGTCGGTTCTGACAGGACCCCATGGGGCCTTGCGGCGCCCCTGTTCGTCGGCGGACGAACAAAGGTGCAGGTTCGGAAATCGTTGCGAGGTAGGAGCAGCGCTCCTCTTACCGATCGCTAGGGGATTGCACGCGGCTGAGCTGGCTAGCTTATTGCTTATGAGCTGGAGCGGCTCGCCGAAGGTGGGTTCGCACGATGAGGAGGCGTGCGGCTCCGGTGAGCCACGCGCCGAACGGACGGTGGAGCGCGCCGGGCTCGATTGAGCCGGGGGCGCAGTCGAGATGCCGCGCGCGGTCTCCGACACCGCCGGCCGCAGGGCAGGGGGGACGAGCTCGGGTCGAGGGACCGGCGCCGAGCGGCGGAGAGGGAGACGCAATGCAATCGCACGCACGAGAGTCCAACGCGAAGCGTGGCCTTCGACGTCTCTCCTTCGTGATCGCCCCCGCGGCCGTGCTGATCGGGATGCTCGCGGCCTCGTGCGGGACGAACGAGCCGGGAATGGCTGCAGGCGGCGCGCTGCCCCAAGAGACCTCCGCGTGCCTGACGCCGACCGAGGGATGCCCATGCAGCAGCCCCGACGCCGTCGTCGACTGTGGAAAGGTCGAGGAGCGCTCCGGTGACTACGTCCTCTGCTCCACCGGCTCGCGCAGGTGCGTCGCTGGAGCGTGGGGAGCCTGCTCGAGTGAGTCGCTCACGACGAAGTACGTCCCGCTCGACGGCGCGGGGGCGATCCACACGCGAGCGCTCGGCAGCTCGCAGCCCTGTCCGGCGACCGGTCCGCTCTCGAACCCGTGCGACCCCTACTGCACGCAGATGGTCGACGATCCCTCGGGTCTGGTGCCGGAGGGCGGCCTCACGGTCACGGACGCGGGCCTGACCATCGCCAGCGACGCGGGGCTCGACGCGTCGGCCCCGGGCGTTTTCGTCTCTCAGCCCGGCGGCGCGGTCGCGTGCACGGGAGCGAACGACGCCATCGTGAGCGGCGCGTGCTCGGGGGCGCCGGGGCCGCTCGTCAACTGCCAGCAGGACCACCACTGCGATCCGACCGTCAACCGCTGCCTTTGGAACGCGGGCCCCGGCTACCAGGACCCGGCCGCCGGCGGGCCGGACCTCACAGTGAACGCGCCGTGCGGTCCAGGCGGCGGCGTCTCCGCGATGGTCTCCGTCTGCAACCGCGGAACGGCCGCCGTGCCCGCCGGGGCGGACATCGTCCTCCAGCGCACCGCCGGCCCGAGCCCGCCCAACGGCTGCGCCGTGATCACGGGGGCCCTCGACAGCTGGACCTTCGCCCTGACGGCTTCGCTCGATCCGGGCGCGTGCGTCGCGTTCGACGTCCCCGACGCGACGACCGGCAACGGGTTCATCACGGTCAACGCGGGCCCCGGCGGTGCGCCCGTCGCCGAAGGGCCGGGGCGCTGCGCGAACAACTCGGCGGCCTGGCGAACCGACGGCCCCGCCGGATGCGGCGCCTGCACGACGTGCAACACACGCATCACCGGCAGGGTCTACGATCCGAGCGGCGCGAGCCCCACGGCGAACGCCAACAACATCGGGCTCGCGAACGTGCTCGTCTACCAGCCCGCGTCGACGCTGGTCCCGTTCGTAGACGGCGTCGCCTGCGACACGTGCGCGTCGCTCTCGTCGCCGGTGCAGACGCAGACGGTCACGGCGGTCGACGGCACCTTCACGCTCGACAACGTCTCGCCGGGGGCCGCCGTGCCGATCGTGGTGCAGAGCGGCCGGTGGCGACGAAGGGTCAACGTCAACGTCTCGAACGTCTGCGGCGTCAACGGAGCCCCCGCCATTCCGAACGGCACGTTCCGGATGCCGAGGAACGCCACCGAGGGCGACATCCCGAAGATCGCGATCGTCAAAACGCACAAGGAGGCGATGGAGTGCTGGCTGCGCAAGGTCGGCATCGACGCCTCCGAGTTCGCGCCGCGCACCGCCGCGGGGCCGAACGTGCGGCGCTTCCAGACGTGGGACGCGAAATCGGACGGCCAGTCGAACACCGGCGGGATGAATCCGGTATCGATGCGCGCGAACGCCGCCGGTGGCCTCTACACGACCGACGCGACCATCAACGAGTACAGCGCGATCATCTGGGGTTGCGACAACAACAACAACAACACGGGCGGCCCCACCGCCGGGCCTCACCCGAACAACTGGACCGACACCGATCGCACGTCCGCCGCCGATCGCGCCCGGATCGCCGCGTGGGCCAACGCCGGCGGGCGAATCTTCATGAATCACCGCGTCGGCGTGAACCTCCTCCGGAACGTGCCGGGCTTCACGGCGGCCGCCAACTGGGCTCCGGCGCCCTGCAACGAGCTCTACTCCTGCGGTCCGAGCCAGGTGAACCGGAACAACTTCCTCCGCGGTTGGGTGGTCACGCCGGGCGGGCCACAAGCGACGATGCGCCAGTGGCTCATCAACAACGGCGTGTCGGTGGTCCAGGGGCCCGGCTTCATGGACGTCCCGGACTCGTGGGCCTTCGCTTACAGCGCGAACGCCCCCGCGATCGAGTGGGTGCGCGGCACGAACGGCGCGGGGCCGGGGCACCACAACTTGACCCTCTCGTTCGAGACTCCGTTCGGCGCGCCGAACACGTGCGGCCGCGTCATCTACAACGGGCTCCACACCTCGGCGGGGCGCGCGTCCAACCTCACGGGGACGTTCCCGACCGCCTGCACCAACGGCGCGTTGACCGACGCCGAGCTCGCGCTCGAGTACCAGTTCTTCCAGCTGACGGCGTGCTCGATCACGCCGCCGGTCCCGCCGCCGCCACCTCCGCCGCCGCCGCTTCCGGTCGTTTACTACACGCGTGACTACGAGGCCGCGTGCGCCGCGGGGCACGTTCCGGTCTGGCAGTACTTCCGTTGGCGATCGATCATCCCGCCCACGACGTCGATCGAGTTCCACGCGGCCACCGCCGACACCCAGGCCGGACTGCCTCCGTCACCGCCGACCTCCCCGGCGACCACGCGGGTCGGGACGGCGGCGACCACCACGCCCGGCGGCACGTTCGCGTTCGACGTCGGGCCCCCGCCGGCGGGGACGGTCGACTTCCACCTCCGCAACGACACGCCCGGCCCGCAGACGTCGTCGAAGCGCTGGCTACGCATCTACATGGTCTTCCGCCCGACCGGACAGATCGCGCCGACCCTCCAGGAATGGGCGCAGCAGTACGACTGCGTGCCCTCGGAGTAGAACGATGATCCGAACGCTGACGATCGCGCTCGTGTGCTCCGCGACGCTCGCCGCCGCGTGCAGCGACGATGCCCCTCCCGCCGCCGCGGGCGGGACGACGCTGCAACCGCCCGTCACGACGCCCTCGGCGGACGGCGGCGACGCGGGCGGTTCGCGTAGCGCGTGCGAGGCGGACCGGGTGCAGACCGGCGAGCTCGTCGAGGAGGAGCGCACGGATCGCCCTGCCGAGCCGTTCGGCGGCGAATTGCGGGAGGGGACGTACGTCCTCCGGGACATGTTCGTGTTCGTCCCGAACGAGGGGGACGGCGGAGAGAGCGAAGACGACCCCAAGCCGGCGCTGGGGAAGACGGGGCGCGGGGGCGTCGCCACGCTCGTCGTCACCGCGACGGAGCTCACGTTCTACGGGGCACGCGGCGATCGCGACGCGCTCCCCGCCGCGACCACGAGCTCGATGAGCTACACGATCAGCGACACGAAGCTCATGGGCCAGCGGATCTGTCCTCCTCCTCTCGGGGCGCAGGAGATACCGTTCAGCGCCGTCGGCAACGGCTTGTCGCTCTTCGTCGACGCGACACATCGCGAGACGTACATTCGCATCGATTGACGAGGCGCGGCGCTCGGCGAGCCGCGCGTCGACGGCTCTCGCTACACGCACTACTGGACCCAGAAGTTCGGGATGTAGTCGCGCCGCGCGCCCGTGTCGTGCGCCAGGCGGCGCGCCACGTGTCGTGCGCCAGGCGGCGCGCCACGTGTCGTGCGCCAGGCGGCGCTCACGTGTCGTGCGCCAGGCGGCGCGCCCGTGTCGTGCGCCAGGCGGCGCTCACGTGTCGTGCGCCAGGCGGCGCTCACGTGTCGTGCGTCAGGCGGCGCGCCACGTGTCGTGCGTCAGGCGGCGCTCACGTGTCGTGCGCCGGGTGGCGCTCGCGGTGGCCGGCGGGCGGAGACCGCGGCGTGAGCGCTGCGCCGTCACGTTTCGGGCGGTGTTACGACGCGAACGCGTTCGTCCGCTGACAGCGTGCACGTCTCCACGACGCGTGCGCGCTTCGACGCGCCCGGAGCGGCGCACGGCCGGAGCTCGCGCGGGCCGACGGGCGCGTCGTATCCGTATGGAGAGAGACACCTTCTCTGCGCGCCGAGCGCTCGGGCGCGCGTCGCGAGCGCGTGCGTGCGCTGACGGCGCACGGTGGCGGAGCTCTTGCTTGGCAGGCCCCACGTCCCTGCAGTCGCGGGATCGAAGGAGGTTCGGTCCATGATCAAGAAGCTATTCGCGCTCGCCAGCGTTACGGCGCTGACGGGCATGGTGATCGCCGTCGCCGCGGTCGGGTGCACGAACGATGACGCCGCGCCGCCCGACGACGGCGGCGGACAGGTGGACGTCAAGCGGCCGCCGCCGAAACCAATCGGCGATGACGACCACGATTCCGACGCCACCAAGTGCTACGCCGAGAAGCCCCTCGACGTGAGCGGCGTGAAGTACCAAGCGCCGCGGATCCGCCCGGGAGCCTGCACGGACGGGGTCTTCAAGGTCATCGACGACCTCGTCGCCGCCAACAAGAGCGCCTCCTTCGCCGATCTGAAGGCGGCCATCGTGGCCGAAGAGTCCGCGTCGTGCGCCGAGTGCGTCTTCGGCGATGACGGTGACACGTGGGCGCCCGTCGTCGAGAGCGCGGGGAAGGTCGTGGCCGTGAACGGCGGAGGCTGCGTCGGCATCGTCAGCGAGAAGGTCGAGTGCGGTAAGGCCTACTATCAGTGGGACCTCTGCCTGGCGACGGCGTGCAAGGACTGCAGCGGCAGCGACGCCACGGCGTGCGTTCAGGAAGCGCAGTCGACGGCATGCAAGGGCGCGTCCGACGCGCTCGTCGGCGCGTGCGGGAACGAGGTGAACTCGTTCATCAACGCGTGCTTCAAGGCGGGTGAGATCACGCTCAAGGGGCCGATCCGCGAGCAGTGCGTCGAGGGCGAGGTGAAGGACGCGTCGGCCGACTGAACCGAGCGTGGCGCTGCGCGCCGGCTGCGCCAGACGACGGTGAGAGAGGTCGCTCGGGTGCGCCGGCATGACGTCGCCCCTCACGAGCTCCGGCGAGGCGTCCGCCACCACGCGCACGCGCGCCGCCGCGCCCGGACTCCGCTCGATCGCGCCGTCGATGGCGATGTCGCGCCCTCGGCGAGGAGATCGACCTGACGCTCGCCCGCCTCGGCCTGCCGCCGCGCCCGTCTCCGCGGCTGAAGGACGTGGGGAGGTCCGACCGCGCTCGCTGTTCTACGGGGAGCGGAAGGTGCAATCGAGGGTGCGTCCGCCGTGGCCGCAGTCGGCCGAGCTGTACTTGATGTACTTCTCGGGGACGTACCCGGCGGTCCGGGTGAGCCTCACGGTGATCTCGCCGCCGGCGGCTACGGTCGCGTGGTAGGGCGAGACGGCGCCGGTGCGCGGATCGTTGGCGTCGAGCGCGATGAGCGCGCTCGGCAGAGACGACATCGAGGCGTTGTCGGGTACCTCTCCGCCCAGCACCTCGAGCGCGTCCGCCGAGAGCCATAGATCGAGGCTCGACGGAGCGTCCTTGAACTGGGTCCACGGCGAGTCGTAGCAGCGGCACGACATGCCCGTCGGGCACGAGAAGAAGCGCGGCACCTCGCGGTAGGTGCACGTCCCGTTCGCCGCCACGGCGTTGCCCGGCTTGCAGACGCCCGCCTGGCACGAGAGTCCGCCGCCGCACGCGGTGCCGTCGGGCGCCGGCGCCGACTCCGTGCACGTCGCGATGCCGTTCGTGCACGTCGTCGCTCCGGTGCGGCACGGGCTCGCCGGAGCGCAGGGCGTGTCGGGGACGCAAGTCGGGGAGGCCGCGCCGTCGGAGGCCGCGTCGCCGTCTCCGTTCGCGTTCGAGCCGTCCGGCTGCGCGCCAGCGTCGAGCACGCCCGCGTCGGACGCGAGGTCCGCACCGCCGGTCGGTTCGGCCGTGCTCGCCGTCCCGTCGCCCGTCTCGCTGCCCACCGCGCCGCCGGGCACCTGCTCGCCGGATCCGGGCGCGCCGTCTACCGTCGAGCCACACGCCGCGACGGCGAGGCAGAGCGCTGCGCCGAGGAGGATTCGCGAAGCCATGTCACGTCGTACGCGGGCGCGGCGGGTCCCTTCCCCACGAGGCGCTCCGCGCCTTCCGGTCGCTCCGGCGCGCGCGGCGGAGACCGGCCCTCCACGCCGGCGCGCCGGAGCAGGGCGCGGGGATGACCTCGCCTCGCGCTGGGCTTCATGACGTCCACTTGCCCGTGGCTGAGCTCGCCGGCGCCGGGGCGCGGACGCGCCTCGATCGAGCTCGAGCGTCTCGCGCAGGCGATGCGGCGGAAACGTTTCGTAGATCGAACGCGCATCGACGCCCGTCCGTCGCGGAGACGTTGTAAGGACGGACGTGCTGCCACGTTGTCCTGTCGGCGGCGACCTTCAGAAACCCCTTAGCGAGCTCGACCGCTCGCGCGCTTAGAGGACGTTCATGCTCCGATCCCGTGTTGTGTCCCAGTCGTTCGTCATCCTGGCCCTCGCCGCGTTCGGCTCGTTCGGCGCCGGCTGCGCGCCCACCACCTACCAAGCTGCCGAGCCCGACGCGCACACGAACGTGGTCGTCGTGCTCGGCAAGGGGGAGGTCTCGCGCAAGCCGGACGTCGCCCGCACCACGATGGGGATCTCGGTCACCGCGCCGACCGTCGCGGAGGCGTCCCGCCTCGCCAACCAGCAGATGGCGAGCTTGATCGCGGCGATCAAGAAGGAGGGCATCGCGGACAAGGACGTGCAGACCGCGAACTACTCGATCAACTTCGAGCGGATCGAGCCGCCGCAGGTCTTCGCACCGCCCGCCGTGGCCCCGCCGGGCAGGCCCGGGGCTCCCGCTCCCGCTCCCGCTCCCGCTCCGGTCGCGCCGCCTGCGCGCGCGGGGCAATACCGTATCTCCAACACGGTGCGCGTCACCGTTCGCGACATCGACAAGGCGGGCAAGCTCCTCGACGCGGCGGTGGCCGCGGGCGCCAACGAGGTGTGGGGGATCTCGTTCGAGATCGACAAGCCCGAGGCGCTCGAGGCGGAGGCGCGCGACAAGGCGGCGGCGGACGCGCGCACCCGCGCGGAGGCCCTCGCGCGCACGCAGGGCCGGAAGCTCGGCGACGTCGTCTCCGTGAGCGAGAGCGTGAGCGGCGGCGGGAGGCCGATGCCCCAGATGGCGAAGAGCGCCGAGATGGCGAGCTTCGACACGCCCGTCGTCCCCGGTGAGATCGCCGTCTCCGCCCAGCTCGAGGTCGTGTACCGCCTCGAGAGGCCCGCGGCGAAGTAGTCCGGCCGGCGCGCCTCGCTGTGGTCGGCGCGGCGAGCGCGCCTCGCTGTGGTTGGCGCGGCGAGCGCGCCTCGCTGTGGTCGACGCGGCGAGCGCGCCGTAGATCAGAGCGGCGCGAGGAAGCGCTCGACGGCCTCGTGGAACGCGGACGGGGTCTCGAGGTTCGTGAGGTGACCCGCTCCCGGGAGCAGGGCGAGCGCGGCCCGCGGGATCACCTTCGCCATCGCCTCGGCGACCGACGGCGGGGTCACCGTGTCCTCCGTGCCGGCGACGACGAGCACGGGGACGCGGATGTTCGCGAGATCCGGCCGCGCGTCCGGCCGATCGCGCAGCGCCACGAGCGCCTTCACGATCGTGGGCGCGGCGATCCCCGCCATGAGCGCGCGAACGCGCTCCGTCACCTCGGGCCGCGACGCGCGTGTGGTCTCGCCGAGGACGTTGGCCAGCATGCCGTCGATGAAGGCGTGGGTCCCCTCACGCTCGATGCGCGCGATCGACGCGTCACGCTTCTCGCGCGCCTCGGCGTCGTCCGGCTCCGCGCGCGTGTCGGCGAGGATGAGCGCGTGCAGGCGCTCGGGATGACGGCGCGCGAACGCGAGCGCGACGTAGCCGCCCATCGACAGGCCGCCCACCACGGCGGGAGACGTCACCTCGAGCGCGTCGAGCAGCGCGGCGACGTCGTCTGCCATCGCGTCGACCGACGGCGGCACCGTCTCGTCGAAGGGGGCCGTGCGGCCGAAGCCGCGGAGGCTCGGCGCGATGACGTGGCGACGCGCCGAGAACATGGCGATCTCCCCCTCCCACACCTCGGCGGTGAAGGGGAAAGGGTGCAAGAGCACGAGCGGAACGCCGGAGCCTCGTTCGAGCAGCTCGGTGTGGGCGCGCGCGGTGTCGATCTCTCTCGTCGTCGCCATGTCCCCAGCGTAGTCCGCGCATGACCCCGGCGGGAGCGCGAGCGCTCGACCCGCGGATCCCGGCCTCGACACCGACGCTTTGCGTTACACTTCGCAGGCTTGCAACCGAGGACGCACGCAGCCCGTCGGGTGGCGCCGTGGCCGCTCCGCATCGCGCGTAGCCTCGCGGCGCTCGTCGTGCTCGTCGGCCTCCTCGCGGGAGGGCCGCGGGCGTATGCGGCTCCGGAGGGCGACGCTGGCGCCGACGCCGCGCTCGGCGATGCGGCGTCCGGCGGCGCCGAGGACGCCGGTGACGCAGTCCACGCAGACGCCGAGGCGGGGGCGGTGGTCGGAGCGCTCGAGGCGGCGATCGCGGCGGCGCGCGCGGAGCTCTCCTCGCTCCTCGCGTTCCGCGAGGGCCGGCTCGGCTCGCGGCGCAGCGCGGAGCTCTTCCGCCTCGATCTGCGCGACGACGCCGCGGTCGAACGCAGCCTCATCGAGACCACGCGCGAGCTCGAGATCGCGCGCGTCAGGCTGCCGCGCGGCGCGCCGTCGAGCCCGAGCGCGCCGGATCGCGACGCCGCGGCGCCGCACGACGGCGGCGCGAGCGACGATCTCTTCGCGGCGCCTCCGTCGGACGAGCTCGCGCGCCGCATCGCGGTGAGGGCGTTCGAGGTCCGCGTCGAGATCCTCACGCTCGCGACGCCGGAGCGCGTCGCGTTGCTCGCCGCCGAGCAGGACGCGGTCCGCGCGGAGGCGACGCGCCGGGAGCGTGAGGACGCGTACCGGGAGGCCGCGCTCGCGGAGGAGGCCCAGCGCAAGGCGCTGCAGGCGGCGCAAGAGGCGCGGAGCAACGTCGAGCGCCAGCTGGCCGAGGTCCGCGCTCGCGTCGAGGCGGCGCGCGGCGCCCAGCTTCGCGTGCGCGCCGACATCGTCGAGAGCCGGCGCGAGGCCGACGCGGCGGCGGCGACGCAAGCGGCGACGCTCGAGAAGGTGCGCCGCGACGTCTCGGCGGTCGCTCTGGGCAGCCCCGAGGCCGACGCCCTGTTCGATCGCGTCATCGGCGATCTCGTCGAGCTGCGCGCGCGCGCCGAGCGGCTCCTCGACCGCATCGAAGCGAACTCGCCCGCGCCGCGCCCCTCTGGGAGCGTCGAGCTGCCGGGCACGAGCGAGCCCGAGCTGTCGCGCGAGCGCGACCGGCTCTCGGAGGAGCTCGCGAAGCTCGAGCGGTCCGCGGTCGCGCTGGAGAGGGACGATCGCGAGGAGACGTGGGCCGCGCTCCGCGGGGTGATGCACGCCGAGCGCGATCTCAACGCCCAGCAGATCGCGCTCCTTCGCCGGATCTCGGAGGCGAAGCGCGAGCAGCTCCTCGGCTTCGGCCCGGAGGGGCGCGCCCAGGGCCTCCGCGAGGTGGCGCGCGTGAAGCTCGAGGTGCGATGGCTCCGCGCCGCCGGGTGGGAGACGCTGCGCGAGACCTTGCAGGAGCTCCGACGTCCGTCGGCGATCGCGCACGTCTCCTTCGAGATCGTCGCGCTCGGGACGCTCCTCTGGGTGACGATGTTCGTTCGCCGTCGGCGCTCGCGCTGGCTCCGGAGGGCGCGCAACGCCGCGGCGCGCTCGGTGCGCCGGCCGGCGCTCTTGCGCGCGCTCCAGCGCGGCACCTCCGCCCTCGACGCGGTCGGGGGCGAGCTCGTCTCGCTCGGCGCGGTCCTCGTGATCCCGCAGATCCCGGGGCTCGACGTCACGAACACCGCGTGGTCGGTGCCGTACACGCTCCTCCTCTGGTACTGGATCTACCGGCTCGCGCTCACCGTCACGCATCGGAGCCTCGCGTCGGCGGCGAGCCGCGGCGGCGTGCTCGCCGGAGAGGTCGGCGAGCGCATCCTCCGTTCCGTGCGCCTCGTCGGTCGGGCGGCGTTCTTCTTCGCCGTGCTCCTCGCCAGCTCGGTGGCGGTCGTGGGCCGGGGCTACCTCCACGCCGTCGTCGTGCGCGCGGCATGGCTGATGGCCGTCCCCATCGTGTTCATCCTGGTGCGGCGATGGCGCGACGACATCGCGAGCATGTACCTCCGCGTCCAGCCGGTCGGCTCCTTGAGCCGGCTCGTCGCGAGGACGCGCACGCGCTGGGTCGGCTTCTTCGTCGTCGTCGCGGCGTTCGTCGTGCTGCTGGGGAGCGGCGTCGTCCGCGCGCTCCGACGCTTCGTGCTCGGGTTCGAGCACTCGCGCAAGGCGCTCGCGTTCCTCTTCCGTCGCCGGCTCGAGCGGCAGGTCGCGCAGGGCGTCCCCGGCGACGAGCCCCGGCTCGCGCCCGAGGTCCTCGAGTTCTTCTCCGAGAGGCCGGTCGCCGGCGGCGATCTCGCGATCGAGCGCTACCCCGGGCTCGACGATTTCGCCGAGCGGCTCGGCGGGTGGCAGAAGGGCAGGCCCGGCGGCGCTACCTTGATCACCGGGCGCGGGGGCTTCGGCAAGACCTCGTGGCTGCGCGCCGCCGAGCTCCGGTGCCGGGGTGTCCCCGTGACGCGGATCGACAACCGCCGCCGCGCGATCCTCCCGGCCGACGTGATCGCGGTCATCGCGGCCGCGACCGGCGCGCCCCCGTCGACCGACGAGGTCGAGGAGCTCGCGCACTACCTCTCCAGTCGAGGCAAGCGGGTCATCACCGTCGACGACGCGCAGCTGTGGTTCGTGCGCGGAGCCGAGACGCTCGAGGGGTGGCGTACGTTCGTCCGGCTCATGGAGCTGACGGGCGACCACGTGATGTGGGTCGTCGCGTTCGGGCACTACTCGTGGGAGCTGCTCTCGTGGATCGAGCGCGGCGAGCGCTGCTTCTCGACGGTGATTCACCTCGCACCCTGGTCGGAGTCCGAGATCGCCAAGCTGCTCGAGCGGCGGAACGACGCGAGCGGGCTGGAGATCGTCTACGACGACCTCTTGATCGACGACGCCGGCGACGGCAACGAGACGGCGCGGATCCTCACGACGACGCGCGACTACAACCGCCTCATCTGGGACTACTCCGAGGGCTCTCCGCGCGTCGCCCTTCACGTGTGGGGCCGCGCGCTCGTGCACGACGGTCCGGGCCGCGCGCGTGTTCGGCTCTTCACGAACCCGGACGCGCAGATCCTCGAGGAGCTCGGCGAGCCGGCGCGGTTCGTCCTCGCGGCGATCGTCTGGCACGGATGCGTGTCGCTCGACGAGGCCGCCGCGACGCTCGCGCTCCCGCGGCGCGCGTGCGAGTCGGCGTTCCATCACCTCGTGGACCGCGAGGTCGCGGATCTCGACGACGGTCTGTACCGGCTCTCGCCGAGGTGGTGGCCGGTGGTGCTCCGCTACCTGCGGCGCAAGCATTTGATCGAGACCTGAGGGTAGTCGCGCACGGAGGCGAGGATGGAAGGGACCGCACAGGACGCGAATCTGTTCGAGGTGATCCGCGTCGGCGGCCTCGCGACGGCGGTGCTCGTCCTCGCCGGCACGTACGTGCTCGTGAGGTTCACCACGAGCGCGCTCCAGGGCGTGGGCGCTCGCTGGGCCGACAAGCGCCTCCTCATCAACCAGGTCGCGACGCTCCTTCGCTTCCTCATCTGGCTCGTCGGGCTCGGGGCCGCGCTGGCGCTCTCGGTCAACCTCACGCGCGAGGTGCTGCTCGCGCTCGGCGGCACCGCCGCGGTGACGATCGGCTTCGCGCTGAAGGACCTCGCGGCGTCGATCCTCGCCGGCGTCATCATCATCGTCGACCGGCCGTTCCAGGTAGGCGATCGCGTCACCTTCGGGACGGTCTACGGCGAGATCGCGTCGATCGGCCTCCGCTCGGTGCGCCTGGTGACGCTCGAAGACGTCGTCGTCACCATCCCGAACAACAAGTTCCTCACCGACGTCGTGAGCTCCGGCAACTGGGGAGCGCTCGACATGACGATGCAGATCGAGTTCTTCATCGGCGTCGATCAAGACATCGCCCTCGCCGAGCGCATCGTCGGCGACGCGCTCACGAGCTGCCGCTACGCCTTCGCCAAGAAGCCGTGGGACGTCTTCGTGAACCAGGTCCTGCACGAGAACGTGCCCGCGCTCCGGCTGCGCGCTCGCGCCCACGTCATCGACGTGAAGTACGAGCGAGAGTTCGAGACCGACGTGACGAAGCGCGTCATGGCGGCGTTCCAGAAGCACCGCATCCTCCCGCCGGCGCTCCTTCACCGGAGCGTCGACGCGTCCGGCCCTTCCGCGTCCGCGCCGTCCGCGACGCTGCCCAGCTGATCCGCCGCGCTCGCCGCGATGGCCTCGCGCCCGTCGAGGAGCGCGCCGTGGCCGCGCCCCCTCGCGCGTCGCGCCCGGAGGGGGCCGCCGCCGGCTCAGCGGACGTCGAAGACGAGATCGGTGTCGTAGGTGCGCACGAGGACGGAGCCGTCCTTCACGACGAGCTCGTCGGGTCCCGTCGCCACGGGGATCTTCTGCTTCGTGGCGCCCGTCGCGCGGTCCAAGACGTAGACGAAGTCGGGCTCGGCGGTGAACCCGTAGCCGCAGACGACGGCGCCCCGCACGAGGGTGAAGTTGTTCCCGTTCGCGACGAGCGGAGCGCTCCGCCACGCGAGCGCGCCGGTCTCGATGTCGATCGCCGAGATGTACGCCGTCTGGCCCGCGCTGACCTTGGCGTAGCTACGAGTCGCGTGCTGGACGTAGAGCACGCCCTCGGAGGCGAGGGCGAAGCGCATGTCCAGCGCGACGGTGTGCGTGGCCACGGTGAGCTCCGCGGTCTCGGTCCCGCTTGGCGTGGTGAGCGTCGCGCTGCCGACGACGGCGCGTCCGACGCGATCGGCCGGCGGGTGCACGTAGCTCGCGAGGTCGAAGAGCGCCTTGACGCGCTCCTTCCCCTCGAAGACGGCGAGGATCCGGTCGCCGTAGACCGCGATGACGTACGGCGCCGACTCGATGGCCCGCGTGAGGGGGAACGTGCCGTAGCTCAGCGGGATCTCGAGCGGCAGCGGGCGCGGCGCGAAGCGCGGCTGGGCCTCGTACTCGGTGTAGGAGAAGCCGGTCAGCAGGTTCACGACCGTGGTGGTCGCGATCGTGCCCGGCGCGAAGAGCATGTCGGAGACCGGCGGGACGAAGAGCTCGGGCGTGTGGATCCCGTTCGAGGTGAACCAGGCGTCCACGTCGACGATCCGGTTCTTCTTCTCGGACCGCTTCACGAGCTTCGGCACGACCTTGTCCTCGAGCGTCACCGGCCGGACGAGCGTGTACTTGACCGGCGGCGCGTCGAGCGCCTTGAGCTCCGCCGCCTCGAGCGAGGCCTTCGCGGTCGCGCGCGTCGCCGCGATCCGGGCGCACACCGCGTTGTACTGGTCGACGAGGATGACGTGCTCGGGATACGCGAACGCGAGGTGACCGAGCATCTGCTTGGCGTCGGCGAGCCGTCCCTCGCGTGCGGCCGCGCGCGCGCGGAGGTGCATGGCGCGATCGGGCGGCGTGAGCGCGTCGTCCTCGGCGTCGGGGAACGTCACCTCGGCGGAGGCGGGGACGGCATGGGGATCCTGAGGTGGCGGAGGCAGCGGCGGAAGCTCCGTCGTCGCGCCGGCGGAGGCCCCGGGGGCGGCGGCGGGATGGGCGCTGCCCCCGCACGCCGTGAGCGCGACGATCGCGAAGGCGAGGCGGGGGCTTCGGGCGATCGAGCGACCGGCGGACGACATCCCGGCATTCTCTCAGAGGCCGCCGGGTGCGTCACGGGAGGAGCGCGCCGCGTGCGGCGCTCACGAACGGCGCCCGAGCGCCAAGACCGCGTGTGGCGGGCGCGTCGACGACGCGTATGATCCGGTGGTGCGTCGCCTCGCGCTTCTCGTCGCGCTTGCATCGGCGATCGGCCTCGCGTGCGGTGGCGGCGCACGCGAGGGCCGTCAGGGCGCGTCGGCGGGGCTCGCCGGAGCACGGGCGTTGGCAGGGGCCGTCGGGCCGCGGGCGCCGGGTGAGCTCCGCGCGCCCCACGTCCCCGTCGTGGCCGGCGGCGCCGAGTCGGACGGCGACGCCGGCGCGTGCGCGGGCTGCCACCGCGCCGAGGCCGCGGAGTGGAGCGCCTCGCTTCACCACGGGTCCTTCACGGACGCGGACTTCCAGGCGTCGTTCGCGGTCGAGCCGCTCCAGTTCTGCTTCGGCTGCCACGCGCCCGAGGCGCGATCGCGCGGCGACGTGACCGGCGCGCGCGTCGGAGTCGGGTGCGCGTCGTGCCACACGGTCGCGAGCGGGCACGGTCGCGAGAACGTCGTCGCCTCGACCGTGAGCTGCGCCTCGTGTCACGAGTTCACGTTCCCCGGGCGCGACGCCTTGATGCAGTCGACGGTCTCCGAGCACGCGCGTTCGACGTCGTCGGGGACGGCGTGCGCGACGTGTCACATGGCCCGAGCGCCCGACGGGCACCGCGACCATCGCTTCGACGTCTCGCGCAACGTCGCGCTCCTCCGCGCGTCGCTCGCGGTCGAGGCGCGGCGCACGGACGCCGGGATCGAGCTCGCGCTCACCGCGCGCGGCGTAGGGCACGCGATGCCGACGGGCGACCTCTTCCGGCGCCTCCGGATTGCCGTGCGCGCCGAGGCCGCCGACGGCGCGCACCTCGGCGAGGAAGAGGTCGTCCTCGCCCGGCGTTTCGACAGGAGACGCGGCGTCCCCGACGAGAGCATGGACACGCGCGTCTTCGGCGCGCGACGAGTGCGCGTCGAGGGAGAGTGGATCGCCGACGCGGCTCGCGTCGAGTACGAGGTCATGTACGAGCGCGTCGCGCAGACCACCGACGCGCGAGACGTCCGCGGCGGGCTCGCGCGAAGAGAGTCCGTCTTCGCGAGCGTCCTCCTCGCCGAGGGGGCGCTGTCCCGCGCCGTGTCGGCGTGGTCTTCGGGCCGAGAAGCGAGGTAGAACGTCCCCATGCGCAAGGTCTCCGTCCACGCGATCGCCGCGGTCCTCACGTTGGCCTCCTGCAAATCGGTGACGAGCGATGTGCGCGAGCGTCCGCCGACGGCGCCGAGCGATGCGCCGCCGCCGCCGTCGCCGATCGCGAGCGCGCCGGCCGACGCCGGCGTCGCTCCGCCCGTCGTCGAGGCGCCGCTCGCGTGGGGGACGCGGCCCGTCGCGAAGGGGCCGCTCTTCGCCGTCGTCGACGGGATGTGCGTTCACGGCGAGATCTGGCCGACCGGGGGCAGCGCCCTCTACACCTACGGCAACGGCACCGGTCCGTGGACGCGCGGGAGCAACACCACCATCGCGCGCTTCGTCGACGAGGGCTTCGACCTGAGCGAGGGCGTGACGAAGACGACGAACGCCGAGGCGTGGAGCACCGCCGCGCCTTTCGGCGTGCAGGGGACGTGGCCGTTCGCCGTCCTCTACAGCTCCGACCAGGGCAACGGCCGCATGCGCGACTGGCCGAGCATCTGGCTTCACGGCGACGGCGGCTGGAAGCTCGTCGCGAGCCATCGCGAGACGGGGGAGCCGGACTACCTCGCGCCGGCCATCTTCCAGCGTCACGCCGTCACCGCGCGCCGGACGTTCTCCTCGTACGACGTGATGTCGAAGGCCATCACGTTCAAGGCGGTGCCGCTCGAGAGCGGCGCCCCGCCGATCGCCAACCTGGCCGCGCTCGGTCGCGCCGGCTTCTTTCCGCATCGGCTCGTCGCCAACGACACGTCGCTCTTCGCCCTCGGGGCCGCGGAGCAAGGGAGCGACTCGAGGCCCGTGGTGCGCATCCTCGCCGACGGCAAGGCCCGCGAGGTCACGCTGCCCGAGGGGGAGGTCACGGTGCTGTCGGCGCGCCCGAGCCTCGTCCTCCAGATCGAGCGTGGGCGGATCCTGCGGCTCGAAGGCGACAAGCTCGTCGGCGTCGACCTGAAGCTCCCGGCGAAGCAGACGATCCTGAGCGCGTCGGTCGCGGCGAACGGCGACGTCTGGGTCTTGCCCTCGGGTCGGAGCGCGGTGCTCGTCGCGCGCGCCGCCGGAGGGCTCGACGAGCTCGCGATCCCCGCCCCCGCGGCGCCGCGGCCGAAGGAGGCGGTGCAGCACTGGCCGATGTCGGGCGGCGCGCTCGCCGGCGTCGACGTCGGCGATCCGTACGTCATCGGCGAGGGCGGCTCGCTCTTTCATTTCGCCGACGATCGGTGGCACGAGGTCGAGCTGCCCGATCCGCCCTTCGCCGCGACAGGGCGGTATCAGGCGCAAGCGGTGGTCGTGCCTTCGAAAGGCGACGTCTACGTGAACGCCGGCTACGCGGAGAAGGGCGTCGGCTGGAAGACGGTCGAGCGCTACCGGGCCGCGCTCAGGAACAAGCGACCCAAGGAGGTGCTCCGGTGCAACGAGCCGTGGGGAGGCTCGAACGCCGCGAGCGGCGGCGGCTTCATGAGCTTCCCGCCGATCGCGGACGAGTTCTGCCCGACGCCCTTCGTCGTGCTCCTCAGGACCGCGTACGCGCTCGGCTCCTCGTACCCGGTGCACGTCTACGATCGCGCGACCGATTATCCGTCCGTGCGCGCCGCGATCAAGGCGACGCCGAGCCTCGGCGCCTCGGTCGACCTCGTCGAGCTCCTCTCGGGCAACCAGCGCTACCTGGGCGCGCGCGTCTCGAGCGTGTCCGCCGGGCGTGAGCTCGCCCTGGCGGTCGCGAAGAAGGTGAGCTCGGCCGCCGAGACCCGCCCGGAGATCGTCTGCGGCACGCCCAAGGAGGAGCGCGTGCTGCACGTCGACGTGGCGACGGGAAAGATCGCGACGCCGATCGAGGGGCGCTGACGCGAGCCTCACGGTCTCGCCGACGCGTCGAGCTCCTCGGTCTCGGTGAGCCGCGCATGGGTCGAGCCGGCAGGCACACCCATTGCGTCGGCGCGCTCTCCGGAGGCGCACTGATGAACACGACGATTCACTGGCTGACCACGGCTTTCGACGGTCTCGTGGCCTTTCTCCCGAACCTCGTCGCCGGGCTGGTCATACTGCTCATCGGCTGGCTGATCGCCAGCATCCTGGCGCGAGCTACCCGCGCGATCGCGCGCCGGCTCGGCTTCGACCGGCTGATGGCGAAGCTCGGCTTGATGAACGGAGCCGCGAGCGAGCCGGCCGCCGGTTCGCATTGGCTCGGCTCGATCGTCTACGCGATCGTCATGGTCGTGGCCGTTCTGCAAGCGTCACGCGTGTGGAACCTCGACTTCGTGGCGCGTGGCCTCGCGGCGGTGATCGCGTACCTGCCTCATGCGTTCGCGGCGGCGATCGTCTTCGGCGCCGCGCTGTTCATCGGCAACTGGGTGCGCGACCGCTTCTACCGCGCCCGCGCGGCCGAGCCCGCGACCGCGGACGTCGACACGGCCGTCATCGCGGCACCTTCGCGGTTGCTGCCGGGCCTCGTGCGAGGCGTGATCATCGCCGTGGGTGCGTTCATGGCGCTCCGCGAGCTCCAGATCGCGCCCGAGATCGTGAACGCCGCGTTCATGTTCACCATCGGCGCGCTCGCGGTCGCTGGTGCGCTCGCCTTCGGCCTCGGCGGCCGGGAGGTCGCGGGGCGGATGGCGCAGTCGTGGTGGGAGCGACGGGGAGCGCTCACGCGCGGCTTGCCTTCCTCGTCTCCACCGTCCGTCGGCCGCGTCGAGGTCAGCGCCTAGCGTCGTTCGGAGGGCCGAGGGCTCGACTCGGCTCTCCGGCGGGAGCCCTCGCCCGTCGCGTGACGGCGGCGACTTCGGGGCCGGTAAGGTCTACGCTAGTGGGGCGTGACGCCCGGCGAGGTGCTTGGAAGTCGATACGAGCTCGAGAGCCGCCTCGGGAAGGGGGGCATGGGGGAGGTGTGGCGCGCGCGCTGCCTCGAGACGGGGGCGCGCGTCGCCGTGAAGGTGCTGCTGGACGACGTCGCCGCGGACAAGGTGCTCCACAAGCGCTTCCTCCGGGAGGCGCGCGCGGCCTCCGCCGTGAAGCACCCGAACGTCGTCGAGCTCCGCGAGGTGCACGAGGGCGGCGAGGGGGGAGAGGGCGCGCCGTTCCTCGTGATGGAGCTCTTGCGCGGCGAGACGCTCGGGCGGCGCCTCAAGCGGGAAGGGGCGCTCTCGGCGGCCGAGACGGCGGCGATCCTCCTCCCCGTGTTCGACGCGGTCGACGCCGCGCACGCGGCCGGCATCGTCCATCGCGATCTCAAGCCCGAGAACATCTTCCTCGCGCATGACGCCGAGGGAGACTCGCGCGTGCGCGTCTGCGTGCTCGACTTCGGCATCGCCAAGCGCGTCGAGAAGCTGGCGGCGCCGGTCGCGTCGGCCGCGGCCGAGACGACCGCGGCCGCGGAGACGACCGGCGCGATGCTCGGCACGCCGTACTACATGGCGCCCGAGCAAGCGCTGGGCGAGCGTGACATCGACAGCCGCGCGGACGTCTGGGCGCTCGGCGTGATCCTCTACGAGTGCCTGAGCGGCCGGCGCCCGACGGAGGCTCCCACGCTGGGCGCGATCCTCAAGATCATCGTGACCGACGGTGTTCCCCCGCTCGCCTTCGCGGCGGCCGACGTGGATCCGGAGCTCGCTGACGCCGTGACGCGCATGCTCCGGACGAGCCGCGACGATCGCGCGCCGACGCTCGAGGAGGCACGCGCCGCGCTCGCGCGGCAGCGCAGCTCGGGGATCGTGCTCGATCTGCCGAGCGCGGAGGACGAGGAGCCCCCGCCGTCGATCGCGAGCTCGATCGAGGGCGCGGCGCCGGGGAGGTCGAAGCGATCGTGGCGGAGCACGCTCGCGGCCGGCGGCGCCGCCGCGCTCGCGCTCGCGACGCTCGCGTTCGTCGGTCGCTCGCTCGACGCCACGCCCGCGCCGGCGACGAGCCCCGTACGCGCGAGCGACTCAGAGAGCGTGAACCTCGCCGACGTCGCGCGTCCGCACGCGGCGCTCGCGAGCGCCGCGCCGCCACGCGCCGCCGAGGCCTCCGGCGCCGCCGCCTCGTCGCCGCGCTCGGGCGCGTCGTCGCTCGCTGAGCCCGCGGCGTCCGCTTCGTCGCCCGCGGCGTCCGCTTCGTTCACCGGCGCGTCGGCGAGCGCGAGGGCCGGCGCCGTCGCGGTCACCCTCGCACGCTCGACCGCCGCGCCTCAGGCTTCTGCGCGGCCTCCGGCCAGCGCGACGAGCGCCGCGCCGGCCCCCTCGGGACCGGGCCGAGGCCCGAGCGGTCTCGTGACCGACAACCCGTTCGCGCCGCCCGGACGATGAACGCGCTCCGGCGGCTCGTCGTCTCGCTCGTCCTCCTCGCGCTGGTCGCGCTGGCTCGGAGCGCACACGCCGTCGAGCCGGACGAGGACCCGACGGCGCTCGCGCGGGTGGAGTACGCGCGCGGCAACGATCTCGCGCGGGCGATGCAGTGGGGCGAGGCGCTCGGCGCGTTCGAGGCGTCGCTCCGGGTACGGCCTCACGCGCTCACGCTCTACAACGTCGGCGTCTGCGAACGCGTGCTCGGACGGGCGACGCGCGCGCGGCAAAGCTTCCGGCAGGCCCTCGCGCGCGCCGAGGCGGATCCGTCGGAGCTCGCGCCGAGCCTGCGCGAGGAGGCGGCCGGCTTCGTCGCCGAGTACGGCCGCGTGCTGGCGCGGGTGCCGGTGAAGCTCTCTCCCTCCAGCGCAGGCCTCGCGGTCGACGGACGGCCGCTCCGTGAGCGTCGCGAGGGCGATCGCTTCGTCCTCGAGGCCGGCCTCGAGGCGCCCGGCATCGGTCAGCCGCCGCCGTCCGAGGCGTTCGATCTCGAGCTCGATCCCGGGACCCACGTGATCACGGTCTCGCGCTCCGGCTACCGCGACGTCGTCGTCACGCGCGATTTCGCCGGCGGACGTGGACCGACCCTCTTGCTCGTGCTCGCGCGTCTCCCGGCGACGCTCCACGTATCGGCTTCTCAGCCGAACGCGCTCGTCCGCGTCGGCCCGATCGACGTCGGCCTCGCGCCGGTCGACGTCGTCCGCCCTCCGGGCAGCTACCGCGTCGTCGTCTCGCGCGAGGGCTACACCACGTTCGTCAACGACGTGACCCTCGCGCCCGGCGCCGAGACCGCCCTGCGCGCCGAGCTCGCGGTCGAGCGCGTGCCGCTCACGAAGCGCTGGTGGTTCTGGTCCGCGGCGGCGGTCGTCCTCGCGGGAGCGGCGGTCGCGACCTACGCCATCACGCGCGCGCCG
>JAHBWA010000153.1 GCA_019637195.1 Labilithrix sp. | reverse complement strand
GAGCCCGTGGCTCTTCTTGTGGATCTTCGCGCTGTCGAACTCGAAGTGGACGACGTCGTCGAGAAGGATGCGGTCCTCGAAGATGCGCACGCCGTCGCCGCAGCCGTCCTCGGTCGGAGGCGCGCCGTCCTTGCAGAGGTCGACGGCCTCGGCGACCTCCTCGTGCTCCTGCACGAAGACCGGCGGCGGCGGGGGCGCCATCTGCGGGAGGGGCTTCTCGCGGCTCGGGGGCTCGGCCGGGCGGGCCCGCTCCTTGGCGCCGAGGCTCACGGAGAGCCCCGCCGTCAGGATGCGCGCGTCGTCGCCGCGGAGCTCGGCGTTCGGCTGGAAGATCTGCGTGTAGCCGACGAACGGCCCGACGTCGATCCGGCTCGTCTGCGAGACGCGGATGTCCCAGCCGAGGTGCGCGTCGAACGCGGGGCGGGTCACGTCGCCGGTGTGGACGACGCCCACGTTGCTGTCCATCCACGGCCCGGCGACCCTCGTGGCGCCGAACGCGCGGAGGCGGACGCCCATGGTCCCCATGAACGCGGCGCCGGTGCCGGTCGGCGCGAGGCCGGAGTCCTTGGGCGCGTCGCCCTTCGAGAGCACGAGCGCGCCGGCGCCGGCCTGCACGCCGAGGCGCGAGGTGGCGGGCAGCTCGACGGTGCCGGTGCCAGCGCCGCCGGCGCCGAACTCGCTCGACTGGGGGCCGCCGAGCGCGTGGGCGCCTCCGGCCGCGACGTGGACGCGTGGCTCGACGGCGAGCGCGTGTGAGCTCCACGCCAGGAGCGATAGACAGGTCACGACTGCGGGGCGTTTCATGCATGGGTAGAACGGCGCAGCCCTGGCCAGGTTCAGGGAGCGCGCCCCGTTTCTCGGCCTGACGGAGCCGCGCGCGCCCCGGCGTCCGGCGACATCCGACGACCTGTGCTGTCGCGCCGATGCCGCCTCCCGCGCTCAGCGCGGGCGCGGATCGGTGGCGAGCAGCGCGAAGACGGCGTGGTCGAGCCAGCGCCCGTTCACGCGCTCGGACTGCCGGGCGATGCCTTCGAAGCGAAACCCGAGGCGGCCGATGACGGCGAGCGACGCGTGGTTGTCGGTCGCCGCCGCGACGCGGACGCGGTGGGCGTTCACCGCACCGAAGGCCCACGACACCACAGCCTGTCCGGCCTCGGTCATGAGCCCCTTGCCCCACGCGTCGACGCGCAGCCAGTACCCGAGCTCGACGCTCTCGTGCAGGTGCGCGAACGCCTCGAGGCCGATCACGCCGAGGAACCGGCGCGAAGCTCGATCGCGGATCGCGAACCGCGTCGCCCGCGCGGCGTCCCAGTCCGAAGCGCTCGCCTCGGCGTAGCGCCCGCTCGCGTCGACGTCGACGTTGAACGGCACCCACGGCAGCCACGGCTCGAGCTGCGGGCGTGAGCTCTCGACCGCGCTCCACATGTCACGTGTGTCGGTCGCGTCGAGCGGGAACAGGTGGAGGCGCTGGGTCGCGAGAGGGCGCGAGCGGACCTCGGAGCGTGGCGGCACGGCGAGCACGGCCGAAGCCTAGACGATGGCGGCGGCTCCGCGCTACGGGGGCGGACCCGCTCAGGCCTTGCGCCGTGAGGTGGCCGGCGGCCGGGGCGGGTCGGGGTAGGCCTCGACCAGGCGCTTCGCAGGGCGGTCGACGCGCTCGAGCGGGCTCGTGACGAGATCGCGCCCGTCGGCGGCGAAGTACAGGGCCTCTCCCGGCCGCGGATCGCCGGCGTTCGGCACGATCGCGCCGTTGGGGAAGAACTTGAGGCCGCCGTGGAGGCGGCGCTCGATCGCGAGGTGACCGGGCAGAAAATCTCCCGATCGCCGATCGCGGACGGCGACGCAGAAGCCGTCACGGAAGTGATACTCCGTGTTCCGCGTGACGTAGACGCGGTGCCGGCGGCGCTCGTGCCGCTTTCCCTTCGCCTCGAGCGTCGGGCTTTCGGACTTCTGGGCCTGGTCCTTCTTCGCTGCTTCGGCCATGCGCCGACGATGGTCCGTCGATGTGCGCGGGGCCAAGTTTCGGGCCCACCCTCGGCCCCTGATTCGGGGAGGAGCGCGCCCCCCGCCCTGGGAAACGGGGGGCGCACCCGAGATCTTCGATGCCGCGGGCCGGCGCGCGTTGCGTGCCACAGGGACGAAGGCGCGCGCCGCGTGCCTCAGGGACGAAGGCGCGCGGGATCGATCGGGCCGTCGACGACCACGTTCGAGAAGACGAGGTCGATGCGGTCATTTTTACCCTCGATCAGCGTCGACCGCAGGGGGACGACGAGGCTCCGGTCGAGGACGAGCGTGAAGGATTTCACGCTCGCGCCCTTGTCCTTGGCGATCCCCGACACCTCGACGTCGCGCTCGCCGCGCGAAGCGGCGAGCGTGTAGCGATCGCGCAGGGACGTGAGGTCGCCTGTGAGGAGGGCGCGGAGATCGCCGAGCGCGCGCGCGACGTTGGCGCCGCGCGCGGGCACGGTCGCGGTCGAGCTCTTCGTCTTGTACGAGAGCCCCTCCGGGCCGATGAAGTAGACGACGTCGTCGGGGGGCGCGAGGTCCCAGCGGAGGCGCTCACCGGCGCCGAAGCTGAGCTCACCGCGCGACTTCACGGAGGTCGAGAGGAGCCGGATCCGGCGCTCTTGCGTGAAGGCCGCGCGGAGCGTCTTCATGCCCTTCCGAGCCTTCGCGATGTCCGTGAGGAGCGCGTCGAGCTTCGGCCCCGCGAGCGCCTCGCGGGCCTCGGGCGCCGCGGCCGCGCCGGCGTCGGCCGCGCGGCACGGCGCGCCCCACGCGATCGCCGTCGCGATCACCGCGGCGAGGAGCCCGCTACGGGCGATCATCGCGCTCCCTTCTTCCCCCGGAGGAGCGGGCCGCCCGCGCGGCCGCGGCCCTCGGTGTAGCGCCCGTCGCCGAGCGCCGGATCGGCGGGCAGGGCCTCGAGCGCAGCGGGCGGCGGGACGTCGGGTGGAAGGTCATCGGAGCGTCTCACGAGCATAGCTGGATCGACCTTCACGAACTGCCCCGAGAGCCGCGGGCCCGCCGACACCCAGAGCGTCCGCGCGGTCAGATCGGCGACGACGCCGTGCGTCGCGATGAACGCGTCGATCGCGCGCCGATCGCCGAGCGGACACGCCTCGCCGGCGCAGCCGTGATCGCGGAGGAGCTCGAGCGCGCTCGGTACGGTCGCGCTCTTTGGAGGCAGCGCGGCGAGCAGCTCGTCCACGCGCGCGCGCCGCTCGAGGGTCGTCGTCGTCCGGCGCACGTGCTCGTCGCGGGGATCGCCCGCGAGCGGTCCCTCGAAGTGGTTCGTCACCGACGCGCGGCCGTCGCCCTCGGCGCCGGGGTAGGAGAACGACCTACGGACGTGTGCCGGGACGCCGGGCGCGCGCTCGACGACGGCGAAGCGCCCCGCGGCGTCGCCGACGAACACGAGGTGCGAGACCATGACCGGCTGGCTCGCGAGGAGCGCCGCGGCCTCGTCGGTGTCGCGCGCCGACGCGAGCGCCTCGCGGAGCGAGAACGCGACCGGGACGCCGGAGACGCTCGGCTCGCGCGCGCGCCCGCCGTGGACGGCGACGGCGACGCCCTCGGCGTTCATCCCGGTGACTACGCCGACGAAGCCCGGCCACGCGACGCTGGCGAACGGGATCTTGCCGTCCTCGTGGACCAGGAAGACGACCTTGTCGGCGTCGAACACGTCCGCCGCCTCGAAGTCGAAGGCCCGCGCGAAGAGGGCGTGCCCGTCGGCCGTCATCGCGGGGCCGAGCCCGAACGCCGTGCAGCCGAGCAGCGGCGAGCGCTCGAACCCGAGCGCGATGTCGTAGAGCGCGTGGAGCATCACCATGCGCTGGTACGTGGGGAGCTGGCCCGCGTAGGGATCGGGATCGAAGGCGCGCGCCTCGGCGGCGAGCTCGCGCCGCCGCGCCTCGGGGAAGCCGGCGGCGACGTCGCGGTAGCGAACGCGTCCGACGTCGAACATCAGCGCGCGCGCAGGGCGGAAGGGGACGAGCTCGGCGAAGCCGTCCCAGAGGACCTGCTCGTCCTCGACCATCCGGTCGTAGAGCAGCGCCGTGTGCTGGGCGCCGATCTCCTCCGGCGTGCCGGCGAGGTACACGAGGCGCACGCCGCGCGTGGCGGACCACCCGCGTGGCGTGCGCATGACGCCGTCCGCCTCGGACGTCACGGCGAAGCGCGGCGTGGGGACGTCGGGCGGCGTGATGCGCGTGGCGTAGCCGACGACGGCGTGGGCGGCGAACGGGAGCAGGACCGCGGCGCCCAGCGCTCCGAGCTTCTTGCGATGGCGCCGCGCCCACGCGCGGAGGCGCGCTGTCGTCATGCCCCTTCACGCCGGGCGGCGCTCGCTCGCAGCCAATGCTCGCCGACGGTCGCTACGACCGTCCGGATGATGCGGCCGACGTCGCGCCCGATCCGGAAGTGGGTCGTGCGCTCGTCGGGGTAGAGGACGCGCACCGGCTCCTCGACGACGTCGAGGCCGGACCAGACCGCGCGGAGCAGCACCTCCGCCTCGAAGTCGTAGCCCCGGCCCGAGGTCCGGAGCGCGAGCGTCTCCTCGACCGGGTACCGCCGGAGGCCGCACTGGGTGTCCGCGAGCGGGCGGCGCGCGAAGCTCGAGAGGAAGTGGTTCGAGATCCCGTTGGAGAAGCGGTTCGCGCGCGGCGCGCCGTCGCGCGCGAGGTCGCGCACGCCGAGGACGAGCGCGGACTCGGCGGTGGCTGCGAAGAGGACGCGGCGCGCCTCGTCGGCGGGGTGCTGGCCGTCGGCGTCGACGGAGAGCGCGACCGTCATCCCGCGCGCTCGCGCCGCGTCGAGCCCCGCGCGGAGCGCCGCGCCCTTGCCGCGGTTCGCGCCGGAGGCGTGGCTCGCCACGACGCTCGCGCCGAGCTCCTCCGCGACACGCGCCGTCGCGTCGCGGGAGCCGTCGTCCACCACGACGATCGCGCGTGCGAGCTCGGGGATCGTCCGGCCGAGCTCGGCGACGACGCCGCCGATGGTCCGCTCCGCGTCGAGCGCCGGGACGAGGATGCACGCCCGCTCGAGCCACCCGGGGGCGGCTCGCTCGGGACGGGACGCGGTCCGGTGCGGCTCGGGTACACCGAGCTCCGCGATCGTGCTCTCGCCCATGCGCTGCACGGACTCTTGCACGTTGACCGGCGCGCACGCAAAGCCTACTAGCCGCGCCGTGAAGCGCGCTCCCACGCCTCGTTCCGCGTCGTCGAAGCCCGGCCGCCCCGCGCCGTCGAAGCCCGGCCGCCCCGCGTCGTCGAAGCCCGGCCGCCCCGCGTCGTCGAAGCCCGGCCGCCCCGCGTCGTCGAAGTCCGGCCGCCCCGCGTCGTCGAAGTCCGGCCCGACCGCGCCGTCCCCGTCGCGGTCCGCCCTCGCGCGCACGGCGTCGGTCCAGGTCAGCCTGAGCGTGGAGCGGGGACCGCATCCGGGGCTCCGGCGAGCCGAGATCCTTCGTCGCATTCGAGCGATGATCGAGGCACTTCAATTGACGGATCGTGAGGTTTCATTCCTCCTAACGGACGACAATCGCATCCATCAATTGAACAAGGTCTATCGCGACAAAGATCGTCCGACCGACGTGCTTGCGTTCGCGATGCAGGAGGGAGAGCTCGCCGAGCTCGCCGGCGGTGTTCTCGGCGATGTCATTGTCAGCGTTCCGACCGCGAAGAAACAGGCCGATGAGCGCGGAGCGAGCCTCCTCGACGAGGTCACGATGCTCCTCGCCCACGGGCTGCTCCACCTGCTCGGATGGGACCATAGGACGCCCGCCGAGGACCGCCGGATGCGCGCTGAGACCGGCCGCCTCTGCCGGGCTGCCGGCCCGGCAGGCCTCGCAGAGGGCGTCCCGCGAGCGCCCGCGAGCGCGTCCGAAGGCTCGTCGCCGCGCTCAAAGGGAGGAGCCAAACGCGCTCTCTCCGGGAATCGCTCCGCGGTCCAGCGCCCCTCTGGAGGCGAGAAAGTCCAAGCACGTCGTCGGGTCAACGCTCGCCGCTCACGCAAAGGATGATGAGTCCGACGCGGAGCGACGTCGGGCGCGGGCCGTAAACGGGGTCGGCGGGTCGTCTCCAGGCGGGGAAAAATCGGGCTTTCGCCCGCGAATTTCCCTTGCGGGGATGGAGAAGCGGGTGTTAGCCATTCTTGCGTGGCTGATGTTCGTCGCCTCGGCGTCCGGACCTCAGCGGGGTGCTCGAGGCCTATCGCCCCGCTCTTCTCCACCTTCGCGCCCGTGTCGTTGGTGAAGAGTTGGTGTGATTGAAAGATTCTGGACGGCGCCGTCTCTCGAGAAGTCGTCGTTGAAGTTCGACAGGAGGAATCGCAATGGCAGCTGCGAAGCGCATGACCAAGGCTCAGGTGATCGGTGAGATTGCTGAGTACTCGGAGCTCGACAAGAAGAGCGTGAGCAAGGTGTTTGAGGGCCTGACGGATCTGATCAAGAAGCAGCTCGGCCCGCGCGGCCCGGGCGAGTTCGTGATCCCCGGCCTCCTCAAGCTCAAGACGGTCAAGAAGAAGGCGATTCCGGCCGGCGAGCGCCGCAACCCGTTCACGGGGCAGATGCAGAGCTTCCCGGCGAAGCCGGCGTCGAAGAAGGTCCGCGCGACCGCCCTCAAGGCGCTCAAGGACCTCATCCAGTGACGGCCGAGGCGTGACCGCGGCCCGACGCCACGGTCCACGCCCCTAACGCGGCGGGCGCCTTCCCCTCGGGGGAACGGCGCCCGCGGCGCATTTTCGCGCGCGGCGGACCGCGGGGAGCGCGAGCGTGACGACGACGAGGCCCGCGAGCGGAGCGTCGCCGAAGCGCGTGTAGAGCGTGAGCGGCGCGTCGAGGAGCGCCACGTCGGCGAGCAGCGGCGGCGAGGCGCCGAGGCCCGGCGTCGACTCGCGTCGCGCGACGACGCGGCCGGCGGCGTCGACCCACGTGGTCGGACCGCGGTTGACCGCGCGGACGAGATCGCGTCGCGCCTCGATCGCGCGGAGCGTCGCGAGTCGCAGGTGCAGCTCGCCCTCGGCGCTGCCCGCGAACCACGCGTCGTTCGTCACGTTGACGAGCAGGTTCGGTCGCGGATCCATCGCCTCGCGCCCGGCCTGTGGGAGCGTGTCCTCGTAGCAGCTCAGGACCGTCGCGACGATCGGCCCCGTCCGGAACGCCACGCTCTCGGTGCCGGGCGCGATCCCGGTGCCGCGCGCGAAGATCCGGCGGAGCACCGGGAACGTGTCCGCGAAGGGCACGGTCTCGCCGAACCAGAGCAGGTGCCGCTTGTCGTACGACGGGCCGATCGAGCCGTCCGGGAGCACGAGGATCGTCGAGTTCGTCCCGAGGCCGCCGCCCTTCGTGAGGTAGGCGCCGGTGAGCACCGGGCCGCGCACACCCCGCTGGAGCACGGCGCGGCTGCCCGACGGGGAGCGCGAGACGCCGTGCGCGAGCGTGTAGGGGTACGCCGACTCGGGCCACACGGTGAGCGCGGCGCCGCCCTCCTCCGCCCGCCGCGTCAGCGCGCTCAGGCGGTCCATCATCAGCGCGGCGCGGTGCTCCTCCCAGCGGAACATCGCGTCGAAGTCCGGCTGAACGAGCGCGACGCGCGCGTGCGGGGCCCCGGCGCGCGCCGCGTCGACGGCGCGCGTTCGCAGGGCGCCGTAGAGCGCGAGGAGACCGAAGAGGCCTGCCGCGAGGGCGACGTGGCGCGCTCCCGTGGCGAGACGAGCGCGCCGCTCCGAGCGCGCTCCCGCGGGCTCTAGCGACGGCCGCGCTCCGTCTGCGGGCGCCGCCTCGCGCGAGCCGCCGAGCGCGCGCGCGACGCCTTCGGCGACGAGCGCGCAGGCGATCGCGACGAGGAAGCTCGTCCCCCGCTCTCCGGCGAGCTCGGCGGTCTGCAGGAGGAGCGGCCACCCGGTCAGGCCGCCCGCCGGCGTCCAGGGGAAGACCGCCGGGACGAACGAAGCGGCGTAGACGCCGGCCGCGAATGCGAGCGGCCTCGGCGTCGCCGGCCTCCGCGCTCCGGCTCGCGCGAGCCAGGTCGCGAGCGCGCCGCAGGCCGCCCACGGCGCCGCCTGCGCGGCCGCGAGCAGCACGAGCGCGAGCCAGTTCGCGACGGCGGGCAGCGGCGTGAACCGCGCCAGCACCTCGGGCACGAACCGGAGCGCGAGCAGGTTCGCCGCGAGGCCGAAGCAGAAGCCGCGCCCGGCGCCGCCGAGGACCCGCTTCGGCGCGTCCGGCGGGCCCGCCGCGAGCGCCAGCGCGAACCCCACGAGCCCGAGGGGGATCCCCGGCTGGAAATCGATCGGCGGCGTCGAGGCCGCGAAGACGAGCCCGCTCGCCCCCGCGAGCAGCGCACCACCTCGCCGACGCACGAAAGACACGCAGCGACTCTACCCAATTTGCGTGCGGAGCGAGCCGCCGACCAGGATGGCTGCGGCGGCGCATCGACGTCGCCCGAGGGGCCCTGTCGGTTGGGCTCGCGTCGTGGGGCGATCGTCGCATCGTCGAAGTCTCGTGAGCGCGAGAGACTCGTCACGGGCGGACAGCCGAGCGCGCTCGGCGTCGTCTACCGGACCAGCAAGGTCGACGAGGTGGCCTTTCCGCGCCTCACGCACGAGCTGGGACATCGACTCGACACGCTCGCGACGACGACGCCCATCGCCTACCGGAGGCAGAACCACGGTGACTACGTGATCCCCGCGATGACGTTGCGCGACGATCTCGCTCCGGGCCGCGAGGGCTTCGACGTGCACGTCGCCACGCCGGCGCGAGCCGAGCCCGACGGATGACGGGTCTCGTGCTCGGACCTCGCCGAGACAGCCGGCCTGACGGAGCCGTTCGCCGCGCTGCTTCGTCCGCGGAGGCGCGCGGACTACACGGCGCCGCTGCGGCGTGGGCCCTGGCCCTTCGAGCCCGGCAGCACCGGCGCGACCGAGCCCTCTTCTGAGCCGCTCGCGTCGTCGTCTCGCCCACGACGCTCGCGATCGTCGCGCGGGTCGGGTGCCTCGGGCTCGTGTTTCGGTCGCGCTTCTTGCTTCGTCGGCATGAGCGTTCTTCCAGCAGATCTCGAGCCAAGTGCGACGGTGGACGTCGTGCGTTTGGCGAGGAGACGCCGGTGCGTGGCGAAACGGTGCGTCGACGCAGCCGTGGACCATCGGCCGCGCCGGGCACGCTCCCGCTCGCTCGAATGGGAAACCCACTCGAGGTTGAACCACGCCTCGCCGGTTCCAATCGAGATATCGGCCGCGCGCCGGGCGTGGCCAGCCCGGCGCGAACGACTCCCAGACTTCAATCGGGAGCGCATCCACGCGCGTCGCCAACGGGTCGTCTGGCGAGCTACCAGTCCGGCGAGCTACGAGTCCGGCGCGCTACCAGTAGAAGGTGAGGCCGCCCTGGACGAGGCCGGCGCCCGACGTGTTCGTCGACTTGCCGTCGCCCGAGACGAACTCGGGGTGCAGGCGGCGGTTGTCGTCCACGCGGCCGCGGATGAGCCCGCGGACGTCGATGTTGAGCGCGATCGCCTTCGAGAGGCGGAACTCCAGGCCGGCGCCGGCCTGCACGCCGAAGTAGCCGTACGAGTACTCGACCCTGTCGACGCCGTCGCGATCGTCCACCGCGCGTGCTCCCGACCAGCCGAACCCGCCGAGCAGGTAGACCTGCGTCGTGTTCTTGGGGTTGAGGAAGATGAGGCCGTTCAACGTGAACGCCGTCTCGCCGCGCCGGTAGCCGTTGTAGTCGCGGCCTGCGGCGAAATCGAGGTCGCCCTGGATCGCCGCTTGCGGGATCGGGCGGAAGCGGAGGCCGAGGCCGGCCATCCCCATGCCCGCGTTGCCGTCGCGGCCCTTGCCCATCATCGCGCCGCCGAGGTGGAGGTTCAGACCCCACTCCTTCTTGGGCGGGGGCTTGCGCGGCACGTAGTAGTAGGCAGGCGGGGCGTCGCGCGCCTGCACGACGACCGTGGGAGGCGGCGGCTGGTAGACGACGACGGGCGGAGGGGTCCTGTCGGCGGCCTTCGGCTCGGCGGGCTTCTCGGCGGGCAGCGGTTGGAGGTCCTTGCTCCCGCCGGTCTCCGTCTCTCCGCAGAACCAGCTTCCGGGCTCGCAGTCCTTCGTCGGCTCGTCGGCGTGTGCGACGGCCGGCACCGCGAGCGCGGACGCGAAGGAGAGCGATACGGCGATCCGCTTCGCCCAGAACCGGAAGTTCGTACTCATGAAACCCTGCCTCCGAGGACGAGTCGAGGGAGTGTCGAGCCGGAGAGGTGAGGGGAAGAGGAGCTCTTCCCCCCGGAGCCGGCGGCGCATCCACCGCTGTCAAGGATGCTAGCAAAGCAATGCAAGTGCCACGGGGAAAGACGCCGCGGACCGCCGGATCAAAGTGGTTTTCGGGGTTACGGCGGGGGGCTGTGTCCCCCCGTTCACGTAGGCACGACACCGGGTTCTCGGCCGCTCGGCGGCCCGGCGCAGGCCGCTGAGCTCTCCGACCTCAGCGATCTCGCTGGATCTCGTGTAAAGGACGCGAGGTCATCATCGACGAAGCAGGTCAGAGCGAAGTGAAAGCGTTGGCAACGGTTCGGCTCAAGCCGGGGCACGTCCAGCCCATCTGGGCCGGACACCCCTGGGTGTATGCGCAGGCGATCGAGCGCACGGACGGCGCGACGCGCGGAGACGAGGTCCGGGTCCTCGACCCGCGCGGCAATTTCCTGGGCCGCGGCTTCTACTCGGCGGGCTCCGCGATCCCGGTCCGCCTCCTCGTGCGCGACGAGACGACGCCGATCGACACCTCGTTCTTCCGGGCGCGCCTCGAGCGGGCCGTCCGGGCCCGCGCGATGCTGGGCCTCGGGACCGGAGCGGAGACGACGGGTTACCGCCTCGTCCACGCCGAGGGGGATCTCCTCCCCGGGCTGATCGTCGACCGCTTCGGGGACGTCCTCGCCGTGCAGTTTCTGACGTTCGGCATGAAGGAGCGCGAGGCGATGGTCCTCGAGGCGCTCGGCCAGGTGCTGAAGCCGCGAGCGATCGTCGACCGCACGCCGGCCGGCTCCGCGAAGGCCGAGCACTTCGTCCCGGCGAGCGGCGTCGTCCGCGGCGCGGCGGAGGTGACCCGCTTCGAGTTCGCCGAGCGCGGGCTCCGCTGGTCCATCCCGTTCGAGATCGGGCAGAAGACGGGCTACTACTTCGACCAGCGCGAGCTGCGCGGGCGCGTCGAGATCCTCGCGCGGACGGCGGGGGACGACGCGCAGCCCAAGCGCGTCCTCGATGCGTATTCGTACGTTGGTGCGTTCGGCCTCGCGGCCGCTCGCGCCGGCGCCGAGGTCACGTGCGTGGACGAGAGCGCGCTCGCCGTCGAGATCGGCGCCGAGAACGCGCTCGCGAACGGGCTCGCCGATCGCATGCGCTTCGAGCGGGGCGACGCCCGGCGGGCGATGCAGGAGGCGCACGGCGCCTACGACCTCACGATCGTCGATCCGCCGCGCCTCGCGCCGACGCGCAGCGCTCGCGAGCAGGCGCTCGTCATGTACTCCAAGCTCGCCGAGCTCGGGTGTCGCGCGACGAAGCCGGGCGGCATGCTCGTCCTGTGCTCCTGCTCCGCGGCGGTCGATCTCTTCGCCCTCACCCGCGCGCTCGCCACCGGCGCGGTCCGCGCGAACGTGAGCGCGCTCGTCGTCGAGCGGGCGTTCCAGGGCGCCGACCACCCGGTGCCGGCGGCGTTCGCCGAGGGGCTCTACCTCAAGGCCGTCGTCGCGCGGATCGAGCCGCGATGAGGGCCGGGCCGCGCGGGTGGACGGCCGCGAACGCCGGGCGCGGGCGGACGCGCGGAGACGCGTCGCGCCGCCGGACGGCCGCGCGAGCATGAGGCCGCTCGCCGACCTCGGGCGCGAGGAGGCGCGCGGCCTCACTGGCCTGCTCTTCGACCTCGACGACACGGTGCTCACGCACGGGGTGCTCGAGCGCGAGCCGTACGACGCGCTGTGGGAGCTCCGCGGCGCCGGGATGAAGCTCGTCGCCGTGACCGGGCGCCCGAGCGGGTGGGCCGAGGTCCTCGTCCGGCAGTGGCCGATCGACGGCGCGGTCACGGAGAACGGCGCCGTGTTCGTCGTGCGTGAGGGGCGCGGCGTACGGGTCTTGCTCGACGGGTCGCCGGCGGAGGTGGCGGAGCGCCGCGCCCGCCTCGACGCGCTCGTCTCCGAGGTCCGCGCGGCGCTGCCCGCGATCGAGCTGGCCGACGACGTCCACGGCCGCCGGTCCGACGTGGCGTGGGACATCGGCGAGCGCGCGGAGGTCCCGCCGTCCGACGTGGCCGAGCTCGCCCGGCTCGTCGTCGCCGCCGGCGCGCGGACGACGCGATCGAGCGTCCACCTCCACGCGTCGTTCGAGCGGGACGACAAGGCGTCGGGGGCCACGCGCTTTCTCCGCGAGCGCTTCGGCGAGGACCCGGGGCGCGCGCTCGGGCGCTGGGGGTTCGCCGGCGACAGCTCGAATGACGCCGCCTGCTTCGCGGCGTTCCGGACGACCTTCGGCGTCGCGAACGTGCGCCAGTTCGTCCCGAAGCTCAGCGTCCCGCCTCGCTTCGTCGCGCGCGCCGAGCGGGGCGCGGGGTTCGCCGAGATCGCGCGGGCGCTCGTCGCGCTCCGCGGCTGATCGACGGCGCGGCTCGTCAAGCTCCGGATCGTGCAGTAGCCTGCGCGGGCCGCCATGACCACCACGAGCGCCGAGCTCCTCTCCCTCGCCCAGAAGCGCCTCTACCCCAACTACAAGCCCGCGCCGATCGTCGTCGCGCGCGGCAAGGGCTGCGACCTGTTCGACGTCGACGGCCGGCGCTGGCTCGACCTCGCGGCGGGGGTGGCCGTCTGCTCCGTCGGCCACGCGCACCCCCGGCTGGTCAAGGCGCTCGCCGACCAGGCCGCGCGCGTGATGCACGTCTCCAACTACTTCTACAACGAGGAGAACGTGCTCCTCGCCGACGCCCTGGCGGAGCGAAGCGGGCTCGCCCGCGCGTTCTTCTGCAGCTCGGGCGCCGAGGCGAACGAGGCGATGTTCAAGCTCGCGCGCCGCCACTTCTTCGGCAAGGGCGACACGAAGCGCACGCGGTTCGTCGCGTTCCACAACGCGTTCCACGGGCGCACGATGGGCGCGGTCTCCCTCACCGGCACGCCCAAGTACCGCGAGGGCTTCGGCGGCGTCGAGGGCGTCACCCACGTCGCGTACGGCGATCTCGACGCCGTCGCGGCCGAGCTCGGCGGCGACGTCGCCGCCGTCATCGTCGAGCCGGTGCAGGGCGAGGGCGGCGTCCTGCCCGCGCCGCCCGGCTTCCTCGAGGGGCTTCGGGCGCTCACGACCGAGCGCGGCGCCCTGCTGCTCCTCGACGAGGTCCAGACCGGCATCGGACGCACCGGGCACTGGTTCGGCTTCCAGTCGACGAAGATCCGCCCCGACGCCATCTCGCTCGCCAAGGGCCTCGGCGGCGGCTGCCCGATCGGCGCCATGCTCACCACGGAAGAGCTCGCGGGCGCGCTCCCGCCCGGCACGCATGGTTCGACGTTCGGCGGCAACCCCTTCGCGAGCGCCGCCGCGCGCGCGGTGCTCGCCATCCTCGAGGACGAGGGCCTCGTCGCCGGCGCGAAGACGAAGGGCGAGCGCCTCGGCGCGATGCTCGCCGAGCTCGCGCGCGAGCTCCCGGAGATCTGCGAGGGCGAGCGCGGCGCGGGGCTCCTGCGCGGGCTCGTGCTGAAGCAGGGCTTCGTCGTGCGCGACATCCTCCCGAAGATCGCCGAGGCCGGCGTCCTCCTGACGGCCGCGGGAGAGCGCGTGATCCGCTTCACGCCGCCGCTCGTCGTCACCGAGTCGGAGCTCGCCGAGGGCGTCGCCGCGGTTCGCAAGGTGCTCGCAGAGCTGCCCCGCTGAGGCGGCTCGCGGCGCGCGTGAGAGGAGCGCCGGCTCCGAGGCCTTGACACGGCGCGTCTGCGGGGCCAGTTGGGACGCATGGATCCGCGCGCACGGGCGAGCACGCCTCCGTCGGCGACGTGTCCGGCGTGCGACGAGCCCGTCGACTCGCTCCGCGCCGGGCAGGTCGCGATCCTCGACGGTGCGTTTCGCTACTTCTGCAACGCCGCCTGCAAGAACGCGTACGTCGACGCCGTGTCGATGCGCCCGTCGCTCGACGCGATGACCGCCGAGCCGCCGCCGGTGGCGTCGTCGTCGCGCACGGCCAAGCCGCCGCCGGTGGCGTCGTCGCGCACGGCCGAGCCGCCGCCGGCGGCGTCGTCGTCGCGTACGGCCGAGCCGCCGATCGCCGCGAGCGGCGTGCGCGCACAACCTGCCGACGTCGCCGGCGCAGTTCGCGACCGCCCGGCCCGCGGCGAGGCGGCCCCGCCGGCGACGGGGGACGCGCCGTTCTTCCCGGCCGTCGCGCGCGTCGCAGGCGAAGAAGAGATCGCAAGCGAAGAAGAAGACGAGGACGACGGCGCTCCCCACGAGCCGAGCCCGACGCCGCCGAGCGTGCGGGTCGCGCCGAGCTCGCGGAGCGCCGAGCGCGAGGACACGGCGAGCGATCCTGGCGACGCGCCCGACGTCGACGAGCCCGAGCCGGTCGAGTCGCCCTCGACGCTCCGCTCCCCCTTGGTCACCGAGGTCGAGGCCGCCGCGTCGGCTCGGTCGCCGGCGTCGCCGCGAGGTGGAGCCGCCGCGCCGCTGGGGGGCCGCCTCGCCGCGGCGGCGCCGATCGTCGGGATCTTCGCCGGCGTCCTCGCGTGCGTCGTGTCGCTCGCCGGCGCGCCAGCGGGCGCGCTTCGCCTGCCGCTCGCGCTCGTGGCGGCGGTGGTCGTCGTCGCTCATCGCCTGCTCGGTCCGCGTGTCCCGAGCGAGCCCGCGCGCTGGGTCGTCATCGGTCCGGTCCTCGCCGCGTCGGTCGTCGCGATCGTCTCGACCGTCCTCCGCGACGCTCACGCCGCCGTCCACGCGAGCTTCGTCGGGCTCGCGGCGGCGTCGGCGCTGACGGTAGACGTCTTGCTCGCGCGCGCGCGCCGCGACGTCCTCGCCGCGCGCGCGCGGACGACCCGCGCGCTCGCGGTCGGTGCTCGCGTCGTTCGCGGAGAGGCCGTCGTCGACGTCGACGCAGCGCTCGTGAAGCCGGGCGAGCAGGTGGTCGTCGAGGCCGGTGAGACCGTCCCCGTCGACGGCATCGTCGCCGGCGGTACGGCCGAGGTCGCGCCCTGGCACGACTCGCCGCTGCTCGTGCAGAAGGCGGAAGGGGACGCGGTGGTGGCCGGCGCGGTGGTCGTCTCGGGGCGGCTCCGCGTGAACGCGACGTTCTCCGGCGCCGAGCGCGCGTGGCTCCGACTCTCGCAGCCGGCGTCGCCGCGCGCCGACCTCGCGTCGAACGCGATCGAGGCCGCGGCGCCCCTCGTCGTGTTCGTCCGCCGCTTCGTCGAGCGCGGGGCCCCGGCGGCCGCGCTCCTCGTGGCCGGCGCGGTCTACGCCGACAACGGCTCGTGGCTCGACGTCGCGCTCGCCGCGTGCGGCGGCGGTCACGCGCTCGCCGCGGTGGCTTGCGTCTCGGCGGCCGCGCTCGCGCACGCGCGCGGCCACGCGGCGGCGCAGCGGCGCGGCATCGTCTACAAAGACGCGGACGCCTTCGACGCCGCGGCGCGCGCCGACGTCGCCGTCGTCTGCTCGCGCGGGACGATCCTCCTCGGCGAGCCGGAGATCGTCGTCGTCGAGGCGATCGCGAAGGACGGCACCCGGGAGCGTGTCACGGCGAAGGAGGGCGCCGCGCGGGTGCTCGCGATCGCCGCCGGAGCCGAGATGTCGTCGACGCACCCCTTCGCGTCGGCGATCCTCCGTGAGGCGCGCGCGCGCGACGTGCGTCCGGACAACATGCGGAGCGCGCTCGGGCACTCGGGCCTCGGCGTCACAGCGCTCGCCGCCAACGGTGACCGCGTGATCGTCGGGAGCCGCGCCTTCCTGCTCCAGGAGCGGGTCAGCGTCGCCATCGCCGACGCCCGGACGTCCGAGCTCGAGGCGGAGGGCCGCTCGGTCCTCCTCGTCGCGGTCGGAGGTCGCCTCGTCGGGCTCCTCGCGCTCCAGGACGGCCTCCGCCCCGGCGCGCGGGCCGCCGTCCAGCGGTTGCATGATGCACGTATCGAGCCCGTGCTCCTGAGCGGCGAGGCCCGCGAGACGAGCGAGACGATCGCGCGCGCGCTCGACATCGAGCACGTGCGCCCGGAGATCCTCCCGATGGACCGCGGCGCCGAGGTGCGCGCCCTCGCGGACGGCGGACGGATCGTCGCGGCGCTGGGGCACGCGTCGACCGACGACGGCGCGCTCGGCGCCGCCGACGTGTCGGTCGCGATGGAAGCGGCCGGCTCGGCCCCCGGCGAGTGGGGCGTGGCGCTCGCGTCGGACGACGTCCGTGACGCCGCGCTTTCGCTGACCATCCCGCGGGCGTGCCGTGACCGAGCGCGCGTCGCGGTGATCGTCGGAGGCCTGACGCAGGCGCTCGGGGCGCTCGGCATCGGCTTCGGGATCGCCCCGCCCGCGGTGGTCCCGGTCCTCGGGGTGCTGGCCGCGGTCGCGGTCGTGTCGATCGTCCGCGCGCCATCGGTCGATCCGGAGTGACGGACCTACAACATGCTACCTCCTCCCGAGGTCGAGCCCTCGCGGCGTGGCTCGAGCGGCGGCGATCGAGCTCGCCCGTGCGGCCGGCCGATCGGGGGACGCGGACCCCGCCGAACGGCGCCGCGTCGGATCGGGTTGTTCTCGGGTCGCCGAGGTCGATATCCTTCCCCCTGAGCGTGTAGAGGCGACTCGGCGCTCACCCTCACGAGTCGTTTCATTCTCCGTGTCAGTGTCAGGGACTGCGGAGAAGGTGGGGCGTCCACGGGGACGAGTTCTTGGAGCGCTGAGCGGGTGGCCAACCAGAAGTCCAAAGGTGGTGACGACGGCGGACCCAACGCGCGGGTCGGCCTGGTCATCAAGGGCAAGTGGAAGATCGAGTCCCTGCTCGGCGTGGGCGGGATGGCCGCCGTGTACGCGGCGGCCCACCGGAACGGCCAGCGCGCGGCGCTCAAGATCCTCCACACGGACTTCGCGCGTGAGAAGACGATCTGCGAGCGCTTCCTCCGTGAGGCTTACGTCTCGAACAAGGTCAATCACGGCGCCACGGTCCAGGTCCTCGACGACGACATGACCGAGGGCGGCGAGCCGTTCCTCATCATGGAGCTGCTGGAGGGCGAGACCGTCCGCGACGCCTGGAAGAAGAGCGGGCGCACGATGCCCGGCGGGCGCGTGCTGCAGATCTGCGAGCGCGTCCTCGACTGCCTCGCCTCCTGCCACGCCATCAAGGTCATTCACCGCGACCTCAAGCCCGCGAACATCTTCATCCTGAAGGAGGACGAGATCCGCGTCCTCGACTTCGGCGTCGCGCAGATGCGCGACGCGACGAGCGAGCGTACGGCCACCGGCACCGCGCTCGGGACGCCCGCGTACATGTCCCCCGAGCAGGCGATGGGCCTCGTCGATCAGCTCGACGGCCGCGCCGATCTCTTCTCCGTCGGCGCGATGATGCACGCCCTCATCACGGGCCACCGGATCAACAACGGCCGCACGGAGCAGGAGGCGCTCGTGATGGCCGCGACGAAGCCCGTCCCGTCGGTCGCGCGCCTCGCGCCTCAGCTGCCGATCGAGCTCATCAAGGTCATCGACAAGTCGCTCGCCTGGGATCGGCGCAACCGCTACCAGGACGCGCGCGAGATGCAGAAGGCGCTCCTCGAGCTCATGCCGGGGCAGGGGGTGCTCCCGCTCGTCGGCCGCCCGGCGCCGCGCCCCCAGGACGTCGTCGCGCCGCCGGCGCCGGAAATCCTCGCGCAGCTCCTCCAGCAGGGGCAGAGCCAGGTTCAGGCGCCCGCGCCGCCTGCCGCTCCCGCCGCGGCCCAGCCCGTGTCCCCGCAGCTGGCGCAGTCCCCGCAGCTGGCGCAGTCCCCGCAGCTGGCGCAGTCCCCGCAGCTCGGGCAATCGCTGCAGCCGGCCGCGCCGCAGCCGAAGCCCTCGCTCGGCGCGATGAACGCCGTCGCTCCGCCCCTGGCGGCCCCGTCGCCGCTTGCGCCGCCGGTCCCGCAGCAGGTGCCCGCGTTCGACCCGCTGCTCGGCGGCTTCGCGCCGCCGGCCGCGCCGGCCGCGCCGGCGGCGGTGCCGGGCCTCGACGTCCACGAGGCCGATCCCCGCGTTCAGGCGTTGCGTGATCTGATGAAGCACTTCGACCGTCTCTTCCCGAGCGTCAGGCAGCTCGGCTGGTCGCACCCGGCGACGGATCGGACGCTCCGGCTCGCGTACGACGCGTTCGTCGACGCCCTGAAGCAGCAGCCCGGGCTCGTGCAGTGGACGCTGCGCCCCTACTCCTTCATGACGCTCGGGCACACCGTCTGGGAGCCGGGCGCGCCGTTCGACGCGATCCCGTACAACCTCTTCGCGTGCGGCATCCGCAAGCTCAGCGTGGAGCCCGGCGTCTCGTTCGAGGAGATGCGCGAGCTCTTCGCGCTCTGTTTGCTCGATCCGGGCCGCGACCTCCCTCCCGAGGACGATCTCGCGGCGGCGCTCTGGGAGAAGGCGATGCCCCACGTGAAGTGGGAGTGCGTCGACGCGTTCGCCGAAGGCGACGCCGCCGAGCGCGAGCAGTTCTACGGCGAGGCCGATCAGCTCGAGAGCCTCGCCGAGCAGGCCGCGCAGCAGAACCAGATGAACCGGCTCGAGGTCCAGGCGATGGCGCTCTCGACCGACGACGCCGCGCTCGGCAAGCAGAAGGAGCGCTCGCCGTTCGCCCTGGACGACGCGACGCGCCAGCACCTGCAGCCTCACTTCGACCTCACGAACGACGCGTGGGCGGAGCGCTTCGTCGACGCGCTCGTCGAGGGGTACCTCGACTCCGCCGCTCATCGCGACGCGCCGCTCGTCCTCTCGTCGCTGCGCCGCTCGTCGGCCGATCTCGTCGTGGCCGGTCGTCTGTCGGTGGCCGTGCAGATCAACCTCGCGGTCATCGAGCGGCTGCGGGCGCGAGTGCAGGGGGCCGACAACCAGGCGAAGCTTGCGGCCGCGCTGACGAACGCGATGTTCGGAGGCGAGACGCTCGAGATCCTGCTGAAGCGCCTCCGCGAAGATCCGAGCGGGATCGAGCCGTTCGGGATGGTGCTCCCGGGGCTGTCGGTGAACGAGTTCCCGACGATCCTCGCTTGCCTACGCGAGACCTCGCACCTGCCGCTCCGCAACCTGCTCGCGTCGTTCGTCGAGCGCTGCGTGGGCGGTCGCGAGGCCGAGCTCGCGCAGGCGGCGTCGGGGGCGGATCCCGACGCCGGCGCGTACATCGTCCAGCTGCTCGGCCGCATGGGGACACCGGCCGCGCGGCAGGTCCTCGGCCAGCTCGCGCAGCAGAGCGAGGACGTGAACACCCGCGTCGAGGCGCGCGTGCTCGTCGCGGCGACGCCGGAGCACGCGCTGAAGGAGGTGACCGCGCTGCTCGAGAACAGCTCGGCGCTCATCCGCATGGCGGCGCTCCGCACGGGCACGCGCTACGGGATGCGCAACGCCTGGCCCTCGGTGGCGCGGATCATCGGCGCGAAGCAGTTCAACGAGCTCGGCTCCGACGAGCGCCGCGAGCTCCTCCGCGCGTGCGTGCTCCTGTCGCCCGAGCGCGGCGAGCCGGTGCTCCTCGATCTCGCGAAGAAGGGCGGCGTGCTCACGAGCGAGGAGCGCGAGGCGACCCGCTCGATGGCGGCGGAGCTCCTCGGCGAGCTGTCTCGCTCGCGCGCGACCGCGATGGCCCTCCAGGAGATCGCGAACGCGCGCTGGGGCGTCTCGGACGAGACGCGCGCCGCCGCCGCGAACGCCGCCAAGCGAATCGGCCTGCGTCTGGCCCAGCCGCAAGGGAGCGCCACCGCATGACGATGCGGCTGGACATCGTCACGAACGACGCGGGCGAGCTCGTCCGGCGCGAGCACGCGCGCGAGCTCGGCGCCGGCGTCGTCGTCGCGATCTACCGCCTGACGAAGCTCGCGCAGATGCACGACCTCGGGAACCAGGCGTTCCTCAGGCAGCTCGAGCAGACGCACCAGATGATCGGTGAGTACTGCCTCCGTTCGGGCTCGAACGTGAGCGTGCTCTTCGCCGACAAGGCTACGTTCGTCGCCGGGCAGCTGCTCAAGGGCAACCGCGGCGCGTACGAGGCGGCCGCGGAGCTCGGCGATCTGCTCGAGCGCCTCGGCGGCTCGGAGCTCCACATCTCGCGCGACATCACCCGCGAGGAGCTCAACGCCTTCGCCGAGCTGATCTCGCACTACCACCGCACGGGCAGCGCCTCGCAGGTCCGGCTCCCGCCGAAGATGCACCTCAGGCGCGTCGCCGACGCGGCGCGCCTGCGCGGCATCGAGCTCGAGGACCTCACGCCCGACCAGCGCATCGTCCGCGCCTACGCTTCGGCGGTCGTCATCATGCGGCGGTTCTTCGAGGACCTGACGTCGAGCCGCTACATCCTCCCGCGGCGGATCAAGCGCATCGCGCAGAGCCTGGTCGACCTCTCCGACGCGTCGACGGCGTCGTTCCTCGGCGTGACCGAGGTGCGCAACGCGAACTACGACGAGGCGGGCCGCGCCGTGAACACGGCGATCCTCGCGGTGTCGATCGCGCGGGAGACGACGCAGGACCGCACGACGCTCTCGCAGATCGCGATGGCCGCGATGATGCACGACGTCGCCCGCCCGCGCGCGCTGGCTCTGGCCGGGGCGGGAGGGGCGCCGATGCCGGGGATGGCCGGCCCGTCGACGCTGTCGGAGGACCAAGAGGACCGGCTCGCCGCGGGCGCCGCCGCCGTGCTGACCGCCCTCGGGCGCGTGAACGAGCCGTCGATCACGCGCACCGTGCTCACGTTCGAGTCGCTCTGGCTTCGCCGCAAGACCTGGCTCGGGCCGGTCTACTGGGGCGCCCGCGCGCCGACGCTCCACGCGACGATCATCGCGGTCGCGCGGCGCTACAACGATCTCCTCACGCCCGAGCCCGGGCTGCAGCCGCCGACGACCGACTACGCCGTGGCGGTGCTCGCGAACGAGCTCAGCGACGCGCAGGACCGCACGGTGCTCCGGATGCTCGTGTCGGCCCTCGGGCTCCTCCCGATCGGGACGGTCGTCCAGCTGTCGACCGGCGAGGTCGCCGAGGTGACGCGCGGGACCAAGGGCCTCGGCGAGAAGGCGCGCGTCAAGGTCGTGGCCGACGCGAACGGGCAACCCTATCCGCAGCCGGTGGAGATCGAGCTCGCGGACGATCCGCGGCGCACGGTGCTCCGCGTCCTCGGCGTCGACGGATGGCGTAGGGGGCTCGAGGGCGGCCCGGGGGCGATCGGAGCCGGCCCGGAGTCGGACGAGGACGTCGTGGTCAGCGCGCCGCCGCCGCCGATGACCGCGACCGCGCCGCCGGCCGCCGCGCCGCCGCCGCTCTCGCCGCTGTCTCCGGTCGTCCCGACGTCGCCGAGCGCGCCCGCGAACCGGAGCATCGCGGACCAGTACGCTGATCAGTTCGCCTCGTGGGGAGGCGGCGGGCAACCGGATCAGACCGGGCGAAGCGAGTCGGGCGCGTCGGGCGAGCATCCGGCGAGCGCGTCGATGCCGTCGCTCGGCTCGAGCCCGTCGGCCGTGGCCGAGGCGATGGGCCGGATGATCAACGACTCGCTCCGGCCTCCCGCGATGCCGCCGCGCGAGCTCGACCGTCCGGATCGGACCGTGTTCCAGCCGAACGGGCCGGACGACTCGGCCGCGCCGCGCGCCGCCGCGCCTTCGCTGCGCGAGGCGACGGCGCGCGGCAACCTCGCCGCGACGCCGCTCCCCCACGTCCTCGTCTACATGCTCGATCACGCGCTCACCGGGAGCGTGGTCTTCGAGGGGACCAACGTGGACGGCCGCGGCGCGGGCGACGACACGATCTACTTCGTCAACGGCGTCCCGGCGAAGCTCCGCCTCTGCGAGTCGGTCGCGCTCCTCGCGGAGGTGCTCGTCGAGGATGGCTCGCTCGAAGCGAAGGCGGTCGACCAGGCCGTCGAGGGGGCGCGCCGCCTCGGCATCCTGATCGGCGAGTACCTCGTCGGCCACGATCTCGTCTCGCGCGAGGCGCTCGCCTGGGGGCTCGAGGGCCAGCTCCTCCGGAAGATCGCGCACGTCGCGAACCTCGCCCCCGAGATCCAGTACGCGTACTACCGCGACGTCGACCTGCTCGAGGGCTGGGGCGGAGAGGTCATCGTCAGCCACCCGCTCAACCCGATCCTCGCGAGCGTCCGTCACTGGACCGATCGCGCGCGCGTCCGCGCGACGCTGAACCGCATCGGCAAGCACCCGCTCACGCTCCACCCCGACTCGGACCTCTCGAACATCGCGGTCATCGTCGAGGAGCAGACCGTGCTCGACGCGATCCGCGCAGAGAGCATGCCGCTCCCGCAGCTGTTCAAGCGAGACCTCGCGGACGAGGAGGTCGTCTCCTCGCTCGTCTATTCGCTCGCGGTCACGCGTCAGTTCGCCTTCAAGGGGCAGAAGAAGGGCCCGATGGCCGCGCGCGGCGCCGCCTGGCGCAGCGTCGCTCCGCCAGCGTCCGGCGGGGCGCAAGGTCCGAAGTCTCCGCACCCGGGGCCGGCATCGCCGTCCGCCCCGCAGGCGTCGGGCTCGCGTCCGTCGGTGCCGGTCGCGGCGCCGATCGCGAGGTCCGCCGTCGC
>JAHBWA010000152.1 GCA_019637195.1 Labilithrix sp. | reverse complement strand
GACCTCGTCTACGTCATCGGCTTCCGCTACGGCATCACGCTCTCGTCCGCGCACGCGCACGAGAGCGTCAGCGGCGCGACGGAGATCGACACGTTCCGCCTCGTCAACGGAAGGCTCACGCGCCTCGGGTCGATGTTCCTCGAGTCGAACGACTACTATTCGGGCCGCAACTACGCGAGCCGGATGGTCGACGGCAAGCTCGTCTTCTACATGCCGCACTACGTCGGGCGCCGCGCCGACGACAAGCTCGCCTACCCGCGCGTCCTCACGGCAGACGACACGGGAGACTTCAGCGTCGTCGGGCCCATCTTCGGCGCGCGGGACGTCTCGACGTCGCTGACCAAGCCGCACTACCCGACGTTCCACACGGTCGTTCAGTGCGATCTGCCGGACACGGGGGCGCTCGCCTGCCACGGGCGGAGCGTCATCGGCAGCTGGTGGCGTGAGTCGTACGTCTCGCCGAACGCGGCCTACCTCTGGGCGGGCTCGCACGTCTACCGCTTCGATTTCGCCTCGCTCGACGTCTCTTCGCACACGGCGACCGGCCACCCGCTCGATCAGTTCTCGTTCCGCGAGTCGCAGGACAAGCTGCTCGTCGCGGTGAGCTCGGGGAGCCCCTACTCGGGCGCCCCGCAGGGCTCCGGCCCCGCGCTGCTCGCGCTCCCGCTCGCCTCGTTCGACAAGCAGGGCGCGCAGCCGGAGACCTCGACGCCGCTCCGGGACAAGGGCTACATCGCGAAAAACCGGTTCGTCGGCGACGTGCTCGTCGCGACCGTCGGCGACGGGTACGGCTACGACGGCCGCCAGACGCCGAGCGAGCTCGTCACCCTCGACGCGGCGACCGGCGCGCTCCAGCGCACCCCGACGGAGCCGGTCGCGCGGATCGAGCCGCTCGGCGATCGCCGGGCGCTCGTCGTGACCGCGGCCGACGACGGCACGGGCATCAAGCTGACGTCGCTCCTCGTCGACGCCCCCGGGCTGCCGCTCTCGAGCGTCACCCTCGACGGCGCGACCGAGGGAGAAGGGCGGAGCCACGGCTTCTTCTTCAAGCCGGACGCGAACGGCGGCGGCACGATCGGTTACGCCGTGATCTCGCCGCCGGGCTACGGCGCGGGGCCTGGCTGGGGCAACGGCATCTCGAACCTCGGCTTCTTCGACGTCGGGCGGTCCGGCTCGATGTCGGCGCTCGGCATCGTCTCCGCCGGCGACGTCGCGGGCACGTGCGAGACGTCGTGCGTCGACTGGTACGGCAACACGCGCCCCATCTTCCTGCGGCAGCGCGCGTTCGCGCTGATGGGGAGCGAGCTCGTCGAGGTCACGCTCCGCCCGACGGCCAAGCGCCTCGGCGACGCCGTGATCCTCGCGTCGAGCGCGCGCACGTCCTCGCAGCAGTAAGCGCCGCGCCTCGGCGCGCGCGCGTGGCACAATGGCCCCCTCTTGAAGGGAGAGGCCATGGCCGTTCGCTCGCTCGTCTACATCCTCGCCGTCACTGCAGTCACCGTCGGGACCTTCGCGGCGTGCGGCGACGACTCCGACGGAGGCGTCCCGTCCGACGGAGGTTCCACGACGGACGCCGGCGGCGGAGACGCGCCCTCGGACGCGGACGGCCCGGCGGACGCCGGGCACGACGCACCGGTGATCGTCCCCGACGCCGGGTGGGTCGGTCCCGACGGCGGGATCGCCGGAGCGATGAACTTCTTCGTGACGAGCCGGGGAAAGGGCACCGGCGGCGATCTCCGCGCGGACGCCGGCGACCCGGACGGGCTCGCCGGCGCCGACGCCTTCTGCAAGGAGCTCGCGGAGGCCGTCTCGCCCGTCCTCGGCGCGAAGACCTGGCGCGCCTACCTCAGCACGTCGACGGTCACAGCGCGGAGCCGCATCGGAAAGGGGCCGTGGGTCAACGCCAAGGGCGTCGTCATCGCGAACGACACCGCGCACCTCCACGACGAGGGAGCGGCGAACCTGCTCACCATCGAGACCAACCTCGACGAATACGGCCAGCCGGTGTCGATCTCCGGCCCGAACGAGCACGACATCCTGACCGGTGCGACCGCCGCCGGCGGCTCGGCGCCGGACACGTGCGCGAACTGGACCAGCAGCGCGACGGGCGTGAAGGGCCAGGTCGGCCATAGCAACCGCAACGGCGGCGGCTCGGCGCCGACCTCGTGGAACGCGTCGCACCCGTCGTTCGGGTGCGCCGAGATGGGCGAGAACAGCGTCCGCCGCGGGGGCGGCCGCGGCTCGTTCTACTGCTTCGCGAACTGAGGGACCACGACGACCTCCGGCGCCGCGGCCCCCGGCTCGAGCAGGAACGACGCGACGCGCTCCGCCACGACGGGCGAGAAGAGGAGCGCGAGGTGCGCCGGACCCTCGATCTCGACGTCTCGGCCGCCCCGCTTCACCAGATACGAGGTCTCCTTCGGGTGGACGATGTTGTCGTGCGACGAGAACAACGACAAGGTCGGGAGCGTGAGCGCGTAGCCGGCGTGCGCCGTGAGGAGCTTCGAGCCGCGCCGGAGGCTCGAAGCTCCGAGCCCGACGATGGGACCGCGCCACGCGACGCCGGCGTGAGGCGTCGCGATCGTGACGCAGCGGCGGACCGCGATGGCGTCCTCCCGTGCGCCGGCGCGCAGCATCTCCATCGCGACGAGGCCTCCCATCGAGTGGCACACGAGATCGACCGCGGCGCTGCCGGTCTCTCGGCACACGCGCGCGACGAAGCGATCGAGGCGGCGTGCGTTCGACTCGATCGAGAGGAACCACGGGTAGTTGAAGCCGTAGAGCGGGCCGATGCCTCGCCGCGCGAGCGCTCGCCCGAGCGCGACGAAGCCCACGCGGTTCTGCATGTAGCCATGGACGAAGACCACCGGCGTCCGCGAGGCCGACGACGACGACCTCGCGCGACGTCCGACGAGCGGATCCATGCGGTAACCGTACAGGTAGTAAAACGGCAGGAGCGGCTGCGTCAGCGCGGCGAGGATCGCCTCGCGCGCGAGCTCACGGAGCGAGAGCCCGATCCCGCGCGCCGTCGTGTGACGCCGCATGAGGACGAAGGAGCCGAGCGCGTACACGACGATCGCGGCGGCGAGCCCGGAGGCCGTCACGACGAACGTCCAGACCATGGCGTCGAGCGCGCGCATCCCAGTCGACTTTACTGCACGGGCGGGCGGCGCCACGCGCCTGCTCCCCGGGCGGCGTCTGGCCGGTACGCCCGGCCCATTGTGCCAATGGCACAGCAAGGACCGCGGCACACCGCACCCAAGCCATTGAATATTTGATCGCTTTCACCATCCGTCGCCGCGGCACGGTCGATGCTCGAGTGCCGGCATGTTCGCGAAGACCCGCCTCCTCGCCGTCAGCAGCCTTACCCTCCTCGCCGCGCTCGCTCCCTCCGTCGCCGGATGCAGCGACGACGGCCCGAGCCCCGGCCAAGGCCGCGAGGAGGGGCAGACCGAGTTCGAGTCCGCGCCGCCCGTCGGCCACGGCGGCGCCTCCTTCGGCGGCGGACGCGGCAGCGCCGACGAGGCCGAGAGCGGCGCGCCATCGGCCGGGGGCGCGGCCGCCGCGGCGCTCGCGAGGCCGGAGGAGACGGACATCTACCGCGTCGACGGCAACCGCCTCTACTTCCTGAACAGCTACCGCGGGCTGATGGTGTTCGACATCACGAACACCGACGATCCGAAGCTGCTCGGCCGCTCGCCCGTCTTCGGCACGCCGGTCGAGATGTACGTCCGCGACGGAGTCGCGACGATGGTGGTCGGCGACTGGTACGGCAGCGCTCCCGACGGCTCCCCGTTCCACGGCTCGGTGGTCCGCACGGTCGACGCGCGCGATCCCGCGAACATGAAGACCGTGGGCGAGGTCCAGGTGAAGGGCTGGGCGCGCGACATGCGCGTCGTCGGCAGCAGCCTCTTCATCGTGAGCGAGGACTACGGCTGGAGCTACGGCCGCTGGTACGGCGGCTACTACGGCGGCGAGGCCGCGTCCGACGCCGCCTATCCGGGCATGGGGTACTACGGCGGCGCGAACAAGGTCATCGTCTCGAGCGTCACGTTCGGCAAGTCCGCGCCCGTCCTCGCCGACAGCAAGGAGTTCGACGGCTACTCGGGCGCGTTCAACGTGACCGCGAGCTCGATCCTGATGGCGCACGACGTCCTCGCCGACGACGGCTCGGGGAACAAACGGCCGACGGGCAAGAGCTCGATCGACTGCTTCGTGTTCTCGAACCTCGACGGCAGCATCATCCCGGCGGGCACCGTCGAGGTCGACGGCCTGCTCAACGGCTGGAGCGCCGACAACGGCCGCTGGAACATCGACCTCGACGGCGACACGGCCTCGGTGATCACGTGCGCCGGCGCGGACTACGGCTACTGCAACGGCCAGGGCGGCTACAAGCTCACGACCGTCGACTTCTCGAACCCGGCGGCGCCGGCGAAGCTCGCCACGCTCGACATCCCGTCGCAGGGGTGGGCCGCCACCGCGCGCTTCGCCGACAAGCGCATGTACCTCTCCCCGCGCGAGGGCGCGTGGTCCGACAACGGCCAGCAAGCGGACACGCCGGTCCAGATCTACGACCTCACGGACCCGGCGGCGCCCGCGCTCGCGGGCTCGACCAGCATCAGCGGCGCGGTCTGGCTGTTCATGCCGATGGGCGCCGATCGCCTGTTCGCGCTCGGCAACGAGTACGGCAGCGGATACTCCTCGAGCAAGGTCGCGCTCCGCCTGCTCGACGTCTCGGACCCGACGCAGCCGTCGGTCATCGGCACCTCGACCTTCGGCGACGGCTGGGCGTGGACGCCGGCGGCCGGCACCTTCAAGGCCTTCACCCGCGACGACGCGAAGAAGCTGGTCGTCCTCCCGTTCAGCGGCTGGAGCTCGTCGTCGTACGAGTACATGAACGGCGTCCAGCTGATCGAGTACGACACCGGCGCGATCACGACCAAGGGCGCGGCCAAGTCGAAGGGCTGGGTGGAGCGCGGCGTCTTCGTGAAGGACCGCCTCGTCTCCCTCTCCGATCAGGCGCTCAGCGTCATCGACTACTCGAACAGAAACAGCCCGAAGGTCGTCAAGGAGCTCACCCTGGCGCGGAACGTCGTGTCGGCCGAGCCGACCGGCGCGACGATCGCCCAGCTTTCCACCGACTGGTGGGGCTACGACAACCGGAAGACCGAGCTCCGCGTCCTGCCGATCGCCAACGCGGAGGAGAACGTCGCGGCGCCCGGCGCGCCTTCGCTCGCGATCGACGGCTCCGACGCCCGCATCTTCCGCAACGGCGAGCTCGCGTACGTCGTGACGACGCTCTACCCGAAGCCCGGAGGCTCCGGCCCCTGGTACGCGACGCCGCGCATCCAGGTGGTCGATCTGGCGAACGGCGGGGCGACGCCGCTGGGCTCGCTCGAGCTGCCGCAGGAGACGAACGGCTCGTACTGGTCGTGGTGGGGCGGCTGCTACTACTGGGATTGGTACGACGGCTCGAACGCGATCCAGGTCGGCGGCGACGCCCTCGCCTTCCGCCGCACGCGCGGCTCGTACAACTCGAGCACCGGCGCCTACGAGTACGACCAGAAGCTCTACGTGGTCGACCTCTCGAACCCGAGCGCGCCCAAGCTCGCGTCGACCACCGTCACGCCCGACACCGACTCGTGGTGGGGCAACATGCGCGTCGTCGGCGACACTCTGTACACGACGCACTACGAGTGGAAGTCGAAGCCGATCCCGAACGCCGACCCGAACGGCCCGCAGCAGACCTACTGGGTCCGCTACTACCTCGACCAGATCGACATCTCCGATCGCGCGAACCCGAAGATCGGCCAGCGCATCAACGTCCCGGGCATGCTCGTCGGCGCGAGCGAGACCGATCCGTCGCTCCTCTACTTCGTCGACTACCGCTGGTACGACGGCTACTCGAACGCGCCGAAGGACGAGATCGCCGTGGCGCGGATCAAGGACGGCAAGGCGTACCTCCAGTCGAGCACGCTCATCGACGGCTGGGTCGGCAACGTGTTCGTCCGCGGCGACAAGGCGTACATGAGCGCGCAGGAGTACACGCAGCCGAACCAGGGGAACCCGAACGGCTCGAGCAGCGTGAAGCTCCACGAGCTCGACCTCACCGACCCGAGGAAGCCGGTGGACCGCGTCTCGGCGCCGAAGGAGGGCTGGGGCTGGCTCGTCGACGTCGAGGGTGACCGGGCCATCATCACGTCGGGCTGGGGCCAGGTCGGGCTCGACATCTACAAGCTCACGCCGAACCAGGCGCCGGTCTACTCCCAGTTCGCGCGCACGCGCGGCTGGTGGACGAGCGCGATCTCGCGCCAGGGAGGCGATCTCTTCCTCTCGAGCGGCTACTGGGGGGTGCAGAAGCTCACGCTGAAGTAGCGCACCGCCCGACTGTACGATGAAGGCGCCCTGCCTCCCTACGCGGAGGCGGGGCGCTCGCGCGATCGGTCCGGTGCCGCGGCGCCTTCCCGCACCGCCTCCCGGCGACGCGACGACGCGGCGATCTTTGCTAGGGTAGCGGCGTGGATCTCGCCGTCATCGAAGCGCTCTATCCCGACCACGTCGCGCAGCAGGAGCGCCTCTACGCCGAGGCGCTCCGCGAGGCGGGCTTCGACGCGGTCGTCGTTCACTCGGGCACGGCGCAGAAGAAGACGTCCTACGACGACCAGTACTGGCCGCTCCGCCCGACGCCGTTCTTCCACCACTGGGTCGCCCTCTACGAGCCGGGGTGCTTCCTCGTGGTCGAGGCGGGGACGAAGACGCGGCTCTACTGGCCGGAGAGCAGGGACTTCTGGGAGCGCCCCGCCCCGCCGGAGTCGACGGCGTTCCTCGACGCGCTCGACGTCCGCCGCGCCGCCGCGCCCGAGCTGCCCGCCGGCAAGCGCGTGGCGTGGCTAGGTGACGACACCGCACGCGCGTCCGCGCTCGGGATCGCGAGCGCCGAACAGAACCCCGCGAAGCTGCTCGCCGCGCTCGACCGCCTCCGGACGACGAAGACACCGTACGAGATCGCGTGCCTCGCCGAGGCCAACCGCCGCGCCGCGCTCGGGCACGAGGCGGTGCGCCGGGCGTTCGCCGAGAGCGACCGCTCCGAGCTCGATCTTCATCTCCTCTACCTCCAGACCACTCACCAGGACGATCCCGAGACCCCGTACAAGAACATCGTCGCCACGGGACGGAACGCGTCGATCCTCCACCACGTGAGCTACGGGCGCGACGCCACCCGCGCCGAGTCGCTGCTGCTAGACGCCGGCGCGACCTGCCTCGGCTATTGCTCGGACATCACGCGCACCTGGGTCAAGACGGGCGGCGCGGCGAGCGCCGCGTTCATCGCGATCCTCGAAGGCATGGAAGCGATGCAGAAGCGGCTCGTCGCGCACGTCACGGCCGGCGCTCCCTACGAGGAGCTGCACGACGAGTCGCATCGCCAGGTCAGCGCCATCCTGAAGGACGCCGGCGTCGTCAAGGCGTCGGCCGACGAGATCGACGCGAAGGGGATCAGCCGCGTCTTCTACCCGCACGGCCTCGGGCACTCGCTCGGGCTCCAGACGCACGACGTCGGCTGCGCCGTCGTCCGACCCAAGCCGGAGAACCCGTTCCTCCGCAACACGTCGCGGATCGCCGAGGGCCAGGTGTTCACGATCGAGCCCGGGCTCTACTTCGTCGACTCGCTCCTCGCGCCGCTGCGGAGCACCCCGGAGGGCAAGCTCGTCGACTGGAACCTCGTCGAGGCGCTCTCGCCGCTCGGCGGGATCCGCATCGAGGACGACGTCCTCGTCACCGCGGCGGGCACGCGGAACTTCTCGCGCGAGGTCCTGCCCCTCGGCGGCGGCGCGCTCGACTGACGGAGGCGGCGGGCGACGACCCGACGCGCGGCGAGGCACGGCGCCGCGACGGGGACGAGCATCGACGCGACTCGCTCCGGCGGGTCAACGCGACTCGCTCCGGCGGGTCAGCCCGGCGGCGCAGCCCGGCGGCGCAGCCGTAGGCGTCAGGCCTTCTTCAGATCGAGGGACGCCGAGTTGATGCAGTAGCGCAGGCCTCCGCGGTCCGGCGGGCCGTCGGGGAAGACATGGCCGAGGTGCGCGCCGCACTGCGAGCACGTGACCTCGGTGCGCACCATGAAGTGCGAGCGATCCTCCTCGGTGGCGACGTTCGCCTCGTTCGCGGGCTGCGTGAAGCTCGGCCATCCGCTGCCGGAGTCGAACTTGTCGCCGGAGCGGAAGAGCTCGGCGCCGCAGCAGACGCACCGGTACGTCCCCGCCTCGTGGCAGTCCCAGTACTTCCCTGTGAACGCCCGCTCGGTCCCCTTTCGGCGCGTGATCTCGTACTGCTCGGGCGTCAGCTCTGCCTTGTATTCGCTGTCGGTCTTCTTCGTCATGGGAGATCGCTCGTCTCGGTACGCCCGACAGCATAGAACGGTTCCGCGCGCCCTGCCGCCCGCGGTCGTGCCGGATCGCGTGCGCGGGCCGCGGCGACCTCAGCCGCCGCCCCCGCCGCTCCGACCGCCGGGCCCCCAGTGCTCGCCCGGGCCCCAGCGGTAGCCCGGATAGATGAAGGGGCGGCCGAACGCGAGCCCGAAGCCGCCGCGGGCTCGGGCGTAGAAGTAAGGATCGTCGACGAGCGTGTAGCGCTCGCGAACCCAGTAGCCGCGCGGCGACAGACGCGCTGCCCAGTCGACGGGCCACGATCCGTTCACCGGCGCCGGGACGGTCTTCAAGAACGCGAGATCCACGATGGCGATGCCGATGCCCGCCGCCTGCCAAGCGCGGAAGCTTGCGTTGAGGTCGTCCTCTTCGACCTCGGCGTCATCGAGATCCTCGACGACGTAGACGACACGCGTGATGTCGTGCGCGCGCAACGCCTCGGCGTCCGGGAGGTCGGTCGGCATCAGCATGTAGCGGTTGTCGAAGGTCTCGTCGCCCGGATCGTCGAACCGGTAGGCGAGGCGCCACGAGTCGAGGAGGAAGACGGGGTGCGCCCGCTCGAGGGCGCTCCGCTCGGGCGGCGGGAGGCGCGGCGAGAACGAGATGAGGCCGGCGAGCGTCTCGTCGGCGGGGACGAGGCCGTCGTGCGCGGGCCAATTGTTGAACGTCACGACGGGGGCGATCGGCTCGCGCGCGTCGCGGCTCAGCCGCGCCGCGAACGCCGCGGACGCGGCGCCGCGGAGATCGACGATCCAGAGCGTGGTCGCCGGGAGGCCGACCGCCGCGACGTGCGCGGCGGCCGCGTCCGCTGCGCGCACGACCTCGAGGCGCTGCACGTCGGGCAGCGCGGCGTGCCCCGCCATCGGATCGGCCGACGAGACGAGCGTACCCTTGTAGTAGCGCGCCCACGGGCTCTCCGGCGCGAGCTGCCAGCGCGCGGCGAGGCTCGACGACGACGGCACCGCGTACTCGCGCAGCGCCGGGACGTCCTCCGACCAGAACGCCACGCTGACGGAGGGCGTCCACGGCCGGAGGCCGCAGCCGGCGACTCCGACGAGCGCCACGGGGAGGATGCCGAGGCGCGATCTCACGGCGCGGCCTCCACGGGAGCGCGCAGCGTGGACGGCGGCGCGTCCTCGACGAAGACCGGGAGCACGAGGGCGTCGTGCGAGCAGTGCGACGTCGGCGAGAGCCGCGCGAAGTACCCCGCGAAGACGCCGTCCAGCAGGTACACGCCGAGGGTCACGAGGCGCGGCCCCCACGGCGTCGCCAGCGCCGCCTGGGGGACGAATCGCTGCGCGATCCACACCTGCCCCGCGCCGAGCGCGACGCGGCTCGGTCCGGCGGGAGCGCTCGCCTCGGCGCGGGCGCTCGCCTCGGCGCGGGCGACCGCCTCGGCGCGGGCGACCGCCTCGGAGCGCCGCTCGACGTCGGCGACCGCCGTGAGGATCTCGCGGAAGTCTGCCGGACTCGTGAGCGCGCCGACGAAGACGTGATCCCCCACGCGCGAGAGGTCCCGCTTGACGACCCACGACGCGCGATCGCGCTCGATCTCACCGCGCTCGATCTCGACGAAGGCGACGGTCTCCGGGAAGACCTCGGCGGCCGCCGCGCGGTCGTGCGCGAACGCCCGCGCCATCGCCAGCTTCGACTGCGCGTGGATGCACGCGAAGGTCGACATCGACGAGAGCTCCCCCGCGGCCGTCGCGCGGGCGAGCGCGTCGACGTTCCTCTGTCCGGCCATCCACTCGACCGGGTAGAAGCGGTAGACCACGGCGACGCGCTCCCCACGGACCGTGACGCCCCCGTCCGGCGCCGCGGTCAGCGCGGTCGGGCTCACGCGGATCGCGCGACCTCCTCGCTCGACGACCAGCCGCTCGAGCAGCGCGCACACCTGCAAGTCCTCCGCGTACGCCGTCGCGTAAGCGAGCGCGACGACGCCGCGCGGCGAGCCCGGGCCGCCCGATCCGGAGACGAGCCGATCGGCGAGCCGGCCCGCGATGGTCGTCGGATCGCGCAGCGCGCCTCGCGAGCCCGAAGGTCCGCGCCCGAGGCCCGCGGCGCGCGCGAGCCGTGGCAACGCGAGCGTCTCGTTGTAGCCACCCGGACAGTCCGCGTTCACCTCGCACGCGACGAAGCGCCCGTCCTCGCGGAGGAGCAGGTCGACCCGCGCGACCGCGCCCGCGTCGCCGCCGGCGCGCGACGCGGCGGCGAGGCGCTCGACGTCCGGGTGCAGCCGGTAGCGCGCGCTCTCCTCGGGATCCGCCGCCGCCCGGTCGGCGGCCGCCGAGACGAGCGTCCAGGCCCGCTCGGCGACGCGGACGGCCTCCCGGTGCGACGCCTCCGTGAGGACGAACGGGTGCAGGTCGACGCGGCGCTTCCCGCCCACCCACGCGTCCCAGACGAGCCAGTCGTGCACGAGCTCGCGCTCGAGCGACGGAAGCCGCAAGGGATCGGCCACCGCCAGCGCGTCTACCCGCGCGCGCGGCGCGCTCAGGGCATCCTCGCGGCGAGGCGCTCGAACAGCGCGGGGTCCTCGGCGCCGAGACCGTAGAAGAGGACGCCGACATCGAGCGGGAGGACGTCGCCGCCCCATGCGCCGAGCGCGCGCCCGGTCGACTCCGCGTCGTCGAACCAGAGCTGATGCGGCTCGTCGCCGAAGGCGAGGTACCGGACGAACGGCGCGCCCGTCGGTCCCCGCTCGATCGGCGCGCGGGCGATCGTCGCGATGGCGATCGCGTCGTGGTAGACGACGGATCTCCGGCCGCGCGGTCCGAAGTCCGTCCCGTAGAGCGGGTACGAGACGTCGACCCGGGGGAAGTCGCGCTTGGCGAGGCGGACCGCGTCCACCGCCCACCCCGGATCGATCGTCGGTCCCGGCGCGCCGTCCGAGAAGTCGAGCGTCATGACACGCATGCGGTCGACGTGCGGCGCGAGCTCCTGCCGGGCGAACGCCTCGCCGCCCGGCAGATCGCTCGGCACCGACACCGACGGCGGTACGAACACGTCGAGGCGCCGCTGCGGCCGGACGACCGCCGCGAGCTCCGCGACGAGCGCCGTGACGAACGGCCGGGCGTCGTCGGGGAGGCGCTGGAGGTCGAGCTCGACGCCGTCCGCCGGCTCGATCACGAGCGGGAGCGTCTCGCGCAGCCGCTGTCGCCATGCGGGGCTCTGCAAGAAGGCCCGGGTCTGCTGTCCGTCGTAACGCTGCCCGCTCTCGTCGGTGAACGCGACGCCGAGGTGGACGCGGTAGCCGTCGCGCTTGAGGTCCTCCACGGTCGCGGCGAGCGCCGCGCGGGCGCTCGGGTCGCGCGGCCCGACCGTACCGTCCTCACGCGGGACGAGGCACAAAAGGATGACCTCGCCGCCCCGGAGGACACGCTTGGCGCCGGCGCCCGCGAGAGTCGCGCGGCTCCAAGGATCGAGCACGCAGCCATCCACCACCACCGAGGCCGTCCTCGAAGGCAACGCGGGGTCGGCGCCGAGGCCGACCTCCTCACGCTGGCCGCCGCTGTCCGAGCCGCACCCAGCGAGCGAGCCGAGGGCGATCGCCACGCTCGCGCCGAGCGCCACGAGCCTCGTCGTCCTCATCGTCCCCACTCCATGCGGAGGCCCACGGTCAGGCCGTTCAAGAGCTGATGCTCGTAGAGGCGCGGCACCACCTGGAGGCACGCGCGCGTCGTGGGATCGAGGCGGCGGCATCCCTCGAGCTCGAGCTGGAGGAGGAACGTCCCGGCCGACATCTCGAGCGCCGCGGTCTCGGTCGCGGCGGCGACGCTCCCCCCCATCGCCGCGACCGAGACCCCCGTGCGGACCGCGACTCCCCACATGTTGCGCCGATGCTTCCAGCGACGTCCGACGCCAGGCAGGAGGAAGTCCCCGCGCACGGTCGTCCAGGGCCGCAGCCGCGCGATCGAGCCGTCGAACGTCGTGATGGTGGCGTCGTAGGAGCCGACGGCCCAGAAGAACATCCCGCCGAAGAGGGGTACCTTCCAGCGATCGTCGATCGTGAGCTCGACGTCACCACCGACGCCGGCCATCGCGAGACCTCCGCCGGTCCGCACGCGCCCCGCGCGGACGTCGCGCGCGCTCGTCGTCACGCTCTTCGCGTCGAGGTCCGGCGTCTCGCGGAGCCAAGCGCCGCTCACCGTCGTCGCGACCTGGAAGTCCACGTCGGCGCGCGCTTCGCTGGCGGAGACGCTCGCGACGAGGACGAGCAAGCCGCCGATGGGCGGCGCGCCCCTCCGCGCGTCGGGCCTCGCTCTCCGCCACCTGCCTCCCTTTCCCAAGCCACTCGAGCGTAGTGCGCGACGCGGCGCGGCGCTCGCGAAAACACGCCTTCACCTGGCGATCGTTGCGCCTTGCAACGACGTCCACGAGGCCGTTCACACGGCGATCCCCGGGCGCGACGACGCCTCCCCGGCCCGAGCACGACGAAGGCGCCCCTCGCTTCCGAGTCGACGGTCCCTCAGTCGTCGCCGTTCGCGCGCGACACGGCGCGCGCGCCCGCGCGGATCTCGATCCCGGACATGCGCCGATGCCGCGAGCACATCCCGAGCGTGCGCGCGTCCTCGTCGAAGACCACGTCCTCGCAGCGGTGGCAGACGTACAGCGCGGCGTAGGCGTCTGGAGCGTTGAGGTAGTCGGCGACGAAGAGCGCGCTCACCCGATCGCGCAGGCCCGTGCGCGGGACGTCGACGGGGAGCCATGTGTCTTCACCGTGCGTGTCGGTCGCGCGGCGGACGAGCCCGCGCGCGACGACCTCGCCGGCGAACGCGAGCGCGCCACCGGCGAGCGCCGCCTTCTCGAGCGCGGCGAGCAAGCGCCCGCGCGTGCGCCTGAGGAGCGCCTCGACCGCCGCCGGCTCGACCGATCCCGCCGCGCCGGCGTCCGCGAACGTCCGCTCGCCGTGACGGCAGTGGCGCGTCGCGCGCGCGTAGGGCCCGGCGAGCCACCGCGCGAGCTCGCCCTTGTCCCAGCCGTCCGCGATGCCGGACATCAGCGCGAGCGCGGCCTCGCGGCACTCGGCCGCGACCGACGCGCGCGTCGTCCCCGCGGGGAGCGCCGCGATACCGCGACGGCTGCCGCCGAAGGCCACGACGTATTTCACGCGCCCCGCTCCATGTAGGCCGGATGCGTACCACAGGGGCCCTCGGTGTCCAGACCCCATGCGCCCTCGGCCGGCACGCCTGGAATCGCAGGACCACCCACGAAATCTCCACGTAGGATCGCCGCGTGACTCGGTGTCGCGCCGTCCTGCTCGCCGTCGTCGCGGCGATCGTCGGGCTCGCCGCCTGCGGTCGCGCGACGCCGCCGAGCGCGCTCGAGCGTGTCCGTGCGGCCGGCGTCCTCCGCTGGGGCGCCGACGTCCAGGGCGGCGAGCCCTACGTCTACGGCGCTCCCGACGATCCCGCCCGCCTCATCGGGTTCGAGGTCGAGATCGCCGGGGCGATCGCGGCAGAGCTCGGCGTGCGCGCCGAGCTCGTGCAAAACGACTGGTCGAACCTCGTCCCGTCGCTCGAGCGCGGTTCGTTCGACGTCGCGATGAACGGCCTCGAGGTGACGGAAGGTCGCCGCGGGCGGGTGCTGTTCACGCGCCCGTACTACGTGTTCGCCGAGCGCCTGATGGCGCGCGCGGGTGACGCCTCGATCGCGCCGAGCCTGCCCGCGCTGCGCGGTAAGAAGGTCGGGACGCTCGCGAACAGCCTCGCCTTCGAGATGCTCCGCGGCGCCTCGGAGCCCGTCGTGTACGAGGGCGTCGAGGAGCCCTACGTCGATCTCGTCCACGGGCGCACCGACGCCGTGCTCCTCGACGACGTCATCGCCGCTCGCTACGGCGCGCCGCGCGCGGAGCTCCGCGTCGTCGGCGATCTCGGCGAGGGCTACTACGCGCTCGCGGTGCGACCGTCCGAGCCCGAGCTCGCGGCGGCGATCGACGACGCGCTCGCCACGATCACGGCGACGGGCGAGCTTCGCCGGATCCTCGAGCGGAGCCGCCTCTGGAACGCGCGTCAGGAGCGGCTCGCAGGCTGGTCCGCGGCCGATCAGCGCGCGATGATCGGCGCCCCGCCGGCGCCCCCGCCGATGGGCACGGGCCACCTCACGCTCTTCTTGCGCGGGGCCGGCGTGACGCTGCTCGTCTCGGTGCTGGCGATGGCGCTCGCGATGCCGCTCGGGCTCGGGCTCGCGCTCGGGCGGCTCCACGGCGGTCCGGTGCTCGGGCGCCTCGCCGGCGCCTACGTCGAGCTCTACCGCGGTACGCCGGTGCTCCTCCAGCTCTACCTCCTCTATTACGGGCTCGCGCCGGTCTTGAAGCTCGACGCGCTCCCCGCGGCCGTGATCGGGCTCGGGATGAACTACGCCGCGTACGAGGCGGAGGTCTATCGCGCCGGGATCCAGGCCGTGCCGAAGGCCCAGCTCGAGTCGGCCATGGCCCTCGGCATGACGACGCGCCTCGCCCTCCGGCGCGTCGTGCTCCCTCAGGCGCTCCGCCACGCGCTCCCCAACGTGACGAACGACTTCATCGCGCTCCTCAAGGACAGCTCGCTCGTGAGCGTCATCACCGTCGTCGAGCTGACGAAGCAGATGACGATCACCGCGGTCGATGTCCGGAGCTGGATCGGGCCCGGGCTCCTCTGCGCCGCGCTCTACTTCGCGATGAGCTACCCGCTCGGCGCGGTCGCGCGGCGCCTCGAGAAGAAGCTCGAGGGCGAGCGCGAGGCGGAGGGCTCCGCGTGATCGAGGTCGACGGCGTCACGAAGACGTTCGCCGCGCGCCGCGTGCTCGACGGCGTGAGCGTCCGCTTCGAGCGCGGGCAGGTGTGCTCGCTGGTGGGCCCGTCGGGGGGCGGCAAGTCTACGCTCCTCCGCTGCATCAACGGGCTCGAGCGCTTCGACGCCGGGCGCATCGACGTCGGCGGGCTCGTCCTCGGGCCGAGCCGGAGCGCGCGACCCGCGCCGGCGGAGCGCGCGACCCTCCGCGCGATCCGCCTGAAGGTGGGGATGGTCTTTCAGCACTACGGCCTCTTCGCGCACATGAGCGCGATCGACAACGTCATGGAGGCGCCGATCCACGTGCGGCGCGTGCCGCCGCCCGAGGCGCGGGAGCGCGCCGCTCAGCTGCTCGACCGGGTGGGTCTGTCGCACCGCCGCGACGCGTTCCCCCGCGAGCTCTCGGGCGGCGAGCAGCAGCGCGTCGCGATCGCCCGCGCGCTCGCGATGGATCCGGAGGCGCTGCTGCTCGACGAGCCGACGAGCGCGCTCGATCCAGAGCGGAAGGCGGAGGTGACGCGGGTGCTCGGCGACCTCGCCAGGACCGGCGTGACGATGATCCTCGTGACGCACGAGGCCGCGGTCGTCCGCGAGATCGCCGACCGCGCGATCTGCCTCCGCGAGGGTCGCGTGGTCGGCGACGGGGCGCCGTCGGAGGTCCTCTAGACCACGCCGCGCCGGCCGCAGCGGCGGCGCATATTCTTCGCGCGCGCGCAACCGCGGGTGCGTTGACGCCATCGATCCACGATAGTAGACAGGCATCCACTATCGCATCGGACCCAAGGAGCGAACATGTCATTGCGGATCAACGACACGGCCCCCAACTTCACCGCCAAGACCACGCAGGGCACGATCGACTTCCACCAGTGGATCGGTGACGGCTGGGCGATCCTCTTCTCGCACCCGAAGGACTTCACCCCGGTCTGCACGACCGAGCTCGGCTACATGGCGAAGATCGAGCCGGAGTTCACCAAGCGGAACACCAAGCTCATCGGCCTGTCGATCGATCCCGTCGAGAACCACGACAAGTGGGCCAAGGACATCGAGGAGACGCAGGGCGCCGCGGTGAAGTACCCGATGATCGGCGACACCGATCTCGCGGTCGCGAAGCTCTACAACATGCTGCCTGCCGACGAGGCCGGCACCTCCGAGGGCCGCACCGCCGCCACCAACGCGACGGTGCGCTCGGTGTTCGTCATCGGCCCCGACAAGAAGATCAAGCTCATGCTCACCTACCCGATGACCACGGGTCGGAACTTCGACGAGATCCTCCGCGTCCTCGAGTCGATCCAGCTCACCACGAAGCACAAGGTCGCGACCCCGGTGAACTGGAAGAACGGCGACGACGTCATCATCGCCGGCTCGGTCAGCGACGACGAGGCCAAGAAGCTCTATCCGGAGGGCTTCAAGGCCCCGAAGCCGTACCTCCGCATCGTCAAGCAGCCCCAGTAGGCGCCGCGAGCGCGCCGCGCCCCGCGAGCGCGGGGCCCGGCGAAAGAGGCCCTGGTCGCCCGCCCGGCGCCCGGGGCTTCGGCGCGTCGGCGCCCGAGCCCGTTCCGGCTCGGGCCTGCCCCACGGCCGACACATGCGCGATAGCGCACCCGTTCTCGGTAATCCCGCTATCATCGACGATGGGTGGAGCCGGGCACCGTCCTCGCGGAGCGCTTCGAAATCGAGCGGCGCGTCAGCGCTGGCGGGATGTCCGCCGTGTTCCGTGCGACCGACCGGCGCCTCGGCGGCGTCGTCGCCGTGAAGGTCCTCTACGGGCGCGACGAGGGGGAGCACCGTGAGCGGCTCTACCGCGAGGCGCGGGTCCTCGAGAAGCTGAGCCACCCGGGGATCGTCCGCTACGTCGCCCACGGCGAGACGGCGATGGACAAGCCGTACCTCGCGATGGAGTGGATCACGGGCGAGACGCTCGGCAAGCGCCTCTCGCGGACCGGGCTCACGATGGGCGAGAGCGTGCGGATGGTCACGCGCGTCGCCGAGACGCTCGCCGTCGCCCACGCCAAGGGCGTCATCCACCGCGACATCAAGCCGGGGAACCTCATCCTCCGCGACGGCAACGTCGAGGACCCGACGCTCATCGACTTCGGGATCGCGCGCATGGGCCTCGGCGCGAGCTCGCTCACCAACACCGGCGTCATGCTCGGGACCCTCGGCTACATGGCGCCCGAGCAGGCCCGCGGCACGAAGCAGCTCGACGCGCGCGCCGACGTCTTCGCGCTCGGCGCCGTCCTCTTCAAGTGCCTCACCGGCTTGCCTGCCTTCGCCGGCGACGACGAGATCGCCATCCTCGCGAAGATGCTCTTCGAGGCTCCGCCGCGCGTCCGTGAGCTCAGGAAGGACGTACCCGCCGCGCTCGACGAGCTCCTCGCGCGGATGCTCTCCCGCGATCCGCTCCAGCGGCCGGCGGACAGCGGCGTCGTCGCCGCCGAGCTCGCGGCGCTCGGCCAGCTCGACGGGGTCGGCATCCACGCCGCCCGCGAGGCGAGCGCCCACGGCGACGTCATCACGCGCGGGGAGCAGCGCCTCGTCAGCGTCGTCGCGGTCGCGTCGCACACGCACCTCGAGGGGGAGGAGTCCACGATCGTCGACGGCACGTGGCAGGGCATGAAGTCGCTCTCGCGGGGCCTGCGCGCGGCGATCCAGCCGTTCGGCGCCCACCTCGAGTCGCTCGCCAGCGGGATGATCGTCGTCACGCTCCCCGGTCGCCACAGCGCGACCGACCAGGCGACCCGCGCCGCGCGGTGCGTGCTCGCGATGCGCGCCGCCGCGCCCAACGTGCCGATGGTCCTCGCCACCGGCCGCGCGGTCCTCGAGGATCGCGTGCCGATCGGGGACGCGGTCGATCGGGCCATCCGGATGCTCCAGCAGCACCAGGACGACGACGTCGCGCTGGTCGCGGCCGGCAAGAAGCAGCCGATCCACGTCGACGAGGTGACGGCCGGGCTCCTCGACTCGCGCTTCATCGTGAAGAGCGACGGCGGCGGCCTCGACCTCGTCGGCGAGCAGGCCTCGGCCGACGCGGGCCGCATGCTCCTCGGCAAGCCCACACCTTGCGTCGGACGCGAGCGTGAGCTCGTCATGCTCGAGGGCGTCTTCGCCGAGTGCGTCGCCGACGACGTCGCGCGCGCCGTCCTCGTCACCGCGCCGGCCGGCGTGGGCAAATCGCGCCTCCGCTACGAGGTGCTGCGAACGCTCCGCCACCGCGGCGACCGCCACGAGGTCTGGACGAGCCGAGGCGATCCGATGCGCGCCGGCTCACCCTTCGGGATGCTCTCGCAGATCATCCGCGCCGCCGCCGACGCTCAGGACGGCGAGCCGCCGCGCGTCCAGCGAGAGAAGATCCGCGCGCGCGTGAGCCGCACCGTGCCGCAACGCGACATCGTCCGCGTCACGCAGTTCCTCGCGGAGACGCTCGGCGTGTCGATGCCGGAGGAGGACGACGTCCAGCTCCGCGCGGCCCGCCACGACCCCATCCTCATGGGCGACCAGATGCGGCGCGCCTTCGAGGACTGGCTCGCCGCCGAGTGCCGCGAACACCCGGTGGTGCTCGTGTTCGAGGATCTCCACTGGGGCGATCTCCCGAGCGTGAAGTTCGTCGACTCCGCGCTGCGCGCGCTCCACGACCGGCCGCTGATGGTGCTCGCGCTCGCGCGCCCCGAGGTCAAGGACCTCTTCCCCGATCTCTTCGCCGAGCGCGGCGTCCAGGAGCTGCGCCTGAAGGAGCTCTCGAAGAAGGCGAGCGAGCGGCTCGTCCGCCAGGTCCTCGGCGAGCAGCTCGGCGACGACCTCGTCGCGCAGATCGTGCAGACCGCCGGCGGCAACGCCTTCTACCTCGAGGAGCTGATCCGCTCGACCTCGGCCTCTGCTGGCGGGCGGCCCCGGAGCAGCGACGCGCCGCCCCCGTCGACCGCGGCGGGCCGGCGGTCGATGATGCCGGTCGTCCTCCCCGAGACCGTCCTCACGATGGTGCAAGCGCGCCTCGAGGCGCTCGAGCCGGAGGCGCGCCGCGTCCTCCGCGCCGCGAGCGTGTTCGGTCAGACCTTCTGGCGCGGCGGCGTCGTCGCGCTGCTGAACGGCGCGCGCGCGAACGAGGTGCCCCCCGGGATGCGCCCGAGCGCGGGCGAGAACGACAGCGCCCAGGTGACCGCCTGGCTCGACGAGCTCGCGGTGCGCGAGATCGTCACGCGCCGCGACCAGCCGAAGTTCCGCAGCGAGGTCGAGTACGTCTTTCGCCACTCGTTCGTCGCCGAGGCGGCCTACAGCATGCTGACGGACAAGGACCGCGCCGTCGGCCACAAGCTCGCGGCGCAGTGGCTCGAGAAGATGGGCGAGAGCGAGGCCGTCGTCCTGGCCGAGCACCTCGAGCGCGGCGGCGAGCCGAAGCGCGCCATCACGTTCTACCGCCGCGCGGCGGCGCAGGCGCTCGAGGGCAACGACCTCGAGGCGTGCCTCGCCCGCGCCGATCGCGGGATCGCCTGCGGCGCGGAGGGCGAGGTGCTGGGGCGCCTCCTCTTGCGCAAGTCGGAGGCGCACCGCTGGCGCGGCGAGATCCAGAAGGGCAAAGACTGCGCGCAGGCGGCGCTGCGGCTCCTGCCGCGCTCGGGCCGGCGCTGGTTCCTCGCCGCGGGCGAGGCGGTCGAGGCGTGCGCGCGCCTCGGCGACGACAGCGAGCTCCACAGCGCCGTCGACGATCTCTGCGACGTGAGCTCGGCGGGGCAGCTCTCGGCCCCCCACCTCGTCGCGTTGACGCGCGCGGCCTGCGTGCTGATGGCCGCCGGCAACTACGTGTCCTCCGACGAGCTGCTCCGGACGATCGACGCCGCCTACGAGCACGCGCGCCGCGAGGAAGAGGACCCGCTGGCCGCGGCTCACGTCTACCGGACCCGGGCCTACCGCGCGCTCGTCTCCGGCGACACCGGCTCGGCGCTCTCGATGTACAACGTCGCGATCTCGCACTTCGAGGCCGCCGGCGACATGCGCGCGGCCTGCCGCCACCTCGTCAGCGCCGCCGGCGCGTGCATCGAGCTCGGCTCGTACGCCGAGGCCGAGCGGGCGCTCAGCGACGCGCTCGCCTCCGCGCAGCACATGGGCCTCTCGGGCGTGAGCGCCAACGTCTGGCACCACCAGGGGATGCTGCTCGCGCGCCTCGGCGATCCGCGCTCCGCGCTCGCGCGCGCCGACAGCGCGATCGAGGCGTTCGTCGCGCAGGGAGATCGACGGATGGAAGCGGCCGCGCGGCTCTACCGCGGGCTCTTCCTCTCGGCGGCCGACGACCTCGAGCGCGCGGAGCGCGACGTCACCTTCGCGCTCGAGCAGGCGGGTACGACCCCACCCCTCCGCGCCTACGGCCTCGCGGTGCTCGCCGGCGCGCACCTCAGGAACGGGCGCGCCGATCGCGCCGATGCGCCGGCGCGCGAGTCACTCCAGCTGCTCGAGACCCTCGGCGGCGTCGAGGAGGGCGAGGCCTTCATCCGGCTCACCTACGCCGAGGCGCTCGACGCGCTCGGCGATCACGACGGCGCGCGCGAGGCCATCGCCACCGCGCGCGTGCGCATCCTCGAGCGCACCGCGATGATCCAGGACGCGCAGTGGAAGGACACGTTCATCGAGCGCGTCCGCGAGAACGCGCGGACCCTCGAGCTCGCGCGCGCCTGGCGCGTGAGCTGACGCCCGCGCGAGCGATGTGACGCCGGCGGCTGCGCTACTTGGAGACGACGTACTCGCCGTTGCACGGGACCTCGACGTCCCGCGCGTCGGTCTTGTCGGCGACGGCGATGGTGTGCATCCCGCAGAAGACCGTGAAGCTGCGCTGGCCCGAGCCGAGCATCCGCTTGCCGTCGAACCAGACGTTCTTGCGCTTCGCGTCGGCCTTGATCGTCAGCTTGCCGAAGCGCGTCTTCGGCTCGACCGGCGCCTTCGCGATCGGCGCGCTCGCCGCGGGCGGCTCCTTGGCCGCCGGCTCCGCCGCGCTCGCCGCGGCCGGCTCCGCGGCGACCGCCGGATCGCCGGCGGCGTCCGCCGCGCTCGCCGGAGAGGCCTCCGCTGCGGCCTCGCCCCGAGGCGCCGCCACCGCAGCTGCCTCGCGCGGAGCGACCTGCGTCGCGGCGACCGCAGACGCGCCGGAGCGCGCGCCCCCCGTCAGGACCAGAGCGGCGATCGAAGCGGCCGCCACGACGCCGGCGCACGCGCCCGCGATCGCGGCCAGGCGCCCGCGCCTCGCGATGAAGCTCGGCGCGAGGAAGGACGCAGACTCGAACGGCGCGCGCGCGTCACCGAGCGCGATCGACGACGAAGAGTCGGCCACCACGTCGGTCGCGACGATGAGGTTGCTCGGCTCGACGACGCTCTCCGGCAGGCCGACCGTCGGCGGGAACATGGCCGGACGCGCGGCGAGCGCTTCGGCCGAGAGCATCGCCACGCCGGCCGCAGGCGACGCGGCAAACGGCTCCGCCGACGCGACCCGCGCGGCGGGCGCCTCGGTCGCCGGCGATTCGACCGGCACGTCCTCGGTCGCCGGGAGCAGCTCGGGCCGGAAGCTCGGCGTGCTCGCGAAGACCGCCCCCACCCGCAGAGCTGACTTGGCGAAGTCGTCGATCCGGCTGTCCCGATCGAAGACGATCCAGGGGGTCGACACCGGACGGAGGAAAGCACGCACATCGCTGTCGATGCGTGCGCGATCCGGGTAGGACGGATCACGCTTCACCGAGTCGCTCGTCGTCGGCTTGTTTTCCAGCGCATCGGGGGAAGACGGCAGGCGCATGCCCTCCACGAAGCAAACGCCGAACCAGCGCGGGTCCTCTGGCAGCGGAAGATTGCAACCCGCGAGATGGACTCGCGATGCAGGCGCACGTCGCCCGTCGGCGCACACTGCGAGCTCCCACCCCACGCGGTGGAGGCTGCTGCGGTCACGCCGGGCTCTCGCCGCGGATGTCCGCTCGGCACGGCCGCTCGGCGGCCGCGCCGAGGGGGAACGTCAAAGCTGGAAGCAGTAGAGGCGCCGGGCGAACGAGCACGACGACGTGCTCGCCGCCGTCCATGCGGCGGTCGACGTCCTGGCGTCCCCCGTCCCGCCGATGCCGCCCAGAGTGCGACGCCACGCGCTGCAGGTCTCGCCGCCGTGGACGCCGCTCGCTGTCGTTCCCGTCCACACGATCCCCGCCGCTTCCTCGCCGGTCTCGGTCCGGTCGATCGCCCGCGTGATCGGCGGCTGGGTGAGCTGCGCGCGCGTGACCGCGACGGCGCTCGTCCCGACGAGGAGCCAAGGTCCCGGACCGCCCACGCGATCCCGCGCGTCCGCGCCCGCCGCGGAGAGCCACGCGACGAACGTCCCCTCGAGGCCCGCCGCCTCCGCCAGCTCGTTGCACCGGGCGTCCGCGCCCGCGAGCCCGCCGAGGTTGCCGGCGACCGTGGTCGACGAGATGAAGACGCGCTTCGCCGCGGGCGCGTCCGCCGCGTCCGCGTCCGCGTCCGCGTCCGCGATCAGGCTCGCATCGGCCGCCGCCTCCGCGTCGCTGCCGGCGTCGTCGCCCGCCGGCGGCTCGGGCGCCAGCCTACCGCCGTCGACGACGAGCTCGCCGCCGTCCGGCGCCTCGTCGTCCGCGCGCAGATCCGCGGCGCCCGTGATCGCGTTGCAAGCGATCGCGGTCAACGCGAATGGAGCGACGAACCGACCCGCGCGCGCCACGCGCCCAGCGTAGCAGCCGTCAGCGATGAGCGCCGAAGATGCCGTCGGTGTCGAGCCCGTGCGAGCTCATTTTCAGCTTCGCGAAGATCTCCTCGGCCCGGCGCGCGAACTGCTCGGCCTCGGTCACGGCGACTTCGTCCGTCTGGAAATCCGGCGACG
>JAHBWA010000151.1 GCA_019637195.1 Labilithrix sp. | reverse complement strand
CGCCGGCGCTTGCTCGTCATCGGGGCAGGGGACGCGGGCGAGATGCTGATGCGCGAGATCGTCCGCATCTACGGCCGCCGCTACGAGCCGCTCGGCTTCCTCGACGACAACCCTTCGAAGCACGGCGAGCACATTCACGGCGTGCGCGTCCTCGGGCCCATCGCCCGCGTGAAGGAGCTCGCGGAGAGCGCGAAGATCGACGAGATCATCCTCGCCATTCCGTCGCTGCGCGGGCGCGAGATGCGCCGCATCGTCGAGCTCTGTCGACCCGTCGGCGCCCAGATCCGGACCCTGCCCGGCGTCGACAGGCTCATCGACGGAAGCGTCACCGTCACGCAGCTCGCGGAGGTGAACATCGAGGACCTGCTCGGACGTGAGCCGGTCGTCCTCGATGCGGCCGAGCTCGCGCGCTTCATCCGGGGCCGCATCGTCGTGGTGACGGGCGCGGGCGGGAGCATCGGCTCCGAGCTGTGCCGTCAAGTGTGCCGCTTCGATCCGAAGCGGCTCGTCCTGATCGAGCAGGCCGAGAACAGCCTCTTCCACATCGAGCGCGCGCTTCGGTCGGAGTACCCTGACATCGAGCTCGTTCCCTCCATCGCGGACATTTGCGACTCGCGGCGCGTCGACGCTGTCTTCGCCGCGGAGAAGCCGCAGGTCGTGTTCCACGCCGCCGCGCACAAGCACGTTCCCTTGATGGAGGCGAACCCTGGGGAGGCGATCAAGAACAACGTCTTCGGGACGCGCAAGCTCGCGGACATCGCCGACCGCCACGGGGTGGAGAAGTTCGTCATGGTCTCCACCGACAAGGCGGTGAACCCGACCAGCGTGATGGGAGTGTCGAAGCGTGTCGCGGAGATCTACGTCCAGTCGCTCTCGCAGCGCTCGCGAACGCAGTTCGTGACGGTGCGCTTCGGCAACGTCCTCGGAAGTGCGGGGAGCGTGGTCCCGCTGTTCCGCGAGCAGATCGCGCGTGGTGGTCCGATCACGGTCACGCATCCCGAGATGCAGCGCTACTTCATGACCATCCCCGAAGCGTGCCAGCTCATTTTGCAGGCCGGGGCGATGGGCAGTGGCGGAGAGATCTTCGTCCTGGACATGGGTGAGCCCGTCAAGATCGTCGACCTCGCCCGGGACCTGGTCAGGCTCTCGGGCCTCGAGCCCGATCACGACATCGAGATCAAGTTCACGGGCATGCGCCCGGGCGAGAAGCTCTTCGAAGAGATCGCCGTGGACGAGGAGAACGTCGACAAGACCAAGCACCCGAAGATCTACGTCGGGCGCTTCCGTCCGCAGGCGCTCGCCGAGGTGGAGCTCAGCGTCGCCGAGCTTCATCGACTCTCGGACGGTCGTGATCTCCAGGCGATCAAGCGCGCGTTCCGACAGATCGTGCCCGAATACAGCGGCGGGGTGCCGGATGTCGCGTCCGAGCCGCCGTCGCCGCCGCGTGAAGAGCCCGATGGGCGGGCGAGCCGCCCCTCGACCGAAGTCGCGCTCGCGAACTGACGATGCTGCGTCCGATCGGTGTGCTGCGTCTCGGGCTCGTCGTCCTCGCGGCGGCGGTCGTTCGCGCTGCCGTTGGCTGCGGTCCATCTCCTTGCACCCCGGAGGAGTTCGATCTCGGTGGCGCGACTCGCGTGACGCCGCGTGACCTCCCTGGCCTCGCGGCGACCTCTGCGGCCTGCAAGAATCCTCGGGTCGACGTCGTGAGCTCCGACGACGAGCTTCGCCGCCTCTACGACGACATGACCGTGGAAGCCGAGGCCGCTGTCGACGCAGGTGAGTCCGTCTCTCCGCCTCCGACCGACCTCCCCGTGGTCGACTTCACGCGCGAGCGCGTGATCGTCCGCGAGGGGCCGGCCCATGAGGGGATCTCGTGGGTCGTCGCGCAACGCGAGACCGCCGTTCTCGGCCTCCTCTCCTGCATGGGGCTCGCCATACCGAGCTGCGTGGTCAACGTCATCGCGGTGCCCGCGCAGGTCTCGTCGGTCGAGACGCGAAAATGCGACGCCGTTGCGTGTGGCGGCCTTCAGGCGCCTCTCCCGCCAACCAAGATGCAGCAGTAGCGCGGGCCCGCCTGAGGCCACGCCGAGCCCGCCGACAGTTCCCCGACCCCCATCGCTGTTGGCGCCAACAGCGATGCCCTCGATCCACCCCCACCCCCACCCCCCAGTAGACACCCCCCTCTCGCCGTAGCAAAATGCGCCACCGATGGATCCCGCCCAGTACCAGCCCGGCCAGGTGCTCCCTGGCACGGTCTACCGGGTGGTCCGGCACCTCGCGACGGGCGGGATGGGCAGCGTCTACGACGTCGAGGACGTGACGGTCGAGAAGCGCTACGTCCTGAAGACGCTGCATCCGAACCTCGTCGCGCGCGAGGATCTCGCGCTCAGGATGCGCGACGAGGCGAAGTCGCTCGCGCGGTTGCAGCACCCGAACATCGTCGACGTCGTCACCGCGGGGGTCACGAACGACGCGCAGAAGATGCCGTTTTACGTGATGGAGCGGCTCATCGGGCAGAACCTCCGCGTGGTGCTCGAGAAGACGGGCGTGCTCCACGTGCCGCACGCGTACCGCATCGCGATCGACGTCGCGGACGCGCTCGAGCACGCGCACGAGAACAACATCGTCCATCGCGACGTGAAGCCGGAGAACATCTTCCTCCACCGCAACGCGAACGGGACGACGACCACGAAGCTCCTCGATTTCGGCATCGTCCGCCTGCTCGATCGCAAGGCGAGCCACACGCACGGCAAGTTCATCGGGACGCTCCGCTACGCCTCGCCCGAGCAGGTCACCGGCAAGAAGGTCGGCCCCGCGACGGACATCTACTCGCTCGCGGTCGTGCTCTTCGAGATGCTCGCGGGGCGCGGCCCCTTCGACGACGCGGGCGACGCCTACGCGATCGGCTCGGCCCACGCGAACACGCCGGCGCCGCCGCTCTCGCGGTTCGTCCGCGGCGTGGCGCCGGACGTCGAGCAGCTCGTGGCGAGCGCGCTCGCGAAGGGCCCCGAGGAGCGGCCGCGCGACTGCTTCGCGTTCGCGAGCGAGCTCCGGCGCATCCTCCGCGAAGAAGAGGCGAGCCCGCGGTCGGCGACGGCGGTGAACCTCCTCACGTCCGCGTCGCCGTCCACGCAGGCGCGGCCCGCGGACTCGGCGTCGATCCCCGGCGGGCCGACGGAGCAGGGAATGATCCCGCCGTCGGCGGTGATGTCCGGTCAGCCGTCGGTGATCGCCTCTCCGCCGACGACGCGGCCGGAGGGGAAGGCGGAGCCGGAGGCGCCCATCAGCCCGATCGCGCCGACGCTCGCGGCCGCGGGGCACGTCTCGTATTCGCCCCACGTTCAGGTGAACGCGGCTCCGCTTCCGGCTGCGGGCGCGCCGGCCGCGGGGCGGCCGATCGACCGAAGCGCGCCGACGCGGGAGAGCGCGCCGCTCGGCAGGACGCAACGCGTCGCGCAGAACGACACGCAGATGGATCCGAGCGCCAACCTCGCGAGCGACGACGCCGTGCGGGCCGCGCTGGGTGAGCCCGTAGCGCTCGTCGTCCCGGGCTCCGTCAGGACGGGCCCGAGCCCGAGCGACCTCGTCTTTCCGCCGATGCAGTCGTCGATCGCGACGGGACCGATCGCGACCGAGGCTCCGGTGCGCCCGCCGGAGCGCGGGCCGTTCATCCTCGTCGGCGTGGCCGCGGTGCTCGCGATCTCGATGGTCGGCGGGGCGTTCGTCGCGGTGCGCAAGCCCTGGCAGGCGACGGCGAAGGCCGACGGCCCCAGCGTCGCGACGGTGCTCGGGGCGCCGGTCACCGACGCCGCGCCGGGCTCGGCTTCCGGCACCGCCGGCGGCGCGCAGGTCTCGCCGCCGTCCGCGGCTCCGCTGGGTGAGCCGTCCGTCGCCGCGAGCGCAGCCGTCGAGAGCCCGGCCGCTGCCCCGGCGACCGCCGCGCCGGCGACCGCGGCCCTGGCGACCGTGGCCCCGGCCGGGGCGACGCTGTCGACGCACGGCCGCAAGGCGCATCCGCCCGCGCCTTCGCCTACCTCCGGACCTCGGCCTCCGGTGCCCCAGCCGACGGTGTCCCCGACGTCGCCGCGGGCCCCGGTGGCGCCGCCGACGGCCGAGACGAAGCCGCGCCCCGCGCCGCCGGCGCCGACGAAGGACATCCCGTTCGACCCGTGATCCGGATGCTTGCTTCCACGGGGCGCGAAAATGCGGGTACGCTAAGGACCGGCGATGGGCGGCGAACGGACCAACGGCTATAGCGATCGGTCCAGCGGCCCAGCCGATGACAGAGATGCCGGAGCGACGCGGAAACGACGCAACACGAACCCCGGCGTGGGACCGCCGTCGGCACCAGGAGCGGCCGCGCCCGCGCATGCAGCCGTGAGTCAGGACGAGGAAGCGTCGGCGCCGGACGTCGTCGACTTCGACGCCTTGCACGCGGCGCTCGGGGAGCTGCCGCCGGCGCCGACGTCGTCGTCTCCGGCGATCGGGGAGTCTCAAGGCCGCTCGAGCGCGACCTACTCGTCGGCGCGCCCGCACACGATCCCGCCGACGCGCGCGCCCGATCCGAGCGACCTCAACGCGCCGGCGGTCATCGTGCAAACCGACGACACCGTGCCGAGCGGCCCGCCGCAAAAGATGACGGTCCCGATGGGCGGCGCGCCGCCGTTCGGCGCTCCGGGCTCGGGGGCCCATCCGGTCGCGGGGCATCACGCGGCGGGGGGGCGGCCGCCCAGTCCGTCGCACCCGTTCAGCCCGCCGTTCGCGGAGGCCACGCCTCAGGCGCCGCTCGACAACGTGCAGCACACGATGCAGATGCCCGCGCGGCCGCGTCGTCCGCGCACGCCCACCATCGTCGTGCGGACCCGTGGCCCGACGAAGCAGCAGAAGCTGCTCGTCTTCATGGCGATGCTCCTCGTCTTCGTCGGCGGCGGGATCGCCTTCCTCGTCTACGGCAAGCAGCTCGGCCTGAACATCGATGTGCACCCGGCCGCGCCCACGCGCGCGGCTTCGGTCGAGACGGTCGCGGCGCCGCCGCTGCCGAAGCCCGCGCCCATCCCGCCGGCCGCGACGGTCATCACGGGGACCCCGCTGCCGACCACGACCGCCAGCGCCGCGCCTCCGCCGGCCGCGGGCAAGAAGTCGCCCCGCTCGCGTTGACGAGCGGGGGGCGCGGGGCGCGGCTCGGAGGCGCCCGCTCGGGGGCCGGTCGCGTCTCGGGAGGCGCGTCGACGAGCGGGGGTCGGTTGCGGCTCGAGGAGGCGCCCGCTCGCGTCGACGAGCGGGCGCCGCTCGAGGAGGCCCCTCGCTCGCGTTTTGACGAGCGGAGGCCTGTTGCGGCTTGCGGAGGCGCCCGCTCGGGACGACGAGCGGGCCCGAGCGAGCTTACTGCGGAGGCTCGCGCACGCAGATCGGCTCGGGGATGCCGACGATGGGGAGGCAGCGCGGGAGCTTGCCGCCGCACTCGGTCTCGTCCTGGCACTCGTCGGAGCAGATCATCTCGTTGTCCGTCGGACCCTCGATGCAGAGCGAGCTCTCGCAGTCGTTCCCGCTCGTGCAGGTGTCGACGCCGACCTTTCCGGTGCCGCGCGGGCCGGGCTTGCAGAAGCAGCCGGTGGCCTCGTCGCACTCGCAGCGCAGTGCGGCCTGACACTCGCGGTTGAACGCGCACTCGGCGCCCTCGCCACCCTTGACGTCTGCGTCGGGGCCGGCGTCGTCCGGCTCCTCGGTCGGGCCGCTGTCCTCGTCGTTCGCGGGACCGCCGCTGTCGCGGTCGCGGGTGGGGTTGCCGGCGTCCTCGGCGTCGGGGGACGTGTCGGTCGAGCAGGCGGCGAGGGCCGCGACGGTAGCGAAGCCGGCGGCGGCGGCGAGGAGCGCGAAGCGCGAAGAGGAAGAGGAGAGGATAGGTGTCATTCGGAAGAGCTTATCGCGATCGCGGCCGGCCTCCTTGCTTTGTTGGCCTTCGCGGTGGTCGGGGAGTACTCCCGGAAGCGAGGTGCGTGCATGAAAGAACGTCGTCGCCAGCGAAGCACACGCAAGCACGAGGCGCTCCGCCTCTTGCTCGAGGCCGTCCGCTCACGGAGCGACGTGTCGTCGGTCGCGCTCGTCGACGGGCGCGGGCTCGTCGTCGAGGGCGCCGGGCCCGAGCGTGAGCTCTTCGTGCTCGGCGCCGTCGCCGCGCCCGCCGCCGCCGGCACCTTCGACGCGGTCTGCGAGCGCCTCACGGCGGGCACGGACGTCGTCTCGTGCCGCCTCGCGCTCGGCGAGCGCACGCTCTACCTCGCCGCGCTCGGCGATCGCGTCACGCGGATGCCGGAAGCCGCGCGCGGCGTCGCGCGGATCCTGCGCGCCTCCTGACGGCGTGCCCCGCGCGCTGAGGGCAGGCCTGCACGCTGACGGTAGGCCCGCGCGCTGACGGCAGGCGCCGCGCGTTGCGATGCGTCGTGCGCTGACGACGGCTCCGCGCGACCGCTCAGGTCGTCGGCTTCGCGGTGACGACGATGCGCTCGCGCTTCGAGACGACGACGCCGCCGGGCTTCTCGACGGTGACCGCGAAGAGCGCGACCTCTCCGACGGGCAGCCGCGCCGTGATCGGCACGATGACGTCGCCCGTCTCGTCGTCGACGTCGAAGAAGCCGCCGTCGACGGGGTACTTGTCGTCGCGGCCCTTGTCGAAGATCCAGAGCTGGTAGACGTTCGCGGCCTTGTCGTTCTTCGCGAGGCCGCGGAAGCGCATGTAGCCGCGCTGCTCGGCCGCGTTCCAGACGACGTCGCCGCTCGCGGTCTTGCTCGCCGGATCCTTCGCGTTGTTCGTCCACTCGAGGCGAGCGGTGCCGGCGCGCGCGAGCAGGAGCTCTCGCTCTTCCGCGGGCGTCGGCGCCGGCGGCGTGCTCGGCGCCGGCGGCGTGCTCGGCGCTGGCTCGACGACGGTCACGATCTGCGTCCGCGGACGGAGGTACCAGGCGCCCGCGGCCAGCAGGAAGCACGCGGCGGCGGCGAGCCACCCCGCGAGCGCGAGGCCCTGCCCCCGCGGAGACCGGCGCTCGTCCGCGGTCCGGGGACGGAGCGGGATGACCTGATCCGGCGGCGCCGGCAGCGGCGCGGGCGGCTGCCCGGGCGTCTGGCCCAACGGCGCCGGCGGTCCGGGCTGGCCCGGGCGCGACGGCATGTGGACCGTCTGCTTGAGCGCGCTCGGAACCGACGCGGCGGGGAGCGTTGGCGCGAGGGGAGGGGGCGCCAGGGGAACGGTCGCGCCGAAGCCGGCGGAGGGGACGGTCGCGCCGAGGCCCGGCGCTCGATGATGCGTCGCCGTCTGCGGCCCATCCGCGGCCGCCGCCGAGATCCGCTCGGCCAACGCCGCAGGCATCTGCTCGACGCCGTGCTCGGCGACCGCGGCGACGGCCAGCGCCGCGGCGGCGAGCTCGAGCTCGTGCGCGAGGCCCGCGGCGTCCGGGAAGTCTCCGACCATCCCGGCGAGCTCGGCGTCCTCGTGCGCCTCGAGGCCCACGAGCGCGCGATCGGCGAGGAGATCGAGCAGGCGTTCACGGTTGGGGGGATAGCTCATCGACCTGCCCCCACGTACGCGCCAGCTCGTCCGGCGGCTTCAGCTCCGAGCACTTCTCTCACGCGCATCAAGCCGCGCCGCGCGTGCGCCTTCACGGTCCCGAGCGGCATACCGGTCGTCTGGGCGACCTCCTCGTGCGACAGGCCCTGGCACGCCGTGAGGATCAGCACCTGCCGCTGCTCGGGCCGGAGCTGGTCGAGCGCGCGGGCAGCCTGCGCGGCCTCGGCGCCGAGCTCGGGCGCCGGCATGGTCGACGTCGCGCGCTGCGAGTCGATGAGCGGCTCCGTCTCGGGCCGCCGCTGGTGCTTGCGTCGCAGGTCGACGAGCCGCCGCCGCGCGATCATCGCTATGAACGTCGTCTCCGAGGCGACGCTCGGATCGAAGCGCGCCGCGCTCCGCCAAAGGTCGAGGAAGATCTCCTGCACCACGTCCTCTGCCTCGTCTTGCGCGAGACGAGCGCGCCTCGCCAGCGACCACACGAGAGCTCCGTACCGCTCGATGCACTGACGGACCGCCGCGCGATCGCCGCCTGCGACGAGGGGTAGGAGAGCGGCCTGGGTCAAGGGGGTCACGTGGGCGGCGTCGGAAGGAGGGCTCGCCGCGGCGGCGCTTCGCTCGAGAGCGGCTCGCGTAGCGGCGCGAAGCATACACGCGTGACGATCGGCTGGCGCGGCAACGCCGTGCCGGGAGCGAGGCGCTGCGTCGTGCCGACGCACGGGAGGACGGTCGATCTCCTGCGGCGGGCTCCGGAGCCCGCGGCGTGAGACCGCAGAAGCAATGTCGAGCGACGTTACGAGGTTTCGCCGGCGCGTCCGATCCGGATGCACCCACCGAGCGATTTTTCGGGCACGCTCGTTTATGTAGTTATATCGAACGGATGGACGGCACGGTCGTCGCCGTCCGCGTCGCGCCGTCGTGTCCGGCGCGAGGCGTCGGTGCGCCCCGAGGCGGGGGCGATCAGCGTGGCCGTCGCGCCGGGCGTGGCGGGACCGGGACGCTCGTGTCCTCGGGCCACGCGTGCCGCGGGTACTTCCGCATCAGCTCCTTGCGGATCGACGGGTAGTGACGCTCCCAGAAGCCGGCGAGATCGGTCGTCACCTGGACGGCGCGCTTGTTGGGAGCGAGCAGGTGCAGCACGATCGGCACGCTCCCGGCGCGCGGGCTCACCTTCGTGCCGAGGAAGTCCTGGAGGTACGAGGCTACCCACGGCGGCTTGCCGTCCTCGTACTCGACGCGCGCGCCGCGGGAGCTGGCGAGCGTCACGCGCTCCGGCGCGAGCTCGTCGATGCGACCGTAGCTCCCGACGGTCGCGCGGAGCGCCTCGAGCAGGTTCGCGTCCTCGAGCTCGCGGAAGCTCTTCTTGCCGGCGGCGAGCTCGCGGAGCGCGGCGAGCACGTCCTCGTCGGTCGGCGCCTTCACCTTCGCGTCCTGCGACGCGGCGAAGCGCGCGCGGGCGAGCCAGCGATCGAGCGCGCCCTCGGGGGCGAACGCGCGCGCGCCCTTGGCCTTCGCGCGCTCGAACAGGAGCGCGGCCACGGCGGGATCGTTCGCGTCGAAGCCGGGGCTCTCGGCGATCGCGAGGGCGTCGTAGAGCATCCGCGATCCGCCGGTGACCACGCCCTTCGCGTCGTCGAACGCGAGATCGGCGCTCTCGCGGATCCGATCCTCGAACAGATCGATGAGCCACTCGGGCTCGATCTCGCTGGCGATCCGTACGATCGCGCGACCGCGCTGGACCTCGGCGTCGACGGCGACCATCCACGGCGCGTCGCGCACCGCGCTCGTCTCCGCGAGCTCGGCCGTGCCGCCCTGCGCGAGCGCGAGATCGCGCGAGCCGGGCTTCCGCCGCCGCGCGACGCGATCGGGGAAGCCCGCGAGGACCGAGAGCAGGAGCGCGTCGTCGATCGCCTTCGGTCCCTCGGGGCGCGCCGCTCGGGCGCCGGCGGACGGACGCGCGACGGCGCGCTGGAGCTGCCGCACCGCGCGCTGGGTCGCGTGCACGCCGCCAGGATCGAGGCCGATCGCGCGGAGCGCGCCGGCGGAGTACCCGCTCCCCTCGGCCTCGGTCCACAGATCGAGGAGCGCGAGCAGATCGCTCCGCTCGGTGGCGGTGTCCGCGCGCGCGCGCGGGCGCTCGTCGAAGCGCGCCTTCGACGAGCTCCTGAGGTCGCGCTCGCCGACCAGCGCCGCGAGGACGCAGCCCTCTTCGGTGACGCCGCGGCGCGTCGCTTCGACGAGGAGGCGCGCTTGGCGCGGGTGCAGCGGGAGCTCGAGCATCCGGCGGCCGACGTCGGTGACGGCGCCGCTCGCGTCGAGCGCGCCGAGGCGGCCGAGCAAGGCCTCGGCGGCGGCGACCGACTCCGCCTTCGGGGGATCGAGCCACGCGAGATCGCGCGCGCCGGACGCGTGCAGCTCGAGCAGCGTCTGCGCGAGATCGACGCGCATCACCTCGGGCGTGTCGTGCTCGGGCCGGGCGTCGTGGTCGGCCTTCGTATAGAGGCGGAGCGCGCGTCCTGGCCGCGTCCGGCCGGCGCGGCCGGCGCGCTGGGTCGCGGAGGCGCGGCTCGTCTTCTCGATCGCCGTCGTCGGGAGACCGGACCACGGCGCGTGCCGCGCGACGCGGACGAGCCCGCTGTCGACCACGGCGACGACGCCGTCGATCGTCACGCTCGACTCGGCCACGTTCGTCGACAGGATGACCTTGCGCCGGCTCGAGGGGCCGACGGCGCGGTCCTGGTCGGCCGGCGAGAGCTCTCCGTGGAGCGGGAGGAGCGCGAGATCGTGCTCGCTCGCGAGCTTCGCGCAGCTCTCGAGCGCGCGGCGGATGTCGGCGGCGCCCGGGAGGAAGACGAGGACGTGCCCGTCGAGCCCCGCGCCGACGAGCGCGCGGACGGCCGACGCCACCTGCAGCTCGAGGCGGCGATCGTCGGGTGCGGCGAGGTGCTCGATCGCGACGTCGAAGCGCTTGCCCTCCGATCGGACGACCTCGCAGCCGAGGAACCGCGCGATCGGCGCGGCGTCGAGCGTCGCCGACATCGCGGCGAGGCGCAGATCGGGCCGCCGCGTCTCCTTCAGGCGGCGGAGGAGCGCGAGCGCGACGTCGCCCTGGAGGTGGCGCTCGTGGATCTCGTCGAGCATCACGAGCGAGACGCCGCGGAGGGTCGGATCGGCGACCAGGCGGCGCGTCAGGACGCCCTCGGTCACGAAGCGGACGCGCGTGCGGGCGCTCGAGACGTCCTCGAAGCGCACGGTGTAGCCGACGGTCTCGCCGACGCGCTCGCCGAGCTCGTCGGCGACGCGCCTCGCGGCGAGGCGGGCGGCGAGGCGGCGCGGCTCGAGCACGACGATCTCGCCGTCGAGCCCCGCGTCGAGGAGGGCGCGCGGCGCGCGCGTCGTCTTTCCGGCGCCCGGCGGCGCCTCGAGCACGAGGCTGCCGCCCGCGGGCGCGAGCGTTCGAACGACGTCGGGGAGGACGTCGTCGATCGGGAGTGGGGAGAGCTTCACCGCGTCACGGGGGGAGCGAGGGGCGGTTCGTGCCGACGACGGACGGGGGATACCGGCGTCGCGAGCGCGGGCGCAGACCCGCGCCCGAGGAGACTTCGGGCGAACGACACTCCGGACACTAGCAAAAACGTGCGCGCGGCGATCCGCCGCGCGCACGTCGGCGTCCGCGCGCTCCGGCCGGGGCCGCAGCCGCCGACGGGAATCCGTCGCCCGCGTCCGTCCGGTAGGCTCGGGCAGCGTCGGACGGCCGCGCCGTTCGCCGCCGAGACACGGGCTCGACCCCGGCGCGCCCAGCCGGGCGCGGCGAGATGCAACGCCCTTCGCGGCCGGGCGTTCACGCCGAGCGGCCGAGCGAGCGGTCCATCGCGCGCTCGACCGCGGCCCGCGGTGGCCGGCGGCTTGCACGAGCGCCCGTCCATGAGCGCGCAGCCACGGCTCGTGACGGGTCTCTGCCTCCTCGCGCTCGCTTGCGCGGCCTGCGCCGACAAGGAGGCGGCCGATCCGGGCGCGTTGCTGCGCGAGGAGATGGTGGACCGTGTCGGGCCGCCGTCCCGCGCCACGTCGCGCACCGTGCGCTGCGCGTGCGACGCCGACGGCGACCTGCACGTGAGCGCGCCGCAGGGCAGTCGGGTCACCGTGCCCGAGGACGCGACGAACCCCGCGGAGGCGCAGATCGTCCTGCCCGAGGATCGATCCGGCGTGCCCCTCCGCCGGACGAAGTCGCTCGGCTTCGTCGGGGACGGCAAGCTGACGCCCTCGCCGTCGCGCGGCGGTCCCTGGAACGTCCCGGACGCGCTCCTGCCACGTCACCGGCACGTCGAGCCGCGCTACCACCGCTCGAGCTACGGCTACGGCGCCTACGTGCCTGGGTACGTCCCGGGCTACGCCGGGACGCCGGCCGCGGCGCCGCCGCCGGGCTGGAACTGAGCCCGCGCGGCGATCGTCCGCCGCGCGAAGTTGGCGTCCGGCGCGGTTTGGCCGCTAATAGGGAGCCGTGCGCGTCGTCCACAACGCCCCGCTCGCTCCCCTCACCACGCTCCGCCTCGGCGGCAGCGCGACTCGCCTCGTCACCGTCGAGCGCGAGCGCGACGCGGTCGACGCCGTGCGCGAGGAGGACGAGCGCGGCGAGGCGCTGCTCGTGCTCGGCGGCGGGAGCAACCTCGTCATCTCGGACGCCGGCTTCGCGGGGACCGTCGTGCGCATGGCGACGCGCGGTCTCGCGCGCTCGTCCGAGCGCGCCGGTCGCGTCCACGTCACCGCGGAGGCCGGCGAGCCGTGGGACGACTTCGTCACCGCCGCGGTCGAAGAGGGGCTCTCGGGCGTCGAGTGCCTCGCCGGGATCCCGGGGCTCGTCGGCGCGGTGCCGATGCAGAACGTCGGCGCCTACGGCCAGGACGTCGGCGAGACGATCGTGACCGTGCGCGCGTACGATCGCGCGCGTCGCGAGATCGTCGAGCTCCCCCGCGAGGCGTGCGCGTTCGCCTACCGGTCGAGCGCCTTCCGCGGCAAGGACCGGCACGTCATCCTCTCGGTGACGTTCGCGCTCGAGAAGCGCGCCGAGAGCGGCCCGATCCGCTACGCCGAGCTCTCGCGCGCGCTCGCCGTCGCCGAGGGCGCGCGCGCTCCGCTCGAGGCCGTCCGCTCCACCGTGGTCGCGCTCCGCCGGAAGAAGGGCATGGTGCTGGATCCGGCGGATCCCGACACGACGAGCGCGGGCTCGTTCTTCACGAACCCGATCGTCTCGGCGAGCGATCTCGAGTCGGTCCGCGCGCTGGCTCGCGACGAGGGGCCGATGCCGGTGTTCCCGGAGCTCGACGGTCGGTTCAAGCTGAGCGCGGGGTGGCTCATCGAGCGCGCCGGGTTCGCGAAGGGCTTCGCCGGCGAGGGCGGACGGGCGGCGGTGTCGAGCAAGCACGCCCTGGCGCTGACGAACCGCGGCGGCGCGACCACGCGCGAGCTCGTGGCGCTCGCGCGGCGGATCCGCGACGGTGTCCGCGCGCGGTTCGGCGTCACGCTCGAGAACGAGCCGGTGTTCGTCGGCGAGCGGCTCTGAGCGCTCGAAGACGAGCCGGTGTCGCCGGCGGGCGGCTCTGACGCGCGGGAAAGCAACCGCGCCGCTCGAGCGTTGTCCATGGTAAGCCCGATCGCGTCGTGCCTCTGCTCCCCGCTCGTCCTCCCGCTTCGACCCTCTCCCGGCTGGGGCTGCTCGTCGCCGCGTGCAGCGTCGGGGGCGGCTGCCGCGCGTGCGCGAACGATCACCCCTACGTCCCGCCCGCCGCCGACGCGCAGGCGGTGAGCGCGGCCGACGCCGGCGAGCCGGCGGTCGAGATCGCGGCGGCCGACGCCGCGCCGGGGCTCGTCGAGCCCGCGCTCGTCGCCCCGCCGGCGTCCACCTCGTGGCAGACGAACGGCATGACGCTCGAGGCCGGCGGCCGCGAGATCGTGATGGCGCTGGTCGGCGACTTCGACGGCGACGGGCAGCGCGACGCCCTCGCGATCGTGCGGCCTCCCGCGGCCGAGCGACGGCCGGGCTCTTCGACCGGCGAGCTCGTGTTCTTCCGCGGCGGAGGCGACGGCGCCCCGGCGGCGGCGGTCGCGGCGGGACCCGCGCTGGGCGTGCAGCCTTCGTGCGCGCCGACGGCGCGCCTCGAGAAGATCGGCCCGCGCTCGGCCTTCGCCGAGATCGGCAGCGCGTGCCCGCGCGGCGTCGGCTCCCGCGCGATCGTCGTCGTCCGGCTCGGCGTGCCGGCTCCGGCCGTCGCCTTCGACGCCATCGTCGCCGATCCGCGCGAGGCGCCGAAGCTCACCGTCGACGTGGACGCCGCGGACCGCGACAAGGACGGCATCGACGACGTCGTCCTCCGCGTCGCGATCGAAGGCGGCGCCGGCCCCGAGGCCGCGGGACCGAAGCTCGGCGCGCGCCTCGCGTTCTTCGATCGTCCGGCCGGACCCAGCCGCGATCCGGAGGAGCCCGAGGCGTCGCTCCGCGCCGTCGCCGCGCAGGCTGCGGCGCGCGCCGGCAAGGCGAAGGACGCCGCGTCGGTGCCGCCGCTCGTCCACCAGATGCGGGCGCTCTACCGCGCGATGTGCCTCGAGGGCGGGGCCGCGCGCATCACGAAGATCCACGGCGGCAGCGCGGTGTCGTGCGGCTCGAGCAAGCCGCTCGAAGACGCTGGGCTCGCCGAGGTCAAGGCATGGGTCACCCAGGGAGACGCGCTCCGCGCCTTCGCCGCCGCCGAGATCGCTCAGCTGGCCCCCGCGACGAAGACGGCGGCGAAGACCGCCGAGATCCAGAAGCTCCTCGCGGAGGCGGCGCCCGCGGTCGAGGCGCGGAGCGTCCGCATCCTTGCCGCGCCGGTCGACGCCGCGCAGGGCACGAGCCCGGAGTGGGGCCCGCTCGCGTTCGAGTACACCGGCAAGCTCCTCGTCCGCCACGGCAAGAGCGTCATGCGCGTGGATCCCGAGACCGGAGAGGGGGAGCCGGCCGACATGATCGCGTGGAAGGACGAGGTCCTCTCGCCCGACGGCAAGAGCCGCTGGCTCGAGGCGTACCACGGGTGCGAGGGCGTCGCGCTCCGCGCCACCTTCGCGCCGACGGGAGACGGCGAGATGGTCGACGTCGTGCTCCCGGTCCCGCCGCGCCTCGGCAAGACGTGCAGCGGGCGAGGGGAGCCTGCGCCCGCGGTGCCGATCGCCTGGGGCCCGCGCGGGCTCGAGGCGATCGTCGCGGGGCAGCCGCTGCTCATCAAGACGGATCCTCCCGAGGCGTCCGCGCTCTCCGCGTTCACCGACGAGATCCCGCCGCCCGGCTCGCCGCGCTCGCACGGCACGAAGACGCTCGCGCTGGCGCGTCCGAACGGGATCCTCGTCCGCGGCAGGCCCTCGGCGGGCCGTTGGTCGATGGTCCGCTCGCCCGATCTCGAACCCTACGCCGACGTGCGCCGCTGCACCATCGACGACGACGGCGCGCACCTCGCGTGCGTCCGCCGGCGCTCGGCGGTGATCGTCACGCTGCCCTGAGCGCGCACGCACCTCGCGTGCGTCCGCCGGCGCTCGGCGGTGATCGTCACGCTGCCCTGAGCGCGCACGCACCTCGCGTGCGTCCGCCGGCGCTCGGCGGTGATCGTCACGCTGCCCTGAGCGCGCACGTCGCGCCGACGGTCGTGCTCACTTGTGGCGCGGCGCCGTCGTGCAGAGCACGTCGTCTTGGTCGCGGACGCTCTGGAAGCACTGCACCTTCTTGTCGTTGCAGCGAACGGCGAGCACGCCGTGGGAGAGCAGCGTCGTCAGCGGGACGTTGAGGCGCTGGACCACGGCGTTGAACGGCGCCTTCGAGTCGCAGCCCTCGGACATGAGCAGATCGATCTGCCGGCCGGTGGCCACCAGCTCGACGCGGTTCCATTTCGCCTTGTCGCCGCCCTTGTCCATCGCGAGGAGGATGGGCTTCAGCTTGGTGACGAGCTCCGCGGCGTACGCCTCGTCGACCGGCGCGTCGTCCGGTCGGGGCGCGCGCATCGCGATCATGTAGCCGATCGCCTTCATCTGCGTCTCCTGCGGCGCGCCCGCGCCGACCATCGTCTGGGGCTTCGGCACCGGACGCTCGGGCATCGCCACGGAGGCGGGCGGCGGGGGCGCCGCGTCGGCGGGCGGCTGCGCGGAGGCGACCGGAGGCGGGGCGGAGTCGCCCACGACCGAGTCGACGAGCGCTTTCGACCTCTCGTCCTTGTCGCAGGCGCTCGAGGCGAGCAAGATGGGGACGACGGCCCAGGCGATCGTTCGCATGGCGCGCCGTTTACCATACCGATGGATCGGCTCCGCTATCGAAGTGCTTCCGTAGGTGCGCTGCTCGCGGCGGTCGCGCTCCCGGCGCGGTCGCCGCTCTCCGCGCGGAGCGCGCACGCGGCGGAGCCGGAGCCGGCGATCGTAGCGACGATGTCCTGCGAGCGCGCCGCGGAGCCCGGCCGCGTGCGCTGCGCGGTCGAGGCGCGCGCGGTGGGCGGCCGGTCGATCTCGTGGGCCGACGTCGCGATCGTCGAGCTGCCTGACTTCGCCGCCGCGCTCAAGGGGCGCATCGGCCCGGGCGACGCGACGTTCCGCGACGTCGCGACGCAGAAGTGGGCGTTCGGCCTCGTCGCGCGCAAGGGCGGCGAGGGCGAGGCGCGGGTCCGCGTGCGCGCCGTCGTGTGCGCGCCGTCGCCGGGCGACGCGGGCACGCCGAGCTGCCGTCCCGCCACGCTCGACGTCCGCGCGAAGATCGTCGTCGGCTGACGCGCGGGCGATCGTCCGGCCGCGGCCACCTCGCCGTCGCGGCCGCTTTCTTGGCTGCCGCCGGTGGCGCTTGGTACGACGATCCGCGATGCAGCTCCCGGGGCGCCTGAAGGCGACGACGCTCGGCGATCTCCTCGGGTCGCTCCACCGCGGTCGGGTGAGCGGGACGCTCGAGCTCGTCGAGTCGAACGGTCGGGCGCATCGCGTGCACCTGACGAGCGGCCTCGTGAGCGCGGTCGAGCTCGATCGCGCCGCCGCTTCGCTCGGAGAGATCCTGCGGAGCGAGGAGAAGCTCGACGACGACACGCTCCGCCGCTCGCTCCTCCGCGCGATGGCGTCGCGCCGGTTGCACGGCGAGGTCCTGGTGCGCGACTTCCACCTCTCCCCCGAGGTCGTCGACCGCGCGCTGCGGCGGCAGATGATGCTCCGGCTCCAGGCGCTCGAGGAGCTCGCCGACGCCCAGATCCTGTACCGCGTCACCGTGCGCCCGCCGCGCGGCGCGCTCGTCGACGAGCCGCTCGACGCGAGCGCGTTCCTCGCCGGCAAGAAGCGCGCGCGCGACCGCGGGCCCGAGCCGACGAGCGGAGCCTACCGCGCGCCGCGCGCCGCGAGCGCGTTCCCCGGGCGCGTCGACACGGCGCGCCTCGGCGCATACCGGACGCTCGGCCTCCCGACGAGCGCGCCGTCCGACGAGGTCAAGCGCGCCTACCGGCGCCTCGTCCGCGAGTACCACCCGGATCTGCACCCGGAGGCCTCGCACGAGGAGCGGCGCGGTCTCTCGCTGCGCTTCGCGGAGGTCACCGCGGCGTACCGCACGCTCGTCGCGTGATCCGGCGGCGGCGCCCGCTCCGCCGGCTCGATGCTCCCGCCGCTCTCCGCATGAAACGGTCGCGCTCGGCCCCGGGACGGGTCCGCCTCCGCTGGAGCGGCGCGCTCGGCCCCGGGGGCGGGCTCCGCCTCCGCTGGAGCGGCGCGCTCGGCCCCGGGGCGGGCTCCGCCTCCGCTGGAGCGGCGCGCTCGGTCCCGCGGCCTGCTCCGCCGCTGCTACACTGAGGCGGCGTGCTCGCTGCGTCGTCTGCCTCCTCTTCGATCGCCGTGCGCCGCCTCCGATCGCACGACGGCCTCACCGCGTGCGAGATCGCCGCGCCGCCCGTGCCGGAGCGTCTCCGCGCGCACCTGCGCTCCTGGCTCGGCTACTCCGAGATCGGCGCGCCGGCGCGGCGCCGCGAGCTGCCCGGGCCGAGCGTCACCGTCATCCTCGAGCTCGGCGCGCCGCTCCGCGTGACCGAGAGCGCCGATCCGACGCGCTGGGCGCGGCACACCGGTGGCTTCGTCGCGGGCCTGGACGACGGTGCTTCGCTCACCGAGCACGACGGGCAGAGCTCCGGCATCCAGCTCTCGCTGACGCCGGCCGGGGCGCGCGCGCTCTTCGGCGTCCGACTCGGCGCCGTCGCGCGCCGCGTGACGACGCTCTCGGACCTGCTCCCGCGGAGCCGCGCGCTCACCGAGCGTCTCGTGAACGCCGCCTCGTGGGGCGAGCGGTTCGCGCTCGTCGAGCGCGCGCTCTTCACGGACGCTCCCGCGGCCCGTCGCGGCTCGGCCGCCGCGATCTGGGCGAGCCAGCAGATCGAGCGGAGCGGGGGCCGGATCGAGATCGCCCGCCTCGCGGACGAGCTCGGCTGCAGCCGCAAGCACCTGGTGGCGCTCTTCGACGAGCACGTCGGGCTGCCGCCGAAGCTCTACGCGAGCCTCGTCCGCTTCGACCGCGTGATCGGGCAGCTGAAGACGGCGCCGGGGCAGCGCTGGACCGAGCTCGCGCTCGCGCACGGCTACGCCGACCAGGCGCATCTCGCGCGCGAGGTGCGGCGCTTCGCCGGGGTGACACCGACCTCGGTGCGCTCGGCGATCGACGCCGAGCCGCCGGGCCTCTTCGCGTAACAATCGTTCAAGACCGGCCCGGGCCCGGATGCTACGCCGGACCCATGAGCGATCCGCGTTCGATTCCGCCCCCGTTCCAGATCGGCCGTCACATGATGAGCCTCTGGGTGCCCCAGGCCATCCACGCCGCCGCCGAGCTCGGGATCGCCGACGCGCTCGCGGAGGGGCCGCTCTCCGCCTCCGACGTCGCGTCGCGGCTCCGGACCCACTCGGACGCGACGGCGCGCCTCCTCGACGCGCTCGCCGTCCTCGGCCTCGTCGAGCGACGCGCGGGCACGTTCGCGCTGAGCGAGCTCGGCCGCTACCTGTGCGACGGCGCCGACGGCTCGCGCCGCGCCTGGGCTCGCCTCATGGGCGGCGAGCACGTCTGGCGCGCGTGGGGGCGCCTGACGGACTGCGTCCGGACGGGCAAGGCCGCGTGGACGGCGACGAGCGGCGAGCGCACCTCGGAGACGGAGACGTTCGACGCGCTCTCCGCCGATCCCGAGGCCGCCGCCGTCTTCCATCGCGCGATGGCCGACGGCACGCGCGGCGCCGCGCCCGCGATCGTCGAGGCGGCCGAGCTACGCGACGCGCGCTCCGTCGTCGACGTCGGCGGCGGGCACGGCGAGCTGCTCGCCGCCGCGCTGACGGCGCACCCCGAGCTCCGCGGCCGCGTCTTCGATCTGGCGCACGCCGAGGCGGGCGCCAAGGCGCTCTTCGCGGCGCGCGGCGTCGAGGCGCGGGCGAGCTTCACCGCCGGCGATCTCTTCGCGGAGGATCCGCCGGCGGCCGACGTCCTCTTGCTGAAGAGCGTCATCCACGACTGGGACGACGCGCGGAGCGTCGCCATCCTCCGGCGGTGCGCGGCGGCGATCGGCGAGCGCGGCAGGCTCGTCGTGGTGGAGCCCCCGGCGCCGGAGCCCGGCAGCGAGGTGCCCGAGTCGTTCGCGTGGATCGTCGCGTTCAGCGACCTCAACATGCTCGTCAACACGGGCGGGCGCGAGCGTACCGCGGCCGAGTACACGCGCCTGCTCGAGCAGGCCGGCCTCCGCGTCCGCGCGGTCCGCTCGGCGGGAGGCTTCTACAGCTGCTTCGACGCCACGCGCGCCTGACGCGACGCGCGCATCCGAGCCCACGCGCGCCCGAGGCCGCGCGGGGCGCTCGGCTGCGCTTCAGTGCATGAGCTGAAGCTGCGCGAGCTGCAGCTTGGCTTCGGCCGTGAAGCGCGACTCGGGGAAGCGCCGGATCAAGGTGCGCCACGTGTTCTTGGCGTCGTTCCACGCCTGCACGTCGGTCTGGCACCACGCGAGGAGGTAGAGCGCGTCGTCGTGCACCTCCTTGTCGATCGCGTTCTCGGCGAGGAGCGCGAGGATCGGGATCGCCTCGCGCTGGCGGTTCAGGTGCCGGTACGAGTCGGAGAGGCCGAGTCGGACCGACGGCCCGATCGCCGAGTCGTCCTTGTACTTGAGCGACTCCTCGAACGCCGTCGCCGCCTCCTGCCAGCGCTGGACGCGGACCCTGTCCATGCCCTGCTGATAGAGCTGCCCGGCGAGCTCGTTGCGCGCGCGCTCGACCGCGTCGGAGAACATCGCGAGCTCGGCCTTGCTGAGCGGCTCCTTCTTGACCTGCTCCCACTGCTCGACCAGCTCGACGCGCTTGCCGCCGCGCACGAGCTCGTAGAACTGCGCCGCGCGCGCCTCGGCGCGGGAGCGGTCCTCGTCGCGCTTCTGCGCCTCGCGCTGCTCCTTGCGGAGGCGGTCGTTGTCGAGGGCCCGCTGCTCGGTCTCTGCCTTGATCTGGTCGACGCGAGCGTCCCACGCGAGCTTCAGCGCGGCGAACACGACGACGACGAACACGATGTACGCCGTCGCGCTGTTCCACGAGAGGCGGCGCTCGTAGGTCTGCTGGCGCTTCGCGATCGACTTGATGTCGGCGCTGAGGGCGTTCGTGAGGTTGTTCGTCTTGATGACGAGCCCGCGCGACTCGATGATCTCGCGCTTGATCTCGCGGAGCTCCTCGTCGACCTCGTGAACCATGCGGCGGCGCTCTTAGCACGGCACCGGTCGGGGTCGAAATCCGCGCGGCCGGCGGGCGCGTGGCCGCGGAGCGACGCCCCCCTTGCTGGCGCGTCGCGCGACGTGGTAACTCCCCACACGACCATGGCCAGCACGACCGACATCCGCAAAGGGCTGAAGATCCAGATCGACGGAGTGCCCTACCACATCGTCGACCATCAGTTCGTCAAGCCGGGCAAGGGGCAGTCGTTCACGCGCTGCCGTGTCCGCAACCTGACGAACGGCAACGTGGTCGAGCGGACGTGGAAGTCGGGCGAGAGCGTCGAGCTCGCGGACGTCGAAGACCGCAAGATGACGTACTCGTGGGAAGAGGGCGACAACTACGTCTTCATGGACACGAACACGGGCGACCAGATCTACGTCGCCAAGGACAAGGTCGGCGACGAGGCGCGCTTCCTCTCGGAGGGGCTCGACATCGAGGTCACGCTCTTCAACGGCAACCCGATCGGCATCGACATGCCGCCGAATGTCGTGATGCAGGTCGTCGCGAGCGAGCCCGGCATCAAGGGCGACACCGCGAGCGGCGCGTCCAAGCCCGCCACCCTCGTCACCGGTGCCACGGTCAACGTCCCGCTCTTCATCAAAGAGGGCGAGTGGATCAAGATCGACACCTCGAGCGGGCAGTACCTCGAGCGCGTCAACAAGTAGCCTCGTGGCCCAGCGCTGCGCGAGGGTGCGCCGAGGATCCTCGGCGCGAGCGCGCCTCCACGCGTAGCGGTGGTCGTGGCGGGCGCGCTCGAGCAGGCGGCGCGCCCGAAGAATCCGCGCGCCGCTCCTCGGAGCGATTGCTCGAGCGGCCGAGCTAGCGCATCCTTTCGTGATGCTTCGGCCTTGGCTCGCCTGCGGCGTCGTGGTGCCTGGAGTCCTCCTGCTCGCCGGGGCGTGCGGCGGCAGCTCGTCCGGTGGGCCGTCGGCCAGCGGTCCCCTCGACGAGGACGCGGGCGGCGGCGTCCAGGCGGGTCCAGCGGGGCTCCCGTGCGACGTCGCTGGCGTGCTCGCGGAGCACTGCCAGAGCTGTCACGCGTCGACTCCGCAGTTCGGCGCGCCGATGCCGCTCGTGACCTGGGACGACCTCAACGCACCGTCGCGGGCCGACCCGATGAAGAAGGTCTACGAGCTCGCGATCGAGCGCGTCGCGGACGAGCGGAGGCGGATGCCACCGTCGCCGAACGCGCCGCTGTCCGACGCCGAGCAGAAGACGGTCGCCGATTGGACCGCCGCGGGAGCGCCGCGCAGCACCGACCAGTGCGGCGACCCGACGGACAAGCCGCCGCCGGAGGGGCTGTCGTGCACGCCCGATCTGTCGCTCGCCCCCGAGTCGGCGTGGGAGATGCCGGAGGCCGCAGGCGACGAGTACGTCTGCTGGGGCGTCGATCTCTCGAAGGAGCAGGCGACGCACGTGACGGCGTTCGCGCCGGTGATCGACAACACGGAGATCACGCACCACATCGTGCTCTACGAGGCGCCGAGCGCGTACTCGCGCGTCCCGACCCGCTGCAGCGCGGGCAGCGCGATCGCGTGGCGGATGGTGCTCGGCTGGGCGCCCGGCGTGGGGCCGCTCGAGCTCCCGCCGGAGGCCGGCTTCCCGATCTCCACCGATCCCGCGCGGCCGACGCACTACGTCGCGCAGATGCACTACTCGAACCCGACGGGGAAGAAGGGCGCGAAGGACAAGAGCCGGATCGACCTCTGCACGTCGGCCCCGCGCCAGCACGAGGCCGACGTGATGGCCTTCGGCTCGCAGTCGTTCGAGATCCCCGCGGCGCCTCCGGCGGGCGGCCGGTACACGATCGACTGCGCGCTCACGGTGCCGGCCGCCTTCGCGGGCCTGCACTTCTTCGCGGCGATGCCGCACATGCACCAGATCGGCGTGGCGATGTCGACGAAGCTCACGCCGGCAGCCGGCGGCCCGGACGTCGACCTCGGGACCATGCCGAGCTTCTCGTTCGACTCTCAGGCGTGGCTGCCGGTGAGCGCGACGACGAAGACCGGAGACGTCATCAGGACGAGCTGCTCCTGGACGAACAACACCGGCGCGCCGGTTCGGTTCGGCGAGAAGACGGGGGACGAGATGTGCTACTCGTTCTCGATGTACTACCCGCGCATCAAGTCCTCGCTCTGGAGCTGGGCAGCGCCGGCGTCGGGACCGCCGGTGGGCGCGACCTGCAACTAGCGCCGGCCGAAATGGCTTGATCGGCGCGGGCGGCGCTGTAGATCCATCGAGCCGCGCGCAGCACGCGCGTCGGCGTACACGGACCGGCCAGAATCCAACTCTACGGCAACATCCGCGGGCTCTCGCCCTCCGCCACCCGGACGCTCGAGCGCATCTATCGGCGCCGCGTCCCCGCGGCGGACATCTCCACGCCCGAGCTGACCCGCTCTCTCGTCGCCGCGAGCGTCGAGACCGGGCGTCAGGTCGGCGCGCTGGTGCATCGCTCCGGGCAGGTCGACTACGTCATCGTGGGCGACGCCGGGAAGCTGATGCTGCCGGACATCGGGCGCCTGCGCGCGGCCGAGGGGCGCTTCCGCGGCCTCCGGCTCGTGCACACGCACCTCCGCGGCGAGGCGCTGACGCGCGACGACCTCGTGGACCTGGTCCGCCTCCGGCTCGACCTCGTCTGCGCGATCCAGCTCGGACCCCGCGGCGACGCGAGGTCGATCCACTACGCGTACAACGTCCCCACGGACCGGCCCGGCGATCCGCCGTACCGCGAGGTCGGTCCGGTCGCGATGGGGCAGCTCGGCGTCGACGTCGGCGAGCTGATGGCCGATCTCGAGGCCGAGTTCGCGCGGCACACGTCGAGCGCGCGCGCCGTGCGCGGCAAGGACGGCAGCGCGGTCCTCGTGCACGTCGGGG
>JAHBWA010000150.1 GCA_019637195.1 Labilithrix sp. | reverse complement strand
CGCGCGCGATGCTCTCGCACTACGCCGAGTGGATGAGATCCACCGGCTACGAGGAGGCCCGCGGGATGCCCCTGCCCGAGCCGATGCAGATCCGCGCTGGCGCGCTCGTGCGCGTCACGGCGTCGGCGCTCAACGTCCGCGCGACACCGACGACGGCGGCCCCGATCCTCGCGCGTCTCCCTGGCGGCACGATCGTCGAGACGACGCGCGCGAACGAGCGCGACTGGGTCGAGGTTCGCGTCGGGCCTGCGATCACCGGCTGGGTCTCCACGGCGTACCTCGCGATCGTCGACGCCGCCGAGCCGGAGCTCGACGACGCGCCGGCGATGCCGACGGTCGACATGGTCACCGGCGAGACGTGGGTGCTCCCGTTCGAGATCGTGCGGCCCAGGCTCGAGGAGCAGATCCTCGTCCCGCGCTGCTCGCGATGCTCTCGCGTGTCGTGCGCCGGCGACTGCCCGTAGAGCATCGACCGCGACATCAAGCCCGAGAACATGACACCCCGGCTCTCCTCACGGAGGGTCGGGGCGTTACTGCATTTTGTCGCAATAGAACACAAGCCCCGGCCCCTACGCTCCGTCGTGAGCAAGTACCGCCGGCGACCGCGCGACGACAGAACACGGGAACGACGATGCCCCGCTGCCTGAGAGGGTGGCGGGGCTACTCGGCAGCCCCCTCGTGCTCTTCCGCCGCCCTGCGCTCTGCAACGTCGGGCGTCAGGTCCAGTTCGATCTGGATCGGAGCTTCCGTCGGGTGGATGCGGTTCCAGTGGTCAGCGTCATTGCTGACCGCCACAGCATCGCCGATCATCTGCTCGCGTCGCATCTGCAGCGACTTCAGCATTTTCGGCCGCGGAGCCCGGTCAATGTCCACCCACATGGACAACTGCTGGTCGCCCTGCCGTTGCTTGTAGACGTGGTACGCGCGATACGGACGCCCGGTCTCCTCGTCGATGCGCGTCTTCTCCCGCGCCGCATGAGAGAATTCGCGCGCAAGGAGGTCAACCTCGCTCAGCACTTTCGGGGCACGAAAGCCCTTCGACAAGGCGTACTTGGCGACCTGGTGCATATCGATCTCGGTGTTCCCGGTCTCGCGGAGCCACTCCTCGATGAAGTACTCCATCTTCTGCTGCTTAGACGACATCAGTGGCCTCGCCTACTCATCTGTGGGGGCAACGTCGCCCCAGCCATCGGTCATGGCGTTCGGTCGCAGGATCGAACGAATTTTAGCTTGGTGAGCACGGAAGCGGTCGTACTTCCCTGTGCGATGCTGAAGCTGGCCCGCGACGAGGCCCGGATGAAGTTGCTGCACACGCGCAAAGCCGATGATGTCTCGCTCGGCGAAGAAGGGGGCCTTGCGGGCCACGAAGTTGTCCATCGCCTTCTGCGGCACGCAGAAGTTGGCGGCGGCGGCGTTCGCTACGCGCTCTTCTTCCGGCAGGCCGTCGTCGGTTCCGGCGCGTGAGCCCTCAAGCTCGGTGTCGAGCATGGCTCGCGCTCGTCCGTGGCCACACAAGACATGCTCAAGTTCGTGTCGCAGTACAAACCAGAAGTTGTCGATGCGGTCGTACCGGCAAGTCATCCCGATCACGGGCGACTCGTCGTCGAGCCAGAAGCAGACGCCGTCAATCTTGGCGCCAGGAAGCGACTCGACGAGCACGAACCGGATGCCGGCCTCGGTCAGAAGGCGCGGGACCTTCCGGATCTCCTCGGCCGAGGCAAGCAGAGCCGACAGCTTGCCAACAACGGAACGCCCCATCGCCATGGAGAATCGTGGCGCCATCATCTCTTGCGCGATCTGACGCACGCGATAGAGCCATGCGAGTTGTACAGGCGTGGCCTCGCCGAAGACATCCGTCTTCCTCGCCGCGTGCGGAAGGATCTCGATCTCGTCGACGCTCTTGACGCCAAAGAACCTCGTCAGCGCCGCCTCCACCTGAGCGACGTTCTTCGCGCTATCGGCCTGAATCCATCCCCGCTTGATCATGGCCGGAATGGGAAGACCGCCGAAGAGGTGAGCTCGCTGCGCGCGCCCCGGATCAGGGCGTGCCGTGAGCTTCGCTTGAGCGAGTTCGAACTTCGCCTGCAGCTCAAGAAAGCGATGCGGGTCGACCCCAAAAACTTCGCCGAGCGCGATGGCGGTCTCGGCCTTGACCGGCATCTTGCCGCTCAAGATCCTCGTGATCGAGCCGTTGTCCTTTCGCAAGACGATAGACAGGGTCTGCTGGGTCCAGCCTTTCCTCTCGAGCAGTTCCGCGACCAGCTGCCCAGGCGTAAGGTGCTCCGCACCGGAAGTCATCGGTACTATTCGATACTCGACGACCGCCCATTCCGCAAACCGGTTTTTGGAAGAATCGCCAAAACCTCGCTTTCTTCGGCGTTTTTGGGGCAAACGCACCTCCGTCCGCCGCCGTCACAACACGGCGGTGTCGCGCCAGAGGCGGTCCGCGGCTCTGGGCGAGCTCGTCTCGGCGACGACGGCGAAGCGGCCGCGTACGGCGAACGGCGCGTGCTCGATCGCGTTCTCTCCGAGCCCGGGCTCGAGTACCCATGCGCGCCGCGCGCCCCCGGGGGCGACCGCCATGACGACGACGCGTCGCCACGATGGCAGTCGACCACGAAGCACGTTGCCCTTGACGCGCTCCACGCTCGATAGCGGCTCAGGGCTTCGGATCTTGAAGCTACGGCCCTCCCCGTCGTGTCCCATCACGATGTCGAGGACGTCACTCACGGCGAGGTCCTTTCGGGCCGCGCGTGCCGACCTCCAGCGCTCGCACGGCGCGCGGGTCGAGGTAGTGCTGTCCGTCCTTGACCCATGACGCGAGCCGCCGCGCCGCGATCGCTTGGCGAACGGCGCTGGCGTGAATGCCGAGCTCCGCGGCCGCCTCGGCGACGGTCATCGAGTAGCGCGCCGCGATCTTCTCGACGCCGTCCCCCTGCTCCGCGAGTTGCTTGCGGAACAGAAGATCCGTCATGACGTGGTAGGCCGGATCGGCGAGCACCTTCGGGGTGACCCCTCCCCGACCGGGAAAGAGCGAATGGTCCAGGATCGGGTTCTCGGCCGAGAACGCCAGGCCCGTAAGTTCTCGCTCCGAGACCTTCGGGTCGTCGACCGCAGCCTCGATGCGCCGCAGGAACGCGGCGACCTTGGGGCCTGCCTCGAACGTGATCGTGTGACCGGAGACGGTCCGATAATCCTTCGTCGTCGTCATGCTGCACCTCGCTCGCTGGCTCCAAGGAGCCTCTTTGCGGCGTACCACGCGCCCGGAGACGCGTGGCGCTGCCACGCCCCGACGCTCGGGGCCCATCGGAAGCCGGAGCCCTTCAGCGAGGCCCTCAGCGCCTCCGAGGGCCGGTCCGAGAAGAAGATCCGGACGCGGTTGTCCGCCTCCTCGATGCGCGCGTTCGGGAGCTCGACGGCTTCCGGGGCCGGCGCGGACGACCTCGCCTCCATCGCGGCGATGCGCTTCCGGAGCCGCGACGCCTCGCCCGCCGAGTTGCGGAGGACGTAGTCCGGGAAGCCGATCCGGCCCATGAAGTCGGGCGTCAGGATCTGCGTGACCATCGCAGACGAGAGGCCGAGGGCCACGAGCGCCTCTTGAGGCGCCTTCGACCGAGCAGCCTTGTTCGCCGCCACCATGAGGGCGCGATCGGCCTCGAGCTTGGCGAGCTTCGCGCGGAGCTTGTCGACCGCCTCCGGGTCGTCGCTCGAGATCGCCCGATTCGACTCGGCGGCGCGCACTCGACGAAGGACGGCGGCGGCCTCGTCGCGGAGCTTCACCGCGCGAGCGAACCGATTCCTGATGCGCTCGAGGTCGCGCTCGTGCCTCCGCTGGCTGTGGTGCCCGACGAGCACGGGCTGGCCGAGCGGGATCTGGCTCGAGATCGCCCGCGCCCGCTCGCTTGCGGCATCCGCCGCACGAGTGAGCCTCGCGGCACGAGCCTTGAGCCGATCGATCCGCTGCGTCCGCTTCGCTTCGTAGTCGGCCATGGGTCGCGCTCCACACGTCGATGAGATACCGGGGCTTGCAGGATAGGGAGGAGGCCCCCGCTCTCGCGGGGTCCGTCTACTCAGAGCACCTCGGCCATCCCGAGGTAGCGCAGAAAGAGTGCCTTCTGCCGGTAGTGCGCCTTGGCGATGTCTGCCATCAACCTCAGCGGCTCGCCGCCGGCGATGAGGCCGGCGACTGCTACGACGTATATCCGCGTCGCGTCGGGGTAGTAGCGCTTGTCCTCGTCGACCCATCCACCTGCCGCCTCCCGCGGCAGTCGCGTGAAGCCACCGAAGTGGGACGCGAGGTAGGCCTCGAAGACTGCGTCGTGCGCGGGGTCGAAGGGGATTCCTTCGTTGTCGCGCACCGGTATGAGCACTTGGACTTCAACCATCAGCACCTCTTTCTGAGGAGCCCGGGTCCGCCGGTTCGGGTCTCGGCATCGCGCCGTCGACAAGAGAGAGTATGCACCACGCCGAGCCGATGCGCAACAGATAATTACTGTCGCTCGAAAGAAAGTTTCTGTCGCCAGGTCGAACCGTCGATCGCTGGCAACCTCCCCGCCCCAGCGGCCGACCGGGCCGCCATGACCCATCGCCGGCTCCTCGCCGTCCTCCGCGAGCTCCGCCCGCGCGAGCACGCTGCCTCGCCCGACTACGCCCGCCGCGTCCGCATCGAGTGGCGCGTCCTCTGCGCCCTCGAGCGCGCCGGCCACATCCGCCCCCTCTCCGGGCGCGTGTGGACGAGGCAGCAGCTGCTCGACGAGGCCTTCGCCTCCGAGGAGCCTCCACGACGACGCGGGCACCTGGTGCTCGTCGTCGACCGCGCCGCGCGCGCCGACGCGGACACGGCGGTGTAGATCAGCGCCGGCGACTGGCGCCAGGTCGAACTTGCGTAAATGGGCACGTTTGAGCAACGGCGCAAGCGCGGCAATTCCGCCGGCGTCGGCGGGGGGCACTTGACGAGGATAGCCAGCACCTCCTCCCGAGGGGTGATGGCGCACCGATCCTCGGCCGTGCTCTCGTCGAGAGCCGGAGGGTACACATGGCCACACGCGTCCACGTCATCTGTCACTCGAAGCCTGGGCACACGGAGGAGCGAACCCATGGTCTTGATGAGTTGAACAAACTGCTCGAGCAGGGCTGGTCGGTCGTCAGCACGCATCAGATGTCAACGACGCCGCCTTCCGTCGGAGCATGGCCCTCGTCCTACGCCATCACATTCATCCTCCACAAATCGTAGCGTCGCCGGCGCGCGAGAGGCAGCGCCTTCATCCGCCGGCGTCTACCCAAGCCGCTCGCTCTCCGGCCCCCTCCAGTAGGGCTCGACGTGAATCCACTTCCGGAGCGCGCGCTCGGGCCCGTGAGGCTGCGTCCGCCAGTGCCCGCGCACGAGATGCTGCACGCGCGGCGCGCGCCCGCCGCGCGTGACGTAGTCCCGGACGGCCTCACGCACGTCGACGCGCACGTCATCGCCGAGCACGTAGTCGCGCAGCACGGACGGCCCGCGCCGGCGCGCGCGGTAGCTCTTGCCCTTCGCTCGCCGCACGGCGTCGGCGAGCGCCTCCGGCGTCGCGAGCGAGAGGGAGAGGCCGGCGACGAGCCGGCTCAGCACGGACAGCGCGCGGAGATCCTCCGCGTCGCACGCCAGGGAGAACGCGTCGGCCGGCCCCTCGTACACGAGCGCGTCGTTGATCCAGTCGGGTGAGAAGACGTTGTACCGCTGAACCCCGGTGCCGAACGCGGTCGACGCGAGCATGGTCCACCCGGGCTGGCCGTCATGGTGCATCGAGTACTGCACCTCGAGGCGGTCGATCGGGGCTGATCCGTCGGGCGCGTGCGGGTCGCGGATCACGACGGGCGAGTCGGCGATCTCGACGAGGAATGCTCTCCACGGCGGGACCACCATCGACATCTGCTCGGCGGCGACGCCGGTGGCCATGAGGCTCGCTGCACGCCGCGGCCCGAGGACCACGCGCGGGTAGCGATCCGCGCGCCAGCGCCCCATCCACCAGCACTCGCAGACGACCGCGTGCGGAGCCCCCGCGATGTCCGTAGCCTCGGTCGCGAACCGACCCCAGGCGACGCTGTCGTCGTCCACCCCGTCGTAGCTCCGCGCGTGCTCGATGTGCGAGCGATCCACGAGCTCCGTCAGCGTCGCGCGTCGAGGTGTCATCGTGCTCGCCCCAGCAGCTCCCGAGGCAGCGCCGGGAACGGCTTCCCAAGCTTGCCGCTCAGGTCCTCCGCCATCTTGATGTAGCGCATCGTCGCGCGGACGTCTTCGTGTCCGGCGCGGCGCATGATGCGCGCGACGTTGGTGTCCGCCAACGCGAGCCAGGTGATACCCGTGTCGCGCCACGTGCGGAAGTTGGCTCGCATCGTGAGCAGCGTGCTCTCGTGCAGCGCGGCCCGTTTGATCCCAGCGACGAGGAGGTGTCGTCGAAAGACTTGCGGGAGGGTGGTCCGGTGCACGCCGCGCATCAAGGGGACGACGAGATGATCTGACCGCTTGCGCGCTCGCATACGCCGTAACAACGGCAGCAGTCGCAAGGGGATGGGTACGTCCCGGATTCCGGCTACTGTCTTCGGCGGCTTCACCCGTTCCTCGTCGTAGTGCCAAGCTTTCACGATGCGGATAGTTCGGAGTTCGAGGTCGACGTCTCCCCATGTGAGCACCATGAGCTCGCCTGGCCGCAGGTACGTATACGCAGCAATCGCGTAGAGCTGACGCCACTCGCGTGGGACCTGTTTGCACGCGACCAGTCGCAGAAACTCGGTCGGGAAGATGAAGGACTTCAAGCGCGCCTTGCGCTGGCCCCGTTCGCCAGGCGGCTCGATGTCGGCGGCTGGATTCGGCCGGTCGGCGAGGGCGCGAAGGTTGCGTCGCTTGCTCTTACGGGCGACGCGGATCGCGTTAGTGAACGCGCACCATACATCGATCGCGGAGCGCGCCAGGAGACGCCCGGATCGCGCTGGCCCGTCACGGCGTGAGACGATTGCCGCGTCCAGGTCGTCACGGATCTGCTCCGCATCTTCGGGCGTCACCTCGCTCCAGCACTTGTGGCCGATGCGCGGGGAGATCCATGTGCGCCACGTCGACGTGCGGGCGTAGTACCCGAGTTCTCGCCGGTAGGCGAGGTAGCGCACGAACCATTCGTCGCAGGTCTCGAGAGTCATCGGTCCCGCCGCGTGTAGAAGCGAACGAGCTGGCCAAAGGCGACGTGTTCCTCGTGGTCCGTGCAGGCGTAGAGCTCGGTGCGTCGGAGTCCGTCGATCGAGTTGCCCACGAGGCACACCCCGGAGACGCGGAGCAGGCATACGCGGTAGCCGATCCGCAGGTGACCGTCGGGAGCGTCGACGATTGCGACTCGCGCGTAGCCTTCTACGGTGGCTCGCCCGCTTGGCCGCCGATCCGTCTCCACGACCATCCATGCCTCCTCGCCCACCTCGAGCGAGCGGAGGTTCGCCGGGCGGTCCGGCGGTGGCGCGACGTTCGGCGGGCTCACGGTCCGGTCTCCCGCGGCTCGGACCCCGGCGCGAGCCATCGCTCCGCGGCCTCGGCGAGGTCGTAGCGGCTGACGTCGCGAGCGATGCGCGCGAGCTCGCGGAGGAGCCGCGCCGCCTCGTTGGCCCGCGCGGTCGTTGCGGCCGCGCGGTCGGAAAGCTCGGCGCGTTCGCGCGCGAGCTGGGCGCGGACGTCGGCCGGCGCGCAGGCACACGCCGTCGGGCGCCCGCAGCCGGGGCACTGCTCGAGGCGGCTCACGCGACCTCGACGATCGTGACGCCGAGCCGGGTGCCGGCCGCGCGGTCCGCGCGACGCTGGGCCTCGACGGTGTCGTCGGCGTCGCGCCGAGAGACGTGGAGTCCTCGCCCCGCTCCGCAGCGCGCCGGCGCGCTACCATCGACGGAGCGCCACACGAGCCACCGAGGGCCATCCGTCGAGAGCCCGCTCACGCGGCCTCGAGCCGGCAGAGCGCCGAGAGGTGCTTGCCCGGCTCGTAGCGCACCGACGTCAGGCCCTGGCGGCCGGTGGTGGGGTCCTGCGCCCAGGTGTCCGTCGTCTGCCCGCAGCCGCAGCGCATGCAGACCTCGTGGACGATCACGCCGCCGCCGTGCCCCCAGACGCCCGGGTTCTCCTCGAGGCCGCCGAGGAGCTCGTGGGGTGCCTGCCAGTCGTGCTCGTCGCCGTCGACGCAGGCCGGCGCCTCGGGCTGGAGCTCGATCGAGACGCTGCTGTCCTCGCCCGTCTCGGCGCAGTGGATGCGGTACAAGAGGAAGAGCGTCCCCTCGCTCGTGTCGTAGTCGCCCTCCTCGGCCCAGGCGCGCGCTGCCCTGCGCGCGTCGCCGATCGTCAGGCTCCCGAGCTCCTCGGTGACGGCGCCCTGCTCGCAGGTCACGGTCCACGCGCGCGGGTGGTCGCCGCCGACAAGGACCTCCGCCAGGGCCGCGCGCGCGGTGGACGACACTGCCGACGCCGCGCGCGCGTACGCGAGTACGTGCTCGTCCTCCTCGTCAGCGGGGGATGCGTACCAGCTCTCCTCGGCGGCTGCGGAGGCCGCCTGCGCGGCGGCGAGGGCGCGGCGGAGCGCTGCGATCGTGGTAACGTCGTTCATGTCGGACCTCAGTGATGTGGGGTGCGGCCATGACCCGGGAGGTTGCCGCCTCGCCGGGTCACTTCGTTCTAGGGTGTTCTGAACGTAGCGCGCGCATATGCGCGCGTCAACCGAACCCCGGAACTATTTCGCCGTCCGCTTCGAGGTCGCTTGGTCGAGCGTGTCGATGGCCTGCTCGGCCGCCGAGGAGATCGTGCAGCCGAGACGCGCAGCGAGCTCGTCCAGCCGCTCGGAGTGCTCGGGGGACAGGGAGAGCAGGCGCTGCTTGCGGTGCTTCGTGCGGCCGCTGGGGCCGCTCGTCGTCGACACGCGGCGGATCCCGTGCTCGCGGAGCCACGCCCAGACCTTGCCGTCGGCGGGGTAGCGGCGCGTGAGCTCGCGGGGCGTGGTCGGCTCGCCGTCGTGGAGGATCTGCTCGCCGTCGACGACGAGCACGTGTCCGGATCCGAGGTCGAGTCGAGCGGTCACCATCGCCACGATAGCATGCGGGATCATGATCGCTCTTCCGGGTGGGTAGGGCGTGAACATCTCGTCGGTCCTCCGCTATCGTCGCGTCCGTGAAGCTCGGAACGCTCGTGAAGCCCAGCCGTCCTGGCGGCTCGATGAGGCTCGGGCGCGTGGTGGGGATCGCTCCGGACGGACGACTCCGCGTCCATGCGCACGTCGCGCCCGTGGGGGCGTACGAGGGATCGGTCGCGACCTACACCGCGGACGAGCTCGTCGAGGTGCCCATCGGGTCGGTGGTCGCGTACCTCATGACGCTCCGCGCGGAGCTCGAGATGCGCACGCAGGTCGAGCGGCAGGTGACCGAGGCTCTGCGCGCGGTCGAAGGTGAGCTCGAGCTGTGCTCGTGCGGAGGCGGCGCCGGGCGCCACGCGGACGGCTGTGCGCTCGCTCGCGCGATTCGCTGATGTCGCGCGGGCTAGGCGCCGGGGGGCTCGCAACTCTGCCACTGGACACGGTCCGCCCTCGAGCAGACCGAGCGAATGCGGTCTTCACCCATTCCCTCGACGATCGACCGGTGCCCCGCAAAAATGGTCGCTGCATCGATTCCGTTCAGGAGAAGGTAGTAGAGAAGGAACCGCGCCTCGCTGTACGGGAGAGTGAACTTGTAAAGCATGGGTCGCAACGGCATACCATCGGTGTCGCGGACCAACTGCAAGAGATCCGGCTGGGCGACGAAGTCGTCGAGAGCCGGAGGGTTCATGAGAGGCGTGGGGCAGTTCTTGAATCGCACCAGAGTGAAGAGCCCGGCTTGCCGGGCGAGGTTTGGATTCGTCGTCTTGGGCACGGTCACCACGACCACGCCGGGGTTTCGGTCGTGGCAGAGTTCGTTGAGAAAGTGCGTGTTCACGGCCCAGACAGCAAAGAGCTTCGACGATCGCCGGGCGTTTGTCTGGTCCGCCGTGGCGATTTCCTCCGCTGGCCCTTTCGCGGCGAAGTAGGCGGCTACCAAGGGCTTGAATGACCAATCCAGGAGACGCGTCGGCACGCCGTAGTGCTGGGCGAGAGCGTAGAAGCCCCACTCGCTAAGATCGGGGAAGTTCGCACCCCACTCTTCCGCCCCGTCGAAGTCGCGGTCCCGAAACTCGGCCCGGTCCCAGGGAATCTCGTACCCGAGATCCGCGGCGCGGCCAGCGAAGATCCTCGCAGCCATTGCCTCGCGCTCAAGCAACTCTTCAGGGGTGTACGGCGTCGGGCCAGGGCGAGGGTTGATGTTGGCGCTGCCCAAGCCTGCGTAAAAGAACTCGTCCCGTGCGCGATGCGCCTTCGGAACAAGCTTCCAATCGGCGTCGCCTTGTCCACGGAAGATCCAGCTTTGATGGTCGACCGATCGATCCCACAATGGCCCCCCACGGTGCGGCGTCAGGTAATCGAGGAACTCTTCGGCGTTCTTCGCGTCCACTTGTTGGACGAGACTTGTAATCATTTGTCACCTCCATTGGCGTCGCCCTGGACCGGCGTCGCCGTCGTCGTGAAGTCGCAGTACCTCGGCCGCACCGTGCGCGTCGGGTCGTCGAGCGCGATCCAGGTACCGCCACCGAGGTACGCGCGCCTCGGCGTGATGCGCTCCACCGTCGCCACGCATTGGTGGTCGAGCCGACCGTGACACCGGCGCTCGACCACGTACTTGTCACCGACCTTGATCATCGCTCCTCTTCGGCGGTGCCTTTTGCCACCGCTCCGCGATCTGAAGCGCATCGGCTGCGTCAGTGATCGCGTCAACGCCGCCTGCGTGAGCCAGGCGCGGATCGGCGGCGACCTCTCGCAGCCATGCCTCGATGGTCTTCACGGCTGTCGCCCAGCCTTCGTTGAAGCCCACTGCGCGATCAATCTCGGCAGACTCCGTCATGCACTGAGCGCAAAGGCAGTGCTCGGAGTCTTCTCCGCCGCAGTTGTCACAACCGGGATTCATGCTCATCGTTCCGTGTTCCCGGTCCGCGTTGCCAGCTTGCGGATCTGCGCAGCGCAATGCAGTGCGCCGTTCGCCTGCTCGTTGGGCACGGTGTTGTGTCGAGCGAGTTGGCGGTTCGCGGCCCGACGGTGTGTCGACTCGACCTTGTCGCAGACCTTCGCGCACTCCTCAATCGCCGCAGAGCGTTCGGCCTGGACGTTCGCGGCGTAGCAGGAGCCGCAGTAGACGGCGCCGAGCGCCGCCTTGCCGCAATCGGAGCAATCGACCGCGCCCACGGAATCCGCGAACTCGCTCCGACCGATGACCTTGTTGGCCGTGGCGATCACCGCGAACGCGCGGACCATATCCGGATCGGTCTCGGCGCTTCGGCACCGGATGTAGAGCGTCTCAGCGACGCCACGCAGGTCGACGAGCGCTGCCTCGAGATCCGCGACGCGGGCCTCGGCCTTCGCGATCTTCACGGCCGCGACCCTGCCGTCCACGTGCATGTTCGCCTTGCGCGTGACGGCCAACTCCGCCTCCAGCTCCGCGACGCGTGCCTCGAGCGCCCGATTCTCGGCGCGGAACGCGTCGACCTGGTTCGCGTACTCGCGGAGCTCGGCGATCGTCATCACGTCACCCTCTTCGCAGTCGCTCATCGGTCTTCTCTCCTGTCGTCTTGGATGATGGCGGCGCTGCGTCCAGACGCGCCTTCACGGCGTCGAACACGAACAGCACCATGTCGTCCTTCGTGAAGTGATCGAGCTTGACGCCGAACGCGGTCAAGAACGCCCGGGCCTCGCCCACGCGCACGCTCTTCTCGTGCGCCGCCAAGGTGCTCGCCCGCGGGTACGAGTAGCCCGACTTGGACGTGCCGTCCTCGAGCAGGAACTCGGAGCCCCCGGCGGTGAAGTACTTGCGACCGACCTTCGTGACCTTCCAGCGAGCGGAGCCGCGGTGCTGCTGGACGAAAACCTCGTCACCTGGCCTGAGACCAACAAACATCATCGCTTCGCTCCTTCACCCTCGCCGGATTGCTCCGCGACCTTCGCCGCGAGGCGCTGCTTCACGTACGCGACCGCGCGCGCCTTCGCGTCCTCCTCGGACACGCCCTTCTCGCCGCACGTGTTCCGGTGGGCAATCCCGTACTCAGGGCGATCGTGCGCGGCGAAGTACCAGCCGACGATCTTGTTCCCCCAGCCTTCGTAGTTCGGCCGCACGCGCGCGACCTCGCCGCCGTTGATGCGCACCTCCCAGCCGCGAATCGTTCCCGCCACGCGTGAGGAGCGCGGCTGGCGAGCGACCGTGACGCGGTAGCGTTGCTTCGGCATCAGCCCTTCTCCTCGCCCTCGGTGGGCAGCAGCGCGGCCAGCGCGGCCACGATCGCTGGTAGGTCTTCGTCGTTGACCGAGATACCCTCGTCCACCCACGTTTGGCGGTGACCGGTGATCTCAGACAGGTAGTCCCGCTGGAACGTGACGTAGCCGGCCCTGCGGCGCAGCATCAGCCATTCGCACGGCGCGCCGGTGACTCCGTCCACCTCGGTCACGATCTCCAAGAGGTCGCTCATCGTCCTTCTCCCTCCGCAGCGCCGTTCGACCCCGCGGGCAGTAGATTCAGTGCGCCGCGCAGCGTGGACACGTGCCGGTCGTGTGAGGGTGACAGGCCTTGATCCTTGCCGGTGGTCTCGAGGTACTGGATCAGGTTGCAAGCGGCACGGATGGCTGTCGCTCGCTCGGTCTTCGCCGTTTCGTAGCCGGCCTCCCAGAGGCGCTGGTCACGTTCCTCCGGCGTCTCAGTCGACGCGCTCGCTCGGCGCGGCTCAAGCTGCGCGCGCGCCTCGGCGAGCCCGGCCTCGAACATGACGACGTCGCGCGTGGTCACCCGCGGAGGCTCCGCGGGGTGGACGTCAATCCTCACTGCGGCGATGAGCGTGGCAAGATCCTCGACGTCCTGGTCGTCGGCCATGTCGACGGAGAAGCCTTCGCTGAAGTCCTCCCCGTCGGCCTTGTAGTATTCGTGCCACCACGCCTTTGCGCGTCGTCGATCCGAATCTGTCGGGGCAGGCACTCCAGGCGAGCGCCACGCCGGCTCCGTGCGTTGCTCCGGTCGCGACACGAAGGTCAGGTCTTCGCGCTTCGCTCCACCCGTGGCGCCGTCTAGCTCGCGCGACTTGTAGCGCAACGCGATCGGGTACTCCTCCGTGTCATCGATGGCGGTGATCTCAGCCAGGCCGGACGTCCGATGCCGAACGAAGTCGCCCACCATGAAAGCCTTCGCATCGTTCGGGCGTTGCGTTTCGATCGCGCCGGGCCGCGCGCGCTTCGCGCATGTCTTTCGAGAGCCGTCACACTCGGACCAGCGACGGCCACACGCGCAGAACGGCAGCGCGAGATCGTCAGTCGATGCTTCGCTTGAGCACGGGCCGCCCTTGCGCCACGGGCACGTGGCGTGATGGTCCGGCTTCGTGCCATGGCACCAGTCGCACTCGTGCTCAGGTCCGACGGATCCGTCCCGTGTGGGCGCACCCCATGTGCTCCACCTGTCTCGATTCTCGTCGACATGCTCGCCAGCGTGCCCTTCTGCGAGGGTGCAAGGGAGAGGCTCCGCGTACAGGCCCGCCTTGTGCCGTTCGCTGCACGTCGACCCTTCGCTTGGGCGAGGGTCCAGCGGCCGGAGCTGGAACGAGTGCGCACCTTCGTGACCATGCTCGAAGGTGCACCGCGTTCGCGAGCGCCATCCCGCGTACGTGCACTGCACCCTCGTATCTCCTGAGCGGTGGTGCTCCTGCTCCCAGATCGTGAAGGCGCAGTCCGGGCCGTGATCGCCGGGGTCGTCGAAAGTCAGGCCGCAAGTGCAGCTCGGCGGCGATGCTACTGAGCGTTGCGTGGTCATACGAACCTCGCCCAGGTGTCGAGCGAGTCGTCCCAACGCCAGAGGAGCTCCTCTAGCTCCTTCGCGTCGTCACCGCCGAGCGCTCCGGGGAGCGGCCCTTGGGCGAAGAACTCGTCGTGAGCGACGCTGCACGCCCACGTCTCGCCGTCCGGCTTGTACGACTGGAGGATCGTCAAGCCGCGCAGAATCGCGCGCTGGTCAGCCATTGGAACCCTCGCTTGCACAACGCGATGCCGCGTCGTCGGCAGCGGGACGCATCGCCTGGTTCTTCGCGTACGCCTCATCGAGCCCGGCGCACTGGCCGGGGCGCGCGTCGGCGACCCAGACGAGCTCGTAGCCGTCCGGGTAGTGCGCCTTGTACAGCTCGTGCTTCCACTCGCTCGTGATCCCGATGTCGTGCTTGGCGAAGTTCTCGCTCGAGGAGACGTGGGACGCGAGGTGCGTTCCGTCCTCGGCCAGCGCCATGACGACCTGCCAATCGCTGCCCTTGCCCGAGTTCACCCAGCAGTAGATTTTCGCGCTCATGTCCGTGCCTTTCCTTCCTGACCCGCGCCGCTCAACACCGTCGCCCACTCGACGTAATCCGACTCCAACCGCGCCAGGATCCGCGTCTCGTCGTTGATTCGACGGGTGAGGCTCGCGATCGACGACTCGATCGACTCGCGCCGCTTCGCGATCACGCTCTCGACCGGCTTCGACAGGTGCCGACGGAAGAAGTCGGTGGCGACGAAGCGCTGTCCCTCCGCGTTCTCCAGTCCCTCGATCGGCTCGTTCCAGCCCGAGAAGCAGCGGAGCGCCCAGCAGCGCTTCCCGACGAGCTCGTCGAGCTTCGACACGCCGAAGAGGGCGCAGAGCTCCGCGTTCCACTTCTCGCGATGCTCCTTCAAGAAGTACCCGCCAAAGCCCTGGACGCTCCCGCCGAACTTCACGAAGAGCCACGTCGTTTCCCAGCGACCATCCTCGTCCCCCGTGCGGACAGACTCGATGGTTCCGTACTGTCGATGCTCTTCCTTCATGACATGCCCTTTCCTCACTCACGCTGCATGACGCGTCCTCGTCACCTTCCCGGCGACCCGCCGCGCGAACGACGCCGCGCCGCGAGCCGCCGATTCCAAGCGGGAGGCAATCCGCTTGAGCGCCCCCGTGTTCTCGAGGTGCTTGCGGACCTGCTCGGCGCCGCGCGCGAAGACCCGCTTCCGGTCCGCCCCGTCGTTCGCGCCCATCAGCACCGGCTCGGCGACGGCGTGGAGCCCGGCGACCGTCTCGCGGACCGCGACCGCGATCGCGTCCTCGCCGAGGTGGGCGTACCGCTGCGTCACCATGATCGACGAGTGCCCCATCAGCACCTGCACCTCCTGCATCGACCACCGCCGCGTGAGCGCGCCGGAGATCAGGTTCGAGGCGAACGTGTGGCGCAAAGCGTGGAAGTGCAGGTGCGGACGCAGCTTGATGCCGGCCGCCTGGTAGTAGCCTCGGAGCGTGCCGCTTCGGCCGAACGGCTTGCCCTGCTGCCGGAGCCTGCCGCTCGTCGTCGGGAACGCGAGGTTCTCCGGGTTCGCCGGCGCGTACGTGGGCAGCAGCGCGACCCACTCAAGAGCCGCCGCGAGCGCATCGCCGAACAGCGGCACCTTCCGCGTCTTCCCGCTCTTCGGGGGCAGCGGTTTGCCGTTACGGCGACCGGCGATGCGCACGTGAACATGCGGGTCGTCGCCGTGGACAACGAGGTCCGGAAGCTCGAGATGCCGCCACTCACCCTGCCGCAGACCCGTGCCAATCGTGAACCGGATCATGATCCGGTCGGCCTTGGGGATCGCCTCGCATCGTGCGATCTGGCTCTGCTCCTCCGGCGTGAGGTATGCCCACTTCACCCGCGTGTCGCTCTCGTCGACGCGCTTCTTCGACCTCACGTTGTCGCAAGGGTTGTCCTCGCGGAGCTCGCGTTCGACGGCCTCGACGAAGATGGCCGAGACGAGCGACTTGCAGCGGTCGATCGTCTGGCGCGACAGCTTCCGCTTTTCGCCAGGCCCCTCGGCGTCCTTCTGCGCCATCGCACGCAGCCACGCTCGGATGTCGCGGTGCGTGAGCTCCGCCACGTCCTTCGTCGCAAACGCCGCGGTGTCGATGTGGCAGCGGAAGCGAGATAGTTCGCGGTCGAGCCCGCGCACGCCGTCGCGTTCGCGCTGTTCCAGCACCTCTTTGGCGAGAGCTCGGAAGGTCATCGCCTGATCGCTCATCGCACTCCTCGTCCCGCGAGCGCCCGAGCCAGCGCGACGCGTCGCCATCCGGGCAGTTCTCTTCCCTCCCAGGACTTGCGATCGAGGTCCTCGAGCGTCGCGGTACGGAGCCACGCAAGGAATGCGAGGTCGTCCTCACGCCGCCGCTGGCGGTCCGCGTCGGCGAAGGTCACGCGGACCTCGTCTTCTGGCTCAGGTCGCTGCCGAGTTCGACGAGGACGTCGTGCGCGGTCCCCATCGCGGCGATGCACTGCCGGAGCGCAGAGGGCTCCCCGCGGTCCACTGCGGCCCACGCGCGCTCGATCGCGGCCACGGCCGATGTCACGGCGGCGTCACGCTGCGCGATTAGCTCGGCATTTTCAGACGCATCCGACGGCCTCCGGAGCCGAGGGTCAGAGGTTCGAATCCTCTCGGGCGTGCCGCTTGTCGATGAGTCCACCGAGTCCATCCGGTGGCGCAGCGTCCGGGTAGTCGTCATGGCGGGCTACGCGCGGCGTGCGTCGCTAGGCGCACGGCGACGAAGGCTCGGTCGCCGGACGACAGACGCTCACGCGCTCGGCCTTCGACACGAAGGGGTAGCCGCCGGCTTCGCCGCCGGCGCGTCGTTCGTCGGCGCCCACCTTCTCGCCGCGTCGCCTTCTTCGATCGACGACGGAGCCCGGCGCGCGGCGGTGGCCACCGTCGCCCCGGCGATCGCCAGGCGCCGAACGATCGCGGCGCCGATCCCTTCCGATCCGCCTGTGACGAGCGCGTACTTGCCGGCGAGCTCGCTCGTGCCCTCGTGGGAGTCGGCCATCACGAGATCTTCAGGCGCGTGATCTGCCCGCCGGCCAGCTGGAACGCGTAGCGAAGGCGCACGGGGCTACCCGGGAACGTCCCCGACACGGAACCTTCGACCATGACGCCGGGAGCTCCACCCGTGACGCCGAGGATCGCGCAGGCGGGGCGATACGACGCGGTCACCTCTTCGATCCACGCGCGGATCTCGGCGCGCCCGCGCCTGGACTTCCCCTCGTCCTCGACGACGGCGCCCTCCGCAAAGGGAGCGAGCATTCCGTCTTCGTCGTGCGCGTTGACGGCCCTGAAGTAGGCGGCGATCGGCCCCGGCAATTCGGTCTTCATCGGCATCCTCCGTGCGCATGAAGGTACGGCGCCTCGTCGGCGCGAGGAGGCAGCGCGGCGGCATGGTGACCATGCCGTACGGGAATGGATCGAGCCGCTCAGCGCGCTTCGCGGATGGTCGCGAGCGCCTCGGCGAGGAAGTCGATGAACACGATCAGCTTCGTCGCGGGGCGGCGGTTCGCCGGACGAACGGCGCTGATCGGATCGGGGGCCGGCTCGTACCGCCGCAAGACGCGTCGGAGCGTGCCCGCCGCGAGCTCCCGCGCGCAGAGCCAGTGCGGGACCTGCGCGAGCCCTATCCCGGCGAGAGCCGCGGCGCGGATCTGCTCGCCGTCGTTCGTTCGGAAGGCGCTTTCGGGAAGATGGCGCTCGTGGCCGCTCTTCGCCGAGAACCGCCACGGTCGCGCGCCGGTCTGGGAGGAGAAGACGATGCAGCGATGCTGCTCGAGATCGGTCGGCCTCCGAGGCTCACCGTGCGCGTCGAGGTACGCCGGCGACGCGACGACGATGATCGGCGATGCACCGAGCTTTCGCGCGACCAGGCTCGAGACGGCGAGCTCGCCGTTGCGGATGGCGACGTCGATGCCATTCTCGACGAGGTTCGCGCTGCGGTCGGAGGTGTGGACCTCGACGCTCACGTCGGGGTACCGCCTGAAGAACTCGGGGAGACGCGGCACGATGTAAAGGGCGCCGAAGCTCGGGGCCGCGCTGACGCGCACCAGCCCAGAGGGCGATCGGAGGCCACGCCCGATCCTGGACTCGGCGGCGTCGAGATCGGAGACGAGCCTCGATGCCGACTCGAAGAAATCGCGTCCGGCCTCGGTGAGCGCGACCTTTCGCGACGTTCGCATCAACAGCTGCGCACCCAGATGGGCCTCGAGCGCCGCGACCTGCTTGCTGACCGTCGGCTGTCCGATCCCGAGCTCACGCGCGACGGCCGAGAAGCTTCCGCTCTCGACGACGCGGACGAAGATCCTGATGGTGTCGAGTCGGTCCATCCCCGCGCTGGCTTCTATCACTCATGCCCCGTTCAGCTCCACCGGCTCGGCGGGGCGCTCCCAAGGCCGGCGAGCGAGGTCGGTCGTCGGCCCGCCGGTGGCTGCGCTTCGGCCTGCCGCTCTCGCGGTAGGCGTCGACCATCAATGCGTACCGGGCGTGCTCAATCCCGTCTCGCGACCGCCGGTCGCGCTCGCGGACGCTCGCCCCGACTCACCGGCAGTTCGGAAGCTCAGCTCACGCGGGAGCAGTGTGAAGCGAGATGGGCCGGCCCCTGACACCGGGTGCGCCTTTCGACGCGCTACGTGCGCCTCCTCCTTACAGCCCGCGGACATTCCCGTGCTCGCATTCCCGTGCTCGGCGCCGCCATCGAACGGGAGACCGTCTGGCGTGTGATGCGGAGCCCTCACGGCGTCGCGCGGCGAGACATCGGGCTGGCGAACGGCGATCTCGCGCTCGTCAGCCGTGCCGTCGACCTGCTGCAGAGGCGCTCGCCGAGCCGGTGCGCATCGCGGACCTGGCGACGGCAGCGCACATGAGCGCGCCCATCGGGTCTCACGCGGGGTTGCTTTCGTCAAGACGCACAAGCGTTCGAAACGAGGACGCGACGGAGCGGAAAGCGACCGTCGGAGGGGCCCGCGGAACAGGACACGCTGGCCGCTCGAGCGTCGACCGCTATAGCCTGTCGCGATGACGAGCCTGGCCAAGGTGCTCGCGCGGATCGACGCGCTCGACGACGACTTCGCGTTCTTCTCTTCGCAGGCGAAGCCGCCGAAGGCCGCCGCGATCGCCGCGCTGGAGAAGAAGCTCGGCATGACGCTCGCTCCCGTGCATCGCGAGCTCATCGAGGAGCTCGGCGCGTGCGCGATCGTCGCCGACGAGAAGGTCTGGCGGCGTCCGGCCCCGTACCAGGTGATCCCGCTCTGGAAGCACCACTGGGGGATCGAAGTGTTCGGCGTCGCGTCCAAGGCTGCGCTCGACGTCGTGAAGCAGACGAAGGCTCGCGCCCCCGCGGGGGTCGTCGCCGCGATGGGCCGGAGCGGCGGTACCACGGTCGGCTACGACAAGAAGGGGAGGCTCTTCGAGTGGGCGGAGGGCGACAAGCCTTCTCCGATCAAGGCGAAGAACCTGCTCGCGCTCCTCGACGAATGGCTTCGTACCATCGCGGACGACAAGGCCAAGCTGAAGACGAAGGTGCCCGGCGAGGTGTGGCTCGACAAGCTCACGGACGACGAGAGTGACGACAGAACGGCCGCGCGGCTCCTGAAGGAGAAGCCGGCCGTTCGTGCGGCCGTCGTCGACCTCGTCGTGAAGAGGATCGCGGCGGGCGACGACGAGGTCACACTCCTTCACGCGCTCGGCAAGATCGCGAAGGACGACAAGGCGCTCTCGGCGCTGCGGACGTACGCGCTGAAGGGCAAGACGGACGAGATCCGCGAGGTCGCGATCGGAGTCCTCGGCAGCAGCGAAATCGATGCGAAGCATGTGGTCCCCACGCTCCTCGCGTGCCTCCGCGAGTCGAACGCAGACGTCATCGGGAGGGCGGCGGAGGAGCTCGCCAACTACGCGGAGCCATCGATGGTGAAGCCGCTCGTCGCGGCGCTCGCGAAGGTCCAGAAGAACAAGCGGTGGGTCCACGGCGTCGCGGCGGGGTACGTCTTCGCGGCGCTCGCGGCGGCGAGCCGAAAGGCGAAGGGCAAGGACCTCGACACGATCATCGACACGCTGTCGGCGAACCTCGCTCCGAGGGACAAGTACGCTGCGCTCCCGGCCTTCGAGTCGCTCATCGCCGTCGGCCCGAAGGCGAGGCGCGCGGTGCCGGCCCTCGAGAAGGCCGTCGCGGGCAAGGACCTCTACCTCGGCTTGCTCGCCCGGCGCGCGCTCGGCGCCATCACCGGCGATTGGAAGCCCCACCTCGATGCGCTCAAGGCCGCGGCGAAGAGCAGGGATAGCGCGGTGAGCTCGGTCGCCGATGAGGGCCTCGACGAGGCTCGCAAGAAGAAGCGCTAGGCGGAACGCCGCTCGGTTGGCGCGCTGGCGGCCGTGGCCCGGCGACGCGGACCCACGGTGCCCGGTGCCGTCGATCGCGGTGGTTTGGTTGGACCTGGCGGAACGCAGACGCACGCGTCGTGCGTCTGCGTTGGCTCCCGTTTTCGATCGCTCTCGTTGCCTGCGGTCCGCCCGAGCGCGCACGAGTTTCGTCGCTGCAAGTCCCCGCGGACGTGGCGGCGATGGTGGGCGAGAGCGGTGCAGGACCGTTCGACAGGGGTGACGCCGCGCGCGCTGTTGAGTGTCGACGTGCAGGGCTGTCGAGCCGTCGAAGGTCGGACGGGAGTTGGTCACGTGATGACGCTCTTCGCCCCCGACGGCACCCTCGTCCTCGCCGCGCTCGACGACTTCGGGCTCGAAGAGCTCAATCCATTCGTCGCGACACCAACCGGCGACTGCATCGTCGCTCGCTTCAAGAGGATCCGGATCACGCCCTTCGAGGGGGGGCCGGTGAGGGTCGGCAGGGCTGTTCGCATTCGGTAGCCGCGCTGACCATCGGCGCGGCGGTCGCGATGCGCGAGGCGCGACATGGCCGGCTCGCCGGCGTAACGCGGCGTTCACGATTCGCGCGGTAGCGAGCATGATTCGTCGCGATCCGACGAGGCACGGGCGTTGCGATAGCAGCGGGCAGGAGAGGGGATGGAGGTCCCCGATGTCACGTTCGCTTCGCTTCGCCTCGTTCGCCTTGGTGTCGTCCGTCCTCTCGCTGCTCGCCTGCGGCAGCGACGAGGCCGAGCGGGACGCGGCCGCCGAGTCAGCGTTCTTCGACGCGTACGCTCGGGCCGTGTGTGACGATGCGGCTCCTTGTTGTGCTCAGGTCGGGGCGGCGCACGACGTCGCCGCCTGCCGCGCGCTCGTGGGCGCCGCTCTGCGAGAGGCCCTCGGACCCAAGAAGGGCACGTTCGTCCCCGAGGCGGGCGAACGGCTCGTGTCCGCGATCCGCCAGGAGGTCGCGGCGTGCGCGGAGGCTCCTTTCAACTCGGCGGCGGCGGCGGATCAAGGCGTCAACTTTGCCGGCCTCTACGAGCCGAACGGCACGCGTCCTCCGGGCGCGGCGTGCGACGAGCCCAACGACTGCGCGCCTGCGGCCGGCGCGCGCGTCGTCTGCATGATGGAGTCCGCTTTGCCCTCGGGCGCAGGCGAGCCGGTCGTCTCGGGGAAGTGCCTCGTCCTCCGTCCTCCCGCCGAGGACATGAGCTGCGACGACTCCATGGACGCCGACGTCGGCGACTGCGACTTCGACTCGAGCGCGGCGTTCTACTGCGACGCGTCCGACAAACGCTGTCACGCACGGCGCGCCCTCGGCGAGCGCTGTGGGGGCTCGGATGAGTGCGTGCGTGGCGCCCGATGCACCGATGGGACATGCGCGAGCCCGAGCGCTCTCGACGAGCCTTGCGGTTCGGACTTCGACTGCGCGGAGGGGCTCTACTGCGACCACACCTCGAAGGGATGCGCGACGCTGAAGCGGGGTGGCGAGGCGTGCAGCTCCCCGGACGAATGTCTCTCGACGCGCTGTGACGACGGGAGCTGCCGGGTCCTCTCGTACCTCACGGCGGACACCTGCGGGGGACGGTAGTAAGCGACCGGAGACCGCGACGGGAGGACCGCGACGGGAGGACCGCGACGGGAGGACCGCGACGGGAGGACCGCGACGGGAGGACCGCGACGGGAGGATATGACGAGCTCCCGTCGCCGTGCGCTCGGAGTCGGCCGCGCATCGTCTCCCATGCGAACGCGGCTGGCGGCTACTTCAGCGCCGGCGCATCGAAGAGCCAGACGGCATCGAGGACGCCGGCGCCCTTCGTGTCGACGCTCATCGCGACCTGTCCGGGAGCGCCAGGCACGATCTTCCACGTGCGCCGGAACGGATTGTTCCGCTGGTACGTCGCGGTCGACAAGATCACGAAGCTCGTCGCGTCGACCACGGCGAGGGCGCTCTCCGGAGTGCCGGGGGCGTTGTACGCGCAGACGAGCCGATTCGGCACGCTGTGCGGTCGGCATCCTCCGCCCTGAACGTTGATCGTGCCTGCCGGCGAGAGATCCGGTGTTCGGTGCACTGCACGGTCGAGGATGAGCCCGTTCGGCGTCCAGTCGAGGGTTCGACCACCGTTCGTGCTGACGCCGCTCTCCTCCGCCAATCCGTCGGACAGCACCGCCAGTCGGCGCAGTCGGCGCTCGCTGGTGTCGTCGCTCAGCCCGTAGACGTGCGCGCCGCTGCCGTCGAACGCGACGAGCATGCTCCTCGTCTGGTCTTCGTTCGCCGGCGGCTGCAGGACGCCCGCGCGGACCAGCGCGACGCCATGGCCTTGCGGAGACGTGTCCGCGCTGGACATCGCGACCGCGATCACGTCGGGATCGATCGGCGAGACGGCGATGTCCGTCGCGACGAGCTGCCCGGGGTAGCGCGTCGCCGGCAGCCGCGCTCGCCAGAGCTCGACGAAGTCGGGTAGCTGCAGCTTCACGACATCGCCGCTCCCGCTCAGGCCGACGTAGAGGGCCGCGCCGTCGGCGGTCAGCTCCATCGGACCTGGCTCCGAGCCAACGGCCGCGCCTGGGTAGGTCACCGTGCCGGTGATCGCGTCGATGACGGCGATGCGGTTTCCGTTCACCGGGACGTCACCCGGCACGCTCGCGTAGTAGCGTCGCCGTGAGGCGTCGTAAGCGAGATCGACATGTGGCAACGCGACCGCGATGACGGTCCCGTCGGCGGTCTCGCCCGGTCCCGACATGAGCGGCACGCCGTCGACCGTCCCGCCGGTGACCACCATCGTGTACGCGTCCGTCGTGGCCGGCGCGTCCCTCCGCTCGACCACGTGCGCGCGCTCGGCGCGAACCAATCCGATGCCCGGCGCCCACCACTCCTCCTCGATCTTGGTCGTCGTGATGGCCGGCCTGTCCGACGCAGACGCCAGGGTGACGTCGAGCAAGACGTTGCGGAAGTGAACGACGTCGTGCAGCGTGCCGATGGGCAAATCGAGGGTCTCGAAGCCGACCAGTGTCTGACTGAACTCGATCCGGCGCGTATCGTCGATCCCGTCGCGGTCCGAGTCCACGCCGCGCGCGGCCTGCCGGA
>JAHBWA010000015.1 GCA_019637195.1 Labilithrix sp. | reverse complement strand
CGTGATGCCGCCTACGATCTTCTCTTCGTTGTAGAGCGACAGATCGCTCGCGATGGCGCGGGCCAAGCGGCGGGCGGCTTCCTCGGTCTCGATGAGCGGCATCGGTAAACTCTCCTCCGGGCCCCACGGTCGTCGTGGGTCGTCCGGACCGCCTGGCCCGGACGCACGCCTGATGCGGATGACCAGTATCGCGAAGCCGGCACGTCGCTGTCAAAGGGACCGCGCCGCGGCCGCTCGCTCGGGCCGCGAGGGGCCTGGATCTTCGGAGGATGGCCCTGAAAGCGGACGTCGATCCTCCCCCGACCGGAGCGCCCTCGGCGCCGGCCGGCGGTTCGGACGGGATCCGTCCGGCGGGCGCCGGCTCCGCCCCTCCGCGCGCGCGCCGGCGCCCGCGGCGCTCGAGCACCTGTCCGGCGGCCGAAAGCGCCAGTCGTCCGCCAGAGAATGGACGGACGATCCCGGCTACGGCTGCCTCGGCTTCGAGCGGACGGAGATGCGATACTATCAGCACCACGACACGAGCATCGACGAGGCTTCCGCGCGACCGCCGCCGCCCTCGACGGCAACGGGATCCGCTCTTATCTTCGAGCTCGAGGGACGCATCCGGAGCGGCAATCTGACCTTGTCGCCGACGATCGAGGAGACCGATCCCGACGAGTGATCGGATCTGGTAGAACCAATTCGAGATGGGTTCGACCTTCCCGACGCTCGCCGCTGCGATCGAGGACGCTGCCAAGGCCGATCCGACGCTCGGGTTCCGCTTCGTCTCGGACGACGGCGTCCCCGGCTTCGGCAGCAACACGACGAGCGAGGCCTCGTTCTCCTACACCGCCCTCGAGCGCGCCAGCGCGCGCTACGGCGGGGCGCTCCAGGCCCTCGGCCTGAAGAAGGGCGACCGCGTCGCGTTGATCTGCCCGGCGAACGAGGACTTCGTCCTCTGCTTCTTCGGGGCGATCCGCGCCGGCATCATCCCGGTGCCCATCTACCCGCCGCTCGGGCTCGGCCAGCTCCAGGGCTACCTCGACAACACGCGGCACATCGTCAAGAAGAGCGGCGCCCGCGCCCTCGTCACCACGGCGCAGATCAAGCGCCTCCTCGGCACGGTGCAGGCGTCGGCGCCGGCGCTCGAGCAGGTCGTCGCGGTCGAGGCGATCCGCGAGTCGCTCGAGGCCCTCAAGCCCGAGAAGATCGCGCCGAGCGACATCGCGTTCCTCCAGTACACGAGCGGCTCGACCTCGCGCCCCAAGGGCGTGACGCTCACCCACGAGAACCTGATGGCCAACGTGCGCTGCATCATGCAGGACGGCCTCCAGGTGACGCCGGAGGACCGCGGCATCTCGTGGCTGCCGCTCTACCACGACATGGGGCTCATCGGCTTCGTGCTCTCTCCCGTCGTGCACCGCATCCCGATCGTCTTCTTGCCGCCGCTCCTCTTCTTGAAGCGGCCGGTCTCGTGGTTCCAGGCCTTCACGCGGCACAAGGGGACGATCGCGTACGCGCCGAACTTCGCCTTCGCCCTCTGCGTGAAGCGGATCCGCGATCGCGAGCTCGAGAACATCGACCTGTCCACGTGGCGCGTCGCGGGCTGCGGCGCCGAGCCGATCCGCCCGGAGACGCTCGAGGCGTTCGCGGAGAAGTTCGGCAAGGTCGGCTTCCCGTCGACCGCGCTCCTCCCGTCGTACGGGATGGCCGAGTCGTCTCTGGCGATCTCCTTCTCGAAGCTCGGCGCGGGGGTCGAGACCCTCTCCGTCGACGCCGACACCCTCTGGGCGGAGAACGTCGCGAGGGTCGTCCCCGACGACGCGGCGGGCGCCGTCCGCCTCGTGTCGTGCGGCCCGAGCTTCCCCCTCCACGAGGTCGCCGCCTTCCCCCCCGACGACGCGACCGGCGAGGCGCGGCTCCCGCCGGATCACGTCGGCGAGCTCCGCATCAAGGGCCCGAGCGTGATGAAGGGCTACTGGGACGACGTCGAGCGCACCGCGGAGTCGTTCGCCGGGACGTGGCTCAAGACCGGCGACCTCGGCTTCGTCCACGACGGCGACGTCTACATCTGCGGTCGCTCGAAAGAGGTCATCATCGTCAACGGCCGCAACTACTACCCGCAGGACATCGAGTGGGAGGCGAGCCGCGCCGACGGGGTGCGCAAGGGCAACGTCGTCGCGTTCGGCGCGCGCGACAACGTCGAGCGCGATCGCGAGCGCGTCGTGGTCGCGTTCGAGTGCCAGGAGGCGCTCGCGCCGGGCGATAGCCGCGATCTCGCGACGGCGAAGCACGCGGTCGTGCAGGCCGTGCGCAAGCTCGTGCAGGAGGGCATGGGCCTCACCCTCGACGACGTCGTCCCGCTCGCGCCCGGCGTGCTCCCCAAGACGTCGAGCGGCAAGCTCCAGCGCGCCCGGACGCGCGAGCTCTACGAAGCCGGGGATCTCGCGCAGCGGAGGGCCGCGCGCGCCGAGGACAAGCTCGGGGTGCTGAAGGAAGCGGCGAAGAGCCAGCTCTCGTACTTCAAGCTCGCCGTCCTCGGGGGCCGCAAGAAGCCCTGAGCGAGGAGCGTCACGATGTCGGTCATTTATCGACGCCCGGTCCGCTTCGAGGAGGTCGACGCCGCCGGGATCGCGTTCTTCGCGCGGTTCTTCAACTGGTGTCACGAGGCGATGGAGCGCTTCTACGACGACGTGCCCGGCGGCTACGTCGACCTCATCACCCGCAGGCGCGTCGGCTTCCCGGCCGTGCACCTCACGGCCGACTGGAGGGCGCCGCTGCGCTACGGGGACGTCGCGAACATCGAGACGTCCGTCGCGCGCATCGGCTCCACGTCCGCCACCCTGCGCTACGTGCTCACGCGCGCGTCCGACGGCGTGCACGTGGCGACCATCGAGCACGTGACGGTCGCCACCGACCTCGACACGATGACCAAGCGTCCCCTCCCCGACGACTGCCGCGCCCTGCTCGCGCGGCACCTCGTCGCTCCGGCGACGGGCTAGCTCAGGTCCCCGTCTTGGACGGAGGCAGCGACGGGGCCTTCACGCGCTCGCTGACGAGGGCGAGCAGCCCGTTGCGATCGATCGGCTTCTCGAGCGTCGGGTTCGGGACGCGCGCGAGGAAGTCGCGCGCGGACTGGGTGAACGCCCCACCGGTGAGGAAGACGACGCGCGGCGCGTGGTCGGGGAACTCCTCGCGGATCCGCGCGTAGAGCTCCATCCCCGTGACCTGCGGCATCATCAGGTCCGAGAAGATGACGTCGAAGGTCGCCCCGGCGCGCAGCCGCTCGAGCGCGTCGACCGCTCGCGTCGTCGTGACGACGTCGTGCTGCGAGGCGAGGACGCGGCGGATCGCCGAGCCGAGCATCGGCTCGTCGTCGACCACGAGGATCCGGCCGCGCCGCTGAGACACGGGCGCGCGCGAGGGCGCCTCCTCGCGCGAGCGCTGCGGACCGACGGCCCGGGCCGGCGGGAGGACGACACGAAACGTGGTCCCCTTCCCGACGACGCTCTCGACCTGGATCTCGCCGCCCATCTGAACCACGATCCGCTGGCAGATCGGCAAGCCGAGGCCGGTGCCGATGCCAGGCGGCTTCGTCGTGAAGAACGGCGTGAAGAGGTTCGGGAGCGACTCGGCCGAGATCCCCGATCCCGTGTCCGACACCTCGACCACCGCCCGCCCCGCGGCGTCCGTGCGCGTCGCGACGCGGATCGTGTTCGCGTCGATGTTCCCCTCGGGGATCGCCTGGGCGGCGTTGACGATGAGGTTCAGGAACACCTGACCGAGCCGCGCCTCCGACCCGTCGACGATCGGCGCCGGTTGATAGTCCTTCTGCACCCGCGCCCGATGCCTGACCTCGTTGAACGCCATCCGGAGGCTCGACTCGAGCGCGCTCCGGACGTCGGCCTGGACGGCGGTCGGGTCTTCGTGACGGGAGAAGATGCGCAGATCGCCGACGATCTCGCGGACGCGCGCCACGGCCGACCGAGCGTCGGCCGTGGTCTCCCGCAGGTCCGCGTCGTCGCGGCGGGCGGGCTCGCGCCGCAACATCTCGTCGAGCAGCTCGAGGTTGAGGAGCGCCGCGCCGAGCGGGTTGTTGATCTCGTGCGCGACGCCCGCGGCGAGCATGCCGACGGACGCCATGCGGTCCGAGATCATGATCTGCTCCTGGGTGGCCCGCTCGTGGGTGACGTCGCGGAAGACGCCGACCGCCCCGGTGATGGTGCCGTCCGACGCGCGGAGCGGTCGCGCGCTGACGCTGAGCCAGGCCTCCTTCACCTGCGCGTTCCGGAGGAAGCGCTCCTCGCGATCGATCTCCGTCCCGGAGAGCGCCTTGACCAACGCCTGGTCGCCGCCGCCGGCGAGCGTCATGCGGTCGGTCAGGTAGATCCCGTAGTGCCGCGGCCAATCGGCGAGCTCGATGTCCGCCCGGGGCATCTTGAAGATCGCATCCGCCCCGGCGCTCCAGACGACGACGCGTCCCGCGGTGTCGACGACGACGACGCCGTCCGGCACCGCCTGGAGCACGCTGCGGAGCAGGCGCTCCGAACGCTCCGTCTCGGCACGTTGACGCTCGAGATCCAGCTCCGCGAGGCGCTTCTCGCGCCGCGTCTCCGCCTCGCGGAGCTCGCGCTCGATCGCCGGCGCGAGCCGAGCGAAGCGACCCTTCACCATGAAGTCGTGGACACCCGCCTTGAGCGCCTCGACGGCGGCCTCCTCCGTGATCGTCCCCGACACGATGATGAACGGGAGGTCCCCCGCGACCTCGCGCACGATCCTGAACGCCTCGAGGCCGTTGAAGGTCGGCAGCGCCCAGTCCGAGATGACGATGTCCCAGGGGCCGTCTGCGAGCGCCGCGCGGAGCGCCTCGGGCGTCGAGACGTGGAGGCAGCGCGCGTCGAAGCTCCGCTTCAGCTCGCGGAGCAGCAAGAGCGCGTCGTCGTCTTCGTCCTCGACGACGATCGCCCGGAGCGGCTTGGATCCGTCGGTGCTCCCCGCCACAGTCCACCAGCATACGGATAGTGCGTCACCGCGGCCAGCACCATCGCCGCGCCGGCGACCTTCCGCGTCGCGCGCCGCTCGCGCTCGGGCCGGGCGCCGCGAACACCGAGGCCCAGGTGCGGCGCGCCGCCCGGGGCGGCGGCGAGCCGCCGCCGGCCCCGAGCGCGCTTCAGTCGCGGATCGGCGCCTCGATCGGCACGTCGGGCGCCGGCGCGAGGACGGTCCGCGGGAGCGCCACGAGCTCGAGGGGGTCCTCGCCCGACTTCCGCAGCTGCATCACGCGGCGCACCATGAAGAGACCGAACGCGAACAGCGCGATGCATGCCCACTGGGCGGGCGTGAACGACCCGTAGCGCGGATCGGCGCTCTCGATGTCGCGGACACGGAGGAAGTCCATCGCGAAGCGCACCGGCGCGTAGGCGAGCGCCACCACGGCGATGTACGAGCCCGTCGTCAGCTTGCGCCGCCACGTGAGCGCGATGAGCGTCGCCAGGACGACCGTGAACATCATCTCGAGCAGGCCGAGATCGAAGTGCGGCGAGCTCCCGTAACGCAGCTCGATCGATCCGAGGTGGATGGTGCGCGCCGGATCGGCGGGACCGAACGCGACCGCGAGCAGATGATCCGCCGGCGCCTTCATGCCCTGGTGGTCATGGACGACCGAGCAGCCGCTCCGCCCGAAGATCCACGCGACCGGAAAGACGCTCAGGATGAGGTCGCAGAACGGCATGATCGGCATCGTGCGTTCGCGGCGCTTGAACTTCGAGATCGTGAACAGCGGCGTCCGGTAGACGGGCACGGCCTCGTAGAACTTCCAGAGCACGACGCCGATCAGCCCGCCGACGAACCCGCCGAAGGACGAGAGACCTTCCCACAGGAGGAAGATCGACCAGGGGCGCTTCAGCACCTCGGCCGGGTGATAGAAGATCTGATCGAGCATGTGGCCGCCGAGGAACCCGGCGACGAGCATCCACGTGATGAACGAGTTGAGCTTGTCGAGATCGAGGCCGCGCTGCCGGGCGCGCCGGGTCGCGAGCCAGGTGCCGATGATGACGCCCGTGGCGACGAGCAGCCCGAACGGATGAAGCGTCAGCGGCCCGAGCTTCAGGTCGGGGACGTGGATGTAGGGGATCATCGATCGATCGCGTCTCGGGGGCTCTGGGCAGGGCCGGCGGCCGGCGGCTCGGTCTTTCTATCACGGGGACCGGAGATGACGATGGCGTCCTTGTCGCCGGCCTTCGCGCCCGGGAGCACGACGGCCTCCCAGCCATTGCACGCGCGCCGGTAGAGCTCGCGATCCTTGCGCGCGTCCGGGCACGCGCTCGACGGGAACCGCCGCTCGAGCGCCCCCTCGAGCCGCCCCATCGCGTGGACCTCGGCCTCCGTCCGGTCGTCGGCGGCCGACGAGTCGAGCCGGACGATCTGGTCCGCCTCGGTCCAACGTACGAACAGGTCGCTGCCTTCCACGCGCCCGCCCCGGACCACGCCGCCCTCCTCGATCACGCTGACCTCGAGGGTGAGCAGGCGCGACTCGCGCTCCGGGCGCGTCGGCAGGAGGAAGAAGTGGTCGTCCTCGTGGCGCGCGGGGACGCCGCCCCAGGTGGGCGCGTCTTTGCCGAGGAGCAGCGCGCGCAGCTTGGGCGGCGCGTCCGCGCGCGGGACGCCGTAGACGTCGTCGTCGAGGAGCACGCCGACGGCCGCGAGGATCCCCTCGCCCACGGCGCGCCGCTGAACGGCGGCGGCCTCGAGCTTGGCGTCGTCGTAGCGGACGCGCCTCGCGATGTCGCGCAGCTCCGCGTCCTGCATGCTGGACCCGAACGCGACCAGCAGCGCGAGCGCCGCCTCCGCGTGCGGCCCCTCGGGCAGGTCCGCGAGGTAGCGGCGGATCCCCTCGCGCGACTGCTGCGCCGCCGCGAAGTAGCGCGGCTCTTCCTCGTCGAAGGCGGTCCGCACCTCGCCGGCCCACGTGCCGGACGGGTGCCGCTCGAGGTAGCGCTTCGCCCGCGCGAGGCGCGTCCCCTCCGCGGCCGCGACGCGAAACGCGCGGTAGTCTTCGAGGTCGTCCGCCGGCGCCAGCACGGGCCGGAGCTCGGCGCAGCCGGCCGTGACCGCGAGGACGCCCGCGAGCGCGAGCGCGAGCGCGAGCACGAGCGTCGAGGGCGCGGCGCGCGGAGCGCTCACGGCGCGGTCCCCTCGCCGGACGCGGCGTCCACGTCGAAGCCCGGCCCGGACCGGTCCCCTGGCGCGATCTTGCAGAACTCGCACTCGCTCGGCGTCGACGGGGCGACGTCGTCGATGTAGGTCGCGTACACGCTGCACGAGGCGGCGTGGAGCTTCCGGATGCACACGACGCCGTCGTGACGGAGCGGCTGGCAGGTCGGAGGGATGACGGTCTCGACCTCGCTCGCGGGATCGCACGCGCGGCGGCACCGGGCCGTCTCGAGGCCGCACTCGGCGCAGCGCTCGCAGTCCATGTCCTTGCGCGCGAGCGCGAACGCGAGCGGATCGAGCGCCGTCACCTCCGTCCCGCAGCCGCCGACGTCGCCCGCGGTCGGCGCCATGCTGAGGACGCCGAGGACGGCGACGACGAGCGTGGGGACGAGAGGTCGCTTCACGGCAGCGCCTCGTACGTCCCCATCAAGCCGAGCTGGCCGCTCAGCACCGGGTACGTCGCCGTCGCGACGTCGCGGGTGCCCGTGCCGTAGAACACGTCACCGACGAGCTCGGCGACCACGCCGAGGCCGCCGCGGAAGAAGAAGACGCCGCCGACGGCGCCCTCGAGCCCCAGCGTCGGATCGGGCGTGAGCACGAGCGGGATCCCCGCCCGCACGAACGCTGCGAGCGGGCCCTTCCGCCGCCAGCCGAAGTACGAGGGCGTCATCACCACCTGACCGACCCCCTCGACGCCCACCGTCGTGCGCAGCGCCGCGCCGTGCTGGTAGCCGAGCGGGTTACCGAGCGTCATCGCGAGGCCGATGTCGACGTACGCGCTGGTCCGCGACACCGACTCCGCGTCGCCGCCGAGCGGCGTCGAGAGGCGGTAGGGGTTGTTGAACCGCAGGCCCGTGCCGGCCATCGCCGTCGCGAGCAGCTGCGCGTAGCCCGGCTTGGACGCGAGCGGCTCGTCCGCGGGCAGGCGCGCCGGCGCGTCCTCCGCCCCCGGCTCGAGCTCGTCGCCCTCGTCCGCGCGCGCGACGAGCGCGGCGCTCGACGCGCAGGCGAAGACCCCGAACGCGAGCGCGGCGTGACGCCTCCGGAGCGCGCTCACCCCGAGCTCACTCCGTCCCTCCCGAGGGCGGCGCTCCGCTCGCGTCCGGCTCGGCGCGAGGAGGCACGCCGCCGCCGCGGTCGACCCGGACCTTCGGCTTCGCGCCGAGCAGCGCGAGCTGTCCGCACGCGGCGCTCACGTCGTCGCCGCGCCGCCGGCGGATGAAGCAGGAGTACCCCAAGCCGACGAGCACGCGCTGAAACGCGAGGACGCCGGTCATGTCCGGAGGCCCCAGCGTAGAGGCCTCGATCGGGTTCATCGGGATCAGGTTCACCTTCACCGGGAGGCCGGCGAGCAGCTTCGCGAGCTTCTGCGCCTCCGCCACGGTGTCGTTCTTTCCGGCGACGAGGGTGTACTCGATCGTGATCCGCCGGCGGCGGGGCAGCGGGTAGGCCCGGAGCGCCTTCATCAGCTCGGCGAGCGGATACTTCTTGTTGATCGGCATCAGCCGCGAGCGTGTCTCGTCGTCGGCGGCGTGCAGCGAGATCGCGAGGCCGATCTGCCCGTTGAAGTCCTGACCGAGCCGCGCGATCTCCGGGACGAGCCCGCTGGTCGAGACCGTGACCTTGCGCGTCGACAGGTTGATGCCGTCCGGGTGGGTCAGCAGGCGGAGCGCCCGCACGGTCGCGTCGTAGTTGTGGAGCGGCTCGCCCATCCCCATCAGCACGACGTTGCGGAGCTGCTCGCGCTCGTCGAGGCGCGAGCGTCCGACGAGGACCTGCGCCACGATCTCGTCGGCGCGCATGTGGCGCTTGAGGCCGGCGACGCCGCTGGCGCAGAAGACGCAGCCCATCGCGCAGCCGACCTGCGTCGAGATGCACTGGGTCACCGGGATCGGCCCGTCGTCGGCGGGCGGATCGTCCTCGTCCTCGACCGCGGCGGCCGCGTCGGCGTCCACCTCGAGGGGGGACGGCAGGCCGGCCTTTCCGCCGGCGACGCGCGGAATCAGGACAGTCTCCACGTTCGCGCCGTCGCCGAGCGAGACGAGGAGCTTGCGGGTGTCGTCGGTGGCGCGCCGCTCGCTGACGATGCCGAGCACGCTGCCGAGCCCGTCCTCGGCGAGCTTCGCCCGGAGCGGTCCGGGCAGATCGCTCATCGCGGCGGGATCGGTCACCCCGCGCGCCTGGATCCAGCGGAAGACCTGCTTGCCGTGGAACGTCCGCCCGCCGAGGCGCACGAGCTCCTGCGACCACTCCTCGGGGGTCCGGGCGAGCGGCCTCGGCGTCGCGTCTGCGTTCGAGCGTGCCACGGGGAGATCCTACCTCGCCTCGTCGCCGCCGGGATCGCCCGCGTCGCTCGGGTCGCCCGCGCCCTTCGGCGCGGCGCCCGCCTTGGCCTCCTCCCAGTAGCGGTCCAGCACCTCGAGCGGGAGGTTCGGCTGATCGCCGCCCGGGCCGCCCCAGCCGCCGTGCTCGGCCTTCACCCGCGCCTCGACGTGGGCGAACCGCCGCGTAAACTTGTCGATCGTCCCGCGGAGCGCGGCCTCGGCGTCGATCTTCACGTGCCGCGACAGGTTCACGAGCGCGAAGAAGACGTCGCCCATCTCCTCCTCGATCGCGTCCTTGTCACCCGACGCGATCGCGCGGTCGAGCTCGCCGATCTCCTCGGCCACCTTCTCGCGCGAGCCGCTCGCGTCCGCCCAGTCGAAGCCCACGCGGCGGACCTTCTCGCCGATGTTCTGCGCGCGGACGAGCGCCGGGAGGCTCCGCGGCACCCCGGCGAGGATCCCCCGCCCCTTCTTCTCGCGCGCCTTGATCTGCTCCCAGTTCCGGAGGACCTCGTCGGCCGTCTCGACGTCGAGATCGCCGAAGACGTGCGGGTGGCGCGTGACGAGCTTGTCGACGATCCCGGCGATCGCGTCGTCGATCGCGAAGGCCTTCTCCTTACGCGCGAGCTCCGCGAGGAAGACGACCTGGAGCACGAGGTCCCCGAGCTCCTCGCGGAGCGCCGTGCGATCGCCCGCGTCGATCGCGTCGACGACCTCGCAGGCCTCTTCCAGGACGTACTTGCGGGTCGTCTCGAACGTCTGCTCGCGGTCCCAGGGGCACCCGTCCGGGCCGAGCAGCCGCCGCATCACGCCGACGAGGCGCGTCAGCGTGGCGCCGTCTTGAAACTCGAGCGTGGGCACGGGCCTCGGCGCGTGCTCGTCGAAGCGGGGGATCTCGGCCAGCGTGTCGGACATGCGCGGGGCTTACCACGGAGTCGCGCCTCAGTCTCCGTCGCCCTCCGTCGCGGCGGCGGGGCGACCGCGCCACCGGCGGCCACCGCCCAGGTCGTCGTTCCGGCTGCTGCAGAGTGGTTGGGCTGCAGGCGACTTGGTACAGTTTCGGTCGTGAGAGGCCGACGTGGCTGAGGGAGTGGACGGCGCCGCGAGGGCGAGGGAGCCCGGCACGAGCTTCCGCCGGAAGATGATCTTCCTCGCGGTCGTGCTCGTGCTCGGCCTCGCCTACGTCCTGCGCGGCGTCCTCGTCCCGCTCTTCCTCGCCTTCCTCCTCGCCTACGCGCTCGATCCGTTCGTCGACCGCCTCGAGGCGCTGCGCGTGCCGCGGCCGCTCGGGGCGATCCTCGTGATGCTCGGCATCGCCGGCCTCGTCACCGTGGTCCTCCTCTCTGCGATCCCGCTCTTCGTCGACGAGCTGACCGACGCGACCGCGACCTTGCCGGCGAAGCTGAGAGACCTGCAGCTCCGCGCGGAGCCGTGGTTCGCGAGCTCGCTCCACATCAAGCTGCCGCACTCGATGAACGATCTGTCGAAGGTCTTCAGCGACCGCCTGCAGTCGGGCGACACGATGGACACGGCGCGGACCGCCCTCTTCGGCACGCTGGGCTACGTCGGCGTCGCGCTCTCCGCGCTGATCGTCCCGGTCTTCGCGCTCTACCTCCTCATCGACTTCGACCGCATCGTGAACCGCGTCGAGCAGCTGATCCCTCGCCGCTGGACGCCGGGGATCTCGTCGGTGGCGCGCGACATCCACAAGACCCTGTCCGGCTACGTGCGCGGGCAGCTCACCGCGAACGTGGTCCTCGCGGCCCTCTACGCGACGGGCCTGCGCGTCATCGACATCCGTCTCGCGGTGCCGATCGGCGTGATGACGGGCATGCTCGCCTTCGTCCCCTACGTCGGGTTCACGCTCGGGCTGCTCTTCGCGCTCTTCATGGCGGTCCTCGACTGGCACGGCGCCGGGACGCTCATCGGCGTCGTGGCGGTCATGGGCGGCGTGCAGCTCATCGACTCGATGGTCATCACCCCCCGCATCGTCGGGCGATCCGTCGGCCTCGCGCCGCTCGAGGTCATCCTCACGATGATGGCGGCCGGGTCGCTGTTCGGCTTCCTGGGCGTGCTCCTGGCCGTGCCGCTCGGGGCCGTCGCCAAGATCCTCATCCAGCGCGGCGTGAAGGCCTACCTCTCCTCCGCGTTCTACAACCGGCCACCCGCGTCGGCGACGGCCAAGGGCGCCCGGACGACGGGTCCGGGCGTCGCCGACACGGCCGTCTCCGTCGCCGCGCCGCCGTCGGGCGGCCCTCCCCGGGTCATCATCGCGAAAGGCAAGCCATGAGCGCAGAGGAGCTCCTCGTCGAGGAGAAGAGCAAGACCCGGGTCCTCACCTTGAACCGCGCCGAGGCGCGGAACGCGCTGACGAAGAGCCTCCTCGGCGCGCTCACGTCGGCGCTCACCGAGGCCGCCTCCGACGCGGCGGTCCGCTGCGTCGTCCTGACCGGCGCCGGCGGCCACTTCTGCGCCGGCGCCGATCTCCGGCGGACGATCGCGGAGGATCCCGATTTCTACGACCGCCTCGAGTCGTACATGGACGCGTACCACGGCGTCATCCGCGCGATCGTGCGCTGTCCCAAGCCCGTGGTCGCCGCCCTCGACGGGTGCGCCGTCGGCTTCGGCGCCGACATGGCCCTCGCCTCCGATCTGCGCGTCGCGACCTCGCGCGCCTACGTCCAGGAGAAGTTCGTCGACATCGGCCTGATGCCCGACGGCGGCGGGACGTTCTGGCTCCCGCGCCTCGTCGGGACCGCGCGCGCCCTCAAGGCGATGTTCTTGGCGGACAAGCTGGAGGCGAGGGAGCTCGACGCGCTCGGCGTGCTGGCCGCCTGCGTCGCGCCCGACGACCTGATGACCGCGACCTTCGCGCTCGCCGGGCGCCTCGAGAAGGGCCCTCCCCTCGCCTTCGCCGCGCTGAAGGCGTCCGTCTACGCGGGGCTCGGCGAGCTCGAGGCCGCGCTCCTCCGCGAGCGCGAGGGCCAGCTCCGCCTCCTCCGATCGGCGGACGCGATCGAGGGCGTGATGGCGTGGTCGCAGAAGCGGCCACCCGACTTCAAGGGCGCCTGAGTCGGCGGCCCCGCGCGTTCACCCGAGCAGGTACCGCTCGCCGCTGTCGCAGAGGATCGTCACGACCGGGCCCTTCACGCGGGCGGCGATCTCGCACGCGACGTGGACGTTCGCGCCGGACGACGGGCCGACGAGCAGCCCCTCCTCGCGCGCGAGGCGCCGCGCCATCTTGTCGGCCGCGACGTCGCTGACGGTCACGACCTCATGGATGAGCGCGCGATCGAGCACCTTGGGGACGAAGCCGGCCCCGAGCCCCTGGATGGCGTGGAGCCCGGGCTCGCCGCCCGACAGGACCGCGCTCCTCGCGGGCTCGACGGCGACGATCCGCGCGTCCGGGCGCTCGGCTCGGAGGACGCGACCGACGCCGGTGAGCGTACCTCCGGTGCCGACGCCGGCGACGAACGCGGCGACGTCGGGGACGGCCGCGAGGATCTCGCGCGCCGTCGTGCGCTCGTGGACGCTCGGGTTGGCGGGGTTGTCGAACTGACGCGGCATCAGCGCGCGCTCCGTGCGCGCGACGATGCGCTCGGCCTCGGCGACCGCGCCGGCCATTCCGTCGTCGGCCGGCGTGATGACGATCTCCGCGCCGTACGCGCGGAGGATACGCCGGCGCTCGACGCTCATGTCCTCGGGCATCACGAGCACGCACCGGTAGCCGCGGACCGCGGCGATCATCGCGAGCGCGATCCCGGTGTTGCCGCTCGTCGCCTCGACGACGACGCTGCCCTCGCCGAGCTTGCCCTCCGCCTCGGCGGCCTCGATCATCGCGAGCGCGGGGCGATCTTTGACGCTGCCGCTCGGGTTCTTCGCCTCGAGCTTCGCGAACACCTGCGTCCCGGCGGCGGGGACGCGCTGGAGCTCGATCAGCGGCGTGTCGCCGACGAGATCGAGGATGGACCGCCGGGTGGCCTCGGGCATCGTCCCGCGATGGTACTACGCGTCGAGCTCGCCGACCGCGCTCGATGCGAAGTACTCGCGGAGCGCGTCGCCGGTCCCATGACGCGCCAGGCCGACCATGAGCTTCGCCAGCGCGGCCTCGACGGTCATGTCGCCCGCCGAGATCGCCCCGGCGTCGTCCGCCATCGCGCCGCCCTCGTAACGCCCGAGGTCGACGAAGCCCCGCCAGCACTGCGACACGACGACGACGGGGACGTCGTGCGCCTTCGCCTCCTCGAGCGCGGGCAGGAGCGCGCGCGGGACGTTGCCGGTCCCGTAGCCCTCGAGGACGAGCCCCTTCACGCCCGAGCGGATCGCCCCGCGGACGAGCAGCGGATCGAGCCCGGGGAAGACGCGCACCGCGAGGACGCGCGGCTCGAGGCGGTCGTCGAACGCGCCGAGCTCGGCGGGCGCGCGGACGTGCGACGCGACCTCGACGTCGAGCCCGAGCTCGACGAGCGGCGCGAGCTGCGGCGAGTCGAACGCGCCGAACCCCCACGCGTCCTTCTTCGTCGCGCGCGCGCCGCGCAGCGCGCGCGAGTGGAAGACGATCGACACCTCCGGCACGGCGAGGGTCGCGACCAGCGCCGCGTCGACCAGGTTCTGCCGCGCGTCGGTGCGGGCGTCGACGAGCGGCTTCTGCGAGCCCGTGAACACGACCGGCTTCGGCAGCGGCCCCAGCATGAGCGCGAGCGCGCTCGCCGTGTACGCCATCGTGTCGGTGCCGTGCACGACGACGATGCCGTCGTAGCGCGGCAGCTCGCGGTGCACCTCGCGGGCGAGCGTGACCCAGTCGGACGGCTGCATGTCGGCCGAGTCCATCTGGAAGAGGCGGCGCGTCTCGAGGTCGGCCACGCGCGCGAGCGTGGGCACCTCGGCGACCATGTCGCGGCGGGCGGCGTCGTCGACGCGCAGCGCTCCAGGGCGCACGCTGCCCGGGACGCGCGGCGGAGGAGGCGCGATGCGCGAGCCGTCGGACGCGCTCGCCGCGAGCGACGCGGCGCCGGCGTCGCCCGCCGTCATCACGAGGGTCCCGCCCGTCAGGAGGAGGAGGAGTCGAGGCACGGATCGGCTCAGAACAGACGCTGGTCGACCTTGATGGTGTCGCCCTGCTGGAGCTTGATGTCGGCGCGCGCGTTGTCGGTGATCGCGTCGACGCTCACGATCGCGTTGACCGCGCCGCCGTTCGGCATCTGCCGGATCACCTGGACGTGGTTCGTATCCGCGAGCGGCGTGAACCAGCCGGCGGCGGAGATCGCCTGCACGAGCGTCATCCCGTCCTGGTACGGCAAGGGGCCCTGCTTGGCGACCTGGCCGATGACCTGGATCTTCTTCGAGTTGTACGCCTTGACCTTGACCTGGACCTGCGGGCTCACGAGGAACTTCGCCTCGACGAGGCTGTCGCGGAGCGTCGTCGCGATCTGACGCGGCTCAAGCCCGGCGACCTTGATCGGATCGATGTACGGGAACGCGAGCGTGCCGTCGGGGCTGACCTCGTACTCGTGCGGGAGCTTCTCCTCTCCCACGACGAACACCTCGAGCACGTCGCCGGGGCCGACCTGCTGGTTCACGATCGGCTCCGGCAGCTTCGCCGGCGGCGGGTAGTGGCGACCGCAGCCCGGCATGATCAAGCCGAGCAGCGCGATGAGCGCGATCGTCAGGAGCGACAGGACACGAGAGAGCAGCATGGCCGGGGAGGACGAAGGCGACGCGTTGGACGGCGGGGCTCGCGGAGCGTTTGGAGCGGCCGAGCGGCGCCGCGTTCACCGCGCGGGAGCGTTATCCCTCGACGAGCGAGCGTCAAGACGAGCGCGCGCAGCGCGCCGAAGATGACCGCGCGGCGCAGAGCGCGCAGGCGCCGTGACGCTCCGCGCGCCGCTCAGAAGAAGTAACGGACGCCCGCGAACGCCTGGAAGCGGCGGTAGTTCAGATCGAACACGAGCGGCGCTCCGCCGGCGTTGACGCCCGCCGGGATCTGCGTGTCGCTGAGCTGCTGGACGTAGTCGATGGTCGTGTTGATGCCGAACGACGACGTGATGCGGTACTCGGCGAAGATGCCGCCGCCGACGCGGAAGTTCGAGAACTCGCCCGTCACCTGGGTCGGCGCGCCCGCCGCGTTGAGGAACACGGGCGGATAGTTGAGCTGCTCGCCGTAGGCGTCGAGGCGGATGACCGTCTTACCGCCGAACCAGTACTCGAGCCGACCGTAGGCGCGGTTCGTGTTGTAGAAGTTGCCGAGCAGGCTGTTCTGGAAGTCGCGGAGGAAGCCGAGGCTCACCGTCGAGAGGAGGAGCGTCGCCTTGCCGGGCTCGTCCGTGCCGCCGCCCTGCCCGAGGTAGAACGTGCCTTCGGCCTGACCGTTGATGCTGTCGTACTGCGTCGTCGAGGCGGCCGCCGGGTTCTGGAAGAACGTGGCGCCGTAGCCGGCCGCGAGCAGCACGCCGAAGCGCTCCGTCAGGAGGCCGGTCACGCCGAGGCGCGTGCGGATCGGCGTCGAGTCGTTGAGGAAGTTGAGCGCGCGATCGGCGTTCGGGTAGTGGATGAACCGGAGCGACGTGTCGTGGAACAGCGCGGTCCGCGGGCGGAACCGCCAGCGGTTCTTCACGAACACTTCGTGGGTGAGGTTCGAGTACGGGACGCCGTTCGACTCCTCGAAGAGCGCCGCGTTGATCTGGTAGCCGCCGCGGAGATCGAGCGTCCCGCCGCCGGGCAGCCCGACGATCTCGGCGCCGCCGCGGAGATCGCTCCGGTTGAACGAGAGGTTCGGATCGGCGACGACCTGCGGCTGGATGAGCCGGTTGTAGCCCGCGAACACGCCGAAGCCGATCGGCCGGCCCTGGTTGATGTCGAGCCGCGCGTCGGAGTTGAGGCCGACGTTGTGCTGCCGGCCCATGTCCTTGCCGATGAAGAACCGGCCGGTGGCCGCGACGCCGCCGCGGAAGGACACGACCCTGGGCTCGAGCCGCGGGTTGCCGCCCGCGTCGAGGCGCTGCTGCCCGAGCGTCGAGACGTAGAACGACGGCGTGATCCGGAAGATCGCCGCGTCCGCGGCCGGGAGCGCCGGCGGACCGTTCGAGATGTTCGGCCCCTCGGTGTGCGAGCGGTAAAACCAGTTCGAGTCGTACCCGACCTCGCCGCCGATGCCGGGGTGGAGCTCGAGATCGCCGGTGCGGATACCCGGGCCCTCGGTGAAGCGCCGGTCCGCGAGCCAGCCCTGCGCCGACGCCTCGCTCGTCCACGAGACGAGCGCCGCCGCCCCTGCCACGACCGCGTACGCGCGCGCCGGCCGAAGCCACCGGCGAAGCGACCCGAACGAACGTGAAGCAAGCGACTGGGCGGAGCGATTCGTCATCTTCAGAAGGAGCAACACCAGCGCGTCACGAAGCGGAAGAGCTACCCGGGCGCTGGTGGAAGTGCAACATCGAACGACACGGTCGAAGGAGAGGTGCTCACGACAGGCGTCGGCGGCGAGACCGACGAGGCTCTCGGCGCTGCCACCCCAACTTCGGATAGGCCACTGCCGCTCGAGGCTACGGAGAGTGACGAAGACGAGCCCCGATCACTCGGGGGCACTCGGACAGGAGACGGTTCAGAGCGTACAGCTGGTGCACTGCGGCGGGCCAATGACGAGCGTCGGGTCCGTCGACGGGTAAGGCGTCTCGTCCGGGGGGATCTGCGGGTCGATCTGGACGGTCGTGCGGGTGTCGCCGACGAACGCGGACTCCTCGCCGATGCACTGGTTCGCCTCGGCGACGAGCTGCTCGGTGCGCTGGCGGAGGACCGTGAGGATCGTGAACTCGTGGTTCGACAGCTCCGCGTCGTTGCGGTTGACGGCGGCCTGCAGCTGCCCGCGCCGATCACGCGCCGAGCGGATCGCGACGTCGACCTGCGAGAGCTTGTCGTTCAGGCAGAGCGTCTTGACGACGTCGCGCTGGCGACGCGCCTCTTCGAGCATCTTGCGGACGCCGCCCGCCGCGCCCTCCATCCGGGTGAGGTGCTTCTGCGACTCGACGAGCTGCTCCTGCGGCGTCAGCGACGTCTTGCGCTGGAAGCCGACCTGGCCGTCTGCCGGCTGCCCACCGCTCGGTGCGCCGGCTCCCCCGCTGGGCTCTTGTGCGCCCGCAGGCCCCGCGGCCAGCGCGAGGACGCCGAAAGCGAAGACCCACTTCAATGCCAAACGCACGCGCATCCAGCCTCCTGACCTCATGACGACTCTAGTGTGTGTGGCATGGGGTGTCAACGCAAAAGCCGCGCCCAAAACCCTGAGATATCCTGCACTTGCGCCACTTTGACGCACCGAGTGGCGCGGAGCGCGGCTGTCCCGCGAGTCTTTGGTTGCGTCATCGGAGGCCGACGTTCGAAACGGCGGCCCGCGACCGGCGCTTCACGCCGGAGCCCGACCCGGGGAGCAGAACGCAGAAGAGAGAGCCAGCCAGGACGGCCGCTCTCTCCTCCGAGGCGCGCTCGCGGGCCTCCCCGCGAGCGCCGTCACTTGCCTTGCTGGACGAACGTGACGGGGATGTTCAGCGTCGACCCGCCGCCGCCGGGCGGGTTGAACGAGGCGCGCTTCACGACGTTCGCGATGCACGACGCCACGCTCTGCGACAGGCCCGTGTTCGACGAGACGTTCGCGTCCGAGACCTCGCCGTTCGGCCCGACCTTCGCCGTGATGACGACCTTGCCGGACATGCCGGGATCGGAGTTGAGGCCCGTCTGGTAGCACTGCCGGAAGCGCGGACGGAGGGTCGCGATGACGCGATCCGCGTCCGAGATCGGGACCGTGGCGGTCGAGCCGCTGATCTGCGCGTCGCCCTTCGGTCCTTCGACCTTGCGCTCCTGGCCCGCGCTCGCGCCGTCGCCCGAGCCCTTGGTCCCGCCGCCGAGCGTGCCGAGCCCGCCGCCCTTGCCGCCGCCCTGCACCGCGCCGCCGCCGCCGCCGACCTTCAGATCGCCCGTGCCGTGCGCGACGCCGGCGCCGGAAGCGGCCGCCCCCGAGAGATCGACGGGGGGGATGTCGCTCCGGTTGAGCGCGCCCTGCACCGAGGAGCCGCCGCCGAGCGCCGCGAGCATCTGCATCTGCATCGCGTCAGCCTGCGCCGCGAGCGCCGCCGCCTGCTTGTCGCCGACGCTGCCCGCGCCCTTGCTCTGACCGGACGCGCCCTTGCCGCCCGCCCCGCCGCCCGCCTTCGACGCCGCGGCGGTCGACGTCGTGGCCGCAGTCGCGGTCGAGTCGGGGTTGACCTCGGTCGGCGTCTCCGTCGCCGGAGGCGGCGGGATGTTCTTCATCATGTCGACGAGGCCGGCGACGTTGAGGTCGTCGCCGACGACGGGGTCCATCCAGTCGGAGTACATCGCGCCGACGATGCCGAAGTGGATGAGGAAGCTGAACGCCGCGATGATGGTCAGCGACCAGTCGATCTGGCTCGCGATGCCGCCCTTCACGGCGAGCGGGAGCTGCGGGCGCGGCTGGACCGGCGGCGGCGCGACGAACTGGAAGAGGAAGGTCGTCTCCCCGATGACGACCTTGCCGCGCGCGTCCTCGGTCAGCTTCATCTGGTAGACGTTGTTGACCTTCTTCGCCTGCCCGCGGAGCGCCGCGAGGTCCGTGATGCCCGAGGCGAGCGCCACGCGGCCGGTCATGCCGTCGAGGAAGTTCAGGTGGTAGTCGTTGCCGATGAGCTCGAAGAGCTTGAACATCGGCGGGATCGCCTGCGACGGGATGACGAACACCGCGCGCTCGTTCGAGCCGACGGTGACCGTGGTGCGCTGCTTGATGATGCGCTCCTCGACCACGCGCCCGCTCTGAACGAGCCCGATGCGGAGGACCTTCGGCCCCGCCTGCACGGACATCGCCCGCATCACCGCGGTCATCTGTCCGGGGCGCGCGGCTCCTCCGGGTCCTGCTTGCGGGCCTTGTCCGGGTCCCATCATCGCTTCATCCTCGTTCGGATCCGTTCGGGGATCGCCCCGAACACAGAGTGCCTCGGCTTACAGACGAGGCGACGGGCGAAAAGTTCCCGCCGCAATGTGCGCTCGCCGATCCTACCCAACTCGAGCCGACCGCGTCCAGCCGTGCTGGAAGCCCCGACGAGGGTGGCACGCCCGGGCGCAACACCTATACAATTAGCTAATATCGCTACGCATTATTGGTCTTCACGGTCGCGTCGCCGACGCTGGAGGCGTCCCGAGCAGCCGCCGGCCCCTGCCGCGCCGCGTCGGCCGCCGCCTCGAGCGCCTCGATCATCCGGTCGGCGGCCTCCTGGCGCGCGCGCGTCATGCGACGTGCGCGGCTGTGGGCCGCGATGCAGAACGCGGTGCCGACCACACCGAACGACGCCACCGAGACCGCCTCGCCGACGATCTGCCGGACGAACAGCTCGCCGAGCTCGCCGGTCAGCTCGGGCGCGCGGGCGAGACCGTTCCGCAGCACGAGCGTCCCGAGCAGGATGGCGAAGCTGGTCGCCACGCTCGCGCCGACCCGCGGGACGCGGGCCCAGCGCTGCATGCGTCGATCGAGCTCGGTGAGCTGCTCGTTGACGAGGGCGACGCGCGCCTCGACGCGCGGCTGCGCGAGCGCGTCGAGCAGGTCGCGCTCCCAGTCCGCGCTCGGCTCGGCGGCGACCGCCTCGCGGAGCTCCGCGAGCTTCGACGCCGCCGGCGCGCGGCCGAGCCACGCGACGAGGTCGTCCGGATGAATCGCGGTCGCGTTCGCGACGAACCAGAGGCGACGCGCGCTCGCGAGCACGCAGGCGAGCGCCATCGAGATCGCGAGCGCGACGATCACGTGGCCCCGTCGCGCGGTCGCGCCGCGCCTGCTCGCGCGGTCGACCGGCGCGCCGCCTCGGGTCGCCCGTCGCGCCGTCGCGAGCCGAGCGCAGTCGCCGCTCGGTCGACGTCGCCGGAGCGCACGATCAGAACGGGTCTTTCCGCGCCGCCTCCTCGATGCGATCGAGGAACGGCTGCCGGAGCTCCGCGAGCGTGAGCTTCGGCTGAATCTTGCTGACGTCGACCGAAGCGACCGGCTTCTGCACGCGGCCGACGATCGTGACCTCGTTGATCGTGATCACGCCGCCCTTCTGCTGCGCGGACGCGTCGTCGGCGACGAGGAGCGCGGCCAGGACGAGCGGTGCAGCGAGGAAACCGAGGGTCGTGCGGGTCATGGGAGCAGCTCTTTCTTCGGTGCGTCCTGGATCGGGCGGTGGAGCGGAGACGGTCGGCGCGGAGGGCGCCACACCAGGTTACTTCTTCGTGGCGGGCGCGCCAGCGGCGGGGGCGGCGGCGGCGGCGGGGGTCTGCTTCAGCTCCGCCTGCTTCGCCTTCGCCCGAGCGATGAGATCGTCGATGTCGTCCTGGACGCCCGGTGGCGCCTTCGGGCCGCGCATCGTGCGGTAGGTCTCGAGCTCCTTGATCGCCGTCGCCACCTGGCTGTCGGCCGTGTTGCCGGGGATCGTCGGCGCCGTCAGGTACATCAGGCCGAGGTCGTAGTGCGCCGCGGCGAGGCTCGAGTCGCGCGACAGCGCGAGGTCGAAGTGCTTCTTGGCGTCGGCGTAGCGACCGAGGAGGCGGTAGCAGTCGCCCAGGTTCAGGTGCGCGATCGCGTTGTTCGGCGCGAAGCGCGTCGCGCTCTCGAGGACCGGCAGCGCCTCGGTCGCGTTGCCCGCCTCGAGGCGCATCGAGCCGAGGTTGATGAGCGCCTCGACGAGGTCCGGCCGCCGCTTCACCGCGGCCTCGAAGTCGGTGAGCGCGACCGCGCGCGCGCCGCCCTCGCGGTAGATGAGCCCGCGGAGCAGGCGCGCCTCGGCGTTGTCCTTGTCGCGCGCCGGGCTCGCGTCGCCGAAGCCCTCGAGGATCGCCTGGAGCGCGTACTTCGCCAGGTCGAGCTTGCGCGCGCGGTAGTGGTCGCGGGCGATCGTGACCATCGCGTCTTTGAAGTCCGGATCCATCCGGAGCGCGTCCTGCGCGAGCTGCTGCGCCGTACCGTGATCCTTCGCGATGCTCTTCAGCTCCGCGCCGCACGCGGTGAGCCGCGGCGAGTCCTTCCGCTTGTTGCGCTTGTCGGTGATGAAGGTGTCGGCCTCGCCGGCGTGCCCCGCGTTCGCGAGCGACAGCGCGTAGGCGCACATCGAGATCTCGTGCGCCGGGTTGGCCGCGAAGGCGCTCCGGTACGACTGCTGCGCGCCCGAGACGTCGCCGAGGCGCTCGAGCACGATGCCGAGCGAATACGGCGGCGACGCGGACTTCGGGTCGGCCGACTGCGCCTCCTGGAACTTCTTCTTCGCGGTCTGGAGATCGCCGCTCAGCCAGGCCTTCCAGCCCTCTTCGTAGCGGCTGAGCGCGGTCCCGGTGAGGCCGGAGCCGCCGGCGCTGTCGACGACGCCGACCTGGCTGCCGCCCTCGGTCATGACCGGCGTGCCCGCGGGCGCGTCCTTCGCCGGCGGGACGACGCGCTTGTCCGCGCCGCCGCACGCCGCGAGCGTCAGGAGGAGGCTCGCGGCGACCGCGGAGGAGAACGTCTTGAGGGTGCTTCGCATGGTTCGGTCCTCGGTGGCGGCGTCCGCCCGGCTCAGGGCGCCGCCGGGAGCGGGTTCGAGTTGCCCTGCGCCGGCGGGAGCGCCGTGAGCCCCGGCCGCGTCTGGACGTACTGGTTCGGCGAGTACGAGAGCTTCGTCGCGCCCTTGGTGGTCGGATCGGGCGCGTTGGTGACGTACTGCTGCATCTTCGCGTCGCCGATGATGTCCGTGTAGTACGCGAGCCGCCCGATGGCCTTCGTGATCGCCGGGTTCTTCACGTTGTACTTCCGCGCGTACGACACCGAGGTCGCGTAGCGGCGGACCATGACCTCGTCGGCCGCGTCGAGCTCCTGCTGCTTCTTTCCGCGCCAGAAGTCCTTCGCCTTGTCCTCGAGCTCGTCGGCCTTGTTCATGAGGTCGTCGCGCCCGCTGTTGCGCATCGTGTTGAGGACCCGCTCGCCCTGAGCGTCGAAGAGCTTCACCTTGACGGTGTTGTAGAGGCCGGAGCGGAGCGTGTCGAAGATCGCGCCCTGCCGCGCGAAGGCCGCCGGCACCCACTCGAGCGACTCGTACTTCTTGATGACCTCGTTCTCGAGCCGGAGATCCCACTTCTGGGCTTCCTCGGCGTTGACCTGGTACTTGCCCTTCTTCGTCACCTTCCCGTTCGCGTCGACCGCGCCGAGGATCTCGGGCACCGTCGACGGGTAGGTGTGCTTCGAGGCGACGTCGTACTTCGACGAGATCTCCTCGTCGAGGAGCGTGAACGCGGCCTCGGCCGCGTAGTCGACGTACGGCGGCTTCTGGGCCTCGGCGCCGCTGCGCGCGCGGAGGCTTTCCCAAGCGGCGACGGTGCTGGAGAGCCAGTTCCGCCAGTCGCCCTCCCCGCCCGCGCGCTTCATCTTGGCGATCGAGTACGCGGCCTCGACGACGTACTTGCCGGCGCCGGCGTTGTTCCGGTTCGCCTGGTAGTACGTCATCAGCGCGCCCTCGCCCTGCGTCCGGTTCTGGCGGTTCGATCCGCTGTCGGAGCCCTTAGGGTCCCACTGCTTGAAGTCGAACGAGGCCACGCGGTAGTCGGCGTCCGCCTTGTCCTCTGCCGTCGGGCGAAGGCGCACGAGGGTCCGGTGCTCGGCGAGCATCTTGTCGCGCTGACCCATGTTCGCGTAGAGGATCATCGCGTTCTTCGCCGCGTCGCGCCGCTTCGCCTCGTCGAAGCGCTCGTTAGTCGAGACCTTCTCGTAGGTCTCGGCCGCGCGCGTGTAGTTGAAGAACGAGTAGTACGTGGTCCCGAGCGCGTCGTAGGCGTCGCCGAGGTACTTCACGCGCTCGGCGTACCGCTTCGGATCGGGCGCGGCCTTCGTCTTCGGGTCGCCCTTCTGCAGGGCGTTCAGGCGCTCGTTCGAGCCGTACTCGCTGATGAAGCGGTTGTAGAGCTCGATCGCCTTGTTGTACTCGCCGACCTGCTTGTAGGCGTACGCGGCGTTCATCGCGCCCTCGGGCGCCTCGTCACGGCCGGGGGCCGCGCCGAGCGCTTGCTCGTAGAGCGCCGCGGCCTCGCGCCAGAGCCGGTTCTTCTCCGGACCGGGCGGCGCCTTCCGCGCCTCCTCGAACTTCGCGCGCGCCTTCACGTAGGCGGCCTCTTGCCCGATGGGCTTGATGATGCCGGACGCCTGCGCGGTCTGCTCGGGGTTGTACGCGCACGAGTTGTTCTTCTCGGCCTCGGCGAGGCGGAGCGACTCCTCGGCGTCGCGCGACTTGGCGGCCATCGTGATGAGCCGCTCCCACGCCTTGTAGCCGTACTCGTTCTTCTTGCAGTTGTCCTTCCACATGGCCTCGTAGCGCTGGCGCGCCACGTCCCAGTGCCCGTAGAGGAAGTACTGCTCGGCGACGTAGTACTGGTACTCGAGGCCGCGCTGCTGCGGATCGAGGCTCGGCGGGACGGCGCGGACGTACTCGTCGCGCGCGGTCATGCTCTGGAGCACGACCGGCGGGATGACGTCGCGCACGACGTTGCGCGTGCCCTCGTCGGCGCTGTCGAACCTCACGTCGTCGCGCTTCTCGATCCCGGCGGTGCCGCGCGTCTCGGCGAAGCGGCCGTAGGCGAGGTCGCGATCGACGTCGCTGACGTCGACGGCGAAGAAGGCGGCGTTGTCGAGGTACTTGTCGTCCTCGTTCGAGTCGCGCACCTCGATCGCGGCGAGCAGCGCCTCGTCGATGTCGCGCTTGCTCGGCTCGGGGTAGAGCCTCGGCGCGACCTCGTGGAGCTTCACCTGGATGCGCACGTAGTTGCGGCGCGCGTCCGCGTTCCAGTAGCGCGACTCGTAGGCGTCGGGCGCGTTCTCGTCCTGCTTCAGGTAGCCCTGCCAGCCGGTCGCCGCGAGCTTGTACTCGGTGGCGGCGCGGGACAAGAGCTCGATCTGACGGCCGGGATCGCTCGTCTCCGAGGCCGCGATCAGCGCCGCCTTCGCGTTGTTCGTGTGCTGCGCCGCCGCCTGGCGGAGGCCGCCGCGCACCAGGCGCTCGGCGTTCTGGATGGCCGCTGGGTTGTCCTTGTTGGCGTCGACCCACGGCGTGTTGCCGATGTAGTTCGCGAGCTTCGTGCGCGCCTCGAGCGCCTTCTGCGCCGTCGCGTCGTGCTCCGGCGTGCCGGGGCGCTTCGTGACGTTCATCTGGTCGTACGTCTCGGCGATCGCGTACTGCGTGTCCGGGGCCGTCGGATCCATCGGCCACCGCTGGAGCATGGTCTCGTAGACCTCGATGGCGTTCTTGAACTGGTTGAGGCTCCGGAACTCGTAGCCGAGCGCGCGGTAGACCTCGATGGTCCACGGCTTGTCCTGCGGGATCAGCGCCGGATCCTTCACGCGGTCGATCGCGACGCGGAGCTTCTGCTCGGCCCGGTCGGGGTTCGGCTCGGTGTCGAGGATGTCGGGCCGCATGATGTACGGCTCCCACTCCTCCGGTCCCTTGAAGTCGACGTTCGTGAGCGAGCCGGCGATGTACGTGTACGCCTCGCCGCGGAAGTCGGCGCCGCGGTCGCCGGTGACCTTCTCCTGCTCGTCGGTGTAGAGGAGGAGGTTCACGAACTCCTTGGTCGCGAGCTCGTAGCGCTGCTGCTTGAAGAGCGTCCAGGCGTACTTGTAGAGCGCGACGCCGAAGAGCGGCGGCTTCTTGTACTTCATGCCGCGCGTGTAGGCGCTGGCGGCGCGGTTGTAGCCCCAGACCGCGGCGGGATCTTCCTTGGTCACGCCGCTGGCGAAGTCGAGCTGGTCGAACTCCCAGTTGCCGATCTGCCACCAGACCTCGGCGACGTACTTCGGGTCCTCGCCCGGTCGGAGCGCGGGCTGCGCGATGAACGTGCAGTCCTCGGGGTAGACCTCCTCGTAGACGGTCTCCTTGTTGCCGCGCGTCGGCGACTTCGGGTTGTTGTACTTGCGGCGCCACTGGTTCCAGTACGCCTCGTCGGCGTCCTGGGGCATCGGCGTGACGAGGTCCTTCTCGGGATCCTTCGGATCGACCTTCGTCGGGTACGGGAAGTGGTTCTGGCAGACGAGCGAGCGCCAGACCTGCTGCGACTCGGGCATGCGGCCCGAGTCGTTCAGCGCGTGGCCGAGGAAGTAGTAGATCCCCGCGATCTCGCGGTACTTCGGGAACTCGGCGATGACGCGCTTGTAGAGGCGGATCGCGTCCTTCAGCGCCTCCTCGAGCGGCACGGTGGCGTCCTCGGAGCGGGCCCGCTCCTCGTAGAGCGCGGCGAGGCGGTACATCGCGTCGGGCGTCGCCTCGGGGTGCGAGCGCGGGCCGCTGTAGGTGGCGATGAACTCCTCGAGCCGGCGGATCGCGATCTCGCGCGCCTTCTTCAGCTCGGCCTTCTCGATGGCGATCTCGCGATCGAGGCCGGAGAGGACCTCCTTCTTCTTCGTCTCGTAGTGGAGCTTGATGATCGTCGTGACGGTGTCGCGGTACTCCTTCGCGCCCTTCTCGTAGACGTCGACCTGCTGCTTCAGCGCCTCGAGCGCCGCGATCTGCGCTGGCGTCGGAGGCGGAGGCGGCGGGTAGAGCTTCCGCTGCTGCGCCGCCGCGCTGAGCACGCTGCTCGTCCCGGCGTCGCCCGCCGAAGCGGGGTTCGCCGCGCCGGCGTCGCCAGTCGAGAGGTCCGGCAGCACGCCGCCGTCGCCGACCGAGGCCGTCGCGCCCGCGTCCGCCTGCTGCGCGTGGACGTCGGACGACGCCAGCGACACGGCGCCGAGCGCCAGCACGCCCGCGAGCGCCGCGCCGATCGCGCGCGTGACGCCGCGCGCGGTCCGCTCGCGGCCCGCGCCGGGCGAGCGATGGTGAACGCCCGAGCTCGTCGAATCCTTCTTCATCGCGCCTTTTCTCGGAACGGAGATCACTGCTTCGGTCCTGTGGACTCGCCGGCGTCGTCGAGCACCTCGCGCAGCTCCTCGTCGAGGAGCTGCTCTTCGCGGGCGCGCTCGGTCTGCAGGTTGTGCACGCGCTCGAGCTCCTCTTCGCGCACCTCCCACGCCTGCTCGGTGATGCCGACGTCGGCGCGGAGGACGATCCCGCGGATCTTGTCGCGCACGACGAGGAAGTTGCGCTTCGCGACCTCCCCGACGAGCGCGTGGGCCTCCTGATCGAGCGCGCCGAGCTGCATGTTGTAGTCGTTGATCTTGAGGCGCTCGGTCTCGACCTTCGCCTGCATCTCGCCGAGGCGCGTGACGACCTGCTGCTCGAGCTCGGCGAACTGCCGGACGAGGCGGTCCTCGACCGTGCGCGACTGCTCGAGCGCGCGCTGGACCTTCGCCGCGTAACGCTGCGCGTCGCCGCCCCCCTGCCCCTGGGCGGCGAGCTGCACCTCGCGCTCGAGCGCGTCGCGGAACGTCACGCGCGCCTGGGCGTCGCTCTGGTAGCGCCCGTCGCCGAGGCCGATCTGCGCGCGGCCGATCTCGATCTGCCGGCGCAGCTCGACGAGCTCCTCCTGCTTCTGCTTGAGGAGGCGCTCGTTCTCGTCGAGCTCGTCGTTGAAGCGCTTCACCGACGCCGGATCGCGCGCGAGGCCGCGCTGCGCGTCCTCCTTGAGCATGCGGCGGAGGCCGTTGATGGTCGCGTTGAGGTAGTCGACCTCCACCCCGCGGCGCGTGAGCTCCTGCGAGACGGTGTTCCACTGGCGCATGCCCTGGTAGTCGCGCTCGGCGAACTCCGCGCTGGCGACCGGGAGCTGGCCCATCTGCGCCTGGAGCGCGCGCCGCTGGGCGCGGGCCTGCCCGATCTCGCCCGAGAGATCGCTCGGCTCCTCGTCGTCGAGCCCTTTCGCGAGCGACAGGCGCATCTTCGAGATGCGGTTGATGAGCGAGAGGGCCTTCTCCTCGCCCGCCTGGAGCTCGGGGAACGCCCGCACGCGGTTGGCGGCGTTGAGGATGATGTTGAGCTTGTCGATGAGGAGGTAGCTCTGGCGGATGAGCTGCTTGCACTGGTTGACGTCGTCGATGACCGCGAAGGCCATCGGCCCGTCCTCGGCCTCGCGCGCCCAGCGCACGGCCGTCTTGGGGAGCTGGTCCTCCTGATCGAGGACGTCGAGCTGCTGCTGCGAGAGTTTGTCGTAGTAGACGGCCGGGTCGGGCGTCTGCTCGATGAAGCTCTCGAGCTTCATGCGCATCGGCTCGTACTCCTCGCGGACGCTGAGGTAGAGCTGGAGCGACTTGTCGAAGGCGCCGGCGCGGAGCAAGAGGTCCGCGCGGAGGAGCGTCGCGTCGCCCGCCTGGGACGAGCTGGGGTCGGAGATCTGGAGGACCTCGAGCGCGCGCTCGGCGCGCTGGACGTCGCCGAGGCGGACATACACCCAGGCGAGCTCGTAGAGCATCGTGCTGAACTCGGGCGACTCGCGCCCGACCTTCGAGTACGCCTCCGCGGCCTGCGTGTAGTTCTCCATCTCGTAGTGGAGACGGCCGATCGCCATCCACGACAGGTCGATGACCTGCCGGTGCTCCGGCGTGTCCGGCGCGAGGTCGGTGACGATCTTGAACGCCTCGATCGCCGGCTTGTAGTTCGCGCGAGGGACGCGCAGGGTCGCGTCCGGCGGAGAGCCCGCGGGCGGGGGCGGCGGCGTCGTGGGCGCCGCCGACTTCATCGCGACCATGCCCTGGAAGTAGCGGGCCTGGTGCGTGTACGGCGTCCCGTTGGGCACCGCCTGGAGCGCGGCGGACGCGTCCGAGTAGTCGCGCTTGAAGTAGTACGCCTTGCCCTTCGCGTACTGGAGCCCGGCGTCGACCTGCGAGGGCGGCACCTGGTTCAGCTTGGCGAAGACCTCGTCGAGGCCGGCGAGGTCGTTGATGCGGAGGCACACGTCGACGAGGCGCGCGAGCGCGCGCCCCATGTAGGGGCTGAAGCGCGGCTCGCTCCCGCGGTCGACGATCTGCCGGTAGTCGCGGCGCGCCGAGAGGTACTCCTTCTGCGCGTAGAACGTCTCGCCGCGCAGCCAGAGCGCGTCGACGTACGACGGCGTGTCCGGGAACTCCTCGAGGATCTCGCTGAAGACGACGGTCGCGCGCGGGTAGTCCTTCGTGCGGTAGAGCAGCTCGCCGTTGGTGAGGCGCTGCTCGACGGTGTAGCGCTGGCCCTTCGCCTTCTCGATGGCGGCCTGGACGCCGCTGGTCTCGTTCGAGACCGCGGCGACCTCGCTCTCGGCCTTCGCGCCGTCGGCGTCCCCGTTCGCCGCGAGCGCGGAGCCCGGCGCCAAGGTCGTCGCGGCCAGCGCGACACCCAACGACGTCCACCGAGCGAGGCGCGCTCGCTCGGCGTGAAGCAACCTGCGCAGCACGTTTACTTCCCCCCCCCGATCTGGATCGAGCCGGAGGCGCCGCTCGGGGAGGCCCCGCCCTCGGTCCTCACCGGCGACGACGCGCCCGAACCGCCCGGCCCGAGCGAGGCGATCTTCTCGCCCCACTCGATCGTCGGACGCTGCTCGAGGGGCGTGGTCACGCCGCCCTTCTCGAGGGCGGTGGCGATGAGCGAGAGCGTCTTGCCTTCGACCGCCGTGAAGGAGTGCGCGCTCTTCACCTCGAATTTGTAGCCGCGGAGGTAGGTGAAGACGCCGTAGCCGTTGCCCTGGAAGTTCAGGATGACCTGAACCGTATGGTCGCCCGGCGGCATCGACCCGTTGAAGATCGGGATCTCCTTCTGGTCGGCGAGGGCGCCCGTGTCGTCTTGCCGGTTGTACTGGACCGCGCCGTCGACCACGAAGAGCGCCCGCGTGAGGCGGAAGGCGCTCGACATCTCGTTCTTGAACGTCACCTCGGCGCGCGAGCCGGCGGCGCCGCCCGAGAGGATCGTGTCGGAGAGCAGCGCGAGGCGGGTGTGGCTGCGGCGGATCTGGTCCTTCAGCTCGTCGACCCGCGCCTCGAGGTCACGGAGACGCACCGAGTACGTGGCGCCGTCCATGGCCGGCTTGTCCGGGATCGGGACCGCCGGCCCTGCGCCCGCCGCAACCGGCGTGCCGGACCCCGTCGCAGCCCCGGACCCCGTCGCAGCCCCGGGCGCCGTCGCAGCCCCGGGCGCCGCCGCCGTCCCCGCCGCTGCGGGGGGCGCCGCCGTCCCCGCCCCTGCCGCCGTCGTCGCGGGCGGGGCCGCCGTCGCTGCTCCTCCGGTGGTCGCCGGCTGCGGCTGCTGCGCCGAAGCAATGGAGATTCCTCCACCGAGAGCAGTGAGGCAGAAGGCAAGGCATAGCGCGTGACGTCGCATCGCTCGATTCCCTTTCAAGACGGCCCGGACGCTGACGGATGAATGACCGCGGATGAATGACCCGGTGAGGGTGTGCACCTTAGGACGATCCGCTTCGCTCCTGATTGCTCGCACGACGGATGAAGAAGAGCGCGGCTCGCGCACTGCGTCGATCCCCGAGTGAAGCGAGCACGAGTGTAGGCCCCGAGGATGGGGGCTTGCAACGGCCCAAGAAATGACCAGCTCTCGGGCCCTGGCCACCGTTCTGGCCAGGGTTCTGGTCGAGGTCTGTCCAACCGACCGCTCGAGCCAGCGACCGTCCGCGCGGCCGTCGCTCGCCCGCCCGCTCGAGCCGTCCCCGGGCCGATGGGCCTCCGGTAGGGGAGCCAAGGCCAAGTGCGACGTCCTGCGCCACCGCCCCAGGCGTCCCCGCTCGGGCGCCGCCGTCCGGCAACGAGGCGCCGCTCGGTCGGGTCGGCGAGAACTTTGTGCGTCGAGGCGCGTCTGATGTTCCAAGGAAATGAAGAAGGCAGTGTTCTCGACCCGTTCGGGGTGCGGAGCGACGGTACCGGTCGCCGATCGCGGCCTGTTCGATGTACGTTTGGGCCACCCTCGCAGCTGGAGGGTGTCGTCGCCGGCGCCGGCGCGCGTTGGAACGACATGCCCGAGACACCTACCGTGCGTCCAGGAGCAGCCCCGCGATGAGCGGCGTCCCCAAGCGAACGCTGGATCCGCCCGACGAGACGCTGATGCTCCGGTATCAGCAGGGCGATCGAGCGGCGTTCGCACAGCTCCTGCGCCGGCATCAAACGGCCCTCTACAACTTCGCGCTCCGTCAGGTCCGCGTCCCGCAGGTCGCGGAGGACGTCGTCCAGGAAAGCTTCGTGCGGGTCGTGCAGAACGCCGGCGACTTCAAGCACGAGGCGCGCTTCACCACCTGGGTCTACACCATCACGCGAAACCTCTGCATCGACCACCTCCGCAAGCGCGCGCTACGCAAGCACCCGTCGCTGGACGAGTCGCGCGGTGAGGACGGCGACGGACCGACGCTGGGCGAGCAGACCGCCGACCCCCGCGCGAGCGTCGAGCGCGAGGCCACGGCGACCGAGCTCAAGCAGAGGATCGCGCGGGCGGTCGACACGCTCCCCGACGAGCAGCGCGAGGTCTTCTTGATGCGCGAGATCGCCAACCTGCCGTTCAAGGAGATCGCCGAGATCACCGGGGTGCCCGAGAACACGGTCAAGAGCCGCATGCGCTACGCCCTCGAGCGACTCCAGGAGCACCTCGCCGAATACGAGGAGTACGCGCGCGCCCTGCGCTGATCCTGCCCGAGCGAACCCACCCACGACGCCTTACCTTCCTCCCTGTCAGCCCGAGTCATCCGATGGATTGCGAGAAGTACGAACCCCTGCTGCTCGACGAGCTCTACGAGGAGCTCGACGAGCTCACGAGCGCGGCCGTGAAGCGGCACGTGTCCGGCTGCGCTCGCTGCGCGGCGATCCTCGGCGACCTGGCCGGCACGCGGCGCGCGGTGTCGCTGCCGCTCGTGCCGCCGCCGGCCGATCTCGAGGACCGCATCCTCGCGGCCGTGAAAGAGGCGCAGAAGGTCGTCCCGATCCGGGGCCGCATGTCGCGCGTTCTCTCGGTCGCCGGCAGCTGGGCGATGCGCCCTCAGACGGCCATGGCCGCCGTCTTCCTCCTGATGATCGGCACGAGCGCGTTCCTCGTGCGCTCGAAGAACCACGGGAGCCGCGACGCGGCGGTCTCGGTGACCGTCGCCGGCGAGCCGGCGCCGACCGAAGCGAGCGCCGCCGAGAGCGACTCGCTCGACGACAAGGCCGCGGCCGCCGCGCACGGTCCGACCCCGCCGAACTTCACGCGCCCGCCTGCCGCCGCGGCGTCGGCGTTCGCCTTCGCCGAGCCGGCGCCCGAGAGCGGGCCGTTCGACCGCCTCACCGCTGGCGCCGCGCGCGACAAGGCGAAGGACGAGGAGTCGGGCTCGCTCGCGAGCGCGTTCGCCGGCGAGCCCGCGAAGGGCTACGCCCCTCCCCCGCCCGCGCCGACCACGGCGCCCGCGCCCGTGATCGCGAACGCCGGCCCGCCCGCGGGCGCGCCCGGCGCCGGCGACCCGTTCGACGGCGTCGCGCAGACGCCTCCGACACCCTACACCGCCAAGCGCTCCGGCCCGGCGGGTCAGGTGCAGGACCCGTTCAGCCTCGGCGCCGCGGCGTTCCGCGCGCGCAACTTCGCCGAGGCGACCCGGCAGTTCGACGCCGCCGCACAAGGCGGCGATCCGAACGCGGCGCTCTGGGCGGCCGAGAGCACCCGCGAGGGACAGGGCTGCGCCGTCGCGCTGGGTCGCTTCGATCAGCTCTCGAAGCAGTCCCCCAACGCATGGATCGCGAGCGAGGCTTCGCTCCGCGCCGCGCGCTGCCAGATCGCGATGAATCAGCTCGACGCGGCACGCGGCCGGCTCGACAAGCTCGCTCACGGCAGCTCCCACCAGCAGGCCGCGCAGCACGCGCTGTCGGAGCTCGATCAGGTCGCCACGCGCAAGGCCGCCGGCGGTGGCGCGACCGGCGGCGCGGCGGCGGCGCCGAAGCGCGCTGCGCCGGCGGCTCGTCCGGCGGCCCCGGCGCGCGCGCCGGCCGATCTCCAGGAGAAGAAGCAAGCCGACGACCACGCGGCCGGGTTCTAGCGGGGCCGGCGATGACGAGCGCCGTGGTCGCCGCCTGGGCCGAGCTCGACGCGGCGCGCGCCCTCCACCCCGCCGACCGGAGCGCGATCCGATCGACCGAAGCCGCGCGGTCGCTCGTCGTCGAGCTGTTCGGCGACGCGGGTTTGGCACGCGACGCGGCGGCGCCCTCCGAGGGCCGCGATCTGTTCAGCGCGTGCGCGCGCCTCGGCGGGCTCCTCGCCGAAGCGGGCGCCTCACCGTCGCTCGCCGGCGGCACCATCGACAACGCCGCGCGCGCGCTGTCGGCGGCGGAGGCGCCGTTCGACGCGACGCGCCTCGCCGCCGCGCGCGCGTCGCTCGTCGAGGGCTACGTCGCCGTGGTCCGTGACGGAGAGCGCGCGGCGGCGCTGGCCTCGTGGGCCTATCCGGCGTGCGTCGTCCCGCTCGCGGACGGCGCCGCCGCGATCGCGTGCGGGCTCCCGACCGACGACGGCGAGGCGCTCGCCGCGTGGGCCACGCAGATCGCCGGCCGCCTCGTGAAGGCGAAGGTCCGACGCGTCGTCCTCTCGGGACCGAGCCGCGCGAGGTCCGAGGTCGCGAGCGCCGTCGAGCTGGTCGGGATCGAGGTCTCGCCGGACGCGAGCGGCGAGCACGCGGGCGCGAAGCCCGGATCGCCCGCGAAGAGCTGGCTCAGGCTCCCCTGGCGCAAATGACCCGCCCGCGGCCCGGCGCGCGGGAAGTCGTTTTCGCTCGTGGCGCACCGCGGCGCGCTCATATTAGAGTGCTCTCCTCATGGCGCGTCGCTCCCAGGAAGGCTCCTCGCGGGCTCGAGGCCCGTCTCGAACGCCAGGGGCCGCGCGCGCGCTCGGATCGCCGCGCGGGCGCCGGGCCACGCTCGTCGCGGGGAGCGCGCTCGTCCTCGCGCTCGGCTCGACGGCGGGACCCACGGCCTGCGCGACGCCGGACGACGCCGTCCGCACGTCGATCGTCGCCAGCTTCTCGGCGCCGCGCGGCGTCCTCGACAAGGCGAAGCAGCTCGAGCTGCGCGTCCTCGACGGACCGGTCACCTGCGACGAAGCGACCGGCGCCGTCGCGTTCCCCGAGGGCGACGCGAGCGCGCGCCAGATCGCGAAGACGAACCTCGGCCAGGAGGGGTGCCTCCCGAACGTGAAGTTCTGCGGCAACGTCTCGATCGAGAAGAGCGCGACGCCCCGCGTATTCGAGGCGTCGGCGCGCGACGGCGCGAGCCTGCTCGCCGTCGGCTGCACGACGGCGACGGTCGATCAGGACGCCGTGCCCGTCTCGATCAAGATGTTCCGCTTCCTCGCGCCCGCGGTGTGCGGCGACGGCACGGTTCAGCCCACGGAGCAGTGCGAGCCTGGCGGCACGTCGGTCTGCGACGACACGTGCCAGTCGAACGAGATCCTCCTCTCGGTCGGCGCGAGCGGCAACAAGACGTCGACCGGCAAGGCCGGTGACAAGACCGACGCGTTCTTCCTGTGGCCGCAAGGGAGCGGCGCCGGCGGGCGCTTCCTCGCCTTCTTCTCCGATCGCGCCGTGCCGAGCGGCGGCGGCACGCTCGAGGTGGGCCTGCGCGTGATGAGCGACGATCTGTCCCCCGCGACGAGCCCGCCGGCGCTCGCGAACGGATCGATCTTCCTCCCCAACGGCGGCGTCTTCCCGCCCGACGCCACGCCGCGCCAGCAGTCGCTGCCGGCGGCCGCGCTCCTCGGCGGCAAGTACTACGTCGCCTTCCAGGACGACGTCGGCGCGTCGCTCGACATCCACCTCCGTGTCATCGACAACCTGTTCCAGGCCGACAGCGCGACGCCGCTCGGGATCAACGGCGGCGACCAGGGCGAGCCGGGGATTCAGACGGCCCCCGCCATCGCCGCCGGCGCCGACCGCCTCTTCATCGCGTGGCAGGACCAGGCGGCGGGGACCATCGTCGGGCGCACGCTGAACGCGGCGCAGGCGCTCGGCAGCCAGAACCAGATCAGCACCGGGAACGGCAACGTGCGCCCGCAGGTCGCCGCCACGAGCAAGGGCTGGGTCGCGGTGTGGAAGAGCGACACCGGCATCAAGCTCCGCGCCGTCGACGCGAACGGCACGCCGTCGGGCGGCGAGCAGACGGTGAACGAGGGCGGGGGCGGCGCCGAGGGCGGGCGCGTCGCGTCGCTCCCCGACGGACGCTTCGCCGTCGTCTGGGAGAAGGGCGGCGACATCTTCGTCCAGCGCTACGACGACCGCGCGATCCCGATCGACGGCGATCAGGCGACGCCCGTGAACGACGTCGTCACCGACGGAGACCAGACGCAGCCGACGATCGCGGCCACGTCGGCCGCCGGCGGCTCCTACGTCGTCGCATGGCGGGACGCGAGCAGCGGGCACATTCGCGCGCGCTTCCTCGGCGGTTCGTCGGGCTTCCTCTTCAACAACGTGAACGGTCAGGCGACCGAGTTCCAGGCGAGCCGGATCGACGGCCGCGACCGCGTCGCGCCGGTCGCGGTCGCGGGAGGCAGCGGCCCCTTCGTGGCCATCGGCTGGGAGGACAAGTCCGCCTCCGACGCCGGCATCGTCGTCCGCCGCTTCCCCCTCCCGAGCGACTGAGCCTGCCTCCCGAGCGACCGGTCCTGCGTCGCTCGGCGCCCGCCGCGTCGGTGCGGGTGCTCCGCGTTCGCGCGCCCGCTCAGTTCGGATCGCGGAGGTACGCGATCGTCCGGATGACCTCGACGAGCCGCTCGCGCTCCTCGAGCTTCAGGTTGATGAAGCGGATCCCCATCCCCGGGTTCGGGTTGTCGCCGTCGGGCCGCACGTCGTTCACCCAGGCGACCGTGCCTTCGAGCTTGAAGCCCTGCGCGCCCGGCGGCGCGAAGGTGAGCAAGAGGCGCGTCCCGGTCTTCAGCGGGTCGACGGTGCGCACGAAGATGCCCATCGCGCTGATGTTCGTGATCGACGCGAAGAGGAACGTGTCCGACGCGACGCAGTCGACCGCCCACTCGACGTCGAAGCGGTCGAAGGTGCGACGCTCGGCGACGGACTCGTCCACCGCTTCTGCCGCTCGGTCGTTCTTGCTGCTCATGATGCGACTCACCCCCGAGTGATGCTGGCGCATAGCCCGGGACACGGGAGGGCGCCAGCCGAAACGCGTTGTCTACCGCGGCCGCTGCGGCGCGCGCGGCGACCGAGGTCGCCGCGGAGCTCGCTGGGGGTGCCGCTCGCGCGCGCTACTGCACGCGGAGCGCGCCGCCGTTCACGCGGTTGTCGCCGTCGCTCGCGCCCGACACGACCTTCATGCGCGACTCGCCGACGAACAGCCCGAACCAGAGGTTGTACGCGCCCGGGCTGAAGTTCGGCTCGAGGCTGAACTCGTGGTCGTCCATGATGATGTCGTCCTTGAGCCAGAGCGACATCGGGTACTTGTTCTCGCAGATCTTGTGATCGCCGTTGTGGCGCCGGCGGAAGCCGTCGACGTGGATGAACATGTCCCACTCGGACTGCAGCGGCGCGAGCACCTTGAAGTACGTCTTCATGTGGTACTTCTTGCCGGGCGCGACGCGATCGACGAGCTTCCCGGTGGAGTCGACGATGTCGTAGCCGAGCACCTCGAGCCTGTCGTCGAGGACGACCTCGAGCTTGCGCTGCGGCGTCGGCGGCGCCGTGAGGACGATGCGCGAGAGCGGGTTCTGGTTCTTCTCCGAGTCGCGGAGCGACGACGCGACGAGCACGATCTGGCTCGAACGTGCGTCGAGCACCGGGAGGTTGTCGCCGTTCGCCGTTCGCTCGCGGTAGGCCCGGTTGAGGCGCGAGAGCTCCTCGGCGCGGACCGCGAGGAAGCGGCGCCCGCCGGGATCGCCGCCCATCAGCCACTCGTACGCGCTCTGCGTGTCCTTGAGGATGTGGGGCTGGCCGCCGGCGTAGTACGCCGCCGTCCGCCCGCCGACGCCGAACAGCGCGAGGGGCTCCGAGCCCTTGTGCGTGCGCTGATAGCTCTCGAAGATCTCCTTCGGCGAGAGCTGGTTCGCGAGCGCAGGGTAATACGAGAAGCAGAGGACCGCCGACACCGTCGCGCCGAAGAGCGCGAGGAACGCCGCGCGACTGCCTCGGAAGAGGTCACCGACGACGCCGAGGAGCAAGAACAGCGCGACCCCCGACGGGATCGCGAGGGCACCGGCGACGAGCGGACGGAGGCCGACCTTCTGCCAGAGCGCGAGGAAGACGATGACCGGGACCTGGAGGTACATCAGCGGGGCGAGGACGAGGAGCGCGACCGGGCCGACGCCGTCGTCGAGCTTGTCGTGGTCGACGACCAGCTTGCCGAGGACGAGCTTCGGAACGGTCTCGCGGAGACGCCCGTCCTTCAGGCGCTGCGCGAGCTCCTCGAACGGCTCGAAGCCGCGGGTCGCTGCGCGCCCGAGGGCGGCCTTGAGACTCGACGCGACCTCGCCCGCCGCGCGGCGGCCGCGGGGCGCGCGGTCGAACGCCCACACCCAGACGTCGCACCAGAAGTAGACGGCGAAGATGGCCACGAGCGGCGCGAAGGCCGTGACCCACCACGCGTTGAGGATCGCGTCGCGCATCTGCGAGCTGAGCTGCGGGAGCCACTTGGCGTGCTGGCGCGTGCCGATCCACACGGCGAGCCCGGCGAGCGACGCGCCGGCGACCATCGCGAAGTACGCGAGCGCCAGCATGCCGTCCCACGCGTCGCGGAGCGCGAGGAGCACCCGGAGATAGCCCTTCGGCTCGAAGGGCTCGCGCTCGGGATCACGCTCGACCCACGTGAGGAAGGCGATGCCCGCGAAGCCGACGAGGACGACCGTCCAGAGGGCGATCGAGTGGGCCTTGAAGCTCTCGGGGAAGGTCGCCCCCGCCCCGATGGAAAACGCGTGGAACGCCTTCTCCGGGATCTTGTGGAGCTCGTGGTGCATCAGGCCGAGCAGCACCATCGTGCCGACCCCGACGGCCACCGAGGGATGGGCGCCGCGCTCGTAGTCACGGAGCGCGACGCCGCAGACCGCCGCCATCACGGCCGGGGCGGAGAACGTGACGAGGTCGGTGCGCGGCGCCATCCACCCGTGCGCCACGTAGGCGACCGCCACGCCGAGGAGCAGCACGAGCCGCGTCTGGCTCTCGCGGGCGAAGGCCTCGGACCGAACCCGCGTCGGGGACGTGAACATACGGCCGACCGCGAACGGGACGAACGCGCTCCACGGCGCGAGCGCCGGAGCGAGGTGGCCGATCATGAAGTCGAACGTCGGGTACTTCGACGGCGGCTTCATCATGGCGCCGGCGATCGGCACGGTCATGTCGTCGAAGCTGGCCGCGCCGATCGCGACCGCGCCGCGCACCGCGAACGACACGCCGACGAGCACCGCCACGCCGCCCGCGGCGTGCGCGAGCGCGTCGAGGCGCTGCCCGTTCGTGATCGCGACGAGGTAGGCGGCGCCCACCGCGAGCGCCGGGACCCCCACCCCGATGAGCGATCCGCGCGTGTAGTAGCCGGCGAGGAGGCCGAGCGCGGCGAACGCGAGCCAGGCCACGCGGATCGGCCGGTCGCGCGCGTCCCCCTCCCTCGCGCCGAACACCCCGACGGCGAGCCCGCCGAACGACATCGCGAGCGCGGCCATCATCACGATGTCGCCGAGCATCGTGCGGGCGTGCACGAAGTAGAGGGGCATCGTGGTGAGCGCGACGGCCGAGAAGACGCCGGCGCGACGATCGACGAGGCGCGAGACGAAGCCGTACGTCGTGAGGACGCCGATGACGCCCCAGAGCGCGAGCGGCGCGCGGCCGGCCCACTCGTGGAGGCCGAAGCGCTGGAAGCCGAGCGCGATCGACGTGAACGGCAGCTGCGGGCGCCCGAGATCGTTGAGGTGCGGGAGCGAGTTGTCCTCGCCCTCGAGCGCGAGGCTCGCCGCGCCGTGGAGGTTCAGGGCGATGCGACGCGCGAGATCGGCGACGTTGAGCTCGTACGGGTCCCAGAGGCCGCTCTTCGTGAGCGGCGGGAGCACGAAGAAGAACACGACCGGCAAGAGCGCGGCGATCGCGAGCGGCAGCCACGGCGGGCCGTGTCGGTCGTCACCGTCGTCGCGCGGCTCGCTCCTGGCCGGCGGCGCGCTCGCGGCGGGCGGGTCGTTCGTCGCTTCGTCGGCAGCGCGCTCCGACGGGTGGTCCCCCGTCGCCTCGCCTCCCTGCGTCTCCTCGTCCGCCGGCGCCTCGTCGGCGGGCGGCGTGTCCTCGGCATCATCCTTCGGGGGCGCTTCAGGTTCGGCCATGGGCAAGATCCGGAGAAAGGAAAGGGCAGCTCTGCAGCAAAGGCGCGGGCCCTCCTCATACCGCATTCTTCGGTGGGCACGAAGCGTGGTAAACGTGCCGGTCCCATGGCCGCCGGCGCACCGTCGAGTCCTCGCTCTCCCAAGGGCGCGCGTCCGCGCGCCGCCGCGCCGGCCGAGGCGCGCGCGGCAGACGCGAGCCCGAACCCGAACGCGAGCAAGGGAAAGCAGAGGAGCCCGACGGCGCCCGCGAGAGCTCGACCGACCAAGGGACGGCCGCGCTCCGGGACGATCGCCCTCGTAGGTCGTCCCAACGTCGGCAAGAGCACGCTCCTCAACGCGCTGCTCGGGACGCGCCTCGCGATCACCAGCCACCACCCCCAGACGACGCGCGACCGCATCGCGGGGATCCTGACCGAGGGCCGGACGCAGTTCGTCTTCCTCGACACGCCCGGCGTCCACACGCCGAAGAACCGGCTCGGCCAGCGGATGAACGATCTGGCGACCGGCTCCGCGGCCGACGCCGACGTGGTCCTCTTCGTCGTCGACGTGGGCCCCGACGCGACGCCCGAGATCCGCCCCGCCGACGCCGAGGCGCTCCACGCCGTGCCCGAGGACAAGCCGGTGGTCTTGGTGCTCAACAAGATCGACCGCGTCGCCGAGAAGGCGAAGCTCCTCGACGTCCTGCCGACCTACTCGGCGCTCCGCGACTTCGCCGCCGTCGTCCCCCTGAGCGCCAAGAAGCGCGACGGCACGAAGCGCCTCCTCGCCGTGATCGAGGGGCTCTTGCCCGAGGGAGAGCACCTCTACCCCGAGGACGAGCTGTCCGACCGCCCCGTCCGCTTCTTCGTCGCGGAGCTCGTGCGGGAGCAGGTCCTCATGCGGACCCGCCAGGAGGTCCCGCACGGCGTCGCGGTGACGGTGGACGCCTACGAGGAGCGGAAGAAGCTCACGCACATCACGATCTCCGTCCACGTCGCGAAGGAGTCGCACAAGGGGATCATCATCGGTCAGGGCGGCAAGATGCTCGCCGCGATCGGCACGGCCGCGCGCGAGCGCGCCGAGCGGCTCATCGGGCAGAAGGTCCACCTCGACGTCCGCGTGAAGACGACGCCCGGCTGGTTCGACGACGCGGCCCGCCTCGTCGATCTCGGCTATGGCGACGACGGCGCGAAGCCCAAGAAGCGGGGGGCGGGCAAGGCCCGGACGGAGCAGCGGATCAAACCATGACCAAGCACCACCCCGCGCGCGCGTCGCGCGTCCTCCCCGCCGGCTCGCACGGGCTCCCGCTCGTCGCGGTCGTCGGCCGCCCGAACGTCGGCAAGTCGACGCTCTTCAACCGCCTCGCCCGGCGCCGCCTCGCGATCGTCCACGACGAGCCCGGCGTGACGCGCGACCGCCACTACGTCGACACCTCGGCCTTCGGCCGCGACTACGTCCTCATCGACACCGGCGGCTTCGACCCCGACAGCGACGACCCGATGAAGTCCGGCATCGCCCGCCACGTCAAGGCGGCGATCGCCGAGGCCGACGTCGTGGTCTTCGTCAGCGACGCCGCCGTGCCGCTCACCGGCGCCGACCGCGTCGCCGTCAAGCTGCTGCGCAAGTCCGACAAGCCGGTGATCTACGCGGCGAACAAGGCCGACTCACCGAAGCTCGACGCGGACGCGTTCGAGGTCTACCGGCTCGGCGTCGAGCAGGTCTTCCCGATCAGCGCGCTCCACGGGCGCGGCATCGGCGAGCTCGAGGCGGCGATCGTCGCGGCGATGCCCGAAAAGCGCGTCGTGACGGACGACAAGAACGAGCGCGTCCCGCGGATCACGATCGCGGGCAAGCCGAACGCCGGCAAATCGAGCCTGACGAACCGGATCCTCGGCGAGGATCGCATGCTCGTCGACTCGCGCCCCGGCACGACGCGCGACGCGATCGACGCGCTCGTCGAGCGCGACGGCAAGAAGTACATCTTCGTCGACACCGCGGGCGTCCGCCGCAAGGGCAAGGTCACCAAGGCCTCGGACATCGTCGAGTCGGCGAGCGTCGGCGCGGCGATCGCCGCCATGGAGCGCTCCAGCGTCGTCGTCCTGCTCGCGGACGCGAAGGAGGGCGTCGCCGAGCAGGACGCGAAGATCCTCGGCCTCGCCAACGATCGCGGCCGCGGCATGATCATCGCGCTGAACAAGATCGATCTGCTCTCGAAGTCGGAGGTCGCGAAGTCCGAGGAAGCGGCGCGCGACAAGATCTCGTTCGCGCCGTTCGTCCCCGTCGTCCACGTGAGCGCGAAGACCGGCCGCGGTATGCCGAGCCTGTTCTCCACGATCGAGCGGGTGAGCCAGGCATTCCACACGCGCGTGCCCACCGGCGAGCTGAACCGCTTCTTCGAGACGGTGCTCCAGACCCGGCCGCCCCCGACCAGCGGCGGACGCGCGCCTCGCCTCTACTACATCACCCAGGCCGAGACCTCGCCGCCGCTCTTCGTGGTCATCTCGAGCTCGCCCGAGTCGGTTCACTTTTCGTACCAGCGCTTCGTCGTCAACCAGCTCCGCAAGCACTTCGGGTTCGACGGCGTGCCGCTCCGCGTGGTCTACCGCGACAAGCGGCGCGGTAAGAAGAAGGACGCCGACGAAGACGCGTGAGCGGCGCGCGGCGCCCCGCGACGCGCTCGCTGGGCCCGGCGCGCGACGCTAGCCCGGCGCGCGACGCCTCGCGACGCGCTCGCAGGCCCGACCCGCGACGTGCTCGCTGGCCCGACGCGCGCCGCAGCCCGACGCGCGACGCCTCGCTGGCCCGACGCGCCGCCGAGCGACCGGGCTCCCCTCGCGCGGCCGGTCGACCGGGCCGGCGGATCAGACGCCGCCGGACATGAGCACGTCGGAGAGCCGCGCCAGGAGCGCGATGTCGTGCACGTCGGTCTCGAGCTCGGCGATCCGCACCGTCGGCATCCCTCCGGCCGTCGTCGCGAGCGCGCGCACGTTCGCCGCGTCGAGCGACGCGAGCCGCACGGCGTCGCCGTGCGCCTGGACGAGGCGCGCCGGGGCGTCCTCCTCGAGCGACAACCCCCGCGCCGCGATCCCCGCGGCGGCGTCCGCCTCGCTCACGCCGTCGGCGAACGGCGGCGACACGTGGAAGCGGTTCACCACGAGCGCTCCGCGCGGCATGCGCGCCTCCTCGAGGCGCTCGGCGAAGTAGAGGACCTCCTTGATCGCCGGAGGCGCGGGGCTCGTGACGAGCACGAACGCGACGTCGCCCCCTCGCAGCGTCTGCTGGACGCGCGAGGCGCGCTCCTTGAACCCGCCGAAGAGGTCGTTGAGCTCCGAGATGAACTCGGCCATCGCCTCGAGGAAGCCGCCGCCCGTGATCTTGCCGATGCCCTTGAGGACCGCGGCGGCGCTCTTCGCGATGAGGTTCAGCGAGAACTTCCCGCTGTTCTGGAACGCCTCGACGAACCATTTCATGGTCGCGGAGTCGAGCGCCTCCATGAGCCGCTCCGGGGCGTCGAGGAAGTCGAGCGCGTTGGCCGTCGGCGGCGTGTCGAGGACGACGAGGTCGTAGCGGGGGTCGTCCTTCACGGCGACGAGCTTCTCCATCGCCATGTACTCCTGCGTCCCCGCGAGCGACGTGGAGACGTACTGATAGAGCTTGTTCGACAGGAGCTTGTCGGCCTTCGCCTTCGACGACGAGTAGCGGACGACGAGCTCGTCGAACGTGCGCTTCGTGTCGAGCATCATCGCGGTGAGGCTGCCCTTCATCTCGACGCCCGCGGCCTCGAAGCGGCCGTTGTCGACGGTGACCGCCTCGGTGGTCATCTCGGAGATGCCGAGGCTCTCGGCGAGGCGCTTCGCCGGATCGATCGTGAGGCAGAGCACTCGCTTGCCGCGTCGCGCCGCCGCCACGCTGAGCGCCGCGGCGGTGGTCGTCTTCCCGACGCCGCCCGCGCCCACCGTCACGAGCACGCGGCGCGTATCGACGAGCGTGGAGAGCGCGTCCGGCGGGGCAGTCATCGAAGCACCGCTTCTAGCACGTTTTCACTCGCATTTGGCCCGCGACGGCCCGGTCAGCTCAGCCGCCCGGATCGTCCTCGTACTCGCCCTCGGCGAGGTTGTCGAAGCGGGTCCACTGCTTGTCGAAGCGGACCTTCACCGTGCCCGTCGGCCCGTTTCGCTGCTTGGCCACGATGAGCTCGGCGACGTTCTGCTCGGGGGAGTCCTGGTTGTAATAGTCGTCGCGATAGATGAACACGATGTTGTCCGCGTCCTGCTCGATCGCGCCGGACTCACGGAGATCGCTGATCATCGGGCGCTTCGACTTCTCGCTGCGCGTCTCGACGGCGCGGTTCAGCTGCGAGAGCGCGATCACGGGCAGCTCGAGCTCCTTCGCGAGGGCCTTGAGCCCTCGCGAGATCTCGCTGATCTCCTGCTCGCGCGAGCTCACGCCGTCGCGCCCCTTCATCAGCTGGAGGTAGTCGACGATCACGCACCCGAGCTTGCGGATCTTCCGCCCGCTGTCGTCGCGCTGATCGTACTCGGACTGGAGGCGCCTCACCTTCGCGCGGAGCTCGAGGAGCGAGAGCCCGGGCGAGTCGTCGATCCAGATCGGCAGGCCGCCGAGCACGCTCGCGGCCATCGTGAGCTTGTTCCAGTCGGTCGGGTTCAAGTGCCCCGTGCGCATCTTGCTCACGTCGACGCGCGCCTCCGAGCACACGAGACGGTTGGCGAGCTGTTCGCGCGGCATTTCGAGGGAGAAGACGGCGCAGCCGACGCCCGGCTCGTCCCAGCGCTGGCTCGGATCGTTCGCGAGCTCGTTGTGCTTCGGCTTCGCGATGTTCGCCGCGAGGTTCAGGACGAAGCTGGTCTTGCCCATGCCGGGGCGCGCCGCGACGATCGTGAGGTCGCCCTCGTGCAGCCCCGCGGTCTGGCGGTCGTAGCGATCGAACCCGGTCGACACGCCGGTGATGCGGTCGCCGCGGTTGACGGCGTCGTTCAGCTTGGCGAACGACTTCTTCATCACGTCGATCAGCTTCTCGACGCTCTGCTTCGACGACGTTCGCGCGATGTTGTAGATGGCCTGCTCGGCGCCGTCGATGAAGGCCTGCGGCTCGCCGTAGTCGCCGTAACCCTGCGCGGAGACGCGCTGGCACGCGAGGATCAGCTGCCGGATGCGGAATTTCTCGTGGATCACCCGCCCGTAGGCGCCGACGTTCGCGACGACCGGCGCCGCGTCGAGGATCTGCCCGAGGTACGGCATGCCGCCGACCTGCGCGAGGCGCTGCCGGTCCTTGAGGAAGCTACCGACCTGGACGACGTCGACCGGCGAGCCGCTCGAACGAAGCTCGAGGCACGCCTCGAAGATCCGCCGGTGCGCCTCGGAGTAGAAGTGCTCCGGCTTGAGCTCGACCACCTTGTCCATCGCGGACGGATCGAGCATCGCGGCGGAGAGCACCGCCGCCTCGGCGTCGAGGTCGTGCGGCGGGACGCGCCCCTCGATCGTCGGCGGGTTCTCGGGCTCCTTCGCACGCTTTTCCCACCTCTGCTTCTCCACCGACCAGACCTCCGAAACCGCGAGCGCCCCGACCGCTTTCGATCGAGGCGCGGCTCCCGAAGGAGCGTACTTCACACGGCGCGAACTTCACATCGCGAGCGCTTCACCGAGCGAGTACTTCGCGTGGCGAGTACTTCACGGAGCGAGCACTTCGCCCGGAGGGTACTTCACATCGCGCGCGCTCGCATCGACAGAACGTCGCGACGCACGGACCGCCGCGCGTCAAATGACGAGCGGCGCGTGATCCGAGGACCACGCGCCGCCGAACACGCCGCGAGGCGCCCTACTTCTTGACGACTTCGACCTTGAGGGTCGCCGTCACGTCGGTCATCAGCTTGACCGGGATCTCGAAGGTGCCGAGGGCCTTGAGCGGCTCCGCGAGGTGCATCTTCTTGCGGTCGATCGCGAGGCCGGCCTTCTTCACTTCGCTCTCGATCTCCTTGGTGGTGACCGAGCCGAAGAGCTTGTCGTCCTCGCCCACGGTGCGCGCGAGCGTGATCTTGAGGGCGCCGATCTTCTCGGCGAGGGCCTGCGCCTCCTTCTTGTTCTTCTCCGCGCGAGCCACGGCGACCGCCTTCTCGTGGTTGAGGCGGTTCACCTGCGCGGACGTCGCGGGGACGGCCAGCTTGCGCGGGAGGAGGAAGTTGCGCGCGAAGCCCGGACGGACCTTCACGAGCTCACCGGACGCGCCGAGGTTCGGCACGTCGCTCTGGAGGATCACTTGAAGCGTGGTTGCCATGACAGCCTCCTTCAGCTCGTGACGGTGAAGGGCAGGAGCGCGATGTTGCGCGCGCGCTTGACCGCGAGCGTGACCTTGCGCTGGTGGAGGGCGCAGTTGCCGCTGATGCGGCGCGGGACGACCTTGCCGCGCTCCGACACGAAGTACTTGAGCGCCTGCGGGTCCTTGTAGTCGATGACCGCGGCCTTATCCGCGCAGAACTTGCAAACGCGCTTCTTGCCACCGCGGCGGCGGCCCGGAGCGTCGGCGTTGAGGTCCGGCGTGCGGCCGAAATCCTTGTCGTCATCCATCATTGCCATGAGTCGAATCTCCTAGATGAAGTCTTGTTGCCCGCGGGTGACGCGGGGAGAAGAGACGGGACGGGGCCGCTCAGGCCTCCTCGTCGCCGCCTTCCTTCGCGGGGGCGGCAGCGGCGTCGCCCGCGGGGGCGGGGGCGGCGGCGGCCGGGGGGGCCGCCGAAGCGGTGGCCGTGTCCGCGCCCTCTCCGGCGTCGGCGTAGTCGTCCTCGGTGCGGTCGCCGCGCATGCTGCGCGGGCCGTCGCCGAAGTCGACGAGACCGAGCGCCTTCTCGCGCGACTCCTTCTCCTCTTCCTCGGCCGGGAGCTCGAGGCGCTGGAACTTGACCTCTTCCGGATCGACCGTGACGGCCTGGACGTCGACTTCCTCGTTCGTCAGCACGGTCTGGAACTTCAGGACGGTGTCCTGGAGCTTCAGGTTGCGCTCGAGCTCCTGGACGAGCCCGCCGCGCCCCACGTACTTGACGTAGATGTAGACGCCCTTCTTCTGCTTGCCGACCGGGTACGCCAGCTTACGGCGGCCCCAGGACTCGACCTTGACGAGCTTGCCGTTGTCGCGGCCGACGACCTCGGCCACGCGGCCCTGCACCTTGTCGGCCGTGTCGGCGTCGACGTCGGAGCGCAGGATGTAGATCGTCTCGTACTCTTTCGACTTCAGGATCTGTGCTTCAGGCATTTCGTGACTCCCTGTGGATCGCTCCGCCTCTCGGGAGAGGCGAAGGAGCCCGCGAGAGGACCCGCGAGCAAGGATGAAGCCGGGAAACCCGGCCCCCCGGACCCTCCCCCTCGGTGAGAGGGTTCGAGCTGGGGGCGCGCTTTCTAGCAGTCGAGCGCGGCGACGTCCAGCCGAGACTCGACGGCGCCGAAGGGCCGGACGGACGGAGCTCGGCGCTACTTCTTGGTGTTCAGCGCGTTCATCGCCGGGGCGATCCCGTCGGCGACGACCCGCTCGACCGCCGCGGCGGCGCGGTCGACGACGTCCGGCAGCTCGGCGCGCTCCATCGTGTCGAAGTCGGAGAGGACGTAGTCGGCGACGTCGCCCTTGAAGCCCGGCGGCGGGCGGCCGACGCCGACGCGAACGCGGACGAACTCGGGCGAGCCGAGCCGCTGGATGATGCTGCGGAGGCCGTTGTGTCCCGCGTGGCCGCCGCCCAGCTTCAGCCGGACGTCCTGCCACGAGAGATCGAGCTCGTCGTGGACGACGATCACGTGGCCGGGATCGACCTTGAGGAACGCCGCCGCGGGCTGGACGCTGTCGCCGGACAGGTTCATGAACGTCTGCGGCGCGAGCAGCGCGACGGCGTGGCGGGCGCCGCCGGCCGCGAGCTCGCCCTTCGTCCACACGGCGCTGAACTTCTCCTTGAAGTCCGGGAGCCCGTGCGAGCTCGCGAGGCGCTCGACGACCATGAAGCCGACGTTGTGCCGGTTCTTCGCGTACTTCTTGCCCGGGTTCCCGAGCCCGACGACGAGGTACACGGACGACGACTCCTCGCGCGTTCGATGCTGAAAGCGTCACGCGCGCGGCGCCTCGGGCCGCCTCGATCGACAGGCGGAGGACGACCGCGCGCGCGGCGTACGGCGAGCGACGCGCTACTTCTTCTTCGCGTCCTTGCCGGCGTCCTTCTTGTCGGCAGCGGCCGGGGCCTTGCCCGCCGCCGCCGCCGCTGCCGGAGCCGCGCCCGGGGTGGCCGCGGCCTCCTCGGTGCGATCCTTCTCCGGCGCGACGACCGCCACGAGCGTCTGCTCGGCGGGCAGGCGGACCTCGACGCCCTCGGGGAGCTTCAGGTCCTTCGTCGCGATGGCGTAGCCGAGCTCGAGGTGGGTCACGTCCGTCTCGACCTTCAGCGGGATGCGGTCCGGCAGGCAGCGCACCGGGACGGTGCGGAAGACCTGGCGCAGGAGACCGCCGGCGGTGACGCCCGCGGCCTTGCCGTGCGCGACGAGCGGCACGTCGACGTCGACCGGCTGATCGAGCTGCACCTCCACGAAGTCGACGTGCTCGAGCGAGCGCGAGACCGGGTGGTAAGTGTAGTGCTTGATCATGGCGAGGAGCTCCTTGCCACCCTCGACCTTCACCTGGAGCACGGTGTTCTGGCCGCGCTCGCTCTTCAGGACGGTGACGACGTCCTTCGGGGAGACCGCGAGGGTCGTCGCGGGGAGGCCCTTGCCGTACGCGACCGCGGGGATCTGCCCCGAGTTGCGGAGCCGGCGCGCGGCGCCCTTTCCGGTCTCGGTCCTGGGGTTGGCGGCGACGGTGTGCATGGCGGCGGACATGGCGGGCTCCTAGAAAGACTTGCCGCTCCCGGGACGAATGACGCTCGGGAGTTCGGGGGGCGGATGCTTAGCAGAGAGCCGCCGCCGACGGTAGCGGATCTTGCGCCCTCGCACGGTCCGGGTAAGTAAGAGCGATTCCCTTCGCTTCGAGAGGTCCCTTCATGACGACTCGCCTGCTCGGCCACCGCCGAGGATTTTCGTACGCCGCCCGTCTGGCCTGCCACCGTTTCGCGCTCGGCGCGCTCGTCGGCGCCTCCGCGCTCGGCGCGGCGGGATGCAGCGACGACCCCGCGACTCCGGACGAGACGTCGACCGTGACGCTCGCCGAGCGCTACCGCCGCCTCGGCGACAACCTCGGCCGGACCCTCGCCGCGGTGAAGTCGAGCGCCACGACGCCGGGGGCGATCACGCCCGCCGACTTCGGCGAGGTCGCGCGCGTCCCGAAGAACCTGACCGGCGACGTCGACATCGCCGCGGAGCAGAACGGCAAGAGCGGTGAACGCGCGGCGAGCGTCGACGGCGTTCGCACGGACGTGAACGTGAACGTGTTCGTGCCCGACGCGCCGACCGGCGGCGGTACGGGCGCGAGCCTCCCCTCTTTCGCGGCGTGGCGCGGCGACGCGGCCTCCGGCGACGCGGGCCTCTGCCACCTCGCGTGGACGAAGAGCGCGTCCTGGTTCGTGACGTCGAAGTGCGGCGACACCTCGGGGGCGTGGGTCTGTCAGGTGACGAGCGCGGAGGCCGCGTGCAACGCGTGCAACACCGCTGGCGAGTGCGCGCCGTGCGATCTCGAGCAGGGCGCGTTCACCTGCGCCTGGCCCTGAGCCGCGCGCTCACGTCACGCGCGTGAGCGTCGTGGGAGCTCGCCTCGAGCGTCGCGCGCGCGACGGGGCGAGCCCACCGCGCGGGCTCTCCGCGCGGCGAGGTCGCGAGGACGGGTCAGGCGAAGAGCGAGCTGACGGAGTCGGAGCTGTGGATCCGCTTGATGGCCTCGCCGAGCAGCCGGGCCATGCTGATCTGCTTGATCTTCGTGCAGGTCTTGGCAGCTTCGCTGAGCGGGATCGTGTCGCTCACGACGACCTCGTCGAGCGGAGAGTCGACGATGCGCTGGATGGCCGGACCCGAGAGGACGCCGTGCGTCGCGCAGGCGACGACGCGCCTCGCGCCGTGGTCGATGAGCGCGCGCGCCGCGCCCGTCAGCGTACCGGCGGTGTCGATCATGTCGTCGACGATGATGCAGTCCTTGCCTTTGACGTCGCCGATGAGGTGCATCACCTCGGAGACGTTCGCGCGCTCGCGGCGCTTGTCGATGATCGCGAGGCTCGCGTTCAGGCGCTTCGAGTAGGCGCGCGCGCGCTCGACGCCGCCGGCGTCCGGGGAGACGAACACGGCCGACGAGTCGAAGTTCTTCTTGAGGTAGTCCTCCATCATGATCGGCAGCGCGTAGAGGTGATCGAACGGGATGTTGAAGAACCCCTGGATCTGCCCCGCGTGGAGATCGACGGAGACGACGCGCGTGACGCCGGCGGCCTGGATGAGGTCGGCGACGAGCTTCGACGTGATCGGCGTGCGCGGCGCGACCTTCCGGTCCTGGCGCGCGTAGCCGTAGTACGGGATGACGGCCGTGATCGTGGTCGCGGAGGCGCGCCGGAGCGTGTCCGCCATGATGAGGAGCTCCATCACGTGATCGTTCACGGGGCTCGACGTCGGCTGGATGATGAACGCGTCCACGCCGCGGACGTTCTCGTTGATCTCGCAGAAGGTCTCGCCATCGCTGAAGCGCTGGACCTTCACCTTGCTGAGAGGCGTCTCGAGGTAGCTCGCGATCTGGGCGGCGAGCTCGGGGTTCGCGTTACCGGAAAAGAGGCAAACCTTCTTGAACACGAGCGCGCGCCTCCTGAACAAAAGCCCTGTTTTCGTGGGCCTTTCAGCGCGTGCTCTACCCCCCGCTTCGGGTCGTGTCAACGGAGCGCCGGCGCGTTTCGGCGCGACGCTCCGTTTTGCCCGCAGTTGTGTGCACGCGCTCGCTCGGGCGCCCGCCGGCGCGGCCGATCAGCGAAGCATCTTCGCGCACTCGGTGCGCGGGCCGGTCTTCCCTTCCTTGACGCACGACGCGTAGGCGCGGCGTGCCTCGGCGATGTTCCCCTTCTCCTGGTACGCCGCGCCGAGGATCAGCCATGCCTCCGCGTCGGTCGCGTCGAGCTTCACCGATCGTTCGCCCGCTTCGATCGCGTCTGCGAGCTTTCTCTTCTCGAGGAAGCCTCGCGCCTTCGCCTTCTCCTCTCTCGCGTCGCCGGTGATCGGCTGCGCAGCCTCTCCTGCCGCGGTCGCGGCGCCCGCTCCCGACGCGGGCGGCGGGGCCGGCTGCGCTGCCGCTGCGGCAGCAGGCTCGGCGGAGTTGGCCGCGACCGGCTCCGCGCTCGCCGGCGCGGCGGTCGCGACGGGCTCGGCGGCGTTCGCCGGCGCGGTCACTTCCGACGTCGTGTCGCTCGCCGGCTCGCCCGGCGCAGGCTCGCCCGCCGTGACGGTGGCCGTCGACGTGGGGTTCGCCGCGCCGACGGGCGCGGCCGCGGGCGTCGCCGCCTTGGGCAGGGCCGGCGCCGCCTCGGTCGCCGGCGTGGAGCCGAGCGACGCCGGCTCCTTCGTCGACAGCGACGTCCGCGCGATCGCCGCGACGCAGACGACCGCCGCTCCCGCGACCGCCCACTTCACGTAGCGAGCGAAGCGCGCGCGGCGCTCGACCACGTGCGGCTCGGACTTGCGCTTCGCCTTGTCGACCACGGTGAGCGCGTCACCCTCGAGCGCCTCCGGCGCGAGGTGCCGCGAGACGTCGCCCTCGGAGAAGAACTGCTCGTCGACGCCGATGTCGCCGATCGGCGGGACGCTGATCTCGTCGGGCTCGGTCACCTCCGAGCGCGCCGCCTCCGCGCGCGCCGCCTCCGCCGCGCGCTTTTTCTTGTTCTTCTTGCCGCCGGCCTTTCCGCTCGACGGTGCGACGCTGGGCGTCGAGGACACCTCGACGACGGGCTTCGGGCTCGGCAGCGGCGTGTCGTCGATCTTCACGGGCGCGGCGGCGGCCGGCGCCGGCGCGACCGCCTGGTGGGAGGTCGGCGCCGCGTCGCTCGCCTTCGCCGTCGGCTCGCGCGACGCGGGGTCGCCCGCCATCGAGCCCATCGCCAGGGTCGAGGAGAAGCTTCGCTTCGTGTTCGTCGGCTCCGCGTCGGGCTCGGTCCCCGCGCCGGAGCCGAACGCGAGGGTCGACGCGAGATCGCGGGGCGCCGGGCCCTCCGCGTCCGCGGGCGTCGCTTCGATCTGCCCGGTCCCGAACGCGCGCGTCGCGTCGAGCGACGCCGGACGGTCGCCGGTCCCGACCGCTCCCTCGGCGTCCTCACGCGCGGGCGCTGCCTCGGCCGCAGGCGCTGGCTCGGCGGCGGGCGCTTCCGTCGACGTCGGCGCTTCCGTCGCCGCGGGCGCGGGCGCTGCCGCGGCCGCGGGCGGCGCCGGCGCTTCGGCCCTCTCGAGCCGCTCGAGCGCGTCGAGCGGGTCCACCCCCCGCGGCGTGCTCCCGTCGGCAGCACCCTTCGTCTGCACCGCAGGCGGGCTCATCGAGTCGCCGCTCGTGTCGACCGGCGGCGGATCGGACGGCGAGACCCCGAGCACGACGCGCGGCGCCTGGGTGGAACCGACGTCCGTGGAGAGCGCCTCCGCCGACGACGGCGGCGGCTTTACGCCCATGAGCGGCCGCGAAACCCTACCCCGTCTGCTTGAACGTCCCTTTCTCATCTATCCTCGTCGAACCGGGGTGGGAGTCGGGGCGGGCCCGACGTGGCGGCGCGATCATCTGCAAGCATCGTGCACGACCGCCGCTTCCGCGGCGCCCCGTGCTCTTCGAGCGAAGTTGACGTATTGGAACGTGCACACACGGTCACCGTCAACGCACGCACGACCGCCCGATCGTAAATGGGTCCTACGTTGCGCCACCTTGAGCCGCGCCCCGTCCGAAAGAAGCCTACCTGTGAATACACGCCGAGGTGATCGGAACAACGGCTCGAAACGACCCGGTGTTCCGGGAGAACGCCCCTCCGACAAGGGCGGAGGCGCGAGGCGAGACACGCGTGACATACCGTCGAGAGCAGAGGAGCGAGAGAGAGGAACGAGAGGGGCTCCGAAGGACGGGATGGCCACGGTCAGCATCTCCCGTCGCGGCGTCGAGTCGATCCGTCGGGGACACCCGTGGATCTTCCGCTCCGCGGTGGTCCAACATTCTGCGTCTCGGAGCGAGCCGGGCCGCGAGCGCGCCGCCCGCCCCGACGAGGGGTCGATCGTAAGCATCGTCGACGAGGGCGGCCAGCCCTTGGGGTGCGGCGTTTGGGATCCGGTCTCGCCGATCGCGGTGCGCGTCTGGTCGCTCGATCCACGCGCGCGCCTCGACGCCGCGATGTTTCGCGCGCGCCTCGAGCGCGCCATCGAGATCCGCCGGCGCCTCTTCGCGGACGGCGCCACCACCGCCTACCGTCTCGTCAACGGAGAGGGCGACCGTGTACCCGCGTTCGTAGTGGATCGCTACGGGGACGTCGCAGTTCTCCGCATCGACGGCGACGCCGCCCGCGCGGTCTCCGCGGACCTCCTCCGCGACGTCGAGGCGCCGCTCCGCGACGTCGGGATCGCGACGCTCCTCGAGCGCACCGGCCGGCGCGGCGAGGCGCCCGAGATCCGCCCGGTCTTCGGCCCGGCACGCGAGAAGGTCGAGGTGAAAGAGCACGGCGTCCCCTTCGTCGTCGACCTGGCGCGCGGGCAGAAGACGGGCGCGTTCCTCGATCAGCGCGAGAACCGGCGGCGCGTCGGCGACCTCGTCGCGCGGCGCGCGGCGCGCGGCGGCCCCGTCCGCGTGCTGAACCTGTTCTCGTACACCGGCGGGTTCTCGCTCCGCGCGGCGCTCGCGGGCGGCGCGGTCACGAGCGTGGACGTCGCGATGGCCGCGCACGCGACGGCGCAGGAGAGCTTCCGCCTCGCGGGCGTCGACCCACGCGCGCACGCGTTCGTCACGGCCGACTGCTTCGCGTGGCTCGCCGCCGCCGCCAAGCGCGGCGAGCGCTGGGACGTCGTCGTCTGCGATCCGCCGAGCTTCGCGCCGAGCGAGAAGGCCAAGCCGAAGGGCATCGCGGCCTACCGGGCGCTCCACCGCGCCTGCGTCGCGGTGCTCGCCGACGGCGGCAGCTTCGTCGCCGCGTCCTGCTCGAGCCACGTCACCGCCGAGGACTTCGCCGCCACGCTCGACGACGCCGCGCTCGGCCGTAGCGATCTGCGCCTGCTCGAGCAGCACGGCCCGCCCGCCGACCACCCGACGCTGCCGGCGTTCCCGGAGGGGCGCTACCTGAAGCTCTGCCTGCTCGAGTGAACGAACCGGCGGCGCGAACGCGCGTCGGCCGCCGGGCGACGCGCGGCGTGCTATCTGTCCGGGCCGCGCGAGCGCATGCCCATGAACGTCGATCGCTTCCTCGTCGACAACCGCGCCGGCTGGCGCCTCGCCCTCACGCGCCACCGCCCGACGCGCGCGCCGAAGGGGCGGCCCGTCCTCATCGTGCCCGGCTACGGGATGAACTCGTTCATCTTCAGCTTCCATCCGACCGGCCCGTCGATGGTCGAGTGCCTGGCCGCGCGCGGGCTCGAGACCTGGACGGTCGACCTCCGCGGACAGGGCCGCTCGATCCGCGCCCGAGGCAACCACCGCTACGGCCTCGGCGATCTCGCGGTCGAGGACGTCGGCGCGGCGATCGCGCACGTGCTCGCGCACACGTCGACCGGCGCAGCCAAGATCGACCTCGTGGGCTGCAGCCTCGGCGCCGCGCTGGCGTTCGCCCACGTCGCGATCGCGCCCGGCGCGCCGGTCCACGCGCTCGTCTCGATGGCCGGGCTCGTCACCTGGCGCGAGGCGCACCCCCTCGTCCGCCTCGCCTTCGGCTCGCGGCGCCTCGCCGGACTGATGCGGATGAAGAACACGCGCCGCGTCGCGCGCCTGGCGCTGCCGCTCGTCTCGAAGGTCGCGCCATCGCTGCTCTCGATCTACTTGAACGAGCGCTCGACGGATCTCTCGCAGGTCGCGCGGATGGTGCAGACCGTGGAGGACCCCCACCCGATCATCAACCGCGAGATCGCCGAGTGGATCCGCCGGGGCGACCTCGTCGTCCGCGGCGTGAACGTGTCGGCCCGCCTCCCCGACCTCACGCACCCGTTCCTCTGCGTCGTCGCCAACGACGACGGCATCGTCTTGCCGGCCACGGCGCGGCACACGTTCGACGCGATCGGCTCGGCCCACAAGGAGATCCTCTTCGTCGGCGACGCCGACATGCCGATCGGCCACGCCGACCTCTTCCTCTGCAAGGGCGCGCAGCCGCGCGTGTTCGCGCCGATCGCCGACTTTCTCCTCGAGGCGTGAGCGCCGCGCGGGCGGACGTCAGCGCGCCTCGAGCTCGTAGAAGAGGACGCCCGCGTCCTTCTTGCACCAGATCCCGCAGCCGACCTCGACGTAGTGCTTCGAGAGGCGCGCGCGGTACCACGCCCCGGTGCGCTCGAAGACCTTCACGTCGGTGCGGCCCTCGTCGCAGACCTCGCGGAGATCACGCTTGGTGATCGCCTCGAGGTAGAGGAAACCCGCGGTCATCGCCGCGAGGTTGTCGATCGCCTTCGCCGCGCCGACGTCGTCGACGTACGGCAGGACGCCCTGGCAAATCACGAGGTCGAACCGCTCCTTCGCGCGCCACTTCGTGATGTCGCGCTGCTCGTGGCCGTACTCGCGGCACGCGTGAGCGCTGTACTCCGTCGAGCGGTACCTGACGCTCGGCCGCCGCTTGGCGAACCACTGACGCCAGAGGCCCACGCCGGCGCCGACGTCGAGCACGGTCGTGAGCGGGTGCTGCCACCACTCGACGAACGAGACCACGGCGGAGCACAGCCTCCCGACCTCCTCGGCGGAGTGGACGCGCGTCCGCGCGCTCCCGTAGTAGCGATCGTAGTACTCGGCGTCGAACGGCTCGGACTTCTTCACGGCGCGCGTGGGCATGGTGGCGTCTCGTTCGGTCTCGCGTAGGGCTCGTCGGACGACGAGGGCGGTCATTCGTATCGCAACGCGTCGATCGGATCGAGCTGCGAAGCCTTCCGCGCCGGGTAGATCCCGAACACGACGCCGACGAGCGCGCTGAAGACGACGGAGATGGCGATCACGTCGACCTGGATCTGCATCGGCCAGCGGAACTTCCCCGCGAGCCACGACGCCGTCCCCACTCCGAGCGCGACGCCGATGAGCCCGCCGGTCAGCGAGAGGACGAGGGCCTCGACCAGGAACTGCAGGAGGATGCTCCGCGGCTTCGCCCCGATGGCCATCCGGAGCCCGATCTCACGCGTCCGCTCGGTCACGCTGACGAGCATGATGTTCATGATCCCGATCCCGCCGACCAGGAGAGAGACCGCGGCGACGCTCGCGAGGAGCGTCGTCATCGTCTCGGTCCCTTGTTGCTGAGCGCTCGCGACCTCGGAGAGGTTGCGGATCGAGAAGTCGTCCTCGCCGCCCGGCAGGATGTGGTGACGATCGCGGAGGAGCGCCTGGACGTCGCGCATCGCGCGCTGCGTGGTGTCCGAGCCGGTCGCCTGGACGAAGATCGTCCCGGTGAGGAACTTGCCGAGGCCGCCCTGGATGCGCTGGGCGAAGGTCGTCATCGGGATGAAGGCGGCGTCGTCGTAGTCCTGCCCCGACGGCGACTGGCCCTTCTTCTCGAGGACGCCGACGACGCCGAACGGCGACTGGCCGATGCGCACGGTCTGGCCCACGGGGTTCGCCGAGGCTCCGAAGAGGCGCTCGACCACCGTCTGGCCGAGGACCACGACCTTCGCGCCCGCGTCGACGTCGGCCTGGGTGAACGGCTCGCCGACGGCGACCGGCCAGCTCCGGATCTCGAAGTAGTCGGGCGAGGTCCCGGTGATCGACGTGGTCCAGTTGAGCTCGTCGCTCACGATCGACTGGTTCGAGCGGAGCTGCGGGGCCGCTGCCCTCACCGCCGGCACCTCCGCGCGGATCGCGGCGAGGTCGTCCCACGTGAGCGTCGGCATGCTCCCGAAGCCGCCGAACGATCCGCCCGCGGTCGTCGACCCCGGCATGACGATGAGGAGGTTCGTGCCCATCGCGGAGAACGCCTGCTCGACCTGCGCCTTCGCGCCGGCGCCGATCGCCATCATCGCGATGACCGCGGCGACGCCGATGATGATGCCGAGCGTCGTGAGGAACGAGCGCATCTTGTTCCGGAGCACGGCCCGGAACGCGACGAGGATGGTGACGAGCGGGTTCAGCCGTCCCTCCCCTCGGACCGCGCCGGACGCGGCGTCTGCGCGCGGTCGGTGACGATGAGCCCGTCCTTCACGACGACGACGCGCGAGGCGCACTCCGCGATGTCGGGCTCGTGCGTGACGAGGACGATGGTGATGCCGGCCTGGCCGAGCTCCTGGAAGAGCGCCATCACGTCGACGCTCGTCTGCGAGTCGAGGTTGCCCGTCGGCTCGTCGGCGAGGATGACCTTCGGATCGCCCACGAGGGCGCGCGCGATCGCCACGCGCTGCTGCTGCCCGCCGGAGAGCTGCGCCGGCGTGTGGTCGAGGCGGGCCCCGAGGCCGACGCGCTCGAGGGCGCTCCGCGCGCGGCGGTGCCGCTCCGCTCCGCCCACGCCGCGGTAGACCAGCGGCAGCTCGACGTTCTCGAGCGCGCTCGTCCGCGCGAGGAGGTTGAAGCTCTGGAAGACGAAGCCGAGGATCTCGCTCCGCACCTCGGCGAGCTCGTTCTTGTTCATCTGCGCGACCTCGCGCCCCGCGAGGCGGTACGAGCCCGACGTCGGGCGATCGAGGCACCCGAGCAGGTTCATCAGCGTGGACTTGCCCGAGCCGGACGAGCCCATGATCGCGACGAACTCGCCGGGGCGCACGTCGAGCGAGACGCCGCGCAGCGCGCGCACCTCGACGTCGCCGGTCTTGTAGACCTTCTCGACGTCCGCGACGCGGATGAGGGGCTCGTCGACCACGCGTTCCCCTAGAACATGCGTCCCATGCGCGGCGGCGGGCCGCCCGCGCTCGCCGGCCGACCGGCGACGTTCGCTTCGAGGATGACGAGGTCGCCCTCCGCGAGATCACCCGAGACGACCTCGGTGAGCGTCCCGTCCGAGAGGCCCGTCTTCACGTCGACCGACTCCGGCCGGCCGCCGCGGAGGACGAAGACGGTCCGCGACGACGGCTCGCTCGGCGCGCCGCTCGGCGCGCGCGACGGACGCTCGGCCGGGGCTCCCGCGGCGGGACGCTCCCCCGGGGCGCCCGCGGCGGGACGCTCCCCCGGGGCTCCCCCGGCAGGACGCGCGCCCGGACCACCTCCGGCAGGACGCTCGGCCGGGGCTCCCGCGGCGGGACGCTCCCCCGGGGCTCCCGCGGCGGGACGCTCCCCCGGATCACGCCCGGCAGGCCCCACCCCCGGACCACTCCCGGCAGGGCGCGCGCCCGGACCGACGCCGGCAGGACGGGGAGACGATCCGGCGAGCGGCGCGCCGTCCGCGGCGGTGACCGACAGCGAGGCGGCGGGGCTCGCGGCGCGGCTCGACGCGATGGCCGAGGCGATCTCCGCCGGCGGCTTGAAGCGCATCGCCGCGTTCGGGATGGCGAGCACGTCGCTCCTCTCTGCGAACACGATCGTCGTCGTCGCGGTCATCCCGGGGCGCAGCCGGAGGTCCTCGTTGTCGACGTCGATCACCGCGTCGTAGGTGACGACGTTCTGCACGGTCTGCGCGGCGTTCCGGATCTGCGCGATCGTGCCCTTGAAGCGCTGCCCGGGGAACGCGTCGACCGTGAACCACGTCTCCATCCCAGGCTGGAGGCGGCCGACGTCGCCCTCGGCGACGCTCGTGTGGACCTGCATCTTCCGGAGGTCCTCGGCGATCGTGAAGAGCACGGGCGCCTGGAGCGACGAGGCCACGGTCTGACCGACGTCGACGCTGCGCGAGAGCACCACGCCGTCGATCGGCGAGATGATGTCGGTGTACGAGAGGTTCACCTGCGCCTGGTTCAGCGCGGCGCTCGCCTGCTGCAGCGTCGCCTTCGCGACCTCGGTCTGCGCGACCGCGACCGCTACGTTCGTCTGCGCGGTCTGGAGCTCCGCCGCGGAAGCGAGCCCCTGCTCGGTCAGCGAGGTCGCGCGCTTGAGCACGAGATCGGCGTCGCGTTGCTGGGCCTCGGCGCGGACGACGCCGGCCTTGGCGGCCGCGAAGTTCGCCCGCTCCCGCTCGACCGCCGCGATGAAGAGCTGCGGATCGATCTTGGCGATCACCTGCCCCTTCTTCACCGCGGAGTTGTAGTCCGCGGAGAGCTTCGCGACACGACCGCTCACCTGCGCGCCGATCTGCACCGTGACCGTCGCCTCCAGCGTCCCGCTCGCGGTCACGCGCGCGACGATCTTGCGCTTCTCGATCGGCGCGGTCCGGTACGTGACGTCCGGCACGGCGTTGCGCGAGCGCCACCACCAGACGCCGGAGGCCACACCGGCCAGCACCAGGACAAGGACGAGGAAGGACGCGGCCTTCTTGAGCATCGGCGCCCTGGGATCTTAGGCCGCCTGAGGCCCGCTGCGAGCCGAAAGCCGACGAGCCGTAGATCCTTTTCGCGCCGGCCGCGTCTACGCCGGGTCGGCACGGCAGAGCCGTCTCGCGTTCCGCCGCGGCGCGTCCAGCGCTCCCGCGGGGCGGCGAACTTCACCACGTTTCGAAGGCTCCGGGACGCCCGCCGGCCGGGCGAGAGGGACACGTTCATGCGCAAAGCGACGATCGTCGGGTTCGGGCTGGTGATGGCGCTCGCGGGCACCGCGTGCGGCAGCGCGGGCAGCGCAAGGTCGAGCGCGAAGGCGCCGGCGGCCACGACCGCCGGCGCGGCCTCGCCGGGCGGCGCGGCGGAGGTCGCGGTCGCCGAACCCGCCGACGGGCGGCGCGCGTCCCGCGACGGGACGTGGATCGGCGCGGCGGCGGAGGGCGACATGCTGATGTCGAGCACGCGCGAGACGTTCCTCGGCGTGTGGGTCGACGTCCCCGACGTCCGCCCCGAGGTCAGGCCGCCGATGGAGCTCGCGCTCGTGGTCGACACGTCCGGCTCGATGGCCGGCGCCAAGATCGAGAACGCGCGCAGCGCCGCGGCGATGCTCGTGAACAACCTCGCGGACGGCGACATCGTCGCGCTCGACACCTTCTCGGACACCGCGCGCACCGTCGTCCCGCCGACGCGGCTCACCGCGGAGTCGCGCGCGCGGCTCCTCCGCGCCATCGCCGCGCTCGGCGTGAGCGGTTCGACGAACATGTTCGACGGCCTCACGCTCGCCGAGAGCCAGGTCGCGGCGGCGCCCGCGACGCACAGCCTGCGCCGCATCGTCGTCATCTCCGACGGCATCGCGAACGTCGGCCCCTCGTCGCCCGAGACGCTCGGCGCCATCGCCGAGCGCGGCCTCCGCTTCCGCGCGCAGGTCACGTCGCTCGGCGTCGGCAACGACTACGACGAGCGGACGCTCAACGCGCTCGCGGTGCGGTCGAGCGGGCGGCTCTATCACCTCGGCGAGCCGCGCGAGATGGCGAGCATCCTCAAGAGCGAGCTCGCGCTCCTGAACGCCACGCTCGCGAGCGACTCGTTTGTCGAGATCGTGCCTGCTCCGGGCGTCGCGCTGGTGGGCGCCGACGGCGTCCGCGCGGACTGGCACGACGGCGGATCGCTCCGCATCCCGCTCGGCGCCCTCCACGCCGGTCAGCACCGCGAGGCGCTCGTGCGCGTGCGTATCACCGATCCCGCGTCGTTCGAGGGTCAGACGCGCTCGCTCGCCAGCGTGCGCCTCCGCTTCCGCGACGCCGAGGACGGCGACCTCGAGCGCGTGCAGGAGGTCGTCGCGCGCACCCAGCTCACCGGCGACGAGGCCGCCGTCGCGAGCCACGCGAGCTCGCGCACCAAGGCGATCGTCGCGATCCAGGAGTCGGCGAAGATCCAGATGGCGGCCGCGCAGCGCATCAACGACGGCCAGTTCATGGACGCCGACAAGGAGCTGGCGCGCGCCGAGGCGTCGCTCGCCGCGCAGGCGCGCGTCGTGTCCGCCCCCGCGGAGAAGAAGCGCATCGCCGAAGCGCAGACGCGCATCGCCGCCGCGCGCGCGACGACGCAGGCGATGCCCAGCAAGCCCAAGGCGGCGCAGCGCAACGACGCGCTCGAGATGAACGCGAGCGGCATGAAGGACATGGGGTTCTGAGCGCGCGGCGAGGGCCGATTGCGCAGGCCTTCGCGCCCGGCGGCCGCGCGCCGGATCACGGGCGATCCTCCCCCCGCGGCGAGCGCGCGGCCCGCCCCCGACGCCAAGTGCCTGGAATTTCTAATGTAGGATTGTGTCGCCAATGTGGCGTCATTGTTGCGCGAGCGTGCCCCGATGCGCTCGCGTTTGCTCGCCGCCGCCCTGCTGACGACCGCCTGCGCGGCGTCTCCCGAACGCGCCGACGCCGGCGAAGGGCTCGGCGAAGACGAGCTCCGCGCGAGCCGGATCGAGACCGTCGCGGCGACGCCCCTGCCCATCGTCGAGGTGTCTGGACTGGGGCAGCGGCGTGTCTCCGGGGTGACGGAGTACCTCGCCGTCGGCGACGCGTCGACCACGCTCGTGTCGTTCTCGGTCGAGCCCGGCGACCACGTCGCCGACGTCCGGACGCACGACCTGTCGCGCCTCTTCGGCAAGCGCGCCTCGCAGTGGGAGGCCGTCGCGGGCGACGGCGCGGGTCGCGTCTTCGTGCTCGCCGAGTCGACGGACACCCTCTCGGTGATCGCGCCGGACCTCACGCGCGTCACCCACCGCTTCCGGATCGCGATCCCCAAGAAGCACGAGCTCGCCGCAGCGTGGAAGGCCGAGGCGAACTCGCGCGGAGAGGGGCTCGTCCTCCTCTCCAACGGTCACGTGCTCGTCGCGAAGGAGAAGCGGCCGTCCGCCGTCGTGGAGCTCGGCCCCAAGGGCTCCGTCGCCGAGGGATATCGACCCGAGCTCGCGCTCGGCGATCGCGCGTTCCCGCTGCCCGAGGAGGGCGACGGCGATCTCGTCCCGCTCGCCCACTGGCTCTTGAAGGACAAGGACACCCGGCTCCTCGGCGACGTGTCGGACCTCGCGGTCGACGCCGAAGGCCGCCTCTTCCTCTTGAGCGACCAGGGGCGCGCCGTCGCGCGCGTCGAGCGGACGCTCGACGTCGGCGAGTCGAAGATCGATCTGAAGGCGGTCTACTCGCTCCCGCCGCGCGTCGCCAAGCCCGAGGGGCTCACGTTCGCCGATGGGCGCGCGTTCGTCGCGACCGACGGCAAGGACGTGCGCGCCGACGCGCTCTTCGCGCTCGAACCGCTCGACGGCGAGCGCGACTGAGGCGACGAAGGGCGCCGCCGCGCGACGCCACGTACCGCGCGTAGTGGCGCCCATCGAACGGACGGGCGCCGCGTACGCGCGGCTCGTCGGTTCGAACGGCGACGATCTCGCGTTGTCGCGTGCGCCTGGTATGGTTTCACTCTTATGCGAGGCGGTCGGCTCGCGAGCTTGCTCCTTCCTGCACTCTTGGCGCTTCCGAGCTGCGAACGCGGCGGCCGGGTCGTCTACCACGACGTGCCGTCGGGCTACGAGACGCGGCCGGTGCCCCACGCCTGCCAGGGTTTCGACGTCCGGCCCGGAGTCGCGCGGGCCGTCCGCGCCTACCCCGAGCTCTCGTTCGAGGGCCCGGTCGCCATCGTCCGGCACCCGAGCGACACGTTCTATTACGTCGTCGAGCAGCGCGGGACGGTGAAGCGGTTCGTCGATCGGCCCGACGCCTACGAGGCCGAGCTCGTCGCCGACCTGCGCGGCGTGGTGAAGGGGCTCGGCTACGAGGACGGGCTGCTCGGCCTCGCGTTCGACCCCGCGTTCGAGACGACCGGCGGCCTGGTCCTGAAGTACACGGCGCCCACGGAGGATCCCTCGCGCGTCCGGCTCGTCGTCGCCCACGCCCGCAGCTTCGACGGCGGCGCGTCGATCACGAGCGACTCGATCGTCGAGATCCTCTCGATCGAGCGCCCCGCCGAGACGAGCCACCACGGCGGACCGCCGGGCTACGGGCGCGACGGGATGCTCTACGTCCCCGTCGGCGACGGCGGCTGGGACGGCGGACCGCTCGCGCAGGACCTGACGTCGCTCGCCGGGAAGATCCTGCGCATCGACGTCTCGCAGACGCCCTACGCGATCCCGCCGGACAACCCGTTCGTCGCCACGAAGGACGCGCGCCCCGAGATCTTCGCGCTCGGCCTCCGCAATCCTCACGGCTGGAGCTTCGACCCCGACGAGCCGGTGCTCTGGGTCGGCGACGTCGGCCTCCACTCCTACGAAGAGGTGAACCGCGTCCGCGGCGGCGAGAACTTCGGCTGGCCGATCCGCGAGGGCGCGCACTGCAAGGGCGACGCCCCGTGCGACCCGGCGGCCTTCGTCGATCCCGTGCACGAGTACGTCAACTTCGGCGGCGGCGCGATCGTCGGCGGCCCGGTCTACACCGGCACGCGGTTCCCGTGGCTCCGCGGACAGCTCGTGTTCGCCGATTTCGTGAGCGGTCGGATCGAGCACATCGCGCGGACGGAGGCGGCGACCACGAGCACGTCCGCGAGCCTCCTCGTCGAGTCCGGAAAGAACGTGACCTCGTTCGCGCTCACGCCGGAGGGAGAGCTCCTCGTCTCCGATCACGTCGGCGGCCTCTGGACGATCGAGGCGAACATCGACGGGCGCTCGGTCCCCGAGACGCTCGGCGAGACCGGCTGCGTGGACATGGCGCGCCCGACCGAGGCGCCGCCCGGGCTCCTCCCCTACTCCGTCGCGATGCCCCTCTGGTCCGACGGGACCGACAAGTCCCGGTTCATGGCGGTGCCGGACGGCGCGACGATCCGCGTCGGCGAAGACGGCGACTTCGAGATGCCGGTCGGGTCGGTGCTGGTCAAGACGTTCCTCACCGGCGCGCGCCCGATCGAGACGCGGCTCCTCGTGCGCCACGCCGACGGCGAGTGGGGTGGCTACTCGTACGAGTGGTCGAAGGACGGACGCGACGCGACGCTCCTCGACAACGGGAAGGTGACGGACATCGGCGGCAAGCCGTACACGTTCCCGAGCCGCGCGCAGTGCGGCTCGTGCCACACCCAAGCAGCGGGCTTCACGCTCGGGCTGCACGTCGCGCAGCTGAACCACACGACCGTCTACCCCGACCGGCGCCGCGCGAACCAGCTCGCGACGCTCGACCACGTCGGCCTGTTCGAGGAGCCGCTCGGCGCGGTGGCGATGCTCCCGCGCTTCCCGGCGCGCGAGGACACCAAGGCCGCGCCCGAGGATTGGGCTCGCGCGTACCTGCACGCGAACTGCGCGCATTGCCATCGACCCGGCGGCCCGGGGCGCGGGAACGCCGACCTCCGCTTCTCGAGCCCCCTCGCCGAGACCGGCTGCGACAGCGCCGCGTTCTTCGAGGTCATCGGTCGCGAGGACCCGCGGGTGATCGTTCCGGGCAACCCGGACGTGTCGATCCTCGTCGCGCGGATGCGCGGTGAGCAGACCGGACGGATGCCGCCGCTGGCGACGTCGGTCGTGGACGAGCGCGCCGTGCAGCAGATCCGGGCCTGGATCCAGGGGATCGACTCCTGCACGCCGCCCTGACCGCGATCGCCGTGGTGCCGCGCGAACACCGAGGGTAGAGTCAGGGTCGTGAGTGAATCGCGGCCACCTCCGGGGCCTTCGTCCGTTCGAGAGCCGGCGCTCGGCGGAGGAAACGGCGGAGCTCCCTCACATCCCGCGCCGCCCCCGTCGGCGACGCCACCACTCGGCCGTCCGGCGACCCACCCGAGCGGCATCGTCCCGTCGCCCATCCTCCCGGCCGCGCCTGCCTCGCAGCCGGGGCACCGGGTGCCCGCGCCGCCCGCGCCGCCCGGGCCCTACGGCCCGCTGCCGACGCTCCAGGGGGCTCCGCCGCCTCAGGGGATGAACCCCTACCAGAGCCAGGTCGTCCCGCCGTCGTACCCGCAGCCGTACCCAACGGCGACGACTCCGCAGCACGGCGTGCCGGTGCCTCAGCCGCACGCGCCGGTCGTGAACCCTCGCAAGCGCGACCGCGGCACGCTCCCGGCGATCCCGGTCCCGGTCGCGACGACCCCGCAGATGCCGGGCGTGGTGCCCTCGCCCGCCCCGAGCCGACCGGCGACGAGCGGGACCATCCCGGTCACGTCGCCGCGCGCGTTCCCGACCTCGAACGTCGCGCTCCCGCGCATCATGGTGCAGTACCCGCAGGTCGGCTCGAAGCTCCCCGGCACGCGCGGGACCTACGAGGTGCGCGACGTCATCGGCGCCGGCGAGTTCGGCGCCGTCTACGAGTGCATCGGCCCCTTCGACCAGATCTACGCCGTGAAGATGGTCCGGCCGTCGAACCGGCCGTACTCCGAGGTCCACGCCGAGTGGGCCCGCGAGGTCCAGCGGCTCTTTTCGCTGCGGCACCCGAACGTCGTCTACATCTACGACTCGTTCACGCACGACCACCTGTTTTACCTGGCGCTCGAGCGCTGCGACCACGCGCTCAAGATGATGCTCGGCTCCCCGATGCAGGAGGGGCTCGTCATCGAGATCTCGCGTCAGCTGCTCGCCGCGGTGCAGTTCCTCCACGACAACGACGTCGTCCACGACGATCTCCACGGCGGCAACGTGCTCATCACGCACACCGACCGCCCGACGGTGAAGATCAGCGACTTCGGCATCAGCAACGAGCTGCGCGGGATGACGGCGGTCCGGCCGAACATCGTCCACCACGCGATCATGGCGCCGGAGATCCTCGTGACCGGCTACACGAGCCGGCAGAGCGACCTCTACCAGGTCGGCCTCCTCATGTACTGGATGCTCACCGGCGAGTCCGCGATGCAGCTCGACGTCCCGTACCAGGAGCTCGTGCGCCAGGTCTCCGAGGGCGAGCCGCGCCAGCGCGCCGAGCAGGTCGGCACGCCGCTCGGCCAGCTGATCGCCAAGATGCTCCGCCGCCGCGAGGCGTTCCGGTACACGAGCGCGCGCGAGGTCTGGGCCGACCTCCGCGAGCTGCCCGCGTGGAAGCAGCGGCACCTGTTCCCCGCGCGGTGATCGCTCGAGGGGCGCGCGCGTGGCCCTCGCGCGCGGAGCCGCGACGCTCTCCCGCCGGCGGCGCGCGCCCTCAGCGCTTTGGCCGACGCGTCGGAGACGTTAGGCTGCGCGGCGATGTTGAACCGTCTCTTCCTCGACGAGCGCAAGATCATCTGGCTGATCGTCGTCAACGCGATCGTCCTCTTCGCGCTCGGCTTCGAGCTCCCCGAGCGCTACCTGATCCCGCTGAACGTCCTCGACGACGTGATCACGGCGCTGTTCATCGTGGAGCTCGTCGTCAAGATCCAGGCGCGAGGCCTTCGCGGGTACCTGAGCACGAACTGGAACCGCTTCGATCTCGTCCTCATCGTGCTCTCGCTCCCGTCGCTCTCCGCGCACTTCGTCGACCTCCGCGGGCTCGATCTGAGCTACCTGCTCGTCTTCCGCGTCTGCCGCGTCTTCAAGTTCTTCCGGTTCCTCCGCTTCATCCCGGGGATCGACCAGATGCTCCAGGGCGTGATGCGGGCGCTGCGCGCGTCGGTGATGCTGCTGCTCGCGTTCTTCGTCGCGCTCTTCATGGTCTCGCTCCTCTCGACGAAGCTCTTCGGCGCGGCGTCGCCGGAGCACTACGGCAACCCGCTCCGCGCGCTCTACTCGACGTTCAAGATCTTCACCGTCGAGGGCTGGTTCGAGGTCCCCGACGCGGTGACCGAGAACATGACGGGACCGGCGGCCTTCTTCGGACGCCTCTTCTTCTCGCTGCTCCTCCTCGGCGCCGGCGTCATGGGCCTATCTCTCGTCAACAGCGTCTTCGTCGACGCGATGGTGGCGGACAACAACGACAGCCTCGAGGCGAAGGTCGACGCGCTTCGCGAGGAGATCGCCAAGCTCCGAGGCGAGCTCGTGCGACCACAGGGGACCACCTCGGCCGACGATCGGCCCGGCGCCCGAGAGGGCGCGCCCCCCGGATCCGCGCGCAGCGCGGACCCGACGCCCGGCGGAAAATAGCGACGCGCTCCAGACGCCACGCCCGTAGGTGAACGGCGCGCGTGCGTAGGCCACGCGCGTCGCTGAGCGCGAGCACGCGGCGCGACGCGACGCGACGCGGTGAGCGCCGTGCGGCGCTACGCGACGCGGTGAGCGCCGTGCGCCGCTACGCGAGGAGACAGCGGCCCACGCGTTGCGGGGTGTTGCCATCATCGCCGACGGTCTCGCATCAAATCGCGTTGCGCGGCGCGCCCCGGGGCGCGATCGCGCGGCGGCGTGAGGTAAGCTCGATGTGCCGATGACGAACGAGACCGCGCAGCCCACCAGCGCGATCGCGACGTACCGCGTGCTGCGCGAGCTCGGGAAGAGATCGCAGCGCGCGTACGCCGCCGTGCGCGGTGACGACGCGATCGTCGTCGTGAATCGCTTCACGCGGAGCGCGGCCGATCTCGACGGCGAGCTCGTCTCCGCGGAGGAGATGGCGCTGCTGCTCCGCGACGCGCGCTGCCTCGAGAAGAACTGGCACCCCAACGTCGCGCGCGTGCGCCACGTCGATCTCGCGGGCGACGTCCTCCACGTGGCGAGCGAGCTCGTCGACGGCGTGACCCTCGACGAGCTGCTCGCGCTCGCGAGCGCGCGCCGAGCGCACCCGGAGGAGCCCGCGCTGTCGCACGCCGTCCTCGCGCGCGTGTTCCTCGACGTCCTCGCGGGCCTCTACGCGCTCCACTCGCTCCGCGACGCGATCCACGCGCCGCTCGGCGCGCGCCACGGCGAGCTTTGCCCCGTGAACGTGGTCGTCGGCAGGGACGGGGTCGCGCGCGTCGTCAACGCGCTGCGCCCCCGCCGCGCGCGCATTCCCACGGCGAGCGAAGCGCTGGCTTATGCGTCGCCGGAGGCGCTGGCGGGCGAGCCCGGGCAGGACGCGCGAGCCGATCTGCACGCGGTCGGCGCCATGCTCTGGGAGGCGCTCTCCGAGCGACGCCTGTACGACGAGCGCGAACCGGCGCGGATCGCGCAACGGCAACGCGAGGAGGAGATCGCCCCGCCGAGCGCGCGCCTGGCGGAGGTCGCGATGCGCGCCCTCGCGTTCGACCCCGCGCTCAGGTTCCGTACCGCGCAGGACATGGCGACCGGCATCCGCGCGCTCGCGGGGACCGTCGCCGCAGGCGGCTCGGTCGCGCAGATCGTCACGGAGCTCGCGGGTGACCGCATCCGGGCGCGACGCGCCGAGCTCGATCCGCGCGGGTCCGACCATCGACGGAGGACCGTACCGTCGATGGCGACGATAGCTCCGCTCGAGATGCGCGTCGTGACTCCGTCCACGCCGGAGCCAGAGACCGACGCGCTCCCGGACGAGCGATCGCCGACCGGCCACGACGACGACGACGTTCTGCCGGGGCCGCGCGAGAGCACGCACGACGACTACCTCGTGCAGACGTCGACCGGCCCGCGCGAGAGCGCGCGCGACGACCACCTCGTGCAGACGTCGACCGACCCGCGCGGGGGCGCGCACGACCTCGCGCACGTGTCGACGGCGCAGCTCGAGGGACGGCGCGCGCCGATCCCGGCGGGCGCGACAGACCCGCTGCTCGCGACTGCCCCGCGGAGCGTGACCGAAGCTCCGCGGCGCGAGCCCTCGACGCGCACCCCGTTCGTCGTCGATCTTCAGCCGAGCGCGCTCACCTCGTCGAGCGAGGATCTCGTCCCGCTGCGAGCGAGGGGCCGAGCGCGGGTTGCGCTCGTCGTGGCCGCGGCGCTGCTCGTCGTGCTCGCCGGGGGCGCCGCGCTCCTGCGATCCTCGCCGCCTCCGCGGACCGCGACCGCCTCCGAGGTGCCCCCGCTGCCCGACACGCGCGTCACCGCCCCGCCGCCCATCGAGCCAGAGGCGGACCCCGCCGCGCGGGCGAGCGCGGCGCCCCCGGCGAGCACGGCGCCCCCGGTACCCCCAACGCGACGCCGCGTGTCCTCGCCCGTGGATTCCCGACCGAGCGCGACCGTCTCCACCGGCGCGAGCGGAGGGCCTACCGCGACGGCCGCGCCTCGCGCCACGGCCGCGCCGCGCGTGACGGCCGCGCCTCGCGCCACGGCCGCGCCTCGCGCCACGGCCGCGCCGCGGAAGCGGCCGCTCTACGATCCGACTCGTTACCGCTGAGAGCGGCGGCCGCGATCGCGGCCGCTCTACGGATCCAGTCGTTACCGCTGAGAGCGGCGACGGCGTCGCGCGAACGCGAGCGCGCCGAGGCCCAGAGACGCGACGAGCGAGAAGCTGCTCGTCGCGCCGAGCGCGACGCTGCAGCCGCCGTCACCGGAGTCGACCGGCGTGAGCCGGCGACCGCCGTTGCCGCTCGACGTGTTCCCGCCGCCGTCGGTCGGCGTGGTCGAGACGCCGCCGGAGCTGTTGCCGTCGTCATCGTCGTCGTCCCCGCCGTCCGGCGGAGGCATCGTCGGCCCCGCGTCGGGGAAGTCGCCGACGCGGATGTCGGCGCAGGAGAAGTAGGTGTCTCCGGCGCTGATCGAGTTCGGCGCCGCGTCGGCCTCGCACGCCCTGTTGAACATGAGCTGCCGGACGACGAGCGTGCAGTCCTTGCAGCTCACGCCCGCCGGAAGCTTCACCGTCGCGGACTGCACGTTCTGCCGCCCCGCGGGATCGTTCACCTGCAGCAGCGTCACCCAGTCCTTGTCGTCCGCGGGGCTGAACGCGATCTGGTAACAGCCGGTGTGGCCGATGGTCTCCTCGAACTTCACCTCGATCTCGGCGCCGACCTCGTACTGGGTCGGCATGTTGGTGCGCGCGGAGCCACCGCACGGGCCAAACTTTTTCGCGCGCGCGTCGAGGTTGGGCTCGCCCACGTCACGCGAAGGTGGCTGCATGATGTACGCGTGAGCGGCGGCCGTTGCCGGCGCCATCGTCACGACCGCGAGCACGAATGCACGAACCCCCGAGAGTCCCGCTCTTCCCATGAGGCGGACTCTACCATGCGCGAAAAGCACCGGCCGCTAGTTCCAGGTTCAGCCTAGGATTCCACTTTCTCGGATCTTCTTTGGTAGGTTACGAATCGCGTGCTCCCCCTCCCGAGCAAACCCCCGAAGACGCTGGGCAGGTTCGAGGTCGGCGCCAAGATCGGCGGCGGCGGGATGGCCACGGTCTATCTCGGTCGTGAGGTTCGCGAGGACGGGTCCGAGGCGCTGGTCGCGCTGAAGGTGATCCGCGACGAGTTCGTAAACGACGAACAGTTCACGGCAATGTTCGTCGACGAGGCCAAGATCCTCGCGCGCCTCTCCCACCCCAACGTCATCCAGACGCTCGAGTACGGGGTCACCGGCCAGCACCGGTTCATCGCGATGGAGCTCCTGACCGGCCGGACCGTCGCCGACGCCTGGGAGGTCGTCTCCGAGGCGGGCGAGCGCTTCGAGCTGGGCACGGCGGCGTGGGTGTGCGCGCGAGTCGCCGAGGGGATGCACTCCGCACACGAGCTCGTCGACGAGGCGGGCGCGCCGCTCGGCGTCATCCACCGCGACGTGAACCCGACGAACATCTTCCTCACCCACTCGGGCGAGGTGAAGCTCATCGACTTCGGGCTCGCGCGGGCGCGCGTCCGCGCGTCGAAGAGCGCCGACGGCATCGTGAAGGGAAAGATCCCGTACCTCGCGCCCGAGCAAGCTCACGGCAAGCCGATCGATCGGCGGATCGACGTCTACGCGCTCGGCACGACGCTCTGGGAGATGTCGACGATGAAGCGCTTGTTCAAGCGCGACAACGACGTCGCCACGCTGCGCGCGATCCGCGACGCGCACGTGCCCGACCCGCGCGACGAAGACCCCGACTTCCCCGAGGCGCTCTGGAAGATCATCGATCGCGCGCTCCGCCGCGATCGGGACGAGCGGTACGCCACGGCCGAGGAGATGCGCACCGACCTCGACGCGTTCGCGCGCGCGACCGGTCCCCACGCGCCGAAGCTCGCGGCGTTCGTCGAGCGCCTCTTCCCGGGCGGCGAAGAGCGGCAGACGAAGTGGCTGCGCGACGCCGCGGCCGTCCGCGTCCCCGCCGGGACGATGGCGCCCCCGGCGCCCGTGCCGATCGCGTCCTCGAGCCTCCTCGAGGCCGCCCGCGAATCGGCCTCCCACGCCCGCCCGCAGAAGCTCCCGCCGCCCAATCCGCCCCCGAAGCGCCAGCCCTCGGCCGACGCCGAGCCCGAAGCGGCGAAGAAGGAGACGAAGCGCAAGGGCAAGGCCGAGAGCCCGAGCGCCGCGAAGCCGAGCGCCAAGAAGGCGGCCGCGACCGACGAGAAGAAGGCGAAGTCCAAGAAGACGAAGAAGCGCAAGCGCGGCGAGGCGAACGCCGTCGCGACGCCCGAGAGCGCGAGCGAGGACAAGCGGCGCCTCTACATGATCGTCGGCGCCGTCGTGGTCGTCCTCGTCCTGCTCGCGCTCGCGGCTTCGCGCTGAGCCGACGCCCCCCCGGACGCGGGGCGTCGCGCGCCCGCCCGGTCGTACGCGCCTCAGAAGCCGGGGGTCGTCGCGACACCGCTCGGCTTGGGAGGCTTCGTGACCTTCCTCTCGGCGGGCGGACGCTTCGCTGTCGCGCTCGGCCGCCCCGCGCTCGGCGGCGCATCGCGGGTCGCCGGGACCGTCTCGCCCGCGGCGGACGCCACGTTCACCGCCGGGCCCTCCGCGTCCGGACCCGCGGCGGCGCTCCCCGGCGCGGCGGCGCTCCCCGGCGCGGCCGGCGCGGCGGCGACGCCCGGTGGCGGCGCGAGGGCCGACACGTCCGGCGGCGAGGCCGCGCTCACGGGAGGCGCCGGGCGCGTCAACACCAGCGTCAACCCGACCGCGAACAGCGCGGCGACGATCGCCGCGCCGACCGCGATCGCGATCGTGCGCGGCGGGCGGACCGCGGGCGCCGGATGCACGGTCGACACGACGATGCTGGACGCGCTCGTCGAGCTCGTCGACGACGCGTCCCCGCGCGGGCGCAGCTCCTGGAGCGCCTGCGCGAGCTCCTCGTCGCTCGCGCCGACGGCGCTCTCCAGCGCCGCGGCGAGCTCGGCGCACGACGCGTACCGCTCGTACGGACGCTTGGCGAGCGCCCGCGCGATCGCGATCCACATGCGGGGCTCGATGCGCGGGTCGGGATCGACCTCGTGCTCGAGCACCGCCGCGAGCGACGCCGCCGCCGAGTCCCGCTGGAAGACGCGGATCCCGGTGAGCATCTCGTAGAGGAGGACGGCGAAGGAGAACATGTCGCTTCGCCCGTCGATGTCCGCCTGCCCGCGGATCTGCTCGGGCGACATGTAGTGGGGCGTCCCGAGGACGCTGCCGTCCACGGTGAGCGCGGAGCCCGCGGCCGGGAGCTTGGCGATGCCGAAGTCGAGCACCTTGGGGATGACGTGCCCGTCGGGCTCGACGGCGAAGAAGACGTTCGCCGGCTTCACGTCGCGGTGGACGATGCCCTTCTGGTGCACGTGGTGCATGGCCGAGAGCACGGGCAGCGCGACGGCGACCGCTTGCGCCGGCGTGAACGGCCCGCGGTCCCTCATCGCGTCCTCGAGCGTGCTCCCGCGGAGCAGCTCCATGACGAGGCCGAGCGTACCGTCCTCCTCGTCCACCAGATCGAAGACGCGGACGACGTGACGGTGCGAGATCGTCGCCGAGAGGCGCGCCTCGCGGCGGAACCGCTCGTCGTGGAGCGCGGACCGCTCGGAGCGATGCAGCGTCTTGACCGCGAGCTCGGCTTGCGTCGCCTCGTTGCGCGCGACCCACACGTCGCCCATTCCCCCGCGCCCGATCCGCTTGAGGAGGCGGATTTTTCCCCCGATGAGCCTGTCCGGGGAGCCTTCGCTTCGCGTCACGACGCCTCGCGACGAGCTTAGCGCACGTCGCGGTAGCTAAGCGAGAGCGAGCGCCGACCCGACGAGCCCCGCCGCGCGAGCGCCGTCCCGCCGTCCGCCGCGGCGCTCAATTGCACGCCGACGCGCGGCGGCAGTCGAAGCTCCCGCCGAACTGCCCCCGCCCGCAGCACACCTCGGCGTCGCCGCAGATGGCGCGCTCGCAGCGGCTGCAGTGCGCCGGGCTGCAGCGGAGGCAGAGCCGCGTCCCGCAGCACGTCCCGCGCGACGGCGGCGGCGGGTTGTCCGGGCAGCGGTAGGGCGTACCTGGGACGCCCCCGCTGCTCACACCGCCGTCGTCGGTGTCGTCGGCGGGCGCGGCGTCGAGGTCGACGTACGCCACGTCCGGGACGGACGAGCACGCGAGCGCGCTGGCGCCGAGGGCGCTCACGAGGACGACGACCGGAGGAAGACGCATGCGTCCCCCCGAGTGTAGCGCAGGCGGCCGCGGGTCGGTCGGCGCGTCGCGCCCCGGCCGGCCAGAACCTGGTCGGATCAGAAGCTGAGCGCGAGCCGCATCCCGCCGGGAGCCGGTCGGACGAGCGCCATCGCCTGGACCGCCGACGGCGAGCGCACGAGCAGGTAGACCCCCGCGCCGACGGCGGCGAGCCCCACGAGCCCGACGCTCACCCCGAGCGGACCGAAGAGGTGGGCGCGATCCCGATCGCTCTCGATCTCGGCGCGACGGCTCGTCGGGCAGACGTTGCCGGGACACGCCGCCTCGATGTCCTGGATCGTGTCCTCGCGAGCGACGAGCAGCACGCTACCGGCGACGAGCAGCGCGGCGCCGCCGCCCACGGCGATCCAGCCGAGCGTGTCGGATCGCCGCGCGAGCGCGCTCTCCCGCCGGATCGTCACCGTGTGCGCGACCTCGCCTCCGGCGTCCGCGAGCGTGACCGTGTGCTCGGCCGGCTCGAAGCCGCGCGCCGTCGCGGCGACGATGTGCTCGCCCGGATCGAGATCGAGCACGCGCGGGGTGGTCGACACCGGGACCGGCGCGCCGTCGACCGTGACGCGCAGGTCGGGCGGCGCGTCGCCCTGCGCGCGTAGGACGAGCTTGGGGATCCGGCCGTCGAGCTCGACGACCTTCTCGGCGGCGCTGTCCGCGGTCTCCTGATCGCTCGGAGGCAGCGACGCCCGCGTCGCGGCGAGCGCGCGGTACATGTCCCGAGCCTCGCGGAGCCGCCCCATCCCCGCGAGCACGGTGGCGATGCGGTAACGGACGGAGGCGCTCTCCTTGACCTTCGCGACGCGCTGGAACTTCTCGAGCGCGTCGGGGTAGCGCTGCTCCTGCTCGTCCTTGAACGCCTCCTGGAACAGATCGCGGGCCGCCTGGAGCTCGTCGGGGGACTGCGCGAACGCGAGAGGCGCCGGCAGGGCCACGGCGAGCACCAAGGCCACCGCGAAGCCGCGCCGGCGTGACGTGTCGCGTCCGTGCCCCCGCGCGGGGCTAGACGTCATCGAGCGGGATCGCATCGAGCGAGACTCCATAGAGCCCGCGCTTTTTTAGCAGATCACGGAGGTGGTGCCGCGCGACATCGGCCTGCCGCGCCGCCGCGGAGAGGTTGCCCTGAGAGCCTCGCATCAAGACCGTGAGGTAGGCCCTCTCGAAGCGCTCGATCGCCCGCTCCTTCGCCGCGGCGAACGTCCCGGAGAGATCGAGCGGGGCGCGCTCGCCAGCCGTCCCGCGGAAGCCCTCGCCCTCGCCGGCGACGTCGTTCCGGCGGATGATGCCGTCACGCGCGACCGCCGCCGCGCGCAGGAGCGCGTTGTCGAGCTCTCGGACGTTCCCCGGCCACGGCATCGCCGCGAGGTGCTCGAGGGCGTCGAGGTCGATCATCGCCTCGATCCCCGCGCGCGCGAGCAGGCTCGCGCAGACGAGCGGCAGGTCGGCCCGGCGCTGCCGGAGCGGCGGGACGAACACGCGCACCTGCGCGAGCCGGAAATAGAGATCCTCGCGGAACGTCCCTTTGTCGATCGCGTTTCGTAGATCGCGGTTCGTCGACGAGAGGACGCGGACGTCGATCGGCGTCGGCGACCGCGCGGAGGCGCGCATGACCTCGCGTCGCTCGAGCACGCGAAGCAGCTTCGCCTGCAGCGCCGGCGTCAGCTCCCCCACGCCGTCGACGAACACGGTGCCGCCGTGAGCGCTCTCCAGGAGGCCGGCGCTCGGGGCGGCCACGCCCGCCGCCTCGTCCTTCTCGCGCCCGAACAGGAGCGCCTCGGCGAGCGCCTCGGGGAGCGAGGCGGCGTCGATCACGACGAAGGGCCCCGACGCACGCGGCGAGGCGGCGTGGATCGCGCGGGCGACTGCCTCCTTGCCCGCGCCGGTCTCGCCCTGAACGAGGACAGCCAGGTCCTTGGACGAGATCCGCTCGAGCGTCGCGAAGAGCTCGCGCATCGCCGACGAGCGCCCGACGAGCTCGCCGAAGGACTCGCGCTCGTTCACGGGCGGCGCCACCGCGCTCTCGTCGACCTCGAGGCGCAGGAGCGTGTCGCCGATCGTCAGCTCGCCGCCGATCGCGAGCTCGACGTCGAGCACCTTGTGCTGCCCGAGCCAGGTGCCGTTGGTGCTGCCGACATCGCGCGCGCGGACGCGATCCTCGACGCGCGTGAGCTCGAGGTGCGCCCCGCTGACGCGCGGATCGTCGACCACGAAATCGTTGGTCGGGTGGCGACCGACGGTCGCGCTGGCGCGGACGACCGCGAAGGCTCGCCCCGCGGAAGGGCCGCTCACCGCGACGAGCTTCGGCGACACCGCCGTGCGCGCGACGACCCCCGGGTTCGCCTCGGTCCCTCCACGTACACTGCTCATTTCCGCTCACCATATTCATTGTCCGCTCGTGGACGCAACGGCGGCGAATTCTCCCGCTCGTTGCGCGCGCGGCTGCCCTCGCGCAGGCGGGCGAGGCCAGTCGGCGGCGGCGCGGACTCGGGTCCTCTGACCCGCGTTCCGACCATGGACCTTCGTTCCCCCAGGATTGGCCGGCCGATCCGCGTAGGTGCGCGGAGCTGATGCCGGAAAACCGCAGAAATGGGCCTGACCGCCGGCCCCGCGAGGTGGCCACGCTTCTTGCAGGTGGAAGGCGGAGTTCGATCCATGGATGTCAGCTGTCCTGCGTGCGCCGCGCGCTACACCGCCGATGAGGAGAGGCTCCGGGGCAAGACCGCCCGGATGCGCTGCAAGGCCTGCGACACGGTCTGGCTGGTCTCCGGCCCGCAGCCCGACGCCGTGGCCGACGCGCACGCCCCCATCGCGCACGCCCCGATCATGAACGAGTCGACCAGCAAGCGCGCCGCGGTCGTCCGGCGTGGCAGCGAGCGCGAGAAGCGCGATCTCTTCGCGACCCGCGAGCCCGAGTACGGCTCGGTCAAGCAGACGCTGCTGCCTCCGCCGTCGTTCGGCTTGACGGGGGGCGTCGGGGCGCGGAACGAAAACTCCGTCCTCTTCCGCGTCGACCAGCTGGTCGGCGGCGCGCGGGTCAAGACACCCGAGCCCGCGCCCGCCCCGACCGCCGCCGCCGCGCAGGCCTCGTCGTTCGGCTCCGACGACGACGGCGTCATCGACCTGAAGGCGCTCGCGAGCGCGCCGCCCCGCCGGCTGGGCCTCCCCGTCGCCCCGCTCTTCAGCGAGCCGCCTGGCGTCTCGCTCGACGTCGACGAGAGCGGCCCGCGGTCCGCCGCCGGCCCGGGTGCGCGCTTCAGCAAGCTGCAGCTCGCGGGGGCGATCGCCGCCGCCGCCGCGTTCCTGCTCGTCGTCGGCTTCGGCATCTCGATCGCGTTCAAAGGCGAGGAGCCGGTCAAGCACACCGCGGCGATCCTCGCGCCGCCCGCCGCCGCCGAAGCCCCGCCGCCGAAGGTCGAGCCCGCTCCCGCCACCGTGGCCGCCGCGGCGGCCGACGACGCGAGCGACTCCGAGCCCACCGAGACGAAGGCCACCAAGGCGCCGCGCGCCAAGCGGGGCAAGGCCGCCAAGGGCAAGGCCGCCAAGGGCGTCATCACCAACAAGAGCCCGGCGCCGGCGCCGAAGACCGTCAAGGCCGCCGACCCCTGTCGCTGCAAAGGCGACTTCAACTGCATCCTGGCCTGCACGGCGCGCGGCGGTAAGTAGTCGTAAGCCCGGGGCGTCCCGAAAAAGCGCCGCCCCGAGTGCCACGTCGAGCGCCCTCGTCCGTCCCACATGGATGGGGGAACGCACATGACCTCGCAGAACCTCGCGCTGACGCTCCTCGCTGCCACGTCGCTCGTCGCCGGCGCAGCGGCCGCCGACTCGCCGGCGTCCAGGCCCGAGCGGTTCGTCGTCGAGCTCGGGGCGGGCCGCGTCGAGGCCGACGTCGTGACCGTGAGCGACCAGCTCGGCGAGCGCGATCCGCTCGCGAGCGCCTCGAGCGCCGGCAAGCCGGGGACCATCGCCCTGCGCGGCGGCGCCGCGCTGGCAAGGGGGACCGCCAAGCTCCTCGACGGCGCGTTCACGAAAGACTGCGCGCGTCGCGTCGACGGCAGCTTCGTCTTCGCCGACAAGGACTACGGCGAGCTGTCGCGGCTGACGTTCGCGTGGGGCGTCGTCACGGAGGCCTCGCTTCCTGCGCTCGACGCGACGAGCAAGGAGCCCGCCGCGCTGGCGCTCTCGCTCCAGCCGCAGTTCCCGAAGCGGATCGCGCAGCACGGCGAGAAGGTCGCGCGCCCGACGAGCGGCCCGGCGTGGCTGCGCTCGTCGTTCAAGCTTTCGATCGACGGGCTCGACGGCGCGCTCGCGTCGGTGCGCCAGGTCGGCGAGATGCGCGTCGCGCAGACGCCGACCGCGAGCGCTCCGGTGCAGTGCGGGGCGGCGACCGCCACCGACCTGACCTTCGCGCTCCCGACGGCCGACGCGGGCGCGCTCGCGGCGTGGAAGGACGGCGCGGCGCGGAGCGGAGCGCTCGAGTACCTGGCCGCCGACGGCACGCCGGTGCTGCGGCTCCGGCTCTCCGGCCTGCGGAAGAAGGCGCAGGCGGCCAGCGGCGCGCTGACGAAGGTGACCGCCTCGGTCGACGCCGTCGCGTTCGGCGGCGCGGCGACGCCCGCTCCGCCGAAGCGCTGACCGCGTCGATCCGCGCGGCCACGTTCGACCGCGACGCCCGCTCCGCCGACGCGCTGACCGCCTCGATCCGCGCGGCCACGTTCGACCGCGACGCCCGCTCCGCCGACGCGATGCCGGCCACGATCTGCGCGGCCGCGTTCCACGGCGGCGACGTTCGAAGCCCGCGGACGCGGCGACCGAGCAGCTTGCGTCAGTCGCGATCGATCGGGATCGCCAGCACGCGGACCGCGGCGTCCGTGGTGCGCGACGCGGCGCGCGCGGCGGCGTCGACGAACTTGCCGATGGACGCCGGCTCACCGAGGACGACGCGGATCTCGCGGGCGCCCTCGAGCGCGCGCGCGGAGCCGCTCAGCCGAACCATGCCCTCGGGCGCCAGCTCGACCTTCGCGTCGAGCGGCGCCGGCTCGGCGTCCGGCGCGTCGAGCGTGAAGGCATACGCCACCACCTTTCCCTCGGGCGCCGACTCGGGACGGAGCTCGATCTCGAAGCGTGAGCTCCTCGCGCCGGCCGGCAGCCGGAGACGCGCCGCGGCCGGACCGGCCGGCGGCGCCGCCGGATCGGTGAGCGCCGTCACCGTGTACGCCGGGAGCGGCGGCGCGCTCGGCCCGCTCTGCACGATGAAGTAGACGATCATCGCCGCCGCGAGCGCGAGCGGTCCCGCCGCCGTCACGAGACGATGCTTCCAGACGCCGGGCAGTGAAACGATCCGCATCTTTCCTCTCGCCTCGTCGGCTTCCTCTCGCCTCGTCGGCTTCCTCTCGCCTCGTCGGCTTCCTCTCGCCTCGCGGCTTCCTCTCGCCTCGTCGGCTTCCTCTCGCCTCGCCGGCCGACGACTCTTCTAGAACACCGGGCGGCCGCGCGCACCGATCTCCGCCGCTCGGGCTCGCCCGCGCCACGATCGACGCAGGCGCGCGGGGCGTCGTGCCGTGACGCTCCGCGCCGCTTCCGCTATACGGCGCGGCGATGGATGAGTCGAAGGTCGCGATCGTCACGGGGGCGTCGAGCGGGATCGGCCTGGCCGTCGCCAAGCGCTGGACCGAGCGCGGGGGTCGGGTCGCGCTGATCGCGCGCACGGCGGACAAGCTCGAGGCGGCGGCGCGCGAGCTCGGCGGCGAGCGCGCGGTCGCCTTCCCGCTCGACGTGCTCGACCTCGACGCGCTGACGGCGCTGCCGGAGCGCGTCGCCGAGCGCTTCGGGCGGCTCGACGTCGTCGTGAACAACGCGGGCTTGAACCACCGCGGCCCCGTCGAGCGCTTCACGCCCGCCCAGCTCGCGCAGGTCGTGACGACGAACCTCGTCGCGCCGATCGTCCTCTCGCGCGCCGCGCTGCCGCGCCTCGATCGCGGTGGATCGATCGTGCAGGTCGCCAGCCTCGCCGGCATGGTGCCTGTGCCGGGAGAGGCCGCATACTCGGCGTCGAAGGCAGGGCTGCGAGCCTTCGCGCGCGCCGCCGCCTACGACGTCGAGGAGCGCGGGATCCACATCGGCTGCGTCTGCCCCGGCCCGGTCGACACGGGCTTCCTCGGCGACCTCGAGGAGGTCCCCGACATCGTGCTCTCGCAGCCGATGATCAGCGCCGACGAGGTCGCGCGCGCGGTGCTCCAGTGCATCGACGAGCGCGTCGACGAGATCGCGCTGCCCGCGCGCTCCGGCCGGCTCGCGACGATGGCTTACCTGGCCCCGTCGTTCGCGCGGAAGATCCGGCCCGTGCTCGAGAGGCGCGGCGCCCGGAACAAGCAGGCGCTCCTCGCCGCGCGCCGGCGCTCCTGACGCCGGCCGCGTCGGCGCCAGGCCACGAAGCCGCGCGCCGGCGAAGCCGCGGGCCGACGGCCACCGCACGGGCCGTCAGCGGCGGCGGCGGAGCGCGCGGGTCGCTTCGTGGAGCGCGATCCCGCTCGCGACCGCGACGTTGAGCGAATCGAAGCCGGCAGCCATGTCGATGCGCACGGGCCGCGCGCGCGAGAGAACGTCGGCCGGCAGCCCGGGCCCCTCCGTGCCGAGCAAGAGCGCGCGCGGCGCGGGGGCGAGCGCGTCGAGCGTCTCCGCGCCCCGCGGCGTCAGCGCGATCGGCTCGACGTTCGCCGCGGACAAGAGGTCGAGCATCGCGCCGGCGGAGGCGCAGCGCGCGAACGGGACGATCAGCGCCGCGCCGGCCGAGACGCGGATCGCCTTGCGGTAGAGCGGATCGCAGCTCTCGGCGTCGAGCAGGACGCCGCCCGCGCCGAACGCCGCCGCGTTGCGGAAGACGCTCCCCACGTTGTCGTGGTTGGTGAGACCGACGAGAGCGACGAGGACGCTCGCGGCCGACGTCCCCGCGGAGCCCGCTCGCCGCGCGAGCTCGGCGGCGTCGAGCGGAGCGCCGCGCTCGCCGAGCGCGAGCACGCCGCGGTGGATCGAGAAGCCGACGACGGAGTCCATCACCGACTGCGGCACGACGTAGGCCGGCACGTCGTCGGGGAGCGACGCGAGGACGTCGCGGACGGCGTCGACGCGCCGCTCCTCGAGGAGCAGCGAGCGAACCTTGAACGAGCTCTGGGACGCGAGCACGCGGAGGACGACCTCGCCCTCGGCGATGAACAGGCCCTCACGCCCGACGAGGTCCCGCTCGCGCACCGACGTGTACGGCTGAAGATCGGGGTGCTCGCGGCCGTCGACGTGGACGAGGCGCGCCGTCATCGGCGATCGGCGGGCTCGGCCGGCGGCGCCGCGCTGCGCGTCAGCCGCTCGACGACCGCGGCGTGATCGGGCAGGAGCCGCAACATCTCCTCGCGCGACGGCATCTCGAAGTCGGCGAAGTCGAACCCCGGCGCGACGGTGCACCCGCAGAGCGCCCAGCGCTCCCCGAGCGGCACCGCGGCCTGCCACGCCCCCGCGGGGACGACGTGCTGCGGCCTTTGCCCCGCGGCGAGATCGCGCCCGAGCACGAACGTCTGGTGGACGCGCCCCTCGAGGACGTGGAGCTCGACGGGATCGCCGTCGTAGTGGTGCCACGCCTCGTCCGAGGCGACGCGGTGGAGCGCCGAGAAGGTGCCCGCCGGCAGGAGGAAGTAGATCGCGGTCGACGCCGAGCGCGGCGCGCCGTGCGGCAGGCTCCCGAGCGCCAGCGGCGAGCGCCACGTTTCACGGAACCAGCCGCCCTCGGGGTGCGGCGCGAGGCCGAGGAGCGCGACCAGCCTCGCCGCCTCGGGCGCCAGCGTGGCGAGGAGCGCTTCGACCGGGAGATCGGGCTGCATCGTCGTCGCCTCGCTCAGCCCTTCTCGACGCAGACCGCCTCGAGCCTCACGTTCGCGGCGGGCTTGGTGCACTTGCCGGAGACGCACGCGAGGCCCTCGCCGCAGGCGGCGTTGCTCGAGCAGCTCGCGCCCTCGGCCGCCGGGGCCGTGCAGAAACCGTCGACGCAGTCGCCCTGGCACTCACCCTCTTTGCAGGAGCTGCCGCTCGCCTTGCGCGTCGCGCACTTCTCGCCTCCGTCGCAGAAGGCGCTGCGCACGCACGCGCCGCTGTCGCTGCAGGCGCCGCCGATCGCGACCGGCTTGATGCATTTTTTCCCCGCCGGATCGCACACGAGCTCGTCGCGGAGGAAGCAGACGAACGCCTCGCCGCCCGAGACGTCGCCTTCGAGCCGCGTCTCGACGTCGCCGTCGACCGTGGCGACGCACGGCCCGTCGCCGTCCTTGCCGCGCTTGGTGACCTGGCAGACGCCGTTGCACGCGACCACGCCTTCGAACGACGGCGCGCACTCGACGTCGGCCGCGCACGCATCGCCCAGCTTCTTCCCGCTCGCGGCGCTGGCCGCGAGCTCCTTGCGCCGCGCGTCCGGACACGCCGAGAGATCGAGGTTCCCGAAGTCGGTGCAGAAGTCCGTGAGGGCCGCCACCCGCCGGAGCTGCGCGAGGCAGTCGGTGCGCGCCTGCGCGTCGTCGACCATACTCGGATCGAGCCGGACGACGCGCTGCTTGCAGGTCGGATCGTCCTTCGGGAGCGAGAGGACCCGGTTGCAGCACTCGGAGGTGATCTCGCAGTAGTCGGCGAGGAAGGCTTCCTTCGCCTCGGCCTCGGCCCTCGCGGCCGCCTCGCGCTTCTCTTCCTCTTCGCTCGTGCACGCGGCGACGACGGCCGCGACCAAGAGACCGAGCAGCGCGTGACCGCGCAACGATCGAAGCTTCATGGGCGCGCACCGTACCACCGATCTCGACGCACACCAGGAGCGCGGCCGCACGACAAATGCGCTCCTTCGACCACCAAAATGCGACATCTGTCGCGGAATTTACCGTCATATCTGGAATCCTCGGTTAGGGTTATCCCGATGCGGATCGACGCGATCGACCGCCGAACGGGCCGCCTCGTCGGGGGCAAATGGCGGCTCGAGCGGGTCCTCGGCCAGGGCGCCACGTCGACGGTCTACGCCGCGACGCACGTGGAGTCGAACCGGCGCGCGGCGCTCAAGGTGCTGCGGCCCGAGCTCGCCGACGATCGCGACGTCGTCGATCTGTTCCGCGCCGAGGGCCGCCTCGTGAGCGCGATCGACCACCCAGGTGTCGCCAAGGTGCTCGACGACGGCGTCGCCGACGACGGCTGTCCGTTCCACGTCCTCGAGCTGCTCATCGGCCAGACGCTCGACGAGCTCCGTCAGACCCGCGGCGGGCGCATCCCGCTCGACGAGGTGATGCCGATCGCCGACGCGATGATGGAGACGCTCTGCGCGGTCCACTCCGCCGGGATCGTCCACCGCGACCTCAAGCCGCAGAACGTCATGTTGCTCGACGGGGGCGGCGTCAAGATCCTCGACTTCGGGCTCGCGAAGGCGCGCGGCCGGACCGCCGACGCGGCGCAGGACGTCGTCGGCACGCCGTCGTTCATGCCACCGGAGCAAGCGCTCGGCGTCACCAAGAAGATGGATGCGCAGAGCGACGTCTGGGCGCTCGGCGCCACGCTCTTCTTCTTGCTGAGCGGTCAGCCGGTCCACGTCGCGAAGCACCCGACGGCGATGCTCCTCGCGAGCGCGTCGGCGCGTCCGCGATCGCTCGCGGACGCGGCGCCGGAGCTGCCGCGGTCGATCATCGACGTCGTCGATCGCGCGGTGGCCTACCGGAAGGCCGACCGATGGTCCGACGTCGCCGCGATGCGTTCGGCGTGGCAGGAGGCGCACCCGGCGTGGCTCCCGACGCTGCCGCCGCCGTCGTTCGTCCCCGATCCCATGTTCGTCGATCCCGGCCTCCTCCTCGACGAAGCAGGGCGACGCCGTGACGCGTCGCGAACGCTGGCGTCGCCCGAGACGCCGATGGCGATCACGCTCTTCGATCCGCGTGAGCTGGTCCTCGAAATCGAGACGTCGCTCCCCCGCTCTTCGCTCGGTCCGACGATGGCCTCGCGCGCACCGGCCGGCGCGCCGCCACCGCCGAGGCGTTGGCGCGGGACGCTCGCGCTCGCGGCGACGGCGATGTTGACCGCCGGGCTCGTCGCCGCGGCCGTCGTCCTCTCGGCGGAGGACGAGCCGAGCGCCGCGCGCTCCGCGGATCCGCCGGCGCCGGCGATGGACCTCCCCGTCGCCGCGCCGACGCGCTGACCGCGCGACCTCCCGCGGTCCCGACACCGCGACGCTCACCTCCTCGAGACGACGCTCCTCGAAGCGCGACGCTCACCTCCTCGAGACGACGCTCCTCGAAGCGCGACGCTCACCTCCTCGAACGCGTCGGCCACCTGCGTCGAGCGCCTCGACATGCACGCTCGCGCTTCTTCGCTTCAGCTACGACACGCGACACGTCGGTTGAGGGTGATACCCCGCAATGTTGAGTCGATCTGCCGGGTCGGTGCTCCGCAGGCGATTCACTGAGCTACGCTTCGTCCATGTCGACGCGAGGTAGGAACGCGCGTGACGTCACAAAGGCGAAGTGGGATAACCCGCTGCTGAACGGGGACCACCGCGTGCAGGTGGAGCTCCCGCGGCTCCACATCCAGGTCGAGCGAGAGTGCGGGCGCGCCGCGACGCGCACCTACGTCCACGACGGCGAGATCTGCCGCGTCGGCTCCGCGGCGTCGAACGATCTGGTGCTCGACGATCCGACGATCTCGCGCTTTCACTGCAGCATCCAGCGCGAAGGCGGCAGCTGGCGGATCGTGGACACGGGGTCGACGAACGGCACCCGCGTCGACGGCGTGCGCATCCTCTCGGCGGAGCTCGAGGCCCAGGCGGTGCTCGTGCTCGGCGACTCACGGCTGCGCGTCCGTCCCGACCGCGGCGAGAGCGCGACCGTCCCCGTCGTGCGCGCGCTCGGCTCGCTCGTCGGCACGAGCGCGGCGATGCAGCGCCTCTTCGCCACGCTCGAGCGCGTCGCCGCGAGCGACATCGACGCGCTCATCCACGGCGAGAGCGGCACCGGCAAGGAGCTCGTCGCCACCGAGATGGTGCAGCGCAGCTCGCGCGCTCAGGGCCCGCTCGTAGTCGTCGACTGCGGCTCGATCTCCCCCACCCTCGTCGAGAGCGAGCTCTTCGGTCACGTGCGCGGCGCGTTCACCGGCGCCGATCGCGACCGCGAGGGCGCGTTCGAGGCCGCCGACGGCGGCACCGTGTTCCTCGACGAGATCGGCGAGCTGCCCATCGAGCTCCAACCGAAGCTGCTCCGCGCGCTCGAGCAGCGCGAGGTGCGCCGGGTCGGCACGTCGCGCGCGCGTCGCGTCGACGTCCGCGTGATCGCCGCGACGCACCGCGAGCTCGAGCGCGAGGTCAACCGCGGGCGCTTCCGCGACGATCTCTTCTACCGTCTCGCGAAGGTGAACGTCCGCGTCCCGCCGCTGCGCGATCGCCTGGAGGATCTGCCGCTCCTCGTCGACTCGTTCCTCGCGGCGTTCGGGCGGCGCGACGGCGGCCGGCTCTTCTCGCCCGAGGTGCTCGAGCAGATGAAGCAGCACGACTGGCCCGGCAACGTGCGCGAGCTCCGAAACTACGTCGAGCGGAGCATCGTCCTCGACGACGCGCCGCCGCCGTCGATGCGCACGATGCGCAGCGGGACGATGCCGGTCTTCCGGCTCGACGAGGCGGACAGGGCGGACGGCGAGGCGCCGCCCCCGCCGCCGGAGGTCGACCGTTCGATCCCGTTCCGGCTCGCCAAGGAGCGCGCGATCGAGAAGTTCGAGCGCGCGTACATCGGTCCCCTGCTCGAGGAGTGCGAGGGCAACATGAGCAAGGCCGCCCGCACGGCGCGGATGGACCGCATGTACCTGCATCAACTCGCGCAGAAGTACGGCTTCCGGATCACGCGGCGGACCCCGCCCGAGCCCTGATCCGACGACGAGCCGGCCTGCCCCAGCGCCGGCGCTCCAGACGGCACCTCACGGGGCGCGCGCGGAGGCGCGCCCTCGACGCCCCGCGCCGCGGCCCTGCACGAGCTTGCGCGTGCCCCGCCGCTGGCGGAGGATGCTCCCACCTTGCGCGCCCGCGGACTCCTCTTCACCCCGTACGGAGAGCCTCGCCTCCTCGTCCCCGGCCTCATCGGCGTCCTCACGGCGTTCGTCGTCGCGCTCGCGCTGATCACCTTCACGAACCGCCCTCGCACCGAGGAAGATCGCGCCGACGCCCTGATGAGGAGCGCGCGGCCGGCCGCGGCCGAGCAGATCTACGCGCGACTGCTCCGCGAGCGACCGACCGTGTCCCTGGCGCTGTCGCTGCTCGAGGCCCACGATCGCGCGCGGCTGCTCGAGAAGATCGTGAAGCTGCGCGACGACTCGCGCATGGGAGAAGCGGGCCTCTCCAAGATCGACGCGCCGATGAGCGAGGAGGAGCTCGACGGGCTCATCGCAGGGCTGCCCGAGGACGTCGCGCTCGTGGCGCACTTCGCGCGCGGGGTGAACATGCACGCCGTCCCGATCGACGTGCACGAGAAGATCACCGAGCGCGCGCACCGCGAGCCGCCCGCCCCGTGGGCGAACCACCTGCTCGGCCGCGAGGCGCAGCGAGAGGGCCGCCATGAGGACGCCGCGGCCTTCTACGAGAAGGAGGGCGTCACCTTCGCGGAGCGGCGCGACGACGTGGACACGGCGCTGCAGATCTGGCTCGCGCTCGAGGACTGGGAGACGCTTCGCGATCGGCTCGCGGACCCGAGGGTCGCCGCGGCCGCCGGACCGATCGCCAAGTACAAGCTCGCCGTCCACGACGGCGACTGGCGCGCCGCGGCCCGATGGCTCCCTGGCGTCTGGGCGCCACGGCTCGGCGGCACCGGCCTCGTCATGAGCGCCATCTCGGCGCTGGGCTGGGCGTTCTTCTGCGCGCGCCTCGGCAAGATGGGGATGCGCATCCGCTTCCGCCTGCCGATGTACCTCGTCGCGTTCGCGCTCGGCGTGGCCAGCGTCGTCCCGACCGTGCTGCTCATCGCGGTCGAGGAGGCGCGGTTCAAGATCGTCGAGACCGGCGATCCCGCCCGTGACGTGCTCTTCTACGTCTTCGGCGTCGGGCTCCGCGAGGAGGCCTCGAAGCTGCTGCTCTTCTTGCCGCTCTTGCCCATCCTGAGGAAGTGGGGCGACAAGCTCGACGTCCTCGTCTGCGGCGCCCTCGTCGGGCTCGGCTTCGCCGCCGAGGAGAACCTGAACTACCTCGCGCAGGAGAACCTCCAGACCGGGCTCGGCCGCTTCCTCACGGCGAACTTCTTCCACATGGCGCTGACCGGGACGCTCGCCTCCGCGCTCGACGACTTCGTCGCGGATCGCGAGAAGCACGCGGCCGCCTTCATGCGGACTTCGCTGTTCGTCGTCGCCATCCACGGCGCCTACGACTTTCTCCTCTCGCACGAGGAGTACGGCGGCACCTACTTCGCGATGACCGCCTTCGTGCTCCTCACGAAGCTCTTCCTCGAGGCGGTCGAGTCGGCGCGCCGCCGCGCCGATCGCGGGATGACGCCGCTCCACGCCTTCATCTTCGCCGTCGCCGTCGTCACCGGCGTGAGCCTCGCCTTCGGGACGCTGGCCGTCGGGCCGAAGCAGGCGTTCGTCGTCCTGGGCAGCGGCCTGCTCGGCCAGGGGATCATCGTCTACATGTTCGTCCGCTCGCTGCGGACGATGTGATCGCCGCCGCCGCGGACGATGCGATCGCCACGGGTGCGGACGATGTGATCGCCGCCGCCGCGGACGATGCGATCGCCACGGGTGCGGACGATGTGATCGCCGCCGCCGCGGACGATGCGATCGCCACGGGTGCGGACGATGCCCTCCCCGTCAGTGACGGAAGTGGCGGACGCCGGTGAGCACCATCGCGAGGCCCAGGCGATCCGCGGCGGCGATCACGTCGGGATCCTTCACGCTGCCGCCGGGCTGGGCGATCGCCGTGATGCCGTGCTTCGCCGCCGCCTCGACGCCGTCGGGAAACGGGAAGAACGCGTCCGACGCGAGCACCGAGCCGCGCGCTTCGGCCGCGGCCTTCTCGCAGGCGATCTGCACGGAGACGACGCGCGACATCTGACCGGCGCCGACGCCGACCGTGCGCGCGCGATCGGCCGCGAGATCTCCCTTCGCGAGGACGATCGCGTTCGACTTGACGTGCTTGCAGACGCGCCACGCGAACTCGAGGCCGCGGAGCTCCTCGTCGGTCGGCGCGCGCTTCGTCACGATCTTGCCCTTCGTCACCTCGGAGGCGGCGCCGTCGTCGCGGCTCTGCACGACGAGGCCCCCCGAGACGCGCTTGTACTGCGCGACCGTCCGCCCGGCGTCGGGCGCGCCCGTCGCGATGAGCCGGAGGTTCTTCTTCGTCCGCAGCGTCTCGAGCGCGGCGGCCGCGAACGACGGCGCGACCACACACTCGAGGAAGGTCTCGGCGAGCAGCGCGGCCGTCGCGGCGTCGACCTCACGGTTGAGCGCGACGATCCCGCCGAACGCCGAGAGCGCGTCGGCGTCGCGCGCGAGCCGGTAGGCCTCGACGAGAGACTTCGCGGAGGCCACGCCGCACGGGTTCGTGTGCTTTACGACCACGGCCGCCGGCTGGTCGTCGTGCTCGCGCACGGCCTCGAGCGCCGCGTCGACGTCGACGAGGTTGTTGAACGACAGCTCCTTGCCGCCCGCGCCGAGGCTCTCGGCCGTCGCGAGGCTGCCGGCCGGGGCGCCGCGCTCGACGTAGAACGCGCCCGACTGGTGCGGGTTCTCGCCGTAGCGGAGGCCGTACGCGCGCTCGAACGGGAGCGTGAGGTAGCGCGGGTACGCGTTCGCGCCCGAGCTCGCCTCGCCGCCGGCGCGCGGTCCCGAGAGGAGCCCGCTGATCGCCGCGTCGTACGCGGCGGTGTGCGCGAACGCCTTCGCCGCCAGCTCGAGCCGCGTCGCGTGACCGACCTGGCCGCCCTGCTCGATCTCGGCGAGGACGCGCTCGTAGTCGGCCGGATCGCACACGATCGTGACGCGCGCGTGGTTCTTGGCCGCAGAGCGCACCATCGACGGACCGCCGATGTCGATGTTCTCGATGAGCTCCTCGAGCGAGGCGCTCGGGTTCGCGGCGACCTTCTCGAACGGGTAGAGGTTGACCACGACGAGATCGATCGGCCGGGCGCCGAGGCGCGCCAGGTCCTGATCGTCGGTGCCCTCCCGCGCGAGGATGCCGCCGTGGATGCGCGGGTGCAGCGTCTTCACGCGACCGCCCATGACCTCGGGCGAGCCGGTGTAGTCCTCGACCGACTCGACGGCGATCCCCTCGGCGGCGAGCGCCTTCGCGGTGCCGCCGCTCGACAGCAGCGTGACGCCGCGCTTCGCGAGCGCGGACGCGAAGGCGAACAGACCGGTCTTGTCGGAGACGGAGAGGAGCGCAGTCCGAATGGGCATGCCGCGCGAGATAGCCACCCCCCGCTGCGCGGTCAATCGACGCCGCGTCGCCGCGAGGGCTCGCCCGGTGTCGGGCTCGGGACCGCGCCCGGCTCGAGGGACCCCCGAGGCGGATACGGTCGAGCTCGAGCGCGAGCCTAGTTCGACGGGGAAACGACCTGCGCGAGCGGGGAGAGCGTCTTGTGCGAGCAGTCGCGGGCGACCGCGTACCACTCGAGCGTCGTGCCCGGCGCGGCCGCGGGGAGCTCGACCGAGGCGACGCCGTCCTTCGCCACCGCGCGCGAGACGAGATCGAACTTCCCGCCCGATCCCTTGAGGTCGATGTCGAGCGTGAACTTGTTGTTCTTGTCGGTGTACGACCCCTTCTCCATCGGGCTGTACGTCTCGACGAAGAGCTGACGCTTCGCGGGAGAGAAGCGCCAGATCCGCATGTAGCCGCGCCCGCCGTTCGTCCGGGACTGGTCGCCGACGAGCGGTCGCGAGGGGTCCGCCGGATCGGGCGTCGTGCGCTGGTAGTCGGAGAGCATCGAGTGGATGACGTTGCCCTGGTACTCGTCGCGCCGGCGAGCGTCGACGGAGACGTGGCCCGACGCCATCAGGTGCACGTTCGGGACGTCCTTGAGCGCCTCGTAGATCTGCCTCCCGTAGCCGCTGAAGTTGCCGCCGCCGGTGACGATGTGGTGCGAGTTGACGATGCCGAACGCGTCGGGGTGCGACTCGAACACGCTGCGCGCCCACGCGAGGACGTTCGGATCGGCCGACTCGCGGAACTGCAAGCTGAGCGCGATGACGTGGAGCCCGCCGGCCCGGAACGAGACCCAGTTCTCGTCGTTCGTGCCGTCGTAGGTGTCGCCGTAGTAGGCGCGATCGCGGTAGCGCTGCGGACCGAAGAACTCGTTCGCGATGGCCGTCGCGCTCGGGACGTCACGCGGGAACTGGTCGTGGTTGCCGAAGCTGAGGCCGTAGGGCAAGCCGTCGGGCAGATCGGGGGAAGGCTGCTCGAGGATCGCGAGCGCCCGGTCGGCGCGCTGCCACTGCGCGCGAACGTCGGCGTTGTTGATGATGTCGCCGACGTGGATCAGACCGACGACGTTGCGCGATGCTCGGTTGTCCATCGCCCAGCGCGTCTGCGCGTCGAAGTACGCCGGGTTGTCGGCCTGCGGCCGCGCGGGAGGCGCCGCGTCGCGCGTGTAGTACTGCGAGTCGGGGATGACGACGACGGTGAAGTCGTCCTTGTCGGTGAGCGCGCGGGCGTAGAACTCGACCTCGACGTCGTCGCCGTCCGCGTCGGCGGCGTCGACCGAGACCGTGACCTTACCGCCCTGCGGACCGGAGCTCTTGGCGCTGCGGATGCTCGGGGCGACGCCGCGATCGAGCACGGGCCCCGGGGCGATGAAGCTCGCGCCGGTGACGGTGCCGGGGCTCGCGCCGAGCGCGTCGCGGACGTCACCGTCGACCGCGTCCAGCCGCCAGTGTCCGACCAGGCCGCTCGCGTCGGGCTTCGTGGAGTACATCGCCCCTGCGATCTCGGGCTCGGTGAGCGCGCGCGAGTAGACGCGGACCTCGTCGAGCGCGCCGTGGAGGCCGCCCGCGGCGACCCCGAGCGAGTTGTACGCCGCGCCGAGGCCGAAGTGCTGGATCGAGTCGTGGCGCGGGATGGCGTTCACCTCACGCTCCGCGTCGAGCTTGCCGTCGACGTAGAGCCGCCAGGTCGTGCCGTCGTACGTCGCGGCGACGTGACGCCATTCGCCCTGCCGGATCGGCGTCTTGCCGTAGACCGGATGGTTCTTCCCCGACTCCATGTCCTCGAAGTCGGCGCCGAGCACGTCGCCGTAGAAACCGAAGGCGTAGTTGCAATCGAGGTTCGTGCCGTCGCTCTCGCCACGTCCCTTCGTGATGAGGGGGACCAGCTTGAGCCCGCCGACGCCGGTGCTCGCGAGCGAGCCGCGCCCGTCTCGACGGACCCACGTCTCCAGCGTGAAGCGCTCGAGACCGAGCTCCGGAGCGACGCCCATCGACACGCGGTCGGCGCCGCCGAAGGCGAGCGCGCTCGTCTCGAGCGGAGGCTCGTTGCACTCGAGGAGCTGGGGGCCGGGATCCGGCTCGGGCTCGCCGTCGTCGCGGCCGCCGCCCGGCGTCGAGTCGAGCGGCGCGGGATCGTGCTCTCTCGCCCCCGAGCAGGCGGCGAGCAACGCCGTGGCGCACGAGAGCGCAGCACCCCAGTTCCACCACGATCGGCCCGACGTCATCTCCGTACTCTGTCGCACGCGGAGCGACGTTCAAAGTCTCGCGCGCATCGCATCAGCCTGGTCTGGAGCCGAGATTGCGCACGCTCTTGCGCGTCTCGCGTCAGCGACGTCCCACCGCGCACGAGGGTTGGGCCGATCGACCAGGGGGACGAGCAGCCCATCTCGCTGACGACGACCGGAAGAGGCGGTAAAGTGGCTTCGCGGCCTGGATGAAGCGGATCCGTCAGAAGACCGTCGACCTCACGAGCCTAAGGCTCTCCGCCGAGGAGGGCTTCGTCCTCTCGCGCGTGGACGGCACGACGACGATGCGGGACCTCGTCGCGCTGACGGGCCTCGACGAAGGCCGCGTGACCGAGATCGTCGCGCACCTGTCCGACGCAGGCGTGGTCGAGCTCGACGACGGGGCGACGGCGCCCGGCGCGACGCGCGACGCCTCCCCCGGAGCGGCCCCGGGCGCGCCGCCTGGCGCCGCGCGGGCGAGCGAGGCGCCCGGGATCGACAACGAGCTCTTGGCCTTCCTGCGCGGCGACGCCGCTCTCGACGAGGCGCCGGACGCAGGCCGGGCCGCGGACGACAGTGACGACGGCGGGCCGACCGACGACGCCGGGCCGACCGACGACGCCGGGCCGACCGACGAGGCGGCGGAGCTCGTGCCGCCCTCGGACGACGACCCGGCGGCGGCCGAAGCAGCCGACGATCCGGAGCACGTCGCGCGAACCGAGCGCGAGTACCGCAAGATCTACGAGACCGTTTACCACCCGATGACGCGCGACGAGCGCGTCGCGGCCGCGGCCGACGCCGCCGGCGCCCACCTGCTCGCGCTCTGCCTCGACGCCGATCCGCAGGTCATCCACGCCGCGCTCACGAATCCCCGCGTCACGTTCGAGTGCCCGCGCCTCGTCGCGATGCATCACCGGACCCACGTAGGCCTCGAGCACGTCGCGAAGCGCTCGGACTTCCTCGCCGACGCACTCGTCCAGCGACGGCTCCTCCGGAACCCGCAGCTGCCATCGACCATCCTGAACCGGATAGTAAATCCGAAGCTGATGATGGAGGTCTACAAGCTCGCGGTCGACCGCGAGATCCCCGAGCGTTCGCGGATGATGACGCGCGAGGTCCTCAGGAAGAAGTTCATGCTCTCGTCGTCGGACGAGCGCGCGGCGCTCCTCTTCAAGACCGAGGGCCGCTGCCTGATCTTGCTCGTCAACTGCAGCCTCGACGCCCACGCGACGCAGATCCTCTGCAGCAAGAGCACGTACACGATCCTCTTCATCCAGAACCTCGCGCGCTGGTCGGCGACGCCGCCCGCGCTCCTCGCGCACCTCCTGAAGGTGCCGGTCGTGCGCCGGAATCAGGGTCTGCGGAAGATGCTCCTCAAGCACCCGAACACGCCGTCCGACGCCAAGCGCGGCGCGCTCTGAGGCGCCCGCCCGACCGTCACGCCGCGCGGCTCTCCGCCGGCGTCACCGCGTGGATGAACCGATCCCGACCGCGGCGCTTCGCGTCGTAGAGCGCGCGATCGGCGCGGGCGACGAGCTCGCTCGCGCTCTCGCCAGGGCGCGCGACGGCGACGCCGACGGACGCCGTCACGGCGATCACGCGCAGCCCGACTTCGATCCGGAGCCCGCGCACGGCGCCGAGGCAGCGCGCCGCGAGGCTCTCGGCATCCTGATCGCCCGAGTCGGCGAGGATGATCGCGAACTCCTCGCCGCCGTAGCGCGCGACCAGATCGGAGCGCCGAGGAAAGGCGCGCGCGAGCCCGTCCGCGACGGCGCAGAGCACCTTGTCCCCGGCGGGGTGACCGTGCTCGTCGTTCACCCGCTTGAAGTGGTCGACGTCGACCATGAGCAGCGTGAGCGGCCGCCGGACCGCGCTCGCCACCGCGAGCGCGCGGACGAGCGAGACGTCGAAGATGCGCCGGTTCGCGACCTTCGTGAGGGGGTCGGTCTCGCCCTCCCGCCGCGTCTGCTCGAGCTGCTCGGTCAAGACGTGCAGCCGCTCCTCGAGCTCCTTCGCCTGCCGCTCGGCGAGGAGCCGCTGCTCTTCCATGACCGCGGTGACGGCGGCCGCGACCGCGAGCGCCTCGCGCTTGAGCGCGTCGACCGAGCCCGACTCCACCGCTCCGTTCAGCGTCGTCAGCCGCCGCCGCAGGAGCGCGTCGTGCCGCCCCTGGGCGCCCGACGACCGGCCGAGCGTCTCGACGAGGGTGAAGATGGCCTCGCGCATGTCGCGCACGGACCCGTGCACCCACTCCTGCTCCCGGCGCGCCTGGCCCCCGACGTACTCCACGAGCCCGCGCCAGTCGCGCGCGCGAGGGTCCGTCGCGTCGTCGCGGGACACGCCAGGCGGCGGCGAGCGGACGAGCACGTGCGACGCCCACCGCTCGAGGGTCGTCGCGATCGACGCCGCGTCCTCGTGGCCGACGCAGAACGCGTGCCTCGCACGAGCGCGGAGGATGCCGGCCGCCCCCTCGAGGGCCTCGTCGAGATCGGCCGACGCATCGCCAGGCCGCGCGGCCGGGTTGGAGGGCTCGAGAGGCGCGCTCGGTCGCTTCCGCCAGAACATTCCACGGGGACCAACGGCCCGCCCGCTCGAGCTCTTCAGGGCCTGCGCTCGCGCGAGCACCTGCCGGCGCCCCAAAAGGGCACGGCCCGGAACATCCGGGCCGTGTTGCAGGGGACCAAGTCTAGCGCAAACCTAAGGAATCACTCACCAAGCGCGTCGCTCGCGAACTCGGCGGCGTCGAAGTCATCCTCGCCGTCCGAGCCCTCGCCCTCCTCCTCCTCGTCCTCGTCCTCGCTCTTCGTGAGGACCGGGAGGCGGCGCTTTCCGACCGGGCCCTCGTCGACGTAGTCGCGGAGCGCGTCCATGTCCTTGAGCGCCTGGAGCTTCGCGAGCCCCTTCACCTCGACCTGGCGGATGCGCTCGCGGGTGAGGTTCATGATGGCGCCGACCTCCTCGAGCGTCGTGCCGCCCCGGTCGGCGACGTCGAGCGCGCAGGTCTCGTTCATCTCCCAGACCTCGAGATCGGGGAAGTTGAGCTTGATCGCGCCGGTGCGCGCGGACACGTCGAGGTAGAGGTGGTGCTTGCACGAGACGAACGGGCACGGGCGCTCGCCCTCGAGGCACTCGGCGCGCGTCTTCGGCTTCACGACGTCCTCGACGTCGGGGTAGAGCATGCGGCCGAGCTCGAGCTCGCGCTTCGTCATGCGCTTCACGCTGATCGTGCGGGCGCGGACGTCGCGCTTGCGGCGGGAGCGGCGCTGCTCGCGCGTCACGCCCTTCTCGTCGTCGCCCTGGACGTCCGGCTGGAGCGCCAGCGCGCCCTCGGTCTGGAATGCAGAGTCGTCTTCCGGCTGAGGTGCCCCGAGGACGATCGAATCCGCCACTTCGACCATCTCCCCCGCTTCGACGTGCTTCGAGTCCATCTGCTCCTCCACTTCCGATCGCTCAGGCTTCGTCGGGGGCCTGCGCGAGACGCAGCGCTCCCGGGCAGCGCGCGGCGAGGACCTGTGTCCTACAGCGCGTTACCTCGACTTCCACTTCGATGAGCGCCCCGACTCGACGCTCGATACTTCAGGCCCTGGCGACGTCCTCGGTCGCGCCCGTGCGCATGCTGCCGCATGGACGGCGACCAGGCGGAACGAGTCCCAGCTGCACCAACATCGTGCGCGGGGCTCCGTCCGTCTGCTGCAAGCTCATGATGGCCGAAGCGAGGACGACTGCTCTCTCCCCCACTGGAGCAAGGCTCCAGCAGCGAGCACACCGTCCGAGAAACCGACTTCGACCAACCTGCCTCTAGCGGTGAGAGACCGTCTGCAAGGCTGCCTGGTGGAGTTCCCGTTGATGGAAATCACCGGCGTAGGTCCGACCCAAGCGACCATATTCTGGACGAAAGACGAGGGTCAACGTCGCGTTAGCGTTTTTTTTGCTGCTTTCCATTATGGAACTATCTACGCGCGGTTAGTGACGTCGCCCTGACAAATAATGTCATAGCGCGACCGAGCGCGCTCGTTCCATGGAAGCTCATCCACGATGCCGCCCGGCCTCGGCGTGACCGTCGACGAGCGCGAGCCCGTGAGGTCCTGAAATCCCTGCGCCGCGGCGGCTCCCGGGCGTGGACGCGACGGCTCGTCCACCGCGATCCGATCGTCGCAGACTCGCTCGAGCGGGGTCCAGGATCCTGCGCGCGCGGCGGTCGGCCGAGCCGCACGTGCTATGGTCCGGCCCCGATGCTCGTACCGAAGGACGTCTCGGCGCGGGGGGCGCGCATCCGCTTCGTCGAGGCCGGCGCCGGCGCGCCGGTCGTCCTCGTGCACGACTTCGCGGCGACGCGCGAGGTCTGGACCGCGACGGTGACGCGGCTCGCGCGAAGCTTCCACGTCGTGGCGCCCGATCTCCCCGGCTTCGGCGCCAGCGAGAAGCCCGATCCCCAGCGCTACGCCTACGGCTGGGACGCGTTCTCCGACTCGCTGTTCGATCTGGTCGCAGCCCTCGGCCTCGGGCGGGTCCACGTCTGCGGCCACGGGATGGGCGGCGGGGTCGCCCTCTCCCTCGCCGCGCGCCACCCGGCGCTCGTCCACAAGCTGGTCCTGACCTCGGCCCTCGTTTACCCGCCGCAGGAGCACGCGCTCGAGCGCGCCGGGCGCGTCCCCCTCGTGGGCGCGCTCCTGTGGCGCCAGGTGATGGGGACCGCGCTCTTCCGCGCGTACGTCCAGCGCACCGTCTATTCGGGCGCGACGCGGATCCCGGTCGGCCGCGCGGAGGAGCTGTACGAGGCGTTCAACGCGCCCGCCGGGCGCCAGGCAGCGCACGCGACCCTCATCGCCGTCGCCGACACCCGACCGCTCGTCGCGCGGCTCCCGCGCGTGACCGCCGACACGCTCGTCGTCTGGGGCCGCGACGACGAGGTCGCGCCCGTGGAGCACGGGAGGCGACTCGCGCGCGACCTCCACGGACGCTTCGAGGTGCTCGAGTGCGGCCGCTGTCCGCCGGACGAGGTCCCGGACGCCTTCGCCGGAGCGGTCACGTCCTTCCTCGAGGCCGCGCCGTCCAAGCGCGCCGGCTCGTCCCCGCTCATCGCCCAGCGCTGACCCATGGACGCGGCCGCCCTCATCACGAGCGCGCGGGCCCGCCTCGGCCGCTTCGCGCGGGCCGCGCAGGGCCCGCTCGCGGCGCGGAACGTGAGCGCTCGCGTCGGGCTCGCGCTCGTCGGGCTGCTCGTCACGTTCGCGATCCTCGGCCCGCTCGTCTCGCCGAACGATCCGTACACCAGCGACTTCACGCGCGGGGTCACGCCCGAGCACCTGCCCGTCGGCCCGAGCCGCGAGTTCTGGCTCGGGACCGACCGGCTCTTCCGCGACGTCTTCGCGCGCCTGGCGACCGGGGCGCGCCTCTCGCTCCTCATCGGCGTCGCGGCGACCGCCCTCGCGACGGCCGTGGGCAGCGTGGTCGGCGTCCTCGCCGGCTGGTACGAGGGCCGCTGGATCGACACGCTGCTGATGCGCCTCGTCGACGTCGGGCTCGCGTTCCCGTTCCTCCTCATCGTCATGGCGCTCGGCGCCGCCCTCGACCGGACCACCGCCTCGACGATCTTCCTGACGCTCGGGCTCACCGGGTGGCTCGGCGTCGCGCGGATCGTGCGCTCGAAGACGCTCCAGGTGCGCGGCCTCGACTACGTCGTCGCGGCGCGCGCGCTCGGGCAGTCGACGCCGCGCGTGCTCCTCCGCCACGTCCTGCCCAACGTTGCCGGGCCGGTCGTCGTGATCGCGACGATCCTCGTGGCGCAGATGATCCTCGCCGAGAGCGTGCTCTCGTACCTCGGCGCCGGGATCGCGCCGCCGGCGCCGACCTGGGGCCACATGCTCTTCGAGGGGCAGGACTACCTCGGCGCGGCGCCGTGGATCACCGCCTCGCCCGGCGTCGCGATCCTGCTCTCGGTCCTCGGCTTCAACCTCCTCGGCGAAGGGCTGCGCGATGCGCTCGATCCGCGGAAGAGCTGAGCCTCGGCGACCCGCCGGCGCCTTCGCGCGCGCGGCGGCGCTGCTCCCGCTCCTCGCGCTCGCGCCGGCCTGCTCGAGCGAGCTGCCGGCGCCGATCCCGTCGGTCAGCCCCGAGGGCGCCGCCCCGCGGCGCGGCGGCGTCCTCGATCTGGCGACCTTCGGCGACGTGCGCGCCTCGCTCGATCCCGCGAACATCACCGACGGCCTCGCCCCGCAGATCGTGGAGCAGCTCTTCGCCGGCCTCGTCGACTACGACAAGGACGGCCGGATCCAGCCCGACATCGCCGAGCGATGGATCGTCGACGACGACGGAACGACGTACCGCTTCTTCCTCCGTCCGGGCGTGCGCTTCCACGACGGCAACGAGGTGACAGCCGACGACGTGAAGCGCTCGGCCGAGCGCGCGCTCCACGGCAGCGCGCCGAACCCCTCCGCGACGTCGTTCTCGATGATCGTCGGCGCAGACGAGATCCTGGAGAGGCGGGCCGACACGCTCGCGGGCGTCGTGGTCGAGGGCCGCTACGTCGTCGCGTTCCACCTGAAGAAGCGCGACGCCACGTTCCTCCCCATCCTCGCGACGCTCCCGCTCCGGCCGGTCTGCAAGAGCGGCGGCGCGCGCTACTCGGACGCCTGGCACCCCTGCGGCGCGGGCCCGTTCAAGCTCCGGCCCGACGGCTGGCAGCGCGGCCACCGGCTCACGGTCGTCCGGCACGACGGCTACTTCCGCCCTGGCCTCCCGCGGCTCGACGCCGTGCGCTGGACGTTCCACGAGAACCCGACCAGCCAGACGTTCAAGTTCATCCGCGGCGATCTCGACGTGCTGCGCGACTTCGTGACGCCCGAGCTGCTCCGCTTCCAGGCCGATCCGCGGTGGAAGCCGTTCGCGGACTTCGAGAGCGGCAGCCAGATCCTCGGCGAGGCGATGAACGTCGAGATGCCGCCGTTCGACAACGTCGAGATCCGCCGCGCGGTCGCGGCGGCGATCGACCGCGACGCGCTCCGCCGCGTGCGCGCCTCGAACCTCTCGGCGACGAACCAGCTCGTGCCGCCGGGCGTGTTCGGCCACGACCCGAGCCTCCCGGGGCAGCGCTTCGATCTCGAGGCCGCCCTCGAGCACATGCGCCGCGCGGGCTACCCGTACGATCCGGCGACGAAGACCGGCGGCTGGCCTCACGTCGTCCCGTACCTCGTCTACAAGCAGGGGCTGCAGGAGTTCATGGGCCAGGTCCTCGCCCAGCAGCTCGAGAAGATCGGCATCCGCATCGAGATCCGCATCGTCAACTACCCGACGTTCCTGGCGCTCCGCGGGCGGAAGAAGACGTCGCCGCTCGGCCCCGGGTTCTGGATGCAGGACTTCCCCGACGCGATCTCGTTCCTCGAGCCGATGTTCCACTCGAAGGCGATCAGCGAGGACGGCACGAACAACTGGTCGTTCTACCGGAACCCCCGCTTCGACGAGCTCGTCGATCGCGCGCACGAAGAGCTCGACGACGGCCGGCGGATGAAGCTCTACACCGAGGCGCAGCAGATCCTCGTCGACGACGCGCCCTGGGCGTTCACCCAGAACGTACGCCTCTACACGCAGCGCCAGGGGTACGTGCGCGAGCACTACACGCACCCGATGTGGATGCACGACCTGACGCGGACGTGGATCGATCGCGCCGCCGGCCCGATCGCCGCGCGCGCGATCTTCTCGCAGGACGGCCTCGCGGCGCTGCTCGGCGCGAGGCGGCACGGCCCGCGCGACGTCGCGCCGCGGGACCACGCCGGCGGTGAGGGCCGATGAAGCGCCTGCTCTCGCGCCTCGCGTGGGCGGTCTTCGTGATCTGGGCGACGGTGTCGGCGGCGTTCCTCGTGAACAACGCGCTTCCGTCCGATCCCGCGCGGATGATCGCCGGCCAGCAGGCGCCTCCGGCGGCCGTCGCGAAGCTCCGCGCGGACCTCGGGCTCGACCGCCCGCTCCGCGTCCAGTACGTGCTCTTCCTCCGCCGGCTCGTGCATCTGGGACCGTCCGCGCCGGCGCCTGGAGATCGCCAGCACGCCGACTGCGCCGTCGCCGGGCCGGTGCACGTCGACCTCGGACGGAGCTACCAGCAGCGACGGCCCGTGGTCACGATCCTACGCGAGCGCGCCCCACGGACGCTCTTGCTCGCGCTGAGCGCCGCGCTCGTCCAGGCGGCGATCGGCGTCACCGCGGGGATCCTCGCGGCGGCGAGGCGACAGAAGACGACCGACCGGATCGCCGTCGGGCTGAGCCTGCTCGGCGTGAGCGCGCCGACGTTCTTGATCGGGCTGCTCCTGCAGTGGGTGTTCGCGTTCAAGCTCCGGCTCTTCCCGATCGACGGCTACGGCGACACCCCGGCCGAGCACGCGGCGAGCCTCGTCTTGCCGGCGATCACGCTCGGCGTCTTCGGCGCGGCGTACTACACGCGGATCGTGCGCGACGAGATGATCGGAGAGCTTTCGCACGACTACGTGCGGACGGCGCGGGCGAAGGGCGTAGGCCCGTTCGGCGTGGTGGTCCGGCACGCGCTCCGCAACGCGCTGATGCCCATCGTCACCATCTTCGGCCTCGAGGTCGGCACGCTGGTCGGCGGAGCGATCATCACCGAGAGCGTCTTTCGCTGGCCGGGCATCGGCTCGCTCAGCGTCGACGCGATGCTCGACCGCGACGGTCCGCTCATCATGGGCTGCGTCGTCGTCACGTCGTCGGTGGTCGTGCTCTCGACGCTGGCTGTCGACCTGGCCTACGCCGTCCTCGATCCGCGCGTTCGCCGCGCGTGACCGCGCTCCGCGGTGACCCGCGCCCGCTGCGTCACTCCTTGATGCCGGCGAGCTGCTTGCACTCCGAGGCGCGCGGGTGGGCCGCAGCCTTGCGGGCGCAGCTCCGGTACGACTCGATCGCCTGCTGCTTCTTGCCCATCGCCTCGTAGG
>JAHBWA010000149.1 GCA_019637195.1 Labilithrix sp. | reverse complement strand
CGTCGCACGCGAGGGCGGACGCGACGCGGATGACGAAGGCGTCGTCGCAGAAGCCGAGGTCGTCGATCCCGTCCGGAATGAGGTCGAGCGACTTGAAGATGTAGTTCAGCCCCGAGGCGACGAACCGGGCGACCTCGTCGTCGGAGCGCGCCGTCACGACGTCGCCGAGCGCGCGGGCGTCCTCGCCGAGCGTGCGGAGCCAGTCCGGAAAGACGTCGAGGAAGCGGGCGAGCGCGGCCGTGTCGGTGGTCGTCATGGCGGACGACCGAGGCTAGCGGAACTCACCGGTCATGTGAAAGCGCGAACGCGCGTGGGCAGCCCGGCGCGCGCGGGGGGGGGCCCCGCGCGCGCGGGGGGCCCCGCGCGTCTCGCGCGCGGGAGACGCGACGACAGGCTACAGGAGCCGCGCCGTCGCGAGGCCGAGCAGAAACCCCGCGAACAACGCCCCGAGCACGAGGACGATCACGGCCCACGGCGCGACGCCACGACGGCCTGCGGCGCCGTGAGCGCTGAACATCGGCAGGTTCTCGGACGGGAGCGTCCCCTGCACGGCCATCGCCACCTGCGGCGGCGGCTCGGTCACAGCGCGCCCCGCGGGGCTCGCGAGCGTGCCGCCCGGCCCCTTCGACGCGTCCGCCCCGACGAGCGTGGCAGGCGCCTGGACCGCGGAGCCCGACGACGCGACGCTCGCGCCTGCCGCGACGCTCGCGACGGGCTGCGGCGCCTGCACCGGCATCCAGACGCTCGGGATGTTGGGCAGCTGGCTGATCGGCACCGGCCCCGCCGCCGCCGTCCCCTCGCCCATCGCCCCCGCCAGCGCGCGCGCCATCTCGAGCGCGCTCTGGTAGCGCTGCGTGCGGTCCTTCTGCATCGCGAGCTGGACGACCGCCGAGAGCCGCGCGAGCTGAGGGTCGATGCTCTCGAGCGGCGCAGGCGTCGCGTTGAGCACCGCCGAGAGCCGCGCGTACTCCGTCGGCGCCGGGAACGCCACGCGTCCGGTGAGCATCTCGTAGAGCAGGACACCCGCGCTCCACAAGTCGGAGCGCGCGTCGACGTCCTTCGCGTTCTTGATCTGCTCCGGGCTCATGTACGCCGGCGTCCCGAGCAGGACGCCCGTGCGCGTCTTCGACCCCATGCCGCCCGCCGCGTCCATGACCTTCGCGATCCCGAAGTCGAGGATCTTCGCGGTGAAGGTCCCGCTCTGCTCGCGCGACAGGACGACGTTCTCCGGCTTGAGATCGCGGTGCACGATGCCCTGCGCGTGGGCCGCGCCGAGCCCGGCGAGGATCCCCTGGAGGATGGTCGCCGCCTGCGCGAGCGGGACACGCACGCCCGAGCGCGTGTAGGCGCTCAGCGGCACGCCCTCGAGGAGCTCCATCACGATGTACGGCGTGCCGTCCTCCGCCTCGGCGACGTCGAAGACGCGCACGATGTTCGGGTGGATGAGGCGCTGGCACATGCGACCCTCGTCGAGGAAGCGCCCGCGCACGCCGGCGTCGTCGCGGAAGTCGAGACCGAGCAGCTTCACGGCGACGGCGCGACCGTCGTCGGGGTTCATCGACTCGAAGACGGTGCCCATCCCGCCCGACCCGATCACGCGCTTGAGCGGATACTTGCGCGAGAGGATCGCCCCGACGAGCTCGTGCTGCTTCGCTGGCGTGGCCGCCGCCGTCACGCCCCGATCCTACATCATCGAACCAGAGAGTGTGCGCTCTGGGCGGGGCTATCGCACGAGTGGATCGTCGCTCCCCCGGCCGCGAGGCGCGCGGCGCCGCGAACGCGCGCCCGCACGAGGCCCGCACGCGTCGCTGCGCCGGCGCGCAGCGCCGTCCGACGTCCGAGCGCTGGCGCGCAGCGCCGTCCGACGTCCGAGCGCTGGCGCGCAGCGCCGTCCGACGTCCGAGCGCCGGCGCCGCCGCCAGCCTGCGCCGCACCCGAGCCTGCGCCGGCCCCCCCAGCCTGCATCCCAACACGAGCCGCGCCCCGCCAGAGCCCGGGCCCCCCAGAGCCTGCGCCCCGACACGAGCCTGCGCCCCGACACGAGCCTGCGCCCCGACACGAGCCCGCGCCCCGACACGAGCCCGCGCCCCGACGCGAGCCGCGGCGCTCAGCTCCGGAGCGTGGCGCCGAATTTGGACGACGCCGTCGCGACGACGTTCGCGTGCGCGGCGTCGACCTCGGCGTCCGTCAGCGTGCGCTCCGGGGAGCGGTACACGACGCGGAACGCGAGGCTCGCGTGGCCCGCCGGCACCTGACCGCCGACGAACCGGTCGAACAGCCGGACGGCCTCGGCGAGCGGTCCGGCGGCGGCGCGCACGGTCGCCTCGACCTCTCCCGCGGGGATGCCGTCCTTCACGACGAGCGCGACGTCGCGGGCGCTCGCGGGGAACCGCGGGATGGCCGTGAACTTCGGAGTCGCGGCGCCCGCGGCGAACGGATCGAGCTCCATCTCGAAGACGAGCACCTCGCCGTCGAGCTCGAGCGCGTCGACCACGTCGGGGTGCAGCGGACCGAAGGCGCCGACGCGCTGCCCCCCGACCTCGACGAACGCCGCGCCGCGCGGATGCAGATGACGAGGCGCCTCTTCGCGCGCGCACGGGACGACGCTCACCGGCTCGCCGGAGAGGCGCCGCGCGATCTCGATCGCGTAGCCCTTCGCGTCCCAGACGTCGAGCGCCCGGCTCTTCTCGAGCCACGCCGGCCGGTCGCCGGCCAGCGCGAACGCGACGCGCAGCCGCTCCTCCGGGAGGAGCGCGTCACGCTCTGCCCGCACCGCGCCGCTCGGCGCGAGGAACACGGGGCCGACCGTGAACTCGCGCACGTCACGCTCGCCGTGCCGGCGCGCGTTCTTCACGGCGTCGAGGAGCCCGACGAGCAGCGTCGTCCGCAGCACGCTCTGGTGCTCCGCCATCGGGTTGTCGAGCTTCACCGCGGGAGCGGGCGCCGCGAGCGCCTCGAGCGCGCGGGCGGACGTGAAGCTGAAGGTGATCGCCTCGGCGAGACCGACCGCCGCGCACGCCTCCTTGGCGCGGCGCGCGAGCTCCTCGCGCCCGCCGACGTCGCGCGACGCGCGGATCGCCGGGAGCTCCGTCGGTACGGCGTCCATGCCGTGCACGTGGATCACCTCCTCGACGAGATCGACCTCGCGGCCGAGGTCGGGGCGATGCGTAGGGACGAGCACCTCGCACGTCTCTCCGTCTCGCTTCACGATCTCGCAGCCGAGGCGCTCGAGGATCCCGATCGAGGCCGCGAACGGGACGTCGACGCCCGTGACCTCGCCCACACGCGACCCGCGGAAGCGGATCGCGCGCCTCGCGATCGGCTCGGGCTCGGGGCGCGCCACGCCCGCCTGCACGTGCACGCGCCCCTTCGCGGCGGCCCCGCCGGCGAGCTCGAGCGTGAGCGCGACGGCGCGATCGAGCACCGCGGCCACGTCCCCCGGATCGACGCCGCGCTCGAAGCGGTGGCTCGACTCCGTGTGCATCGCGTTGCGCCGCGCCGTCCGGCGGACACCGCGCGGCTCGAAGTAGGCGCACTCGAAGAGGACGCGCTTCGTGTCGTCCTGGATCTCGCTGGACGCGCCGCCCATCACGCCGGCGAGGGCGACGGGCCCCTCGCCGTCGCAGATCAAGAGGTCGTCGGCGACGAGGCTGCGGTCGACGCCGTCGAGCGTCTTCAGTACCTCGCCGTCCTTCGCGCGCCGGACGACGATCGTCTTCTTATCGCCCGCGTCCGGCCGCACGCGGTCGAGGTCGAACCCGTGCATCGGGTGGCCGTACTCGAGCATCACGAGGTTCGTCACGTCGACGATGTTGGAGATCGCGCGGACGCCGAGCGCCTGGAGGCGGTACTTCGCCCAGAGCGGCGACGGTCCGACCGTCACGTCGATCGCGGCCGCCGCGCCGTAGTGCGGACAGCGCTCGCGGTCGTCGACCACGATCGTGACGAGGTCCTGCGTGGCGACGCCGGCGAGCTTCGCCAGCGCCTCCGGCTTCGGCCGCGGCAGCTCGAACGGGAGCTCGAAGAGCGCGGCCAGCTGGCGCGCGAGGCCCACGTGACCGAGCCCGTCGGGTCGGTTCGGCGTGAGCCCGATCTCGAAGACGGTGTCCCGCGCGTTCGGCACCGCCTCGGAGAGCGGCGTCCCCGGCCCCGCGGTGCCCGGCGGCAGGACGATGATCCCGCCGCCCTCGTCGGACAGGCCGAGCTCGGACTCGCTGCACAGCATGCCTTCGCTGGTCACGCCCGCGATGGCGCGCGGCGCGATCGTGAGGTCCTTGGCCGGCAGGTACGCGCCGAGCGGGGCGAGGACGACGAGGCCGCCCGGCTCCGGCACGTTCGGCGCGCCGCACACGACCTCTTGCGACTGCCCGGCGCCGCGATCGACGGTGACGAGGCGGAGCCCGCTCTTGGTCGGGTGCGGCCGGACGGCCGAGACGCGGACGACGAGGCACGACTCGGTGCCCGCGCCGTACTCGATCGTCCCCTCGACCTCGAGGCCCGCGTGGGTGAGCCGCTCCGCGACGGAAGACGGCGACGCAGAGAGCGCCGGGACGAGCTCACGGAGCCAGCGATAGGAGGCCTTCATGGTTCGGTCCTTGTCCTGTCAGAACTGCGCGAGGAAGCGCGGATCGTTCTCGAAGAGCAGCTTGATGTTGGGGATCCCGTAGCGGAGGATCGCGATGCGCTCGAGCCCCATGCCGAGCGCGAAGCCGGACCACTCTCCCGGATCGATCCCGCAGTTCTCGAAGACGACCGGGTGGATCATCCCGCAGCCCAGGATCTCGATCCAGCCGGTGTGCTTGCACAAGCTGCACCCCGCGCGCGTCCCGTCGGCTTGCTTGCAGAAGACGCAGCCGATGTCGACCTCCGCGCCCGGCTCGACGAACGGGAAGTAGCTCGGGCGGAGGCGCACCGGCGTGCCGGGCCCGTAGATGCGCTCGGCGAACTCGGCGAGCACGCCCTTGAGGTGCGCGAGCGTGACGTTCCGATCGACGAGGAACGCCTCGATCTGGTGGAACATCGGCGAGTGCGTCGCGTCGTCGTCGCGGCGGTAGACCGTCCCCGGCGCGATGAACGCCATCGGCGGCTTCACCGACTTCATCGCGCGGACCTGGACGTTGCTCGTGTGCGAGCGGAGGAGGAGCTTGTTCCCCGCCTCGCCCGTCGTCCAGAAGGTGTCCTGCATGTCGGTCGCCGGGTGATCCGGCGGGTAGCCGAGGTGCCCGAAGTTGTTCTCCTCGTGCTCGACCTCGGGGCCGTCGAAGACCGCGAAGCCGAGCTGCCGGAACACGTTCACGACGTCCTCGCGCACGAGCGAGATCGGGTGACGGTGCCCGCCGTCGGCGAGCGGCAGGCGCTCGGGCAGGGTGAGGTCGAACGGGGGCGCGTCGAGCTCGGCGGCGCGCGCCTTCTTCCGGAGGTCGCGGAGGCATGCCTCGAAGCCGGCCTCGACCTCCTGCTTGAGCGCGTTGACGCGCTCGCCGATCTTCTTGCGCTGGTCGGGCGGCGCCTTGCCGAGCTCCTTCAAGATCCCGGTGAGCTCGCCCTTCTTGCCCAGGATCTTCGCGTTCTCGTCGCGCAGCGCCTGCTCGGTCGCGGCGGCTCGGAACCGCGCGAGGAACCCCTCGCGGAGGCTCGTGAGGGCACGATCGATGGTGGCTGCGGGATCCGCGTGTTCGCTTTGGGCGGCCATTTCCCTACCTCTCTACCATGACGGTTCGGAGGCGGAAGCCGCCGCGATCCGTTTCGTTCCAGGGAGATCCCCGATCGCTCCGCGTGGGATCGCGACGTCGGCCCACATGTGCGCGGCTGTCTCCGCGAAGCGAATTGAAACGCAATTGAAATGGTGGAGCCCTGCTGAGCCCGGCCATGATTCACCCGCTCTCGGAGGAGGAATCCCATGCGGCTCATGACGCTTCGTTCGCTCGGCATCGTTACCGGACTCCTCGTGGCCGTCGGCTGCGGCGCGGGCTCACGCGCCGGCTACGACGAGCAGGAGCAGACCGCCGATCCTTCGACGCCGGGCGACGACGGCAACGGCGGCCTGGGCGGAGACTTCGGCGGCGACGTGACCGGCGACGTCGAGCTCGATCCGAAGAACACGACGATCATCATCGACTCCGCCACCGATCCGGTGACGCGCGCCACCGTCACGTACAAGGTCACGTCGCTCGGGAAGGACGCCTCGTCGACGGCGAAGCTCGAGCTCGCGGATCCGGCGCTCGGCAGCTTCGCCGGGCCGATGTTCCTCTCGGCCGACGCGATCCCGGGCGACAAGCTCGGCGTCAGCACCACGGTGAAGGCGACGACCCCCGACGGCCAGGCGCTCGGGCGGCTCACGCTGGTGAAGCTCCGCAAGACCGGAGCGCAGCGCGACTTCTTCTTCATCGTGCCCTACCAGCAGGCGCCGTCTCCGACGAGCGACGTCCTCGAGTTCGGCACGAACATCAAGCAGGTCGACGTCGCGTTCGCGATGGACACGACCGGCTCGATGCAGGGGTCGATCAACAACCTTAAGTCCGCGCTCTCCGGCACGCTGCTCACCCAGCTCCAGGCGGCCATCCCGAACGTCGGCCTCGCGATCGCCGACTACCGCGACTACCCGGTCTCTCCGTACGGCTCGACGGGCAGCGCGGGGGTTCCGTTCCTGGGGATCCCGGCCACCCCCGCCGACTGGCCGGTGAAGATCCACCAGAAGATCACGACGACGCTCGCCACGGCGCAGACCGCCGTCGGCAAGTACACCGCGAACGGCGGCGGCGACAACCCCGAGTCGCAGATCCCGGCGATGCAGCACATCCTGACGGGCGAGGCGCTCTCGTGGTCGGGCGGCAGCGTCCCGGCGGCGACCCCGTCGCCGGGTCACTTCGGCGCCGTCGACTTCCGGCCCGGCTCCGTCCCGGTCGTCGTGAACATCACCGACGTCACGTGGCACAGCGAGACCAACGCCCCGTACAACTTCGCCACGCCGACGATGGCGTCGCTCAAGACCGCCTTCAACGCGAACAACGCGTTCTTCGTCAACGTCACCTCCGGTGACGAGGGCCAGGCCAACGAGCTCTCCGACGCGACGAGCAGCAACGTCCCCGCCTCCGCGTTCTCCGGGACGTGCGGCGCGGGCCAGTGCTGCACGGGCACCAACGGCGCCGCGCGCGCGGCCACCGGCCCCGGCGGCTCTTGCCGGCTGAACTTCCTCCACAACAACGGCAGCGGCGTGAGCGACGGCGTCGTCAAGGCGATCCAGGCGATCAGCGTCGGCGCCTCGTACGACGTCAAGGCCGTGCTCTCGAACGATCCGAAGAACGCGAACGGCGTCGACGCGACCAAGTTCGTCCAGGCCCTCCGCGCGATGGAGGAGGGCAACGCGGCCGCGGGCTGCGAGGCCCGCGCCGCCCGGGACAGCGACGGCGACGGCGTCAAGGACACGTTCGTCAACGTCGTCGTCGGAACGAAGGTATGCTTCGAGGTGATCCCGGCCAAGAACACCACCGTGCCGCCCTCGAACGAGCCCCAGTTCTTCAACGCCTTCGTCGACGTCGTCGGCGTGCAGGGCAACGTCCAGCTCGACAAGCGCAGCGTGCTGTTCCTCGTTCCGCCGAAGGATCCCGGAGTGAACTGACATGCCGCGGCTCGTGATCGACCGCGGGTCGAGACGCCGGCGCGCGCGTCCGGCAGGAGCCTGACGTGACGAGCGCGCGCGAGCTCGAGCCGCGGGTGCCACGGTGCCGCCCTCAGCTCACGTGGACGGACGGCGCGGGCAGTCACGCGCTCGAGCTCGGAGAGACGCGGACCGCCGGCTCGGCGGTCCACTGCGAGCTCGTCGTCGCGGACAAGGCCGTCTCGCGCCTCCATTTCGAGCTCGACCCGCAGCCGGACGGGCTGTGGGTCCGCGACCTCGGGAGCCGGAACGGCACCTACGTCAACGGCGTGAAGATCGTCGAGGCGCGCGTGCCTGCCGGCTCGGTCGTCCGCGTCGGGACCACCGACATGACGGTCGCCTACGGCAACCCCGATCCGCCGGCCGACCCGTCGCACTCCGATGAGCCCACGGCGTTCGGCGCGCTCGAGGGCTGGTCGGCGTCGATGCGCGAGGTGTTCGCGACGCTCACGAGCCTGGCGAAGACCGAGAGCTCGATCATCGTCGAGGGGGAGCCTGGAACCGGGAAGAAGGCGCTCGCCCGCGCGATCCACGACGCGTCATCCCGCGCCGGCGCGCCGTTCGTCGTCGTCGAGTGCGCGGGGCTCCCGAACCCGTCGGAGATCGCCGAGGCGCTGGAGGAGGCGCTCGGCAGCGCCGAGGGCGGGACCCTCGTGCTCGACGAGCCCGCCGAGCTGCCGCTGGCGGTCCAGCGGGAGCTCACGCCGCCGTTCGACGCCAAGGCGTTCCGCGTGATCGTCACGACGCAGCGCGACCTCCGCCGCCTCGTCAACCAGGGCGCGTTCCGCGAGAACCTGTACTTTCGCATCGCCGGCGCGACCGTGCGCGTGCCGCCGCTTCGCGCGCGGCGCGGCGATCTCGTCCCGCTCCTCGAGCGGTTCCTCGGCGAGCAGGTGGCGCTCGCGACGCCGAGCCTCCTCGCCGATCTGGAGCGCCTGCCCTGGATGGGCAACGTCCGCGAGCTCCGGCTCTACGCGGAGCGCCTCCGGTCGGGCGACCTCGTGCGCGCCGCCGCGACCGCTCACCTCGACGCGGCCGACTCCGACGACTTCCGCAACATGAGGCTCGCCGAGGGTGAGCTCGGCACGATGGAGGCTCCGACCCTCCCCACGCTGCTCGGCTCGGAGCCGGCCGCCGCGGACATCGGGCGGATGCTCCCGATCGCGCTGGAGCCGTGGTTTCTGATCGGCTTCAAGGAGTTCCGCGAACGATGGATCGACCTCGGCGAGCGCGAGTACCTGCGGCGCCTGATGTTGCGCACCAGCCGCTCGAGCTCCGCCGCGTCACGCGAGGCGGGCTTGGAGCGCACGTATCTCTACCGGCTGCTCAAGAAGCACGGCGTGTGATCGGGTCTTCGTAGGGCCCGATGCGTGGGCGGCGGCGCTCGAGGTGAGCGCCGCGCCATCGCGCCGGCGTGGTGCGCAGCCGGGCGCCCGTCAGCGCGCCGGCGTGGTGAGCAGCCGGGCGCCCGCGAGCGCCCCAGCCGCGACGAGCACCCCCACCGGCGAGACGTGCCCGAGGAGCACGTGCACGGCGCCCGTCCGCGGGCACCCGAGCGCCGCCACGACCCCCGCCCAGGCGCCACACGCAGCGCCCACCGTCGCGCCGAGCGGCCCCGCGCGCACCGCGGAGACCGCGCGGTGGAGCGCCATCACCCCGGCGAACGGGATGATCGCCAAGAGGAGCATGAGCGCGAAGCAGCAGGTGCCGGCGCCGTCGCGCGGCTCGTCGTAGCTCCCGTGGAAGAGCTGCGTCCAAGCGAAGAGGACGAGCGGCGCCGCCATCGCGCTCGCGGCGAGGTGCGCCGGAGCCAGCCCCGCGCGGGGGCGCACGAGCGCGAGCCAGGTGAGGACGACCGCGGCCATCGACCAGCCGCCGGCGAGTCGGACGGTGACCCCGAGCGGGCGCTGCGTGGCGTGCTCGACGCCGCCCGCGAGATCGAACAGGAGGAGCGCGCTCGCGAGCGAGACCACGACGATCACGGCCCTCGCCAGGTCCATGAGCGTGCGGGACGGATCGGCGTCGGCGGCCTCCTCCGTTCCACCGTCGCGTAACCCGCCCGCGCGCGCAGACGCGCCGCCCGCGCGCGCAGACGCGCCGCCCGCGCGCGCAGACGCGCCGCCCGCGCGCGCAGACGCAGCGCGGGTCCCCTCTGCAGTGTCCTTCATCCGATCCCCCCAGCGAACCGATCGAGTCGCTCATCCTTACGACACTCCCACCACCGCGCGAGCGACAATCGGATCGACGGCGCGGATTGGTTCGACGGCGCGCCGCACACGTCACGCCGATCGCGGCGGCGACGTCGCGGTCGGCGCTCGGCGCGCCGCGCCGGCGACGGAGCCGACGCAGCCGGCCGCATCGACGATCGGACGCCGCGGCGACGCCGATCCGACGCCGCGGCGGCGGAGCTGGCCCCGCGCTTCACCGGGCTTAACGTGCGGGCATGAGCATCTTCCGTCGCGCGCTCCGCCAACGACGCGCCGCGGGCGTGAGCCGCCGCTTTCTCTTCGTATCTTACGATCAGCTGAGCGACGCGGTCGGCCCGCTCTCGCGCGAGGATCCACGCACGCTCGGCATCGTCCTCGTGGAGTGCCCCGAGAAGGCGGCGCGGCGGCCGTACCACAAGCAGAAGCTCGCGCTCGTCGTCGCGAACCTCCGGCATTTCGCGCTCGAGCAGGCCGCGCGCGGCGTCGACGTCCGGCACCTCGTGGCGCCGTCGTACGCCGCGGCGATCGAGGCCGTCGTGAAAGAGACCGGCCCGCTCCGCGTCATGCGCCCCGCCGAGCGCGAGCTGCGCCGGGAGCTCGCGCCGCTCGTCGCGCGCGGCGCGCTCGAAGAGATCCCGCACGAGGGTTGGCTCACCGAGACCGCCGACTTCGTCGAGAGTCAGCGCGGCCCGCCGTGGCGGATGGACGCCTTCTACCGTCACGTGCGGCGGCGCCTCGGCGTCCTGATGGCAGACGGAGCGCCCGTCGGCGGCCGGTTCAGCTTCGACCCCGAGAACCGGCGGCGCTGGCCGGGGAGGCCTCCCGCCCCCGCGCCGCCGACCTTCGCACCCGACGCGATCACGCGCGAGGTGTGCGATCTCGTCGACGAGCGCATGGCGCGCCATCCGGGCACGCTCCGCCCCGAGGCGCTGCCGGCGACCAAAAAGGACGCGGAGCGCGCGTGGAGGTGGGCGAAGAGGCACTGCCTCCCCGCCTTCGGTCCCTTCGAGGACGCGATGTCGACGACCTCGCGCGGCCTGTTCCACACACGCGTCTCGCCGCTCTTGAACCTCCTGCGCCTGACCGCGCCCCGCGTCGTCGCGGAGGTCGCCGCGATGGACGAGCTCCCGCTCCAGAGCAAGGAGGGCTTCGTGCGCCAGGTGCTCGGTTGGCGCGAGTACGTACGGCACGTGCACGAGGCCACCGACGGCCTTCGCGAGATCGACGGAGAGCGACAGCCGAGCGCGAGGGCGCCGGGGGACGGCGGCTTTCGGACGTGGACCGGGCAGAGATGGAAGCGGGGCGCGGGCGGAGACGGCGGCTCGCTCGTGTCCGCGCTCGGCGCGAAAGCGCCGCTGCCGCCGGTCTACTGGGGCGCGACGTCCGGCCTCCGGTGCCTGGACGACGTGGTGAGGGCGGTCTGGGACGACGGCTACAGCCACCACATCACGCGGCTCATGGTGCTCTCGAACGTCGCGATGCTCCTCGACGTGTCACCGCGCGAGCTCGCCGATTGGTTCTGGGTCGCGTACGTCGACGCGTACGACTGGGTCGTCGAGCCGAACGTCCTCGGGATGGGGTCGTTCGGCGCCGGCGCGCTCATGACGACCAAGCCGTACGTCGCCGGCGCCGCGTACATCGACAAGATGAGCGACTACTGCGACGGCTGCGCCTTCGATCCCAAGACGACCTGCCCCTTCCCGTCTCTCTATTGGGCCTACCTCGGGCGACACAAGGACGCGCTCGCGGACGTCCCGCGCATGAGGCTCCCGCTCGTCGCCGAGTCGAGGCGCGGCGCGCGACAGCGACGCGACGACGCCGCCGTCTTCGAGCGGATCCGGCGGGCGCTCGCGCGCGGGGAGCGGCTCGCGCCGGAGGACGATCCGTCGATCAAGGGACGACGCGGATCGCGCCGAACATCTGCACCGGGTGGTACTCGCACTCGTAGCCGAACGTGCCGGCGTCCGGCATCGTGACGACGACCTGATCGCCGGGCTGGTCGTCGGCGACGTAAGGGATGGGGCTCGGCGAGTCGCCGCCGGCGGCCTGGAGCGGGTGCTGCCGGAAGCTGCCGGAGAACGTGACGCTGGCGCCGGCCTTCACCGTGGCGCAGTGGTTCTCGTACTGCTTCGGGTTCGCCGCCTTCAGGAACGTGACGACGAGCGCGCCGCCGTCGGTCAGGTCGTTCGCGGCGAGCTCTTCGTCGGTGCACCGGATCGGCGGCGGCCCCGCGTCGAGGGGCCGGCCGCTGTCGTGACCGGCGTGTCCCGCGTCTCTCGCGGCGTCCGCGTCGACGGTCGCGTCACCGCCGGCGTCGGCGGCGCCGCCGGCGACGTCGTCGCGGCTGCAGGCGTAGCCGACGCCCGCGAGGGCGAGCGCGCTGCCGAGGAGCAAGGAGCGGTGACGACGCATGGGCGGAGTTCTTACGGCAGCCCGCACCGACGAGCAACCGGGGCGTGCTCCCCTCGCCCGCTCGGGCAGGCCGAGCGAATGCGCCTGGGCTTCCAGGCGTTTTCCCGTCCGGCCCTCGAGGCTGTAGCCTGGTCGTCGCCCGGCTCGCCCCGAGCCTGCAGCACGCTCGCTCAGGGCTCCTCTCCTCGCCAAGGCTCCGCTTGCGTCTCGCCCTCCGACTCGCCCTCACGTTCGGCCTCCTCGCGGCGGCGTCGAGCGCGCTCGTCGGCGTGGCGATTCGCTACCGGCTGGTCGCGACGGAGACCGCGCGCTTTCGCGAGGACGTCCGCGGGATCTGCGAGCGCATCAAGGACGAGGTGCGGCGTCAGGCCGACGCCGATCGGACGCTCATCACCGGCTTCTGCGAGGGCAACGAGCTCGTCGAGCACGTCGGCCTCGCGATCGACAACGGCGAGATCGACGAGCGCCGCCTGTCGTTCTCCGCGCGCGTCCACACCGAGCGCAAGGCGTTCGGCATGGACGAGCTCCTCGTCGCAGCCGAAAAGGGCGACATCGTCGGCGCCAGCCCGACCACGCTGCTCGGCGTCGCGCCGGCGGAGGTCGACGCCCTCGTCCGCGCAGACGCGTCGACGTTCGCCCTGCGCCTCCCGCCCGTGCCGGCGATCGTCACGCGATGCACCAAGGCGTCTCCGAACGGCCGGCTCGTCGGGATGGTCGCCGCGCGTCACGTCGATCCGATGATGGACCGTATCGCGCGGACCCTCGGCATCACGGTCGTCCCGTCGTGGCCTCGAACGCCGAGCCTCGACGACGCCGCCACCACCCCGCCGTCGAAGCCCGCCGCGCCGAAGTCCCCGAAGGGAAAGCCCGACAAGGGCGCCAAGGCGCACGCGACGTCGGCGACCTCGGCGCCGGGCTCGGCTACCGCGGCGCCAGGCTCGGCTCCCGCGCCCGCGTCGGTCGTCGTCGCGAGCGTCGCCGGCGGCGCCGAGCGCGCGACCTGCCAGATCGAGGACGCCCGCGGCGCCGCCCTCCCCTTCGAGGTCGTCAAGTCGACCCGCGAGCTCGAGGCGAACCTCGCCGAGGTCGATCGCGCCGTCGGTGTCCTCGCGATCGTCGCCGCGATCGTCGCGTTCCTCGTCGCCGTCGTCCTCGCGCGCAGCATCGGGCGGCCGCTGTCCGTGCTCGCGCAGGAGGCCGGCAAGGTCGCCGCCGGCGAGGCGCAGCCGCTCCAGGTGCGAGGCTCCGGCGAGGTGCGCGAGCTCGGGCTCGCCTTCGACCGGATGATCACGGACCTCGCCGTCACGCGACGCCGCCTCGCGGCCGCGAGCCGCGTCGCCGCGTGGCGCGAGGTCGCCCGGCGCGTGGCGCACGAGGTGAAGAACCCGCTCGCGCCGATCCGCGCGGCGGTCGAGACGCTGCGCCGCCTCCGGGCGCGCGAGGACCCACGCTTCGACGAGTACTTCGACGAGGCGACGCGCACCGTGCTCGACGAGGTGCACCGCATCTCGAACATCGTCACCGAGTTCACGCGCTTCGCCCGGCTCCCGCCGCCGAGGCCAGAGGACATGGACGTCGAGGACGTGGCGCGCCACGTCCTCCAGACCCACCGGGCGGCCGCAGGGGAGGTCCACCTCTCGCACGTCACCCAGCGCCGCGCGCCGGCGATCCGCGCCGATCGCGATCAGGTCATCCAGGTCCTGACGAACCTCGTGCAGAACGCGCTCGACGCCGTCAAGGACGTGCCCGGCGGCGCCGTCACGCTCACGACCGACACCGACGGACACTACGTCTCGTTCTCGGTCGCCGACAACGGCTCCGGGATCGCGCCGGAGTTCGCAGGGCGCCTGTTCGAGCCGTACGCGACCACGAAATCGAGCGGCACCGGGCTCGGCCTCGCGATCGCGCAGCGCATCGCCTACGAGCACGACGGCGAGCTGTCGTACGCCGGCGCCAGCGCCAACGGCAGCGGTGCGGTCTTCCGACTCGTCCTGCCGGTCGAGGGGCCGTCCGCCGCGAGCGAGGCGCCGCCGCCGTCGTCAGACGGCTGAAGAGATGCGATAGTCGCCGCTCGAGGCGAAGGAGCTCCTCCGAGTGACAGACCGACAGGCCGAAGCCCCCGGGCCGTTCGCGCGGATGAACGCGACGCACAAGCTCTTCGTCTGCCTCGCCGCCGTCTTCGTGTCCTGCCTCCTGCTCGGCGACGTGATCGGCGGCAAGACCATCCCCACACCGCTCGGGCCGATCTCCGTCGGCATCATCCCGTTCCCGATCACGTTCCTTTTGACGGACGTGGTGAACGACTTCTACGGCCGGCGCGGCGCGCGCTTCCTCACCCTCCTCGGCTTCGCGATGGCCGTGCTCGCCTGGGTGGTCCTCCAGGTCGGCACGACGCTCCCCGCGCACGCCTCGACGTACTTCACGCAGTCGGAGTTCGAGAAGATCTTCGGCGGGAGCGCGCAGCTCTTCGTCGCCTCGATGATCGCCTACCTGCTCGGGCAGTTCCTCGACATCCAGGTGTTCCAGTTCTGGAAGGCCCTCACGCGCTCGCGGCACCTCTGGCTCCGGGCGACCGGCTCGACGCTCCTCAGTCAGATCGTGGACACCGTGGTGATCAACGTCGTCTTCTGGGGCTGGACGGCGTCGTCGAATCCAGAATCGTTCCTCGGCAAGATGGCCTTCGGCGAACGCTGGAGCTGGGTCTTCGCGAAGGTCGGCCGCGAGTACGGCATCAAGGTCGTCGTCGCGATCCTGCTGACCCCGGCCGTCTACGCGATCCACTCCTTCGTCGTCCGCGTCCTGGGGATCCAGCCCGACGCTCACGAGGCTCCCGCCGGACGCGGCGGGGCGTAGCCGTGACGTTCGCGCTGCCCCGCACGCTCACGCTGCCGAGCGGCGCGAGGGTGACGCTCCGGCGGCGCTCGCCCGACCCGGTGAGCGCGCGCCCGCCCTCCCCCGACGCGCCGCTCTTCTCCGACGTCCTCGCGCTGTTCGAACGCGACGTCGCGATCGCAAAGGGCACGTCGGACGTCGACGTCCACGATCTCCCGCTCGCGGACTTCCACGTCGTCCGCGCGTTCCTCGTCAAGGCAGGCCTGGTCCACGAAGACGAGGTCACGATCGACTGCCACAACTGCGGCGAGGTGCTCGCCGTCCGGCCCTCGGCCGGGCTCGAGACGGGCCCGTGGGAGGACGGCGAGCTCGACGATCCCGACCTCGACCGGACGGCGGAGCTCGGCGTCCCGCTCGAGACCGCGCCGATCCGGCTCGGGCGCGTGCGCGCGGCGCGGACGATCACGCTCGAGCCGCGCACCGTCCGCGAGGCGATGCCGGCGTGGGCGGCGCTGGCGAAGCCTGGGTTCGTCCTCGACGAGGCGGCAATCCACGCGCTGGGGATCGCCGAGATCGGGCCGATCCGCGGCGCGCGGCGCGTGGCGCGCGCGCTCGCGACCGGCGGCGAGGAGGCGCTCGACGCGGTCGCGGAGGTGTGGCTGGCGGCGCACTACCCGCTGCGCCTCGCCTGCGACGCGTTCTGCCCGAAGTGCCGAGCGCGGAACACCGTCGACGCGCCCGTCGAGCGCGAGCTCGACCTCCAGCCGGTAGGCCACGGGGCGCTCGACGCCGAGGACGCCCGCGAGCGCCAGCCGCTCCCACCGCTCGCCGAGTTCGTCGAGCTCGCCCACGCGATCGCCGACCCGCTCATCGCCGACATCCCCGGCGAGCCCGTCCAGCTGGTCGTCGAGGCCGGGACACCGGAGGTGGACGACGGCGGAGAGCCGCTCCTCGGCAGCTACGTGCCGCCGCCGCCGGCCGGGGCGCCGGTGCCCACGCGCCCGCCCACCGTCACGATCTTCTACCAGACGTTCGCGCGCGTCGAGCGTGAGGAGGGAGCGTTCGACTGGGAGGAGGAGCTCCGCGAGACGATCGAGCACGAGCTCGAGCACCACGTGTTTTACCTCCGCGGCGACGACCCGATGGACGACGAGGAGCGCGCGGAGATCGCGCGCGAGGTCGTCCGGGTCGTCGGCCGGGGCGAGGCGACGCGGCGCACGCTCGCGGTCTTCGGACGGAGCGTGCCCGACTTCTTCCGGCGCGCGTGGCCGCTCGTCGCCATCGGCGCGCTCGCGCTCGCGATCGGCCTCGCCGAGCGCTGCCAATGAAGACGATTTGTTTTGCCGGGTTGTTCAGAGGATTGAAGCGGCTCAACCCAAGTTGACAACCGTATTTGAGCACCGTACCGTCGGGGGCGATGGCAGCGGTGAAGGCGCGCGCGAAGGCGGGGAAGAGCCCGAAGGCCGACGAGAAGACCGAGCCGGCGCGCGGACGCGCACCGAACCGGCGCGGGAGCCCGGAGGCCATCGAGAAGCGGCGCGTCGCGCGCGTCTTCAACGACATCCTCGGCGGGCGCGGCGCGGCCTCCCACAAGCTCGACGGCCGCACGGAGAAGCGGCGCCAGCGCCTCCTCAAGGAGCTCGAGGCGGGCAAGGCCCGCGGCTCACGCGAGCTCAAGCCGCTCGACATCCTCCAGCGCGTGCAGGAGCTGATGGACCTCGGCGAGCCGCTCAGCTCGATCCGCAAGGTCGCGAAGGTGAAGAAGAGCGCGGTCTCGCCGGAGTCGATCGTCGGCGTCGTCGAGCGCCTGCACCGCGCTTACAGCTTCCACCCCGAGGTCTACCGCTTCGTGGGCATCGGCGAGGACGTCCTCCGCGAAGCCGGCGTCCTCGCCGAGGCCGCCAGGCGGGGCCGTGCGCGCCCGCGCGGCGCCTCCTGACGCCCGCGGCCCGTTTCTGGTAGCCAGGGCCCCGTGTTCGCGCGATCGTTCCGCTGCATGCTCCGCTGCCCCAGGGCGCTCTGCGCCGGGATCCTGGTCGCGTCGCTCGCGGCGTCCGCGGCGTCCCACGCGGCCCCCGAGGCGGGGCCGTCCGACGCGGAGGAGGCCGCGCGGCGCGCGAAGATCGCGATCAAGGTCGGGTCACGCACGGTCTCGGTGGCCGAGCTCGAGGACCGGCTCGCCGAGATCCCGCCCTTCCAGGCGGCGATGTTCGGCGCCTCGCGCGACGAGATCGTGAAGGCGTACGTCGATCAGGTCACCGTCCGCGATCTCCTCCTCGGCGAGGGCGCCGAGCGGCGCAAGCTCGACGACACGCTGCCCACGAAACACCAGCTCCAGCGCGTGCGGAGCACGGCGACCCTCCGCGCGATCCGCTCCGGCGAGCTCAAGTCCCCCGCGGCGATCCCCGAGGCGGACGTGAAGAGATACTACGAGGACAACCGCTCCCGCTTCGACTCTCCGGAGCGCGTGAACCTCTGGCGCATCCTCTGCCAGACGCGGGAGGAGGCCGACAAGGTCCTCGCGGCGGCCAAGCAGGACCTCACGATCCAGAAGTTCAACGATCTCGCGCGCGACCACAGCATCGACAAGGCGACAGCCTTCCGCGGCGGCAACCTCGGCTTCATCGCGCCCGACGGGACGAGCAACGAGGCGGGCGTGAAGGTCGACCCGGGCCTCGTGAAGGCCGCCGCGGCCGTGAACGACGGCGAGCTCGTCACGGCGCCCGTCCCCGAGGGCCCCGCGTTCGCGATCGTCTGGCGGCGCACGACCGTGCCGGCGACGCGCCGCTCGCTCGAGGAGGCGACCGCGCAGATCCGCGCGACGCTCTACCGCGAGCGCACCGAGGCCAGCGAGAGGAAGCTCATCGACGACCTCCGCGCCAAGCACGTGCGCGACGTGAACATCGACCCCCTCAAGATCATCGAGTTCCCCGCGTTCGACGCGGGCTTCAGCCTCCCTCGCTCGATCCCTCGCGCTCCCGAGGCAGGTCCTCGAGGCGCGCCTTGAGGGCGGCGAGCGCGGCCACGCGCTCGGCCACGCGCTTCGACCGCCCTTCGCCCACTCCCGCCACGGCGTCCCCGACGATCACCTCGACCTCGAACGTCGGGTCGTGCTGGGGCCCGCTCATGCCGCGCACGCGGTAGGTCGGCGCCGGCAGGCCCCGCGCCTGCACCTCCTCCTGGAGCAGGCTCTTCGGATCGCGGATGCCGAGCTGCCCGGCCTCCTGCATCGGCTCCCGGACGACGTGCTCGACGAGCCGCCGCGCGCCGCCGAGCCCGCGCGCCTCGTAGACGCACGCGACGAGCGCCTCGACGGCGTCGGCGAGGACGTTCGTCTGCTCGCGCTCGCTGCCCGCGCGCGCGCCCTTGCCCAGCGCGATGGCCTCGCCGATCCTCTCCGCGCGCGCCCAGAGCGCGAGCGCCTCCGCGTTGACGAGCGCGCTGCGCATGCGCGTGAGCACGCCCTCGTCGGCCTCGGGCTTCTCCCGGCTGAGCAGCTCGCTCACGCAGAGACCGAGCACCGCGTCGCCCAGGAACTCCAGCCGCTGGTTGTCCGGCTCGCTCGACTCGTTCGCGTAGCTCGGATGCGTGAGCGCCTCCTCGAACCGAGGGATGTCCCCGTCCCCGACGATCTCGATCACGCGCGCCTTCAGCCGGGCGCGCGCCGCCAAGAGCTCCGTCTCGCGTGCGGTCACGTCCTCATCAATTGCAACCTACACGCCTCGGATGCAAGCCCCTCGTGGGGGTGACGGGACGGATATCCCGAATCGGACACCTCAGGCGAGCGCGTCCGTGATCGCGGCCAGGTCCAGATCGAGCTGGGTGACGCCCCCCGCGTCGTGGGTCGTCCACACGACGCGCGCCCTGCCCCAGCCGACGAGGATGTCCGGGTGGTGGTCGCGCTTCTCCGCGGCCATCCCCAGGCGGACCGCGAACGCCAGCGCGGCGGCGAAGTCCGGCATCTCGAACGTCCGGGCGAGCGCGCCTCCCTCGAGCGCCCACCCCGGGTGCTCGGCGAGCCAGGAGGCGACAGCGGAGGCCTCGAGCTTCGACGGTCGTGCCATGCAAGGCTCCCTAGCACGAGCAGCTCGCGCGGGAACCCCGGGGCCCGTCGGCGTGTCGGACGTCGGGTGAACCGCTCCGGCCTCCTCGCCTTTGGCTATGCTCGTCGCGTGGCCCTCCTCGCCTGCCCCTTCTGTCGCGAGATGTTCGAGGAGGGCGAGGCCGAGGCGTGCCCCGTTTGCCAGATGCCGCTCGCCAAGCTCCACAAGCTGCCGCCGTCGGTCGACGCGATGCACGACGAGGCCGGCGTCCCGACGGCCCCGGAGCACGAGCGGATGCCGCTCACCTACCTCAGGCGCGGCAAGGGACCGCTCGCCGTGCTCGCGCTCGCCGGCCTGGCCCTCTTCTTCTTCCCCTGGGTGCGCCTCACGATGCCCTACATCGACGCCAAATCTGCCTTCGATCTGGCGCACGAGCGGATCGGCTGGCTCTGGGCGTGCTGCGCGGCGTGGGTCGTCCTCGTTCCGACCGTGCTCAGCCGCCGCTCGATCGTGCAGATGCGCGGCGCGCGGGTCGCGGCGGCGTTCCTCAGCGCGATCCCGGCGGTCGCGATCGGGGTGCTCCTCGCCCGACCGCCGCGCGGCGGGATCATCCCGGTTCGCTACGAGTGGGACTGGCCGATGTGGGCGACCCTGGGGATCTCGCTCGCTGCGGTGCTCTTCTCGATCCGTCTCGGCGGCTCGCTCGACGTCATCGACGTCAAGCGCGGCTCGTCGAAGGGCCAAGCGCTCCACTGACACCGGCGCGGCGCGCACCCACATCGGCGACCCCCGCGCGTCCGGCGTCGTAGTTGGCGCGGGAAGGGGGATGGAGGCATGCTCCATCCACGATGGCCACCGCACGGAGACGCTTCGATCGCGAAGAGTCGCTCGAGGAGCGCATCGAGCGAGAAGCGCGCGAAGCCGCCGACCCCGGCTCGGCGCCCGATCTGCTCGACGTCCCCGCCGCGGTCGTCTGCGCGTTCTGCGGCGACGCCGACTGCTCCGGGTGCCGAGACGATCTCGAGGATCTCTCACGCTCGGGCATCGTCTCGGTCGTCGCGTGGGAGCGGCCGGGGGTGCCGGTGCTCACCCGCCTCTGGTCGACCGCGCGTTCGACGACGCGTGACGCCGAGGGGTTCTTCGAGCTCCTCCCGGACGGCCCGCTCTTGCCCGCGCTCCGCTTCGCCGCCCTCTGCGAGCTCTGCGCCGCCGCCGCCGCCTTCGCGTCGCTCCTCGCCGTCGCCGCGGTGGTCGCGCCCGGCTGGCTCGCGCACCTCGCGCGCGATCCGTCGGCGCGCGACGTGACCTTGCGCGTCGTCCTCTTCGGCCTGCCCGCGTTCGCCGCGCTCCTCGTCGCCGCGCACGCGGCGCACGGGCTCTCGATCGACTTCGGCGCGCGCCGTCAGGGCGCCCGCGGGGCACGGACGCGCGCGCTCCGCTTCGGCCTCTACGCGTGCGGCTGGGACCTCGTGATGGGCCCGCTCGGCGCCGTCGTCGTCGCCTTCAAGGAGGGCTTCGCGGCCGCGTCCGAGCTCGCGGGCGCGCTGTCCGGGCTCCCCACGCGCGCCACGAACGCGTTCCTCCGCGGGTGCTACCGGCTCGACGGTGACCGAAGCCGCGCCGCGCTCGGGGTCTCGTACGTCGGCGCCACGGTGGCGACGCTCCTCTTCGCCGTCGCGATCCTCGTCGCCGTCACGGCGCTCGTCTTCCTCTGATCGGAGCAGGCGCTCGCGTGACGCGTGCGCGCGAGGGGCGACGGCTCGCCCCGCGACGCGCGTGGCTTACTCGAGGATCGGGAAGAGCCCGTCCATCGGCGCGTCGTCATGACAGCCGGCGCACGTCTCGATCGCGCCGTCGCGCACGAGCTGCCCCTGCGATCCGACCACGGCGAAGCGCCAGTCGCCGTGGTCGCTCGAGAAGCCCGCGGACCGCTTCTCCATCACCATGATCGGGCCATCCGGCTTCTCCGACTCCGCCGAAGCGTCGCCCTCGGCCCCGCGCTCGTGGTGCTCCTGGACGACGATCGCGCCCGACGGGACCTCGCGCGCGCGGGCCGCCAGCGCCTTCGCGGCGAGCTCGTTCGCCCAGACGTCGACCTCCCAGCGGCCAGCCGCGTGACCCTGCGAGACGAAGCGCGCCTTGTTCACCTTGATGAAGGTCTCGCGGTACCCCGCCGGCAGCGCCGCCGCCCCGTCCACCGGCCCGCCGTCGCCGGCGTCGCGCGCCGCGGACCGCCCGGGGACTTTGTCGCTCACGCCGACCGCGCTCCCCGCGCCGTCACGCCCGGCGCACGCGACGACGAGCGCACCCGTCGCCACGGCGCTCGCGGCGATCAGAAGTGCACGCCGCCTTCGAACGAGAGCGTCCACTGGCGCCTGCCTACGATGCCGGGGTTTTCGTCTCTGGGCTCGTTGATGTCGAACGCGATCTGCGAGCCGAGCCAGATGATCTCGTAGCGGTAGTTCAGCGCGATCATGCCCCGATTGCGGTGAACGCGGACCCTGTCGAACGTGAAGTTGTTCGCGAAGTCCGTGTTGGCGTCGGCCCCGTTCGGGAGCTTGTTCCGGCACGTGGGCGCGCCGGAGGTCTCGTCGAGGCCGCCGAAGCCACACTGCGCGACGGCGTCCACGTTGGGCGTGGAGTCGACGACGTTCGAGTCTCCGAAGATGAGGAGGCGCTGGAAGCCGAGCGTCGGGATGATCTGCGAGCTGTCCTGGAGCGTGATCGGCTTGGAGGCGCGGACGTCGATGCCGAGCGTCGTGAGGTAGAACCGCGACGTCCCGGTGAGCGTCCGGATCCCGCCGCCGACCGAGATGTCCGGGAGGAAGCCGAGCACCCCGGTGCGGAAGCCCTCGAGCATCGACCAGCGGAGATCGCCGCCGCCGACCCAGAGCGTCGTGTTGGAGACGTAGCCGAGGCTGCCGGCGATCTCGAAGCCGAGCGGCAGCCCTTTGCGCGCCTTGAGCGCGTAGATCTGGAGCACGCTGTCGGGCGACGTGTTGACGATCGTCGACTGGCGCGTGTTCGGGTCCTGCGGGCCGCGCGTGCCGAGGTGCCAGTACTGCGTCGAGCCGCCGTTCGCCTGGGGGACGGAGCGGTCGGCGCTGATCCCGGTGTAGCTCGCCTCGACCGAGACCTGGAAGCCGCCGATGCCGGTCGTCCGGGCCGGGTAGAACGACGTCGGCGCGATCGCGAAGCCGAGCTCCGAGATCATGTTCGCGAACGCCGCGTTGTTCGGCCGGCACGGGAAGTCCTGCGGGCGAAGCCCCGCGGAGACGAGCGCGCCAGGGTTCGCCGCGACGCTCTGGCACGTCTGCCCGGCCGGGAGGCCCGCCGGCTGGTTGACGAGCCGCTCCGGCGTCGGGTCCATGTCCCCCGCTCGCGCCTCACGGGGAATGAGGACGCTCAGCGTGGCGGCAGCGAGGAGGCCAAGCGAGGCGCGACGGGAGCGCACGACGGCTGAGGCTACGTTCCCGATCGGACATGCGTCAAGGACGGTGTGGGTCAGCGCCTCGCCCCCCGGACCGCGCCCCGGACGTTCGCTTCGCCTCGCTCGAGCCCGCGGCACCTGGTAAGCCGACCCGTGCGCCGCCCCGGACGTCGCCTGTCGTCCGGCGCGAGAGCGCAACCCCAGCGAAAGCCATGTCGCGCCCGCTCCCCTCACCGCGCCTCCGCGCTACTCCTCTTCAATCTCGCGGCGAGCCGCCGTTCCACCTCGTGCTCGTCGAGCCCGAGATCCCCCCGAACACCGGGAACGTCGCGCGCCTCGGCGCAGCCACCGGCTCGCCGCTCCACCTCGTGGGGAGGCTCGGCTTCCGGATCGACGAGCAGAGCGTGCGACGCGCCGGCGTCGACTACTGGCACCTGGTCGACGTCCGCACGCACGTCGACTTCCCGCAGTTCGTGCACGCGTTCGAGAAGGAGTCGCCCTCGGGCCGCCTCTTCCTCTTCAGCGCCCTCGCGGAGCGGAGCTACCTCGACGCGGGCTTCCAGCCGGGCGACGCGCTCGTGTTCGGGAAGGAGAGCGTCGGGCTCCCCGAAGAGCTCACGACGAAGTACGCCGACCGCCTCGTCGGCATCCCGACGCTCGGCGCGGTTCGTTCGCTCAACCTCGCCAACGCCGTCGGCATCGCGCTCTTCGAAGCGCTTCGGCAGGCGGGGGCGCTCGCACAGACTTTCGCCGGCTAACGACAACGTCCAGATTCTGGACACGTCCCCCGGAACTGCGACGCCAATGTCCGATGATTCGCCGCCCAGTCGAGCGGCGAAGAGCTCATGCGCGCTTCGATCAAAAACGCATCGAGAGCGCGTAGTGAGGAGTGTTGAGCGGTATACTGGATGACCTTTGATGAG
>JAHBWA010000148.1 GCA_019637195.1 Labilithrix sp. | reverse complement strand
TCCTCCCTACGTACATCGCTCCCAGCGTACGCTGGATTCACACCTGATGGCGGGCCGTCGCGTCCAGGCGCCTAATCGCTGACTTGAAAGCAGTAGAGGTGGCGCAAGACCGCGCAGGAGCCGACGCCCGCGAACTCCCAAGCTTCGCCGATCCCGGTCGGGTCCCCGTACCGCCCCGTGACTGCCGACGACGTCCAGCCGGCGCAGTCGTGCGTCTCGGACGGCGTGGGCGAGCCCGTCCAGGCGCCGACGTCGTCCGTCACCAAGGTGCACCTCTCCGTCACCGAGAGCGGCTGGAGCGCGCTCTTGAGCGCGCGGTCGAAGACCTTGGTGCCGTCGACGCGGTACCAGCCATCATGGCCCCCGGCCACGGCGATAGCGCGAATCCGGTCGCCCCCGCTGCCATCCTCGCCGTTGACGAACGCCTTGAAACTGCCGCTCCACCCGGCACCCGCCGCGAGCTCGGCGCAGACGCCGTCGACCGCGCGCAAGCCGAGATTGGACGCGACGTCTCCGCGGAACACGTCGGCCGTCACGAACGCGAGCCACCTCCCGCTCACCTCCGTCGAGCACGAGAGCGGGCCACGCCCATCGAGGGCGGCGCCGTCGGGCGGCGCGTTCGGCGCGTTCGGCGCGGCGTCCAGCGAGTCTCCGTCGCCCTGCACCGAGGCGTCGACAAGGGGGTCGTCGTCGACGAGCTGCCTGCCACACGCGGCGACCAGGATCATCACGACCGGCCATGCTCGAGCGCCGCGCACACGATCATCTTAGCGCGACGCTCGAGGGCGCCCAAGCCACGATGAGCTGGAGGCGCCGGCCCTGACGCTGCAGGGCCCTGGAGGTCGCGCGTCGCGCCTGCCGGCCCGGCGCCTCGTGATGGACCTCACGCGGAGCGCGGGCCTGACGCCCAGCTCGCGAAGGCGGTCTGCGCCTCGACGTCGCCGTGGTGGAGCGCGACGCGACGCACGCCCGGGATGCTCCCGAGCCACGCGTGGAGCTCCTTGCGATCCGCGTGCGCCGAGAGGCCGCGCAGCGTGGCGACGCGCGCGCGGACCACCACCTCTTCGCCGTCGACGCGGACCTTCCCGCCTCGCTTCGCCGCCTCCTGGATCCGCCGACCGGGCGTCCCCTCCGCCTGGTAGCCGACGAAGAGCACCGTCGTCCGCGCGCTCGGCAGCCCCTCGCGCAGGTGCCCGACGATCCGCCCGCCGGTGCACATGCCGGAGCCCGCGATGATCACCATCGGGCCCTCGACGTCGCGGAGCTTGCGCGAGTCGCGTCCGCGCTCGACGGCGAAGAGGTCCGCGAAGTCGAGCGGATCGTCTCCGCGCGCCAGCTTGGCGAGCGACTCCTTGTCGAAGAGGCGGCGGAAGCGCTTGTACGTCTTCGTCACGGCGAGGCCCATCGGCGTGTCGATCATGACGGGCACCTCGGGAATGCGCCGCGCCTCGACGAGCGCGTCGAGGAAGTAGAGCAGCGTCTGCGTCCGCCCGATCGCGAACGCGGGGACGAGCACCTTCGCCTTGTCGGCGATCGCCTGCTTCAGCACAGCCTCGAGATCGCGCTCGATGTCGTCGTGCGAGTGCGCGTGCTCGCGCGCGCCGTAGGTCGACTCCATGACGACGACGTCGACGGGACGACCGGGGGACCAGACGGTGTTCGGGTCGCGCAGGATCGGGCTGTCCGGGCGGCCGATATCGCCGGAGAGGATGACGCGAGACGCGTCGCTGACGATCTCCGCGCTCGCCGAGCCGAGGATGTGCCCCGCCTCGTGCAGGGTGAGCCCGAGGTCGAAGAGCGGGACGCGCTCGCCGTAGGGCACCGCGTGCGCGAGCTTCCGGAACCGCGCGAGGAGGCGCTCGCTCTCGCGCTCCGACGCGCCCTGCATGCCGAGGCTGTCTTCGAGCGAGAGGCTCGCGATCTCGAGCGTCGCCTGCGTTCCGTAGATCGGTCCGTCCCACCCTCGCTCGAGCAGCGTCGGCACGTTCCCGATGTGATCGAGGTGGCCGTGCGTCAGCACGAGCGCCTCCGCGTCCCGCGCCGCCTCCGGAAATTCCATCTGCTCGCGCCCCTGCGCGACGCCGCAGTCGACGAGGATCCGCCGGCCTCCCGTGTCCACGCGCGTCATGGCGCCGGTGACCTGACGAACGGCGCCCAGCAGCCGCACCTCCCCGTCGGGCAGCGGATGCACCTCGGTGACGGCGACGATCTCCGGCGCGTTCGAGCTCATGCCCCAAGCCTAAGCGGAGCCGGCCAAGTCTTCGAGGCCGGGCGGCCCCGCTCTTGGCAATCGTCGGGGCGAGAGGATTCGCTCGATCCTGGAGGCGCCCGTGGAGCCGGCCGAGTCTTCGAGGCCGAGCGGAGCGGACGCGTCCAGGATCGACAGAAGCCTCGAGAGAGGCACGGACGCTCCGCGTCCTGCAATAGTCGGGGCGAGAGGATTTGCTCGATCCTCGAGGCGTCCGTGGAGCCGGCCGAGTCTTCGAGGCCGAGCGGAGCGGACGCGTCCAGGATCGACAGAAGCCTCGAGAGAGGCACGGACGCTCCGCGTCCTGCAATAGTCGGGGCGAGAGGATTTGAACCTCCGACTCCCTGGTCCCGAACCAGGTGCGCTACCAGGCTGCGCTACGCCCCGAAGCTCTCCGCCACCCGCGAGCGAGTGGTATCGAGGGGGAGCTAGATAGGGCGGGCGCGGCATCCGCGTCAACGCCATTCGACGCGCGCGCTCATTCTGTCGCCACTGGAATCATCCAACAGTGCATGACTCCTACCTTTTTCCGGTCAGCCGTGACCTCTTCCCTTCACTCTCAGCGGATCTCTGTCAAGCTACACTGTAACGGCGGGCGAGAACGGCAGGGGCGAGCTTTCGGCAACGCCGCTCACCGACGCCGACATCCGGATCGAGCTTCCTGCCGCGAACTTCTCAGCACGCCTCAACGGAGACGCGATGACCGCACAGCCTTCAGAGCTCCAGCTGCCCGCCGTGAAGATCCTCATCGTCGACGACGATCGCGCCATCTGCGAGTACATGCAGACGCTCCTCGAGCGCGATGGGTACGCCGTCAAGACGATGAGCGATCCGACGACGATCGAGGACGAGGTCAAGAACGGCGGCTACCACCTCATCATCCTCGACCTGATGATGCCGAAGCTCGACGGCATCGAGGCGCTCAAGAAGATCCGCAAGATCGACAGCGACGTGGCCGTCGTGATCTTCACCGGGTACCCGAACCTCGAGACGGCCGTCGCGTCGATGAAGCTCGACGCGGTCGACTACATCAAGAAGCCCTTCAACGTGGACGAGTTCCGCGAGGTGCTCGACCGCGTGATGCGGAAGAAGGGCCTCGCGCGGACCCCCGAGGAGAAGCTTCACAAGGTGATCGGCGACACGATCCGCAATCTCCGCAAGGAGAAGGACCTCACGCTGAAGCAGATGTCGCGTCGGACGAACCTCAGCGTGTCGCTCCTCTCACAGATCGAGCGCGCCGAATCGAGCGCGTCGATCTCCTCGCTCTACAAGATCGCGACCGCGCTCGAGTCGCGCATCCAGGATCTGTTCGGCGAGTACTGACGCGCGGCGCGGCCCGATCGAGCGAGGAGCGCGCGTCCGCTCCTCGCTCGCCGAAGCGTCCCCGCCCAAGGCGCGCCGACGCCCACCAGACGCGCCGACGCCTACCAGGACGCGTCCACGCTCACCAGACGCGCCGGCCCACACCGCACGGCACGCCCACGCCCGCCAGACGCGCCGACGCCCGCCAGACGCGCCGACGCCCACCAGACGCGCCGACCCGCCACGGCCCGCACGGCGCGCCGCCGATGGAGCACTGCGGCATGCCACGCGCTCGAAAGGATCATCCGCGTCTCCGTAGCCCCCCGGCGCGGGGCGACGCCGCGAGAGCCCGTGGTAGCCTGCCGCCGCCATGAAGTCCCCCTTCGTTCGGGCCTTGTCGCTGCTCTGCCTCGCCCTCGTGGCGACCTTCGCCGTGCGCGCCCACGCCGCCTGGCCGCCCGCGCCGGGCGCAGACATGAAGGACCAGGCGAACTGGCCGAACGACTTCGCCGCGCGGTGGAACTACATCTCGTATTTCCCGGAGCGCGCGCCCGCCGCGGGCCCGATCGACGCGTTCGATCTGAAGCTCGGCGCCGCCGGCATGAGCATCGACCGCGCGTGGACGCACACGATCGGCCGGCCCGACGTGAAGATCGCGGTCATCGACTCGGGCATCGAGTGGGACGCGCCGGACCTCGTGAACAAGGCCGCGCTGAACCTCGGCGAGCTGAAGAGCGACGAGGCGAAGCCGAGGACCGCGGACGACGCCGCGTGCGGCGGCGCCGGCCCCCTCGCCGGCTACGACTGCAACGGGGACGGCGTCTTCAACGTCGCCGACTACCGCGACGATCCGCGCATCTCGCCCGTCGTCACGGGCGAGCCTTGCTTCAGGGGGCACGACCGGTCGAAGCCCGGCGGCGATCGCATCAAGGGTGACCTGAACCGCAACTGCATCCTCGATCCGGGCGACATCATCCTGATGTTCTCCGACGGCGTCGACGACGACGCCAACGGCTACACCGACGACATCTGCGGCTGGGACTTCTTCAAGAACGACAACGATCCCTACGACGACACGCGCTACGGCCACGGCACCGGAGAGGCGCGCGACAGCTCGGCCGAGGCGAACAACGGCGAGGGCGAGCCAGGCGTCTGCCCCGGCTGCATGTTCATCCCGCTGCGCGTCGGCGACAGCTTCATCGGCGACGCCAACGACTTCGCCAAGGCGACGATCTACGCCGCCGACATCGGCGCGAAGGTCGTCCAGGAGGCGCTCGGCACGGTCAATCAGTCCGCCTTCTCCAAGGCGGCGATCGACTACGCCTACGCGAAGGGATCCATCGTCATCGCGAGCATGGCGGACGAGAACTCCCGCCACCACAACATGCCGGCCACGGCGAACCACGTCCTCACCGTGCACTCGATTCGCTACAACGAGGGCAACCCGCGGCAGGCGACGACGTTCGTCGCGTTCGACACGTGCTCGAACTACGGCGGTCACCTCTCGCTCAGCGTGAGCGGGACGAGCTGCTCGAGCGAGGCCGTCGGCCGCGGCTCCGGCATCGCCGGGCTGCTCTACTCAGCGGCCGCGAACGAGGGGATCACGCTCACGGCGGAGGAGGCCATCCAGCTCTTCAAGATGGAGGCCGACGACATCGACGTCGCCGAGTCGCGCGTGCCCGAGTCTCCGAAGTACTACTACTCGCACGCCGGCTTCGATCAGCGCTTCGGCTACGGCCGCTCCAACGCCCTCCGCCTCGTGGAGGCGATCAAAGCGCGCCGGATCCCGCCCGAGGTCGACATCGTCTCGCCCGAGTGGTTCACGCCCATCCACGCCGATCGCGCCGGCGGGCCCATCCAGATCATGGGCCGCGTCGCGGCCACGCGCGCGAAGTCGTACGACTTCAAGGTCCAGTGGGCCCCCGGCGTGCAGCCGGCCGAGGCCGACTACCGCGACGTCGTCGCGCCGCTCACGAACATCCCGGCGGCCACGGTCAGCGGCGGCGCCGTCCCGCTCGCGCAGATCGATCCGGCGCAGATCGATCCCGCGCACCCGCGCGATCCCGACTCGGCGCTCGGAGAGAACGACCGCTCGATCTCGATCCGCGTCCGCGCGGTCGCCCACTACGACGCGTTCGACGTCCCGGGGGAGGCGCGCCGCGTCGTCTCGATCACGAACGAGAAGAACGGCCTCGACAAGGATCTGCTCCCCGGGTTTCCGATCGCCCTCGGCGCGTCGGCCGAGGCGAGCCCCAAGCTCGCCGACATCGACGGCGACGGCGTGCGCGACATCGTCGCGCCCGACAGCTCGGGCAAGGTCCACGTCTTCTCGATGAAGACCGGGATGCCGGCCGAGCTGCCGGGCTTCCCCTACCTCACGCGCCCGATCGACGGCCTCGCGAAGGATCTGGGCGAGCCCACGGTGCCGAGCTACCTCGCCGCGCCGGCCTACGCCGCGGGCGCGCAGGGCGGCGTCGATCCTGCGATCGCGCGCGAGTCGCTCATGGCCGCGCCGGCCGTGGCGGACATCGACGGCGACGGCAAGCCCGAGATCGTCTTCACGTCGTGGCCCGGGAGCATCTACGTCATCAACGGCGCGGGGCAGGACCTGCCCGGCTGGCCGAAGCGCCTGCCGCTCGTCCCGTCGTGCCCGCACGATCCGAAGGCGCCCCAGCCCGAGACGTGCATGGACCTGAAGCGCGGCTACGCCCGCGGCACCTACAGCGCGCCGGTCGTCGTCGACATGAACAAGGACGGCAAGCCGGAGATCGTCATCGGCGGCTTCGACGGGAAGATCTGGGTGTTCAAGGCGGACGCGTCCGTGCTCGAGGGCTTCCCGGTCTCGCTCGTCTCGCCGCAGTCCGATACGCCGAGCCGCATCATGGCGACGCCGACGGTCGCGGATCTGAACGGCGACGGGATCCCCGAGATCATCAGCGGCACGAACCAGCAGATCGGCGGCGGCGGCGCGGCCGGCCCGGTCTTCGTCGTCGACGGCCGCGGCACGCTGGCGCCGGGCGGCGCCTACCTCCCCAACTGGCCGATGACGATGGCGAGCCTCAAGCTCTTCCCCGTCGTCGCCGAGGGCATCGTCGCGTCGCAAGCGGTGGCGGACTTCGACGGCGACGGACGGCCGGACATCGTCATCCAGGGCAACGGCTCACGCCCGATCGTCGTGCAGGTCGATCCGGGCGCGCAAGCGCGGTTCGAAGAGCCCCCGAACCGCCTCCCGATCACGACCACGGAGGACGGCGCCGAGCAGAAGGGCTTCGATCCCACGAGCGTCTTCGGCGAGCGCTCGAAGGCGTTCACGCCCGACGTCATGTTCCCGCTCTTCAGCCAGCCCTCGATCGGCGATCTCGATCAGGACGGCGTCCCCGACGTCATCGTCTCCGGCGGATCGCTCAGCCTCGCCGGCGCCCTCGCCGGCGGCGGCACCCGCGCCGAGCGCGCGCAGCAGCTCATCGCCGCGTGGAGCGGGAAGACGGGCAAGATGCTCCCGGGCATGCCGCTCCTCGTCGAGGACTACACGTTCCTCGTCAACCACGCGATCGCCGACGTCAGCGGCGACGCGTACCCCGAGATCATCACCGGCACCGGCGGCTACTTCCTCCACGCGGCAGACGGATGCGGGCGCGAGGCCGAGGGCTTCCCGAAGTTCACCCACGGCTGGATCGCCGCGACCGCCGCGGTCGGCGACATCGACGGCGACGCCCAGAAGAGCCTCGAGGTCGTGGTCGGGACCCGCGACGGCTGGCTCTTCGCCTGGCGTACCCGGGGCACGGAGAACGGCCCCGTCCAGTGGGAGTCCTTCCACCACGACAACGCCAACACCGGCAACTACGCGACCAAGCTCGATCAGGGCACCACCGAGCGCGCGGCGACGCCGCTCGAGTGCCCGGTCGACGACGAGCCCGCGGACGAGCGCTTCGAGGTCGGCGGCGGCTGCGCCTGCCGGACCGCAGGCCGGAGCGGGCTGGGCGGTCCGGACGGCGACGCGCTCCTCGCGAGCGTCGGGCTCGCCGGCGCTGCCGTCGTGCTCGCTCGACGCCGCCGCGCGCGCTCTTCCTGAGCGCGCGCCGGAACCGAGACGCCGCGCGCTACTTCCCCTGCGCGAAGTACTTCTCGAGCTCGTCGGCGCCGCCGATGTACTTGCCGTCGATGAAGATCTGCGGCGTCGAGCCCTTGCCGGTCGCGGCGCGGAGGTTCCGCGGGGTCGCCTTGACCTCGTCGAACGGCAGACCGTGCTCCTGGAGGAGCTTCTTGGCGCGCGCGCAGTGCGAGCACCCTTCGCGCCCGATCATCAGCACGTCGGCCGGCGCCTTCGCGCTCGGATCGAGGTGCTTGAGCATCGTGTCCGCGTCGGACACGGTGAAGGGATCGCCCTCGACCTCCGGCTCGACGAACATCTTCTTCACGACGCCGTCGTCGACGAGCATCGAGTACCGCCACGAGCGCTTTCCGAAGCCGAGCCCGCGCTTGTCGACGAGCATGCCCATCCCCTCGGTGAACTCCGCGTTTCCGTCGGGGATGAACACGACCTTGTCCGCGTGCTGCGCCTTGCCCCACTCTTCCATCACGAAGCCGTCGTTGACGGAGATGCACACGACCGAGTCGACTCCGCGCGCGGCCAGCGCGGGCGCGAGCTCGTTGTAGCGGGGCACGTGCGCCGACGAGCACGTCGGCGTGAACGCGCCGGGGAGCGCGAAGACGACGACCTTCTTGCCGGCGAAGAGCTCCTTCGTCGTGACGTCTTTCCAGGCTGCGCCGTCGCGCGTCCGGAACGTGACGTCGGGGACCTTCTGACCTTCCATGTTCTTCATCTCGATTTCTCCTCTTCTCTCGTTCGTTCTCGTCTCGGTTGTCCTGGGTTCTCGCGCTACGCGTCCGCCTCGGCGCGGACGGCTCCGCCGTCGAGCTTCGCGGCGACGTCGCGGAGCGCCGTGCGAAGCCCCTCCTCCACCACAGGGTGGTAGAACGGCATCGCGAGCATCTGATCGATCGTCAGCCCGGCCTGATGTGCCCACGCGAGCAGGTGCGCGAGGTGCTCGGCGCGCGGCCCGGCGATCTCCGCGCCGAGGAAGCGGCGCGTGGCCGGATCGGCGTACAGCCGCGCCACGCCCTTGTTCTGTAGGATGATCCGGCTGCGGCCCTGGTTGCCGAAGTCGACCTCACCCGTGACGAACGGACCGCGCGCGGACGCGGCGCGGAAGCCGCCGGCGACGACGGCCAGACCGGGCTCGGTGAACGCGATCGACAGCGGCGTCCGGCGCTGGCCTGCTCGCACGTCGGGGAACCTCGCCGCGTTCTCCCCGGCGATCGTCCCCTCGTCGGCCGCCTCGTGCAGGAGCGGAGCGTCGTCGTTCGCGTCCCCGGCGACGAAGACGCGCGAGTCGCCCCAGCGGAGCGTCGCGCGGTCGATCGTGGCGCCCGGGCCGATCCCGGCGCGCTCGACGTCGAGGCTCGTGACGTTCGGGCGCCGGCCCGCCGCGATCAGCGCGGCCTCGAAGTGCTCCGCGCGCTCGTTGCCGTCGGCGTCGACGAAGCGCACGGCTACGCCGGCCTCGCCCTCCGGCGCGGCGGCGCGGACCTGCGCGTCGAAGTCGACGTCGAGCTCCGCCCGGAGCGCGGTCGCCGCCGCCGCCTTCACGACCGGATCGGCGATCGGGCCCACGGTGCCGCTCTTGCCGAAGACGCGGACGCGCACCCCCAGGCGATGGAGCGCCTGCCCGATCTCGAGCCCGATGACGCCCGCGCCGAAGACCGCGACCGATCGCGGGAGATCGTCCCAAGCGAAGACGTCGTCGTTGACGATCAGGCGATCGCGGATCGCGTCGAACATCGGCGGGACGAACGGCGACGATCCGGTCGCGATCACGATCGACGTCGCCTCGACCCGGACGCCGTCGACGTCGAGCGCGTTCGGGCCGACGAACCGCGCCCGCCCGGTGAGGTGGTGCTCGTCCGGGATGCTCTCGACGCCTTCGAGGACGAAGCCGACGAACCGGTCGCGCTCGCTCCGCACCCGCGCCATCACGGCCCGGCCGTCGACGTCGACGGTCGCGCTCACGCCGAAGGGCTTCGCGTGGGTCGCGTGGTGGGCCGCCTCGGCCGCCGCGATCAGCAGCTTGCTCGGCATGCACCCGACGCGCGCACACGTCGTGCCGTGCGTCCCGGCCTCGATGAGCACCGTCTCCTTGCCGAGCTTGCGCGCGGCGCGGTACGCCGCGAGCCCAGCCGTACCGGCCCCGATCACTGCCACGTCGACCGTTCGCGTCGCTTTCTCGTTCATCGCTCACCCAACCTACGGCGCCGAGCTTGATTGTCCAAAGACGAAAGATCGATGTTAGTGATAGCCTTTACCTACCATGAGCGCCGCTGCGCACGACCTCTCGATCCGGCAGCTCCAATATGTCGTCGCGATCGCCGACACGCTCGGATTCCACCGCGCGGCCGCCCGGTGCGGCGTTTCGCAGCCGACGCTGAGCTCCCAGGTGCAGAAGCTCGAGGAGGTCCTCGGCGTCCGCGTCTTCGAGCGCGACAAGCGCCGCGTCCTCGTCACGGCGGCGGGGGCGGCGGTCGTCGCGCATGCGCGGCGCGTGCTCGTGGCGGTGGACGACCTCGTCACCACCGCGGCCGAGGCCGCGGATCCGTTCGCCGGCACGTTTCGCGTCGGCGTCATCCCCACCGTCGCGCCCTACCTCTTGCCCTTCGTCACGCCCGCGATCGCGACGCGGTGGCCGCGCTTGCGCCTCGCGCTGGTCGAGGACAAGACCGCCGACCTGCTCGTGGGCCTCCGCTCGGGCGCGCTCGACGCGGGCTTGCTCGCGCTGGTCGACGGAATGGACGACCTCGATCGGGCGACGGTCCTCGAGGACCCGTTCGTCGCCGCCGTTCCGCGCGCGCACCCGCTCGCGCGGCGGCGCACCGTCTCGCTCGGCGACCTCGAGGATCAGCCGGTCCTCTTGCTCGAGGACGGCCACTGCCTGCGCACGCAGGCGCTCAGCCTGTGCCAACGCGCCGGCGCGACCGAGACGGATCTCCGCGCGACGAGCCTCGCGACCCTCGTGCAGATGGTCTCTTCGGGCGCCGGCGTCACGCTCCTGCCGAGCATCGCCGTCGACGTCGAGAACCGCCGCGGCCAGCTCGCCGTCCGTCCGCTCGCCGGGCGGCCCCAGGGCCGCACGCTCTGCCTCGCGTGGCGCAAGGCGGCGCCCCTCGGCGACGCCTTCCGCGAGCTCGCCAAGGTGATGGCCGGCGCTTCGCGCGGCGCGGCGAGGCTCCCGCGCGCCGATCCGGCCGCCAGCACCTGACGGCCGCCTTGGCGACGCGCGACGCACCCGGGAGGGCCACGGCGCTGCGACCGCAAGGACGGCGACGGCGCGTGACCGCGACGCGGCTCAACGCGAGCGGCGACGGCGCGTGACCGCGAGCGCGAGCGCGACGGCGGCGAGCGAGGCGAGCATCGACGGCCTCCGATCGCCGGGGGCCGTACTGCAGCCGGAGTCGCTCGCGTCGGCGGCGCGCGAGGCGGGCGGCTCGGCGGCGGGCGCGGCCGTTCCGATCCTCTCGCCGTCACCCACCCCCGCCCCCTCGTCTACCGCGGCGTCGTCGTCGACGGTCGCGGGGTGGACCGCGCCGTTGTCGGGCCCGCACGAGACCGTCACGCGGAGCTTGGCAGGCGCGATCGTCGCGGCGCTGCCGACGACGATCGGCGTGAGCTCGACGTCGTGCGCGCCCGCCTTGACCCCGTTGTCGCGGAACTGCGACCCGCCGCCGTCGCACGCCGTGAAGAGGTTCAGGACGGTGCGTACGCCGTCGCTCCCGGCGAGCGTGCCGAGCCCCTGCTGCCAGTGGTGGCCGTCGACCTTCGTCTCCCACGCGACGACGGCCGCGTACGGCGCGAGCCCCGCGTCAGGCTCGAGCGCGAGGCGGACCATCGCCACGTCGGCCTCCTCGACGCAGCTCCCCGAAGACGTCATGACCGATCGCGTCGCGCGGTCGGTCGCTACGACGGTCAGCATCCCGGTGCTCGTCGGCAGCGCGCGCGACGGCGTCACCGTGAACACGCTCTCGAGCGTGAGCGGTGGATCGGCGTCGTCGGGCCCGTGGCTCGAGTAGCGAAGCGTGTAGCTGCCCGGAGCGAGCGGGGCGGTCGGCGCGAAGTAGGTCCGGTAGCCGGCCTTCGCGAGCCCCCCCGCGACGGGTTCGTCGGCGGCGTCGAAGAGGCGGAGGTCGATGCCCTCCTCCCCGCGCACCACGATCCCGGGCGCCGACGCCGGCAGGCTCTCTCCCGTCCGCGGCGCGACGATCGTCTCGGAGTGTCGCGGCGGCGTGCACGCGTCGGCGCGGACCTCCACGAGCGAGCCAGCAGCGAAGGCGAGCGAGGCGAAGAGCAAGGAGGCGGCGGTAGTCCCGGTCGGTAGGCCCATGATGCGCGGGCCCGAGCAGCATCCAGGCCAACGCGCGCGCGCACCCGAGTCCGCGCGACACGGTCGAGAAACACACGCGAAATGCCTCCCATCGCCTCGGTCGCCCCCGACGACGCGATCGCGCTGGCACACGCTGACACGGGCGCGACCTCGCCCGCAATGCCGTCCCGTCCGACCTCGGCCGCTCGCCCCTGACGACTCGCGCGCCTCGCGAGCCGGCAACGAGCCCTCGCGAGCCGGCAACGAGCCCTCGCGAGAGCCGACAACGAGCCTCGCGAGCCGGCAACGAGCCCCGAGCTCGACCTGCGAGGCGGCGTTTCGAGCGGTTGTCGAAGACCGCCCGCAACCGGCGACAGCACGACGCGCGCGACGCGCGCGACGCGCGTGTCTCGCCTCGCGGCCGCTTGTCTCCGGACCTGGATCTCGTGTCGAATGAGCAGCGGCAACGTCGCCGATTTGATCGGGTTTGCGCTATTGCGCTGATTTCATCGTGCGTCGCTTTCGGGAGATCGCAGGGCTCCGGAGCTGGACGCAGCAGAATCTCCGGAGCCATCCGCATGTGCCGTCTTCGCGCGCGACACCTCCTCCTACGAGTCGCCGTCCTGTCGACTCTGCTCGCTTGTGGAGGCGAACCTGCTTCCCCGCGTCCGTTCGCGCGGCGCGTTGCTCCGCCGGGCACCGACGTCTCCGTCGCGGGAGGCGCGGCAGATGGCGGCGCCGCGGATCGCAAGGCCACGGACGGACCGGCAACAGCAGGGGATGCTGGGCCAGCCATGCCAGTGTGGGATGCTGACGAGGTCGTCGCGGAGCTCCGTCCGAGTTTTCTAGCTTGCTACAAGGCGGGGCTGAGCACGGATTGGCAGCTGCAAGGGCGCGTGCTCCTCTCCGCCAAGGTTTCGGCCGCCGGCGAAGTCACGTCGACGAGGACGATCAGCCGCGAGGGACTCTCCGCCGAGGTCGAGGCCTGTCTCCTGGACGTGGTCAGCAGCGCCCGCTTTGCGCCGCCGGGAGGGGGAGGTTCGACGCTCAACGTTCCGATCACCTTTCGGCGCTGACAGCCCGATCTCGCCCCCGGTGTGAGGGAAGTCCTCGCCGCCGTCGAGGCTCCGCGACGGGCCTCGAGGATGCTCCTTGCGACAGCGCCCTCGAGGTCACCGTCATCGGCGTCGACACGACCGTCTGGGATGTCACGAAGCGGAGGCGTCGGGCCGGGCGCGTTCAAGCCCATCCGACCCATGGGACACGTGCAGCTGACCGCCGACGAGCTCAGCGCGCCCTCGGACCCCGTCGGAGGTCCATCGACTTGCCGTCACCAGAGCGGCGACCACTGTCGAAACCGCACCGACGTCGATCGAGTCGAAGGATTGGAGACAGTCCCGACCGAAGTCCGCTCGCGGGCTATGAGGCAAAATCCGCGAAATTCAGTGCCGGAGGAGGGAGTCGAACCCCCGACCTAGCGCGTATGAAACGCCCGCTCTAACCAACTGAGCTACTCCGGCGGTCGGGTCTGTGGCTGAAGGACGCGATCTAAACCGGCCCGTGCCTCTTGGCAAGCGTCGTGAATCGCCAGCGGGACGCCGTCCTTCGCGGCGGCGCTCGCGCGCCCGCAGCTCCGGCCAGCGTCACGTTCGCCCTCGCCGAGCGACACGGCCGCGGTGCGCTTCCTCCCGCAGGGCCAAGGTGCGCTCGACGTCGCGAGCACGCGCCCGACGCTCGAGCCGTGCAGCCGCGCGCGCGATCACGCCGGCCCCGGGCATGAGCGAGCGTGTCGACACGCGTGCCAGCCCGAGGTGCCGACTTCGGGAACGAGACGCTGTCGCGATCCCCGCAAAGCAGCGAGGAGATCGCGCGCGACGCCGTTCCCGCCGCGCGCTGCGCGCTGGCCCTCTGCTTGCTCGAGCGCTCGTACCGGCGCGAACGCCGAGACCGAAAGAGAGAAGGAGAGCGACACATGTCCGAGAGTTCCGAGCGTCCGTCCCGTGGGCGACGCCTTCGTCCCAACCTCCTTGGCGCCACCATGTCCGTGGCAGGGATCGCCGTCATGGCGTCGATCTCACAAGCGAGCGCGAGCCCGCTGAAGGATCCACCAAGAGGCGAGGAGCCTCAACGCGGAGAGATCAGCTGCTTCTCCCCCCCTACGCCCGACAACTGCAGGAACGAGGCGTACCTCGGGTGCCGCGGGAAGCAGCAGGAATGCGCGCAGACGCTCCAGAGCGGCTTCCAGGCAGCGTTCACGCGCGAAGAGATTCGCGAGCGCTATCAGAGCCTCGATGACCGCCGCGCGATCGTCGAGGGTCGCACGAAGCGAAACCGGCTCGGCGCGCTGGACCTCGCGGCGAGCCTCCCGAACAGCTACGAGGGCAAGGAGATCCGCGCGCAAGTCCTCGCGCAGGACAAGGACGTCGAGCCGTCGTCTTCCTACACGCGAAACCCGCGGTGGGAGGCCCCCGGCGCGATCGCGTCGTGCGACGAGTATACGTACGAGAAGTACCTCGACTACATGCACTTCGTCGACGCGGCGAACTCGTGCAAGAACGACAAGGGCTGCGTGGTCGACATGGCCTACGCAAAAGGCCCCGGCGGCGAACCCGCGCAGTCGAACATCGCCGACCGCACGCTCAAGTCACGCTTCGGCACGACGCTCCCGAGGCTCCCGCTTAGCTCGGCGGTCGTCCCGAAGAACGCGTTCTACCCCGGCGTAATGTTCCTCACGCCGCACGTACGCGCGGCGCTCGCGGCGACGCACCCGCAGTGGGCGGCCACCCTCGACGACGTCCTGGCGCGAGGTCACGCGGGGCTCAACTACTACCGCTGGGGGGACAGGACCGCCGAGGGGCCGCCCATCGTGCGCGGCTTCGCCGACGAGTTCGGCTACCACCGAGCGCTCCGCACGTTGACCAGGGACGTCCCGCTCCCGGAGGCCCTCGCCCACCGCAAGCGCATCGACGAGTTCCAGTCGGCGTACCAGGCCTTCGCGACCGAGTCGTACTGCGCGCACTTCAGCAACCAGGCGCGGTGCTGGGACCTCCCCAAGCTTCGCCAGCTCGGATTCCTGGAGAGCGTGGGGGGCGACCCGTGGATCCGCACCAAGGTGCTCATCGACCCGGGGCTCCGGACGAGCGCGATCCAGCACGTCTTCGCGAACCAGGCGTTCCGCATCGATCCGACGGGGTCGACGCTCATCCCGACGGGCGCGATCAACGTGGGCGGCTTCCTCTCGCAGGAGGTCGGCGTCTCGAGCGTCTTCGACGGCGACGCGAACGCGGCCCCCCCCGGCGGCCCAGGAGGAACGACGCCCGGTAACGGCGGCACACCCGCGCCCTTGCCCTGGGGCAGCGGCGCCGGCACCACCACCCCTGCGCCCGCGAACCCCGACCCGGCCATCATGCCGTCGACGTGGCTCGACGCGTTCGGGACGCTCGGCGTGGAGCTCTTCAACCGGTGGAGCGTCGATCCCCCGGTCGGCGACGCGACGAGCGAGACGCCTCGACTCGACTGCGACGCCGAGGAGGCGAAGGGCCCCTACCGACAGCTCGCCTGCAATGTCACGAACATCGTCCTCGACGAGCTGTCACGTGACAACCCGGGTTGCTTCGACACGAACTACTACGGCTGCGACTGGGAGCCGTCGATGTTCAGCGACCGCTTCCACAAGACGGCGCACTACATGGCCGAGCGAGCGACTGCGTACAACGAGTGCATGCGCTGGACGAACGGAGACTTCTCCACCGTCCCGATCTTGTTCCGGAGGACCGCCCGGTCGATGGAGGAGTACTTCCAGACGCAACGTGACCTCCTCGCGTCCTTCCCTGCTCCGCGCGAGAACGTGCCCGGCTCGAGCCGCGTGCAGTACTTCGGCGAGGAGAAGGGCGATCGCGTCGCCTTCGGCTCGGACGAGACGTTCGGCGGCGGCTACACCTACCGCGTCGGCTGGCGCACCAACGTCAAGGAGCGCACCGACGAGGGCGCCATCTGCCGTATGGACTTCAACGCCGAGGCGAACTTCCGCGCCTGGGCGTCGGCCCTCGGCTTCACGAAGGACATCGTCGACGCCGCCGCGAACGTGCGCGTCAACACCCAAGACCAGGGCGAGGCGAGCTTCTATCGAAAGTTCATCGTCGTCGGCAAACAGATCCTCGCGCCCAGTACGACCGATCTCAACCTCGCGCTCTCGCTGTCGAAACACGAGAAGAAGGAGCACACCATCTTCCGCTCGACGTACCCGCTCCCGTACGGCTTCTTCGTCACGATCAAGGCAGGCGTCGAGCTCGCGGCGGGCGTGACGTTCTTGCTCGAGACGAACGCGCCCCAGCCCGGCTCGTGCAACCCCGGAAAGCCAGTGCTCGGCTTCGACGCGCGACTCGATCCGTACGCGAAGGCCGCGCTGTTCGGCTCCGCCTACGGGAGCTGGCTCGGCATCCTCGAAGGTGGGCTCGAGGTCGAGGCCGACCTCATCCGCGCCGACGTCCCCGTCGTCGTCAACGGCGGCATCGTCCTCCCGAAGCCGAACGGCATGACCCAGCCGCCGCCGGAAATCGAGTTCAACATGACCGGCAAGCTCGCGATGAGCACGCTCGCCGGCAACGTCGACGTCTGCGGCTGCTTCACCGTGTTCTGCGGTTGCCACGAGCTCGTGTCGTGGCCGGGGCTCAACCTCGGCACGGTCGACCTCTTCGAGCCGATCCAAGCGCGCACGCGCCTCGGCCTCTTCTGAGGCCGCCGCCGAGCGGAGGGGGCGCGGCCGACCGTCGCGCCCCCCTCCCCGGCCACCAACGTCACGAACCAACGACTCTGCGACGAACCGAAGGAGATTTCGACGATGAACCGTAAGCGATGGATCTGGACCGCCGCCGCCCTCTTGACGCTGACCACGGCGGGCGCCCTCTCGACGCGCGTGCGCGACGCCGTATCGGCGAGCCCCCACGGCGCGACGGCGGCGGAGATCGGCTTCCGGACGAAGTGGCCCGTCGGCAGCGCGCTCCGCTACGAGCTCTCGTGGAAGACGCAGATGCTCGTCTCCGCGCAGGGCGACGAGGTCGCGGAGCGAATGGCCACAGGCGGCGCCTCCGAGCTCGACGCCGTGCTCGTCCTCAAGGTCGCCAAGGTCTCGCAGCACGAGACGACGTTGCTCGCCTCGCTCGAGGGCATCAAGACGGCGAAGTTCTCCGTCGAGAACGGGAGCGGACGGCACGATGCCGACCTCGAGGCGGTCCGGACGGCGCTCGAGGGCAAGAGCGTCGCCCTCGAGGTGGACGACCGCGGGCGGCTCGTCTCCATGCGCACGCCAGCAGACGCGCACGCGATGCTCGGCGATGTCATGAAGGCCCTCGCGACCGAGCTGACGTTCGAGCTCGCCGAGGACGACGCGATCACCTGGACGGCGGAAGAGCCAACGACGATCGGCAAGGCGCTCGGCGACTACCGCTACGAGCGCACCGGCGACCAGTACGTCGTCGAGCGAACACGACGCGGCTACACGAGCGTTCACGCCGTGGACATCCAGAAGCACGCCCCCGACAGCGACGGATTCACGCGGTTGACGTTCACGCGAGACGGCGTGCTCCAGAGCATCACCGGACGTGAGGACGTGCGCGTCGCGCACGCGCAGGAGACGTTCGCCGCCGCGACCCAGATATCCCTCTCGTTCGTCGAGAGCGCGCCGTTCGTCTTCGGCGGCGACGAGGAGCTCGCGTCCTACCGCATCCACGCCCACGAGGACGACGAGAGCGACGAGCGGGCCGACCTGGCGCTCGTCGGCTCGTTCGGCCGGAAGGATCTCGCGGCGCTCGTCGCGGCCTACGCCGCGGGCGGCGCCCCGACGCGCGGCGCGCTCGCGAAGGCGGCCGCGTTCCTCCGACTGAACCCGAAAGAGTGCGAGACGCTCGAGGCCATGTTCGCGCGCGACCAGTCGGCGCGCGCGAAGAACATCGTCTTCGACGTGCTCGTGAGCGCGGGCTCGAAGGAGGCCCAGGCCGCGATGATGAGGCTGCTCGACAGCCCTCCGGCGCGACACGATCCCGAAGCGCATCGTCAGCTCGTGCAGCGCTTCGCGCTCGTCGTGCGCCCGACGACGGACGCGCTCGCGTACATCCGCGAGCTCGAGCGCAAGGCGTCGTCATCGGGCGACACGGCGCTCTCGCACGCGGCGCTCGTGACCCGCGGCGCCGTCCTGGGTCAGCTCCGCAAGACCGGTGACACGACCGCCGAGGAAGAGGCGCGCGCGCTCCTCGACCGCGCGCGCGGGGACCTCTCGAAGAGCACGCCCGAGGACCGCGTCGTCCTCGTGATGGCGGTCGGCAACCTGGAGCACCCCCGCGCGAGCGAGGCGCTCACCAACCTCTCGAGCGACGACAAACCCGAGGTGCGCGCCGGCGTCGCCATCGCGCTCCGCCATAACGACGACCGCGACGCGCCGAAGCTCCTCATGAAGCTCATGAGCGACGCCGAGCCCTTCGTCGCGCGCTCTGCCATCGAGTCTCACCTCTCGCGCGACCTGAGCCCACGCGAGCTCGAGACCCTCACGGATCTCGTCAAGTCGAACGGGACGAACGCGGGCGCGGACCTCGCCCTCGGCACGGCGATCGGCGCGCACGCGTCCAAGGCCCCCGGCGCCGTCCGCGAGATCCTCGAGACCCTGATCGCGCGGGCTCCCGACGAAGGCGGTCACCGCGGACGCCTCCGGGCGACGCTCGAGGGCCTGCCGCCGACCTGATCGCCGTCATCGGCCTCGCGCGCGGCGCCCCGTTCCAATGGGCGTGGCGCCGGGCCGCCGCCAGGAACGGGGTCGACCTCCTAGGGGTGATCGGCTCAATCTGAGCCCAGCGGAGGCCGGGGCGATGCTCCTCGATGAAGCGGGCTGCAACGGATGAGCACTGGGAGATCCGGAGACACGCGCACGTCGGGCCGCCCTGTCAGAGGGGGGCTCAACCTCGCGTGCGAGCTGCGCGATCTCGACTCCCTCCTCCGGCGCTGAGCTTCGGCGAAACTTGCGGGCCCGGCTTCCAAAGCTCGAAACGCAACCGGCGCCCGGCTGCGGCCTACGGGCCGAAGTCGAAGTCCCAGAGCTGCCGCGCTGGAAAGTAGGAGCAGACGCCCTGGTTTCCGCCGTCGGGTGTCGCGCCGGGGCGGCAGAGATCGCTCGGCGTCGTGCAGAAGTAGCCGACGCTCGAGCCCCCGTTCGCGGGTCCGGCCGTCTCGGTGCCGTCGACGATCGGCGCGTTGCAATACGAGCAGACTTCGCCCTCGACGATGAGCGTGCACGGATGGCTCCGCGCGCAGATCTGCGACGCGCCGCAGTCGTCGTTGGTCTGGCACGTGCTCTGCCCGAGGCAGACGTTCTGGCCGGCGAAGCCGGCGCCACACCCGCAGACGCCGCCCGGCCCGCAGTCAGCGTCCTTCGTGCAGGCGTCGTAGGTGCAGCGGGCGCCGAGCGCTCGGGACGGGAGACACGTCGGAGCGGCGCAGCGGCCTCCACCGTCCGCGTCGCACGCGTCGTCGCTCGCGCATAGATCCGCGCCTCCGTCCGACGGCGTCGCAGAGCCCGGATCGCGCACGCGCGGCGCACACGCGGTGAGGGTCCGCCCTCCTTCCGGGCGTCCGGCCTCCACACCGGCCTCCGCGTCCTCGGTCTCCGGCGGCGGCGCGGCGTCGCCGGGCGTCCCCTCGTCCCCGCCGTCCGCCGACCCCGGCGGCGCGCCGATCTCCGCGTCGCTCCCGCACGCGCCGACGACGGCCGGCGGAACGACGAGCACGACCGCGGCGCACGCGAGCGCGCGCATGAAGGAATTCGACCTGCTCGCCAGCCTCTTCATGCTGCCAGACCTCTCCGGAATCATGTCGCCAGACCTTCTCGAGCTCACGCTGCCAGACCTCTCCGGAATCATGCTCCCGAACCTCTCCGCATCGTGACGCGCAGGCGCAGCGGCCCCCCGTGATCCACGCAAGGCATGTGCCGACACCAAAATCCCGCATTTCACGGGTTTCCGGTGTGCCACCGGCACACTCGCGCGGAGGCGGCGCGACCGCTACGTCATGGATCGCCGAGCGAGCCGCGAATCCGGAGCCATCGCGGCGAGCCTCGACGCCGGCGCCTGACGCCCCTCCGCCGGACGGCCTCACTTCACGATCGGGTTCTTCGCGACGAACGGCGCGCGGATCCGGAGCGACGTGCGCCCGGCCTCCCGCAGCGCGGCGGGGAGCGGATCGAACGGGCTGGCTCTCCGGAGGGCGTCGGCGCAGTTGCGATCGAACTCGTCGATCCCGCTCGGACGGACGGGCGGCCAGGTGACCTTCGCGGTGCCGTCGGCGGCGATGGTCAGCTCGAGGATGACGGTGCCCTGCTTCAGCTCGAGCATCGCGCTCTTCGGGAACGCGTTGGCCCAGAGCGGATCGACCTTCGCGTGGAGCTTCCGGAAGTACGGGAGGAGCAGCGGATCGTTGGTGTTCCAGTCGACGAGATCGCCGTCGCCGGAGCCGAGCGGCCGGGCGACCGAGCCGCGCCCGACGGGACCACCACCGGCGCCCGGATCGGGCACCGGCGACGCCGAGCCTCCCCTGCCCGCCCCCGCGACGCCGCCGGCGACGCTCGCGTGGATCAGGCTCTGCACGGTGCTCGCGACCTCTTGATCGCTGTCGACGGTGTCGCTCGGGCGTCCGTTCCAGATCCCCGGGATCGTCGGCGGGCCCTCGGCGACGGACGGGCGCGCATGCGCGACGCGCGCCGCCTTGCGGTGGTCGGCGCCCTCGCGTCCGTCGCGCACGCCAACGCCCGGGCTGCCGAGGAGCTGGCCGGCTCGGTCGGCGCCCGCCGACGCCCCGGGCGCGCGCTCGTCGGGCGCGTCCGAGCCGACGTGTCCGCCGATCACCGCCGCCGCGCCGGCGACCAGCGAGCCGCGGCTCGGATCGAAGCGCGCGTCCGGACGGCGCTCGGGCCGCTCGCCGCCGCCCGTCGCGAGGAACGTGAGCTCCATCGGGTGCGTCGTCGCGCGGCGGTCCTCGCGCGTCGTCCGCCGCGCCGCGGTGCGGAGGCGCTGGACCTGATCGCGATCGAGGCGGCTCGTCGGATCCGGATCGAGCTTCAGCTGGTCGTCCATCGCGGCGAGGTTCGTGGCGCGCGCGCCCGTGGCGTCTCCGCCGGCGCCCGGAGATCCGGTGTCGATCCGCGCGACCGTCGCGCCGCCGTGGACCGACGGCGCCGTGCCCTCGGGGATCACCTCGCGATCGGCCAGCAGCGTTCCTTCGGAGACGCCGGGCAGCTCGATCGCGATCACCGCCGCGGGCGCGGGCGCCGCGCGGACCTCCGCCTCGCGCGCCTCCTTGGCCGCGAGCGAGCGGTACGCGCCCCACCCCACCCCACCGACGACGATCACGTGCGCCACCAGCGAGCCGACGATCGACCAGGTCGCCTTCGCGGGATCGAGGATTCTGCGTCGTTCGGCCACGGTCCCTACTGTCGAGCGTACGTCATCGGGCCGGCGAGCCCACACGGTTGGACGGCCCGGCGCCCCGGCTGATGTAGGCACACAGCGTGCGCGGGACAGCTCATCCGGAGGCGAATCTCCGCCGGAACCGGCGCTCGGCGTTCTCCGACGTCGCCTCGCAGAGCGCTTCGAACGGCACTCCGCGCAGCTCCGCCACGCGGCGGGCGGTGTGGACGACGAACGCGGGCTCGCACGGCTTGCCCCGCAGCGGCACGGGCGCGAGGTACGGGCTGTCGGTCTCGACGAGGATGCGATCGAGCGGAGCCCAGCGCGCGACGTCTTGGATCGCGGCGGAGCTCTTGAACGTCACGATCCCCGAGAACGAAATGAAAAACCCGAGATCGAGCGCGCGCGCGGCGAACGCGCGATCTTCGCTGAAGCAATGGATCACGCCGCCGACGTCTCTCGCGCCTTCGCGATCGAGGACGTCGAGCGTGTCGGCCGGCGCGCTCCGCGTGTGCACGACGATCGGCTTGTTCACCTCGCGCGCGAGGCCCACGAGGCGCGCGAACGTCGCGCGCTGAGCGTCGCGCGGCGAGTGATCGTAGTGGTAGTCGAGGCCGATCTCGCCGACGGCGACGACCTCGGGCTCGCGGACGAGCTTCGCGAGCTCGTCGTAGGCGGCGTCGTCGAGCGTCGTCGCGTCGTGCGGGTGAACGCCCACCGCGGCCGCGGCGCGCTCCGGAATGCGCTTGGCGAGCGCGACCGCCGCGCGCGCCGGCGCGAGATCGGAGCCGACGCCGATGACGACGAACCCCTCGACCCCTGCGGCGCGCGCGCGAGAGAGCACCTCGTCGGGACCGGCGGGGAAGTACTGCGGGTCGAGGTGGCAGTGCGTGTCGACGAGCACGTGGCCAGAGACTATCGTACGCGTCGTGACCGCGCTCACCGAAGAAGCGCTCCGCGAGCTGCTCGACGAGCGCGGCGTGCTCCAGCCCGGCGCGCTGCGGCCCCCCGCGCGATCGCGATGCTACGCCGTCTTCGCGCAGCGGCCCGACGCGTGTCTCGACGTCGCTGCGATCCGCACGCAGGCCGACCGCTTCTTCCAGACCAAGCTCGGCCTCACCGTCGACAAAGACTACGGCCTCCGCCCACCGGAGAGCGACGTCGCGCGCGTCGTGATCGCGGGCAACGACGGCGCGACGTCGGGCACGCGCACGTGCTTCGGGCGGCGCGTCGATCAGGCCGACGTCGCCGCCGCCGAAGAGGCCGAGCGCCGTCAGATGAGCAGCGGCCTCTCGCTCCTCGCCGAGCGCTGCAAGACGATCTGGCTCATCACGCCCGAGTCCGAGGACGATCGCGTGGCGCTCACCATCGCCGCGATCTTCGCGAGCACGATGCTCGGGCCGATCCTGACGCCCGGCGGCGCCGAGATCTTCGGCGTGCGAACCGCGCGCCTCAAGCTCGAGGGTCGCCCGAGCCCGTATCGATAGTCACTCCGAGAGCGACGCGCAGTACGTCGCGTAGAGGTGGCCCTTCACCGTGCCATCGGGGAACGTCGCGTCGACGTCGAACGCGACCCAGCCGGGCGGCGTCGCGACGTCTTCGGCGACGACGGTGATCTTCATCGCGGTCGATCGCGTGAGCGGCGGAAGCCCGAGATCGCCCGCGAAGTCGAAGAACGCCCCCCTCGCGCCGTCGGCCTGCGTGAACGTGCGCCCTGCGGCGCCGCGGGCGACGCCCGCGATCACGATCGTGCGATCCGGCGTCGGCGACGTCTGCGTCGGGCACGCGGCGTCACCGCCGGCGTGCGCCTCGACGTGGAGCCTCACGACGCCGCCGTCGCCGGGCTCGACGCCGAGCTGCGCGCGATCGAGCGCGCGCTTCACGCCGCCGAAGTCGGCCTCGAGCGCCGTCGTCTTGCACGCGCCTTCGCACGCGCTCGACGGCGACGCCTCGGCGCCCGCGTCGCGCCCGGGCTCGACGACGGCGGCGTCGGTGTCGGTGTCGCCACCGGCGTCGCCATCGCCGCCGGCCGGCGCCGGCGAAGTCTCCGAGGTCGAGCAGGCCGCGAGAGCGAAGGCGAGGCACACCGCGCGAGTCATCACGCAGAACGTATCAGACCGCCGCGCGGCGCCGCGACGCGATCGCCGCGAGCAGCGCGCTCCGCACCATCCAGTCG
>JAHBWA010000147.1 GCA_019637195.1 Labilithrix sp. | reverse complement strand
GCGCGCCGCGCCGACGCGAGCCGCGCCGACGCGCCGCCGACGTCCGACGCAGCCGACGCCGGCGCCGGCTGCGGGACCAAGCCGCTACCCGATTGCCCGCTGCAGGCGTGGATGAAGGCACACGCGAACCCGCCGGTCATGACCAACGATCTCCCCGGGCTGGCCACGGTGCTCGACAAGACCGCGGCGTTCGCGCCGCCCGGCGCCGGCTACGAGAGCTGGGCATCGATCTCGAAGGACGGCGCCGCGGCCGCGCGGAGCGGCGACCTCGCGGCGGCGAAGGCCGCGTGCCGGAGCTGCCACGACCAGTACAAGCAGAAGTACAAGACCGAGCTCCGCCCGCGGAAGATCTGAGCGGATGCGCACGATCGCGTCGCGCAGCGCCAAGGCGCGTGGCCCGAAGCTCGGGCGCCCGGCAGGCAGCTTCACGCAGAACCGGCGCTTCGAGACGCTCCGGCGCGCGCTCGAGAAGGCGCCGGCCGGGCTGACGATCGAGGAGCTCGCCGCCTCGCTCAAGATGACCTCGCGCTCGGTGCGACGCTACCTCCGCGAGTTCGACAACAAGGGGGAGGACGGCGCGGGCCTGCTCGAGTTCGTCGAGACGCGCAAGGGCGGCCCGCTCCGCTGGCGCATCAAGCCGGGTGAGCGAGGACGCGCGGTCTCGCTACGGCGCGCGCAAGCGTACGCCGTGCTCGCGACCCGCCGCGTCTTCGAGGTCCTCCGCGGCTCCGCGCTCTACGACGAGGCCGACCTCGCGCTCGCGCAGATCGCGAAGGTCGCGCAGACGCCGTTCCGCGCGTCGGGCAAGGCCGAGATCTCGGGCGAGCAGCACCTCGAGGACCGCTTCCTCTTCGTGCAACCGCCCGCGCGCAGCTACGCGTCGCGCGGTGAGGACCTCGACGAGCTGTTCCGCGCCGTCGCCGATCTGCGCGTCCTGCGCTATCGCCCGCGCGTGCGGCCCGGCGAGCCCCGCGCCGAGCGCGTCGCGTTCCACCCCTACGCGATGGTCGTGCACCAGGGCGCCATCCACGTGCTCGGCGCGCGCGCCGCCGGCGCCAAGGTGAGCGCCGAGGTGGACGTCCTGCCGCTCGAGTCGATGACCGACATCCGCACGAGCGAGACGGAGCACTTCGAGCTCCCCGCGACGTTCGACGCCTCGCAGTTCGTGCAGGGCGACTTCGGCGTCGCCCGGCCCGCGCGCGCGCGCTTCATGGTCGAGTTCGAGGCCCGCGTCGCCGACGAGGTCAAATCGAAGCGCATTCACCCACAGCAGCGAATCGCAACGGCCCCCGACGGCCGCGTCCGCATGTCGCTGCCGCTCGTCGACCCGCGCGCCGCCATCGCGTTCGTGCTCTCCTGGGGCGACGCCGCGCGGGTGGTCGAGCCCCCCGAGCTCGTGAACGAGATCGGCACGATCCTCGCGCGCGCGGCATCGAGATACCCATGACGCGCTCCACGCCGCCCCCCGTCCCCCTCGAAGACCGCCGCTTCGACGTCGTCCTCTTCGGCGCCACCGGCTTCACCGGAAGGCTCGTCGCCGAGTACCTCGCCGCGCACGCCGACGCGAACGGCGTGCGCTGGGCCATCGCCGGACGCAACAAGGGCAAGCTCGAGGCCGTGCGGACCGAGCTCGCCGCGCGCGACGAGGCGCTCCACGATCTCTCGATCCGCCTCGCCGACTCGCACGACGTCCCCGCGCTCGACGAGCTCGTCCCGCAGGCCCGCGTCGTCTGCACCACGGTCGGTCCGTACGCGAAGTACGGGCTCGACCTCGCGCGCGCGTGCGCTCGCCACGGCACGAGCTACTGCGACCTCACCGGCGAGCCGAACTTCGTCCGCTCCGTCATCGACGAGTGTCACGACGTCGCGCGCGGGGCCCGCGCTCGCATCGTCACCTGCGCCGGCTACGACTCGATCCCCTCCGATCTCGGCGCGCACATGGCGTGGGACCACGCCCGCCGCGCCCACGGCGAAGGCCTCGCGTGGGTGAAGATGTTCACCGGCCGCACGAAGGGCGCCGCGAGCGGCGGCACCGTCGCGTCGGCGCTCGGCCTCATGGACGCCGCGAAGGAGAGCAAGGGCGTCCGGCGCCTCCTGCTCGATCCACATGGCCTCGATCCCGAGCCGCCCGCGGCGGACGGAGCTTCACGCGCCGGCGACGCGTTCGAGGCCGACCAGCGCGGCGTTCGGTTCGACGAGGACCTCGGACGCTGGACCGCGCCGTTCGTGATGGCGTCGATCAACACGCGCATCGTGCGCCGCTCGCACGCGCTCTTCCGCGAGGACGGCGGCGGCTACGGCCAGCGCTTCCACTACAACGAGGCGATGAGCTTCCCGTCCGGCCCGCGCGGCCTCGTCACGGCGTCGCTCGTCACCGCCGGCCTCGGCGGCTTCTTCGCCGCGGCCGCCCTCCCGCCCGCGCGACGCCTGCTCGAGCGCTTCGTCCTCCCGTCGCCGGGCGAAGGCCCGTCGCGCGAGGCGATCGACAGCGGCTTCTTCGAGATGCACCTCGTGGCCGAGACCGAGTCCGGACGCCGGCTCCGCGGCCGCGTCGCCGGGACGAAGGATCCCGGCTACGGCGAGACCGCGAAGATGCTCGCCGAGACCGCGATGTGCCTCGCGAAGGACGGCGCGCGGCTCGATCCCCGCTTCGGCGTGCTCACGCCGGCGAGCGCGATGGGCATGCGCCTCGTCGAGCGCCTCCGCGCCGCCGGCATGACGTTCGACGTCCACGACGCCTGAGCCGAGCCCGTCGCGAGGCGCCCCGTCGCAGCCCACGCCCGGCGCTCGACGCGTCCCTACCCAGCACGTATCCTCTCGGGCCCGCATGCGACGGAGTCTCTTCACGATCTTCGCGGCCGACGTCGCCGCGGGCGTCGCGATCCTCTCGGTGACCGCGTTCGCGTTCGCCGCGTGGCGCGTCGGCGGCGCGGCCCAGAAGCGGCTCCACGGGGACGCCGGCGCCGAGACGATCGCGCCGAACGACGCGGGCGAAGGCGACGGTGACGGCGACGCCATCGCGAGCGCCGAGATCGCCCCCCCCGCGCTCGACGCCGGGCCGCCGAAGCCGGAGCGACCGAGCGCCTACAACGTGATCCTCATCACGGTCGACACGCTGCGCTTCGACCTCGGCTTCGCCGGCTACCCGCGCCCGGTCTCGCCGAACATCGACGCGCTCGCGGCGCGCAGCGTCGTCTACGAGCACGCCTACGCGATGGCGTCGTTCACGCCGAAGTGCCTCGGCCCGCTGCTCATCGGCAAGTACTCGAGCGAGGTCTACCGCGACTTCGAGCACTACACGAACTTCGCCCCGGCCAACGTGTTCCTCGCCGAGCGCGTGCAGGCGGGCGGCGGTCGCACGGTCGGGGCCGCGACCCACCGCTACTTCGGCTGGAAGAAGGGCTTCGATCAGGGCTTCGACGTCTGGGACACCTCGGCGATCCCGCCGAACTCGGTCGACAACGATCCCACCATCACGAGCGCGAAGCTCTCCGACGTCGCGATCGGCCTGCTCGGGAGCGCGAACGCCGCGGACGTCCCGGTGCGCGCGGACAAGCCCGCCGTCACCGAGGAGCGGACAGGGCCCGCGAAGGACCGCTTCTTCGCGTGGTTCCACTACCTCGATCCTCACCTGCCCTACGTCCCACACCAGGGCGCGCCCGACTTCGCCTCGATGCCCGCCGAGGGCGTCCCGCGCGAGCGCGCCGCGTACGACGGCGAGGTCTGGTTCACCGACGCGCAGGTCGGGCGCCTGCTCGGACACATCGCCGAGCAGCCGTGGGCGAACGAGACGGTCATCGTCCTGACGTCGGATCACGGCGAGGCGTTCGGCGAGCGTGGACACCGCGGTCACGGGCGCGAGCTCTGGGAGCCGCTCGTCCACGTGCCGCTGCTCGTCTACGTCCCCGGCGCCGAGCCCCGGCGCATCAAGGCGAAGCGCTCGCACATCGACCTCGTGCCCACGGTCATCGAGCTGATGGGGTTGACCGAGGACGCCGAGCTCCACGGCACGAGCCTCCTCCGCGATCTCGACGGAGCCGCGGCCGAAGAGCGCGACGTCTACATCGACATGCCCGAGGGCCCGTACAACGACATGCGAAGGGCGGTCCTCACTGGGCCGTCGCCCGGCCTCAAGCTGATCGACTTCGGCGGCGGCCGCTACGAGCTGTTCGATCTGGCCACCGATCCGGCCGAGGCGAAGAACCTCGCGTCGTCCGAGCCCGATCAGCTCGCCGTCGCGAAGGCCGCGATGGCGCGCGCGCGCGAGTCGCTGAAGGTCCTCGCACCGACGCGGTGATCCCCGACCGCCAGCGCCTTCACGGCGCGCGCGGCGCTTTCACGGGCACGCGCGGCGCTTTCACAGCGCGCGCGGGATGTGGATCACCGGCGCGGGCGGCGGCTTCTTCTTCTCGACGTCGAACCGCTGGTCGAACAAGAAGACGTCGTCCTGCGCGTTCACCACGAAGAGCTTCGACGGGTTGATCGGCTTGATGTCCTTCCGCTCCACCGTATTCAGCGCGACGGTGAACTGCGATCCAGGCGGCACCTCGAGGGCGAAGCTCGCCGCGCCGGAGGCGTCGGTCCGCGTGACCGCCTTGTCGAGGTACATGACCGGGAGGTTCGGTCCGTTGTCGGCCCGGACCGCGACGACGACCCGCCGCATCGCCGGCGGGCACTGCACGGCGTACTCCGGCACCTTCGACTTTTCGGCGAGGCGCGTCAGCCGGATGCTGAGCGGCTTCGTCGGGGTCTGGAACCCCTCCGGGCACGTCACCGTCACGTCGGTGATCTCGCCCTCGACGCCGCCGATCTTGAGCAGCGCCCTCCCCTCGGCGTTGGTCGTCCCGAGCGGTCGGTTCGCGCGCGAGATGTTCGCACCGACGACGGGCTTGCCCGGATCGCTGTCCACCTTCACCGAGACCTGAAACGGCTCGGGCGGGGGCGGCTCGGCGCATCCCCCCAAGACGAGAGCCCCAGACAAGAAGAGGAGCGGGCGTCCGACGGCGAAAGGCCTCATCGCGTTCATCGAGGGTACCGCCCCGACCACCTCGGTCAAGCGACCTACCTCGCCTCTTCTTGAAGCGTACGCGGAGCGCCCTCGAAAGTTGCCCTGGCGGTACAGTGGGAACAGACGATTGCGCGAGTTGCGCAAAGGCACGCTTGGTCCATTGGATCGGCGCCCGTCCATGTCGTTTGGAGCACCGTAGATCCATGGGAAAATGTGGGTGTTGCGCGCCTGACAACATCTCCCCTCAGAAACCCCGGAGATACGTTGCATCCGGAGCAACGTCGTTTCGGCCCTTCCGCTGGAGCTAGAACGCGCCGCCTGGCACGTCTCGAGCAACACGTTGTCTGCGAGGCAACGAGGCGGCTCGAAAGACCGACCGCCAGGAGCCTCGAGAGTGCCGCGCCCGGCGGCACACCAGACCGACAGAGAACCAAGGAGATTCCCATGAACAAGCTCGTCAAGAAGGTCCGCGGCGCGTCGATGGTCGAGTACGCTCTCCTCCTCGTTGCGATCCTTCTTCTCGCGGCTGGCGCGTTCAAGGCGCTCGGCCCGAAGGTCGGTCAGGCGGCTACGCGCGGCGGCGCCCAGCTCTAAAGCCGGCGCCTCGTTCCGGGCCTTCGATTCCGGCGTCACGCTGTATGATGGCGTGACGCCGTGGGGTTAGAGGGACGGGAGAGGGAATGACCGAGCCGCATCAGCACGCTGTTTTCCTCGTAGCGATCGCGGTGGCGGCCATCGGAGCGGTGCTCGACTGGCGCAAAGGAGAGATCCCGAACTGGCTCACGCTGCCGGCTCTGGCCCTCGCGCCGTTCCTTCACGTAGCTCGCTACAGGCTCGCGAAAGAGACCACGGAGAACGCCCTCTACGAAGGCGCGTTCTCCCTCGGCGGGGCCGCACTATGCGCGGTGGTCCCGCTTCTCTTGTTTCGCCAGAGCGCGATGGGAGGCGGTGACGTCAAGCTGTTCGTCACCCTGGGAGCGATCCTCCAACCCGTCCTCGGAGTCGAGGCTCAGATGTACGGGTTCTTCGCGGGCGCCATCCTTGCACCAGCAAGGCTCGCTTACGAAGGCAAGCTCCTCTCGACGGTCCGGAACTCGTTCTCGATCGGCGCGAACTTCTTCCTTCCGAAGTCACGACAGCGAAGCGTCGACTCCGCAGCGCTCTCTTGGTTTCGTCTCGGCCCAGCGATTCTTCTCGGCGTCATCTTCACCGCGTATCTGCACTGGTAGCCACGCGGGCGCCGTTTCGTCACCCCAGCCCCTCACCCTCGCGTGAGGCACGGAGCAATCGAGACTCATGCGCCGTCGTTCCAATCGCGCATCTCGCCGAGGAGCCGTGCTCGTGGAGTACGCGTTCCTCCTCACCGCGTTCGCCATCCCGGCGATGATGGGGATCGTCGCGGGCGGCGTGGCGATGGCCAAGGACTACCAGGAAGCGCGGGGCCAGCTGCTCCGCCCGTTGCCGTGAGGGGATGCCGTTGAGACCTTCGAGCGAGCCGCGAAAACTGAGGGAGCTCCGTCGCGACACCAAGGGCGCGGTGATGGCCGAGTTCGTCATCGCCATGGTGCCCCTGCTCATGACGTTCTTCTCGTTCGTGCAGCTCTCGAAAGTCGCGACCGCGCGCCTCGTCGTCAAGCACGGCACGATCATCGGCGCCCGCGCGGCGTCGGTCATTTCGAACGTCAACAACAACACGCCCGACGCGAAGAGCGACGGCAAGGCCGACATCCAGAACGCGGTCCGGGTCGCGATGGCGCCGTGGACGGCGAAGGGTGGCATCGGAAACGTCGACGTCCAGGTGAACGACCAGTCGACCCGAGACGACCCCTACGGCTGGGTCACGGTGACGGTCAAGGCCACCTACAACTGCAACGTGCCGATGGGCTTCATCGCGTGCGGCGGCCGGACCAAGACGCTCGAGGAGAGCTACCGCATGCCCCACCAGGGCGCCATCTACGAGATGTGAGGCAATGACGATGACGGCGACCATGAGCATGGACACGACGTTCGCGGGATTGCTCGGCTGCGTCTCGTCCGGGCCTCGTCGCGAGGCGCGCTCATCGGGCGGTCCCTCGCTGCTCGAGGATCAGCGCGGCGCGGTCATGCTGACGGGCCTCTTCATGGCCTGCTTCCTCATCGGCTCGCTCTGGTTCGTCATCGGCATCGGCGACGCGGTCGTCTTCCGCGACAAGATGCAGGAGGCCGCCGACAGCGGCGCGTTCTCGTCCGCCGCGCTCCACGCGAAGGGGATGAACTTCATCTCCCTGTGCAACCTCGTGATGCTCGTCGGGACGGTCATCCACATCGTCCTCGGCGTCATCAGCGACGTGAAGTTCGCGCGGATGATCTACATCTGCATCTACACGCTCGGCATCGGGTGCATCCCGGCGATCGCCGACTTCGAGTCGGCCTACCGCCGGTGGGACCGCTACTTCTCGATGATGAGCCGGGGCTTCAAGGCGATCCACATCGCCCAGAAGACGGCCTCCTACGCCTACCCGGGCCTCGGCGTCGTCGAGGCGTACAAGAACGGGCGGAAGTACGGCGGCGACAGCCGGACGAGCAACGTCAACGTCCTCGCGGCGAGCTCCTCGATCCTCCCCGGCGCGGCCGCCCGCGGCCTCGGCGCCAGCAGCGTGAAGAAGGAAGGCCTCCCCGTCGAGGCGAAGAAGTTCAGCGACCTCTGCAAGAAGGTCGTGTCCGTCGCGGCGAACGGGCTCATCAACCTCATCGGCCTCGGCAAGTCGGTCTCCGGCTCGAGCCTCGGCGGCAGGGCGCTCTCGATCTTCAACAGCCTCGTCGGCTCGGTCCTCGAGTTCCGCTACTGCAACAAGACCGACATGCACTTCGAGCCCTTCGGCCCGGGCTTCGACAGCTTCTGGGGCGAAGACGGCCCGTACGTCGTGTACGGACCGGCCTCGAACGGCAACGTCTGGATGCAGACCTGGGCGATCAACATCGCGCCGAAGCTCAACGACACGTCCGAGAGCCGCGTCGGCGTCGCCGCCAAGCGGTACTCCAAGTACACGACGCAGGAGGGGTCGCCGGCGTACTTCGCGCAGGCGGAGTTCTACTTCGACTGCGACGCCAAGTGGAGCACCGCGGCGTGCAACTTCCAGGACAACGCCACCTACGCCATCAAGTGGCGGGCGCGCATGCGACGCCTCGAGCTCCCCGCGCTGACGAGCGCCATCGCGGGCGGCGCGCTCGCGGCGGTCACGAACCTCAGCGCCGTCGCCGACTTCAAGAAGGCGATCCCGGACGCCATCAACGACATGCTCGGAAACAGCGGCGTCGGCGCGGCCGCGTTGAAGGGCGTCATCGACAACCTCGTCGGACAGCTGCAGGGCGTGCTCACGAAGCCGATCAACGACGCCGCCGGCAACCTGAACCCCACGCTCTCGCAGTTCGGGATGACTTCCTACCACTGAGGTGCCTCTCGTGAAGTACGACCGCGTCACCACCTCCGTCTCCTCCCGCCTTCGGACTCGCCGTAGCCGCGCGGCGGAGCGCGGCGCGGCCATGATCGAGAGCGTCGTCGTCATCTCGACGATGCTCATCTTCCTCGGCCTCATCGTCTGGACGCGTCAGGCGTACGGCATGAAGCTCGACCTCCAGCAGCGGACGCGGTCGGACACGCTCTACTTCGCGTCGCACGCGTGCGAGGACTCCGGCGGCGGCATCGGGCAGACCGGCGGCGGCGGGACGGTGCCCGGCGACGGCGGGCCGGCCGCGGGCGCCGCGGGTCAGTCGGGGCTCCCCGACGCGGCGGCGGTAAACCGAAACTGGAACAGCGCGTCGGGCTCGCTGAGCGGCACCGCCAGCTGGCAGGCCGTCTGGGACCAGAACGCGCGCGGCGGCAACGCGGCGATCAACTACGGTAAGATGTCGCTCACGAGCAACGTGACCGCGGCGTCTGCGGTCACCTGCAACGAGAAGAAGTACAAGAGCCAGCTCATCGCGTGGTTCCAGTTCGGCGTCGACTTCGTGAAGACGGGCGGCGGCGTCATGAACCTCTTCCGGTAGAGGAGCGAGAAGACGATGTCCGTTCGACCGACCAGAAGCCTCGAGAAGGCGAAGCGGATCCGGGGCCTCGTTCGGGTCTGGGGATACTTCTTGTGCGTGATGGCCGTCTGCGGCGTCATCAGCATTCGCCACGCGCGCGCCGAGTACCAGGACCAGACGCTCCACTTCGGGCGCCAGATGGTGACGCTGGCGAAGGCGTCGAACCACGAGGTCACGAAGGTCGTCTTCAACGGACAGCCCGTCCACGTGGGCAGCTCCGTCACCGAGGACAGCGCCGCGCACGTCCTCGAGCGGTACGAGGAGTACTGCAAGGCCAACCGCGGCCAGATGGACGTCGACTTCACCGAGATCAACAAGTCCGGCACGGTCAAGCCGCTCCTCAAGGCCGACGCCGTCGACCCGAACGCCGACGCGCCGGCGATCGCCAAGGCCGGCTACGTCCGCTCGGGCAGCGACGACGAAGGCGCGGTCGTCTGCTTCGTGAAAGGGCCGAAGACCAAGCCGACGACCGGCGAGGCGTTCCAGTCCTTCATGACGACGGGCGAGCTCGGCGCCATCGGTGAGCTCCGCTACGCGTACGCGAGCAAGGGCCCCAGCGGCAAGACGCTCGTCTTGACCGTCTGGACGGACTCGGCGTTCAACCTCCGCGACATGGTCCCCGAGGACGGGCAGGACGCCGCCGGCGAGGACTTCGCCGAGGTGCCGCGCGTGCCGAACGCGACGCGCATCATGGCCGCGAAGGCCGCCGACATGCCGTACGGCGTCAACGTCTACAAGACGACGGACTCGCCGGCGAAGACGTTCGAGTTCTTCGATCGCGAGATGAAGAGCGCCGGCTGGTTCGCCTACGATCCCGAGCTGAACGAGGCCGAGCACAAGGGCCAGGGCCGCGCGTACATGAAGGACGCGGTCGTCGTGACGCTCGGCTCGAGCGTGCAGCCCGAGGGTCATTTCGTGGCCGTCGGCCTCGCAGGCGTCGCCGCAGACGACAAGCTCGGCCACCGCTGACCGCGCGATGGGACGTCGCGCAGCACACGCGGGCAGGCTCGAGCGGGCATGCGCGCGTGTCGTGGACGCCCACCTGCTCGGCAGCGCAGTTCGCTTGAATCGTTTCTGCGCGCGCTCCGTCCTCCTCTCTCGAGGTCGCACGCGATGAAAGGCTCGAAGAAGCGGTCCCTCGTCCTCGCCGCCGCGCTCGGCTTCGCCGCGACGCTCGGCGCCTCGGACGCCAGCGCCGTCCGCATGACGATGCTCCAGAACCTGATGAAGCGCATGAACGGCTTCGTCAACGCCGGGAACATGAAGTCGACGGCGATGATCCTCAACCTCGTGAAGAACACGGGGCCGGAGGAGTACGGGCAGTGGACTCAGATCGCGTCGAAGGCGCAGACCGCCGCCGCCGCCGGCGACGTCGTCGCCCTCAAGAGCGCCTGCAAGAGCTGCCACGATCAGTACCGCGACTCCTACAAGGCGAAGTACGGCTCCGGCGGGTCGGACAAGGGACCTCCCGTCCCCGTCCCCGTCGACTGACCTCTTGGCAGGTTCGCGGCAGGGCCGCGGAGAGCGCGCGCCCGGCGTGCTTGCGCGATCCGCGCAGCACGCGCGTGTCGTCGAGAGACGACAGCAGCCTGGAATCGCAGTGGAGCCACGTGTAGCATTCGATCGGGATGAATCGTCGCGCTCTCTTCATCGCCGTTGTCGTGGGCATCCTCGGGGCCTTCCTCTTGGTGCTGTACCAGCGGCGCTTCGAGCTCGAAGCGTCGGGCGGCGAGAAGGTGAAGCTCTTGATCGCGGTCAAGAAGATCGAGCGCGGCAAGCCGATCACCGACGACGTCATCGCCATCCGAGAGATCCCGCTGGCCTACGTCGACGAGCGGGCGATCCGCGAGACCGAGAAGAACAAGATCCTCGGGCTCAAGGTCGGCAACGCCGTCAAAGAGCAGCAGCTCCTCCTCTGGAGCGATCTGACCGCGACCGACGAGCACAAGGACCTCTCCGCGCTCGTCTTGCCGGGCTACCGCGCGGTCTCGATCAAGGCGGCGCGCGACGACACGAGCATCGCGCTCATCAAGCCGGGCGACTACGTCGACGTCATCGGCGTCATCGGCGCGAGCACCGCCGTCAACGAGGCGAAGAACGCCGTCGTCCTGCTCCAGCGCGTGCTCGTCCTCGCGACAGGCACCGACACCTCGCCCGATCAGGCGAAGGACACGAAGGAGGCGAACCCCTACGCGTCGGAGAACCTGCTCACGCTGAGCCTCACGCTCACCGAGGCGCAGGTCCTCGCCCTCGCGGCGGAGCGCGGTCGCCTCGCCGTCGCCGTGCGCCACCCGGACGATCAAGCCCGGACGAGCGGCATCGTCGACCTCAACTTCAACCAGATCGTCGACGAGAAAGAGCGCGCGAAGATCCGCAACGTGCGCACGGGCCCGCGTGACATCACGGCGCCAGGGCAACCGCAATGAGCGGCGCCGGGCAGCGCGAAGTCGAACCAAGCTCTGTGAGAACGGACACGGCAGTGGGAATGGAGGGCGGCGTGGGCCTCCCGAGAAAGGGACACTCGGAGCGCATGCGTATCGGCGTATTGCTCGCTGCTCTGGCGGGGGTCGCGGCTCCGCTCGCGCTCTTCCCGCGCGACGCGTGGGCGCAGAAGTCAGGTGGCCATGAAGACATCGCGCTCGCGATCGGCGAGACGCGCACGCTCTCGGCGGCGGGCATCCGCGAGTACTCGGAGGGCGTGAAGGGGATCGTCGACGTCATCCCGACGCCCGACGGCCGGACCTTCGTCCTCACCGGAAAGAAGGAGGGCACGACGACCCTCCTGCTCATCAGCAACTCCGGCGCGCAGACGACGTACGAGATCAACGTCGCCAAGCGGAACGTCGGCCTCGTCGAGCGCGAGGTCCAGGAGCTGATCAAGGACATCTCCGGCCCGAAGACCCGCCGCATCGGGGCGCGTGTCTTCATCGACGGCTCGGTGGCCACGCCGGCGGAGAAGGACCGCGTCGACCAGATCGCCGGCCTCTACGGCGAGCAGGTGCAGTCGATCGTCACCGTGGGTCGCTTCGAGGAGCGCAAGCTCCTCGTCCGCCTCGACTTCTTCTTCGTCCAGTACGAGAAGACCTCCGGCTACAACGCCGGCGTCGGCTGGCCGGCGAGCATCGGCGGTACGCAGGCGGGCGTCACCGACCCCGTCTTCCAGAACAACTACAACTTCGACTTCATCACGCGCACCACCACCACCGCGCAGGCCTCGGTCGTCAACCAGCCGATGCCGCGCCTCGACATCGCCGCCCGCCGCGGCTGGGTGAAGATCGCGAAGCAGTCGAGCGTCATCACGGCGAACGGCAACGCGGCGACGTTCCAGAACGGCGGCGAGCAGAACTTCATCACCGGCGGCGCCGGCTCTGGCCTCGTCTCGCAGCTCGTCAGCGTGAAGTTCGGCACCGACATCAGCGTGCTCCCGCGCTACGACTCCAACACGAGGGACGTCGAGCTGAAGCTCGCCGCGGACGTCGCGGATCTCACGCCGGCGAGCCAGCCCGGCGGTCCGCCCGGACGCACGACGGCGAAGCTCGAGACGCAGGTCACGCTCAAGCTCGGTCAGGCGCTGATCCTCTCGGGCATCAAGACGGCGTCGCAGCGACACCTCATCAACGGCCTCCCCGGCCTCTCCGAGATCCCGGTGCTCGGCGTCCTGTTCGGCACCCACGGTCACGACAGGGCCGACACCGAGGGCGCCGTCTTCATCGTCCCGAGCATCGTCGACACCGTGCCGAAGAGCTCGCTCGAGCTCATCAACAACGCGATGACCACGTACAAGGAGTACTCCGGCGAGATCGAGTACGTGGACACCTACCCGAAGACGCCCCCGAACGCGAAGTAGCCCGCGATGCACCTGCAAGTCGTCGTTCAATCAGACGCGGGAGCGCAGCGGACGGAGCTTTACCCGGCCAGCGGCCCGCTCACGATCGGACGCCACCCGCAGTGCTCGCTGCGCCTCGACAGCGATCTCGTCTCGCGCCAGCACGCCGTCGTGAGCGCCGGTCACGGCGCGCTCCGCGTCGAGGACGTCTCGACCAACGGCACGATCGCCGGCGACCTGCTCCTCCGGCGCGACTCGGTCGAGGTCCCCTACGGGACGCCCATCGTCGTCGGCGACTTCACTGTCTTCGTCTACGCGCTCGACCAGCAGGGCAACCCGATCGGCCCGACCGCCGCGCAGATCCAGCAGAACGACACCCGCCAGCGGCTGCAGTCCGGCTCGAACCCGGGGATGAACGGCCCGGGGATGAACGGCCCGGGGATGAACGGCCGCGTCCCCGTCCCCACAGTCCCGCCGCGCGGGATGGCTCCGACGTCCGCGGTGCCGATCCCCAACGTCAGCGGGATGAACCCGGTGATCGCCCACGTCGGCTCGCAGCCGGGACCGAAGGGCGTCCACCTCCCCGCGCGCGGCGAGGACGACAAGCTCAAGGCCGAGGTCGCCCTCCGGCGCGAGATCCACAAGCTGCTCCTCGAGCACCTCGACCTCGCGACGATCGACGCCAAGAAGCTCGACGACCCGTCGATGCGCCCGAAGGTGCTGAACGCCCTCCGCCGCATCATCGCGCAGATCGACTCGCGCATCCCGCCGGAGATGGACCGCGACGGCCTGATCGGCGAGCTCGCGGACGAAGCCCTCGGCCTCGGGCCGCTCGAGCGCTTCCTCTCGGACGGGACCATCACCGAGATCATGGTCGTGGACCCGAACACGATCTACATCGAGCAGGGCGGCAAGATCCTCTTGTCGCAAGCGCGCTTCACCGACGACGAGCGGGTCCGCGCCGTCATCGAGCGCATCGTCACCCCGCTCGGCCGGCGCATCGACGAGTCGTCGCCGCTCGTCGACGCGCGGCTCAAGGACGGCAGCCGCGTGAACGCCGTCATCCGCCCGATCGCGCTGCGCGGCTCGTGCATCACCATCCGAAAGTTCTCGAAGGTCCCGCTCACCCTCGAAAAACTCGTGAACTACGGCTCGATCACCGAGCGCATGGGCCGCTTCCTCACCCGCTGCGTCCACGCCAAGAAGAACATCGTCATCTCCGGCGGCACCGGCTCCGGCAAGACGACGCTGCTCAACGTGCTCTCGGGCGCGATCCCCGAGGACGAGCGCATCGTGACGATCGAGGACGCCGCGGAGCTCCAGCTGAAGCAGCCGCACGTGGTCTCGATGGAGACACGCCCCGCGAACCTCGAAGGCCGCGGCGAGTACACGATCCGCGACCTCGTGAAGAACGCCCTCCGCATGCGCCCCGACCGCATCGTCGTCGGCGAGTGCCGCGGCGGCGAGGCGCTCGACATGCTCCAGGCGATGAACACGGGCCACGACGGCTCGCTCACGACGACGCACGCCAACTCGCCGCCCGAGGCGATCAGCCGCCTCGAGACGCTCGTGCTCATGGCCGGCATCGACCTCCCCCTCCGCGCCATTCGCGACCAGATCTCCTCGGCGGTGCACGTCATCGTCCAGCAGAGCCGCCTCTCCGACGGCTCGCGCAAGGTGACCGCGATCAGCGAGGTCACCGGCATCGACAGCGACACGACGGAGATCGAGCTCCGCCCGATCTTCGAGTTCATCCGCACCGGCACCGGCCCGAAGGGGCAGGTCGTCGGGGAGTACCGCGCCACGGGTTACCTGCCGAGCTTCCTCCAGACGTTCATCGTCATGGGGCTCGTGAAGAAGGGAGAGCCCTACATATGAGCCTCGGCGACGTCTCGCAGACCACGCAGACCCTCAAGTGGGCGAGCCTCGGGGTGACCTCGTTCGCGCTCTTCGCGGGCACCTGGCTCGCGGCCGCCGATCAGTCGGGGCCCGTCTACCGCTACAGCGCGCGCTACACGGCGTCGCTCGAGCGCAAGCTCCGGCCGATGTTCATCTTCATGCCCGGGCGCACGATCGCCTACGGGCAGGCCGCCGCCATGTTCCTCCTGCTCGCGGCGCACGTGCTGATGACGATCGAGTTCTGGTACGTCGGCATGTTCTTCATCGCCGTCGGGCCGACGGCGTACATCGAGATGATGCGCCGCAAGCGCGTCGAGCAGATCGAAGAGCAGCTCGACAACTTCATCCTCGCGCTCGCCAACGCCCTCAAGACGACGCCGAGCATCGGCGCGGCGTTCAACTCCGTCGCCGCCGTCATCTCCAACCCGATGCGCCAAGAGGTCGACCTCGCGCTCAAGGAGATGAAGGTCGGCTCGACGCTCGAGCAGGCGCTGCTCCACATGGCCGCGCGCGTCGGGAGCCGTCAGCTCGACTCGGCGCTCAGCTCGATCCTCATCGGCCGGCAGGTCGGCGGCAACTTGCCGAAGGTCCTCGAGACCACCGCCGGCACGCTGCGCGAAATGCGCCGCCTCGAGGGCGTCGTCCGCACGAAGACCGCCGAGGGAAAGGCGCAGCTCTGGGTCATCGCGCTGATGCCGTTCGGGCTCCTGATGGGGCTCAACGTGCTCTGGCCGGGCTACTTCGACCCGCTGACCAAGAGCCTCGTCGGCTACCTCATCATCATCGGCTGCACGTCGTGCTGGGTCGCGAGCATCGTCCTCGCGCGCAAGGTCTTGAACGTGGACATCTGATCGTGAGCCCCTCCCTCTGGACCCCCGGCGTGAGCGTTCAGCTCCAGGTCATGCGCGTGGCCGTGCTGGTCTGCCTCATGGTCGCGACGATGGCGCTGGCGTACGGCATCGCGAGCGCCCCGACCCGGGTCGCGAGCCGCCTCGGCCTCCGCGGCCTCAAGCGGCAGCGCGTCCTCGCGCAGAACGAGCTGTGGGCCGGGATCGAGCCGCTGGTGCGCTGGCTCGGCGTCCGCATGAGCGGCATCCTGACCGACGAGCAACGCGCCGAGCTCGATCGCCAGATCGGCCTCGCCGGCGACTACATGGGGCTCACCGCCGACGAGTACCTGGCGCTCACCGTGCTGTCGGCGGTGGGCGGCGCGGTCGTCGGCGCGCTCGGCGGCTACGTGCTCGAGCTCGGCGGGATCGCCCTCGTCGTCGGCGTCATGCTCGGCGGCGCGATGCCCTACATGCAGATCAGCGGCGTCGCGCAGGAGCGGCTGAAGAACGTCGGGCGCGGCCTCCCGTACGTCATCGACCTGATGGCGCTGTCGATGGGCGCCGGCCTCGACTTCCCCGGCGCCGTCCGCCAGGTCGTCGAGAAGTCCTCGAACCCCGACGATCCGCTGGTCGAGGAGTTCACGCTGATCCTCCAGACGATGAACCTCGGACGCACCCGCAAGGAGGCGCTGCAGGAGTTCGCCCGGCGCGCGCCGGTCGAGACCGTCACCGAGTTCGTCAACTCGCTCGTTCAGGCCGAAGAGCGCGGCAACCCGGTCGCCGAGGTGCTCACGATCCAGGCGACGGTGTCGCGTACGCGCCGCTCGGTCCGCGCGGAGGAGGCGGCGGCCAAGGCCGGCGTCCAGATGGTCGGCCCGCTCATGCTCGTGTTCTTCTGCATCATGGGCTTGCTGATGGGCCCGGCGTTGATGAATATCATGGGAGGCCTGTGACGCTCCTGGGCGTCCTCCGCTGACATGCGCGTCCTCAAGTTCCAGACCCGACTGCCGACGGGGCAGATCGAACAGCTCAGCATCGAGAGCGAGCGTGTGCTCATCGGGAGCGGCGCCCACTGCGAGATCCGCCTCCCCCTCGCCGAGGCGCGCGTCGAGCACGTGCTCATCGAGCTCGGTCCCGCGGGCGTCTTCGCGCGCGCGCTGAGCTTCGAGCCGCCGCCGACGATCAACAACGTCCCGTTCACGCAAGCGCCGCTGCCTCCCGGCGCGATGCTCGGCGTCACCGGCACGCAGATCTACATCGAGATCGTCGAGGGCGCGGCGGCAGGCGGTGCCCAGCAGCAGCAGAAGAAGTCGAGCCCGCTGCTGCTCGTCGCGCTGCTCATGATGATCCCGGCGGCCGGGTACCTCTTCCTCGGCGAGGACGGCTTCGGCGGCGGCGAGGGCGAAGACCTCACCCCGCAGGCCCCGGAGCTATGGGCGGCGCCGGCGAACCAGTGTCCGCAGCGCGATCCCGCGGCGGCCCTCGGCTTCGCGCGCGAGCGGATGGCGGTGGCGGACGCCAAGCGCGAACGCCGTCCGTTCCACGTCCAGGACGGCGTCTCGGCGGTGCCGACCTACGAGCTCGCGGCGGCCTGCTTCCGGGCTGGAGGTGACGTCCCGTCGGGCGGCCTCGCGGATGAGTCGGCCAAGTACTTACGTCGCGAAATCACTGACGATTTCAGGATGCGTCGCGTCCGGCTCGACCACGCGCTCGCGACGGAGGACTACGTAACTGCTCAAAAGGAGGTCCGGGTTCTTCTACAATTCGTCGAGGGCACCTCGGGTGACTACGTCACATGGCTCTCAACCCTGGAACGCAAATTGAAGCTCAAGGTCGGCGCGGAGAACCAATAGCGCGCTGGCTCACCCCCTCGGCGCTCGCCTTCGCATTCGTCGCGGCGTCGTGTGCCCCGAGCTCCGCGCAGAAGGTCGAAGCGGAGATGGCTTCGGTCCGCAAGGAGTCCGACGCGCAGACGCTCGTCGATCGGGGCAAGGGCTTCGCCGCGCTGGGGGACCACACGCGCGCCGAGGAGTACCTCGCCTCGGGCATCGAGGCCGGCGCCGATCCCCGTGAAGTCTTGCCCCTCCTGATGGACGTCTGCGTGAAGACCGGGCGCTACCGTTCGGCGATCCAGCACGGAGAGAACCACCTCCGCAAGCACCCTCACGACGCCAGGACGCGCCTCATGGTCGGCACCCTCTACGCGGCGATCAACGAGAGCAAGCAGGCGCGCGCGCAGCTCGAGCAGGTCGTCCGGTCGGAGGCGGACGAGCAGCACGAAGGCTCGGCCCGGCGTCCGGCGGACCTGCAGGCGCAGGCGCACTACCTGCTGGCGGTCGTGGCGCGCGACGCGGACCACGACGTCGTCGCGGCCGATCGCCACTTCCGAGAGTACCTGCGGATCGAGCCGCGCGGCTCGCACGCGGAGGAGGCGAGGTCGTCGCTCCTCAAGCGAATCGACGAGGAGACCCGGCCCCGCCCGGCGGTCGACGCCCCGCCCGACGCCAGCCCCCCGACGGAGGTCCGGCCGCCGGCCGAGGTCCGGCCCCCGACCGAGGCCGAGCCCGAGACCCCGACCGACGTTCAGCGCGATGGAGGTGTGCCGTGAGCGGTGGAGGTGGTGATCAGATCCCGAGGGAGGTCTTCGAGGAGACGCTCCTCCAGTTCTTTGCCCCGATTCGTCCGTACCTCGACGATCCGGCGGTCAGCGACATCATGATCAACGGGCCGAACCAGATCTACGTCGAGAAGAAGGGGCAGCTGCACCTCGTCCCCGCGAAGTTCGAGACGAAGGAGCAGCTCATCGCCGCGCTCCGGAACGCGGCGCAGTTCGTCGGCAAGCACGTCGACGAGATGCGCCCGATCCTCGAGGGTCGACTGCCCGACGGCTCCCGCATCGAGGCGGTGCTCCCGCCGGCCGCGCCCGACGGACCCTGCGTCTCGATCCGCCGCTTCTTCAAGGAGACGCTCACCGTCAAGCGCCTCATCAATTTCGGCGCGATGACCGACGAGACCGCGCTCGCGCTGCAGGCGCTCGTCGCCTCGAAGCTCAACGTGCTCGTCGCGGGCGGCACCGGCTCCGGGAAGACGTCGATGCTCAACGCGCTCTCGTCCTTCATCCCCGACGGCGAGCGCGTCGTCATCATCGAGGACTCGCGCGAGCTGCAGCTCCAGCGCGAGCACGTCTGCCAGCTCGAGGCCCGCCCGCCGGACCCGAAGGGGCGCGGCGAGGTCACGATCCGCGACCTCTTCCGCGCGACGCTCCGCCTCCGCCCCGACCGCATCGTCGTCGGAGAGATCCGCAGCGGCGAGGCGCTCGACCTCATCCAGGCCATGACCTCCGGTCACGGCGGCTGCATGTCGACGCTCCACGCGACCTACCCGCGCGACACCGTCTCCCGCCTCGAGACGATGGCGATGATGAGCGACGTCGACATGCCGCTGCAGGCGCTCCGCATCCAGCTCGCGTCCGCCGTCAACATCATCTGCCAGGTCTCGCGCCTTCAGGACGGATCGCGAAAGATCACGCACATCACGGAGGTACTGGGCTACGACACCGACAAGAATCAGTACCAGATGCAGGATATCTTCGCGCGCCAGTATCATGGCTTCGACGAGCGCGGGATGATCGTCAGCGACATCGTGCCCACGGGGATCCTCCCGCGGTGCCTGCCTCAGCTCCACGAGCACGGCGTCGATCTGCCCCCGGGCTGTTACGAGGCCGCGAAGCGCGGTCCGATCGACTCCTCGCACTACTGACCGCTCCTTCGACGATGACTCTTCAGCCCCACGTCCGCTGACACGCACGCATGGCCAAGCCGGCAACGACCCACGTGATCGAGATCGAGACGGGCATCGGCGAGCCCGCCTTCATCCCGCTCACGCTCGGCCAAGAGCTCCAGCCGATCAGCGTCGGCAAGAAGGGGATGTGGCGCATCGAGTCGGCGCGCGTCCTCGACGTCCACGCGTTCGTCTACTTCGACGGGACCTCGCTCTTCCTCCAGAGCGCGGACGAGTCCGCGGCGGCGTCGGTCGACGGCTACCGCGTCGGCAAGGCGTGGACCGAGCTCCACGCGCCATGCAAGATCGAGATCGGCGCGGCGCGGCTGCGGTTCCGGTCGCTGCTCGCCCCGGCCGACGATCAGGCGCCGACGGAGATGCACGGCCGGCCGCCGGTCCAGGCAGCCGCGCCGGGCGGCGGCCCACCTCCGCTGCCGCGCCCCGCGGCCGGCGCGCCGCCACCGCCGATTTCGGAGCCGATGTCCTTTCCCAAGGCCGAGCGGCCGTTCAAGCCGGGCGAGTTCTCGAACGCGACGCCCCAGGACGAGTCCACGCGGGTCGCGCCGCTCGAGGCCACGGGCTCGCGGCCGAACCTGAGCTCGGTCGTCTCGACGGCGCCGCGCCCGGCCGCGGGGAGGAGCTTCGAGGAAGAGAACGCGACGCGGATGGAGGGGACCGGCAATCGCCTCGCGCACGGCGGGCCGGGAATGGGCGGGCCGCCAGGAATGGGCGGGCCGCCAGGAATGGGACCGCCGGGAATGGGCGGACCGAACATGGGACCGCCGAACATGGGACCGCCGGGAATGGGCGGCCCCCCGGGAATGGGCGGACCGCCGGGAATGGGCGGGCCGAACATGGGACCGCCGAGCATGGGACCGCCGGGAATGGGCGGGCCGAACATGGGACCGCCGGGAATGGGACCGCCGGGAATGGGCGGGCCGAACATGGGACCGCCGAGCATGGGACCGCCGGGGATGGGACCGGGCGGGATGCCGATGCAGCCGCCGATGATGGGCCCCGGCGGACCGATGCCGCCGCCGGGGATGCCGTCGAGCCCGTACCTGGGAGGCGGAGGCTCCGGCCCGTACAACACGATGAGCCCGGGCGCGATGCAGAGCGGCGGCTACGGATCGATGGCGGGTGTGCAGGTCGCCGGGGCCCCGCCCGCCGAGGGCTCCGTCCCCTACTACATCGCAAAGTACAAGGAGCTCTCGCCGCCGAAGCGCATCCTCGTCGTCCTCGCGCCGTTTTGCCTGTTTGCGGCGGCGTACCTGCTCCTCATCGACGAGGAAGAGATCGCCCCCGGCCCCGTGGCCACGCTCGACGCCAGCGCCGAGGCATCGGCCGTCGCGAACACGACGGAGCCGCCTCCTTCGGCTCCTCCGCCGGTCACGCCGCCGCCGATCACGCCGCCGCAGCCGGCTTGTCCACCGAACTTCGTCCCGTACAGCGTCGCCATCAACGGGCAGATCCCGTGCGTCCCCGTCGGGACGCCGATGCCACCCGCCGACACCGCGGCGACGGCGCAGACCGCGCCGCCCGCGAGCGCCGACGCTCCGCCCGCGAACGCGGGCACCGCGCCCACGGCCACCCCGCCGGTCGCGGCGAGCACGCGGACGCTCGAGCGACAGGCGGTCGACTACGTCGCGGTCGGCAACTACGCGGCAGCCGCTCAGGTCTACGAGCAGCTCCATCAGCAGAACCCGAACAACCGCGTCTACGCCGAGGCGGCGCGCATCCTGAAGGCGAAGGCGACCGTCGAGCCCTGAGCGCCCGCTCGCCAAGCGCCGCGACCACCCACCGGGCGCGAGCGCCCGCCGGGCACCGCGACCGCCGAGCGCGCCACGACCGTGCAAGCGGCGTCGTCAGCGGCTCAGGGCATGGCTCGGGAAGCGACGGCGGAGCGTGAGCTCCGTGGCGAGCGCTTCGTCGGCGCGACCGAGGGCGCGGAGGGCCCTCGCTTCGAGCGCGAGCTCCTCGGGCTCGAGGGCGCGAGCCGCCAGCCGCCGCGTGCTCCGCGTGAGCGCGAGCGCGAGGTCCGGATCGCCGCGGACGAGCGCCGCGCGCGCCTCCGTCACGAGGCGCGCTTCCTCGGCGAGCGCGCTCGTGTCGTCGCGCGGCGCGCGGGCGCGGTTCGTGACGACGCCCGCAACCGTGGCGCTCGGCTCCTTCGCGGCGCCGCGCGCGCTCGGCTCCTTCGCGGCCGGGTCGTTCCCAACCACCTTGCCGATCGGTGTGATCGCCACGCTCGGGGCGCTCGCGGCCGTCGCCTCGGGCGCGTTCGCCGCGCTCGGCGTGCTCGCGGGCGTCGCCTCCGGCGCGAGCTCTGCGCGGCCACGCAGCGCAGGCTCCGACAGGCGGGCGCCGGCGACCGACCCGGTCGCGATGATCGCCGGCGCGCGCGCGGACGGCGCCGGGGTCCTCGCGCCGCCCGCGTCGAACGCGACCAGCGCGACGACCCCGGTGGTGACCGCGCCGATCAGCGCTCCGACGGCGAGGAGCTTCCCACCCGACGGGACGACGGCGGCCTTCACCGCCGCGGCCGCCGCAGGGGCCGCGGTCGCGGCGACGACGCGCCCCCAGACCTGATCGTGGACGTCCTCGGACGGGGCGTCCTCGCGCGCGGCGGCGAAGAGGTCCTGCATGCGCGACGCACCGCTCACCGGTCGCCTCCGAGCTGACGGAGCTCCTGTTCGAGCTCGAGCCGAGCGACGCGGAGGCGCGAGTAGACGGTGTTGAGCGGGATGTCGAGCGTGCGCGCGATCTCGGGCGCGGTCATCTGCTCGATCTCGTGGAGCACGAGCACCGCGCGCCGCCCCATGTCGATCGCCTCGAGCGCGCGGTCGAGGAGATCGAGCTGCTGCCGCGCGTCGACGGCCGCCGTCTGCGGCGGCTCGATCGATTGACGCTCCTCTGCCGCGCCACCGTCGGGATCGACGGGGTGCCGGCGTCGATGGCGTCGCGCGTCGGAGGCGACGCGGAGCGCGATCTGGAAGAGCCAGGCGCGCGGGCCGTGACCACGATCGACGAAGTCCTCGAAGCGGCGATGCGCGACGACGAAGACCTCCTGCAGCTTGTCTTCGACGTCCGCGTCGGCGACGCCGAGCCGGCGGAGGTTCCGCCAGACGAACGCGGCGTGCGCCTCGTAGACGGCGCGGAACGCCCGGTCTCGATCAGCCACGATGAGCCTCGTGCTCGAAGGGACGACGAGGCTCTTGATGCCGCTCGCGGGAGCCTCGGGCGCACGATCTTCGGCGCTCGGCTCCGCCTCGTCGATCGCCGCCGCGCTCACCAGGGACACGCTCTCGTACGCAGCGCTCATCGGAACCTCACGGACGCGCCGAGCTCGGCGGCGGCGACGAACGGGGGCAGCTCCTCGGCGCTCATGAACGGCGCGCGACTCAGGTTCACCCCCACCATGGATCGGATCTCGAGACCGAAGTCGTAACCGAGCTCCCCGCGCAGGACGGCGGAGGGCCCGAGGCTGCCGCGCGCGACCGACTCGCGCCCGGACCACACGTACGTGGCGTCGCCGCCGACGCAGGCGTCGAACTCGATGCCGCGGCTATCGATGTAGTTGCCCGGCATCCGCCGGCAAACGTCGAGACGGCCGCCCAGGGTCGAGAAGTTCTCGCTGTTCGAGGCATCCGGAGGGACCCGCGAGGTGGAAGCTCCGTACATGAGCGACGGGCGGAGCACCCATGTGTCCGCGAACGCGATCGCGACGAACGGCGACACGCCGAACGCACCGCCCGTCGCGGCGGCGCCGTTGCGGAGAAAGAGCATCGTCCCGATCTCGATCGACCGCCCGGGCGCGGACCGCGGCTCACCGCCGTCGAGGTCGGCGTCCACTGGAGCGTCCACCGGAGCGCTCGTCTTGATCGGACGCGACTCCGGCGCAGGCTGCTGGAGCGCCTCACGCTCCCGAAACGTCTCCTCGTCGTGCTCGCGCAAGAGCTCGTCGTCGAGGACGATCTGCGCCCACGCTCCGACGGCGCGCGCGAGCGCGACGCAGCTCCGGGTCCTGTCGCTGACCGTCCGCTCCGCCACCGGCCGCCCGCGATCGTCGACGATCCGGGCGTCGGCCGCCTTGATGCCCGGGGCCGCCGCGACCACGCTCATCGTGAGGCGCCACCGCGCGTCCTCCGCGCTCGACCGGCGCGGCCCGCGCGCCGCTGCCAGCGACGCCGCGAGCAGCTCCTCCGCGCGTGCCCGGTCGGAGCAGTCCGCCGAGGCCTCGATCACGGAGTCGACGGGGACGGCGTCCATCACACTCACAGGGACTCAAGATGGCCGGCCCCGCACGTCTCCGTCG
>JAHBWA010000146.1 GCA_019637195.1 Labilithrix sp. | reverse complement strand
AGCTGGTCGGGTCCGCCGGCCGCGCGCCCGCGAGCTCGAGCTCGAGGGTCGCCTCCGAGCCACTCGCGGTCAGCACGGCAGCCAGGGCCTCGAGCGCCTCGCGACGACGCCCACGCACGACGACGCGACCGAGGCCGAGCTGGCCGAGCGCGAAGACGGCCGCCCGCGCGGCGCCGCCCGTGCCGAGGACCAGCGCGCTCCTCCCGCGGAAGCGCTCGCCGTCGCCCGCCAGCCGCACGAGCTCGTCGCGGAGCGCCGGCGCGTCCGTGTTGAACGCGCGGACGACGCCGCCCGCGTCGCGCACGAGGGTGTTCGCCGCGCCCGTCGCGCGCGCGCTCGGATCGAGCTCGTCGACCATCGCGAGCACCCGCGTCTTGTGGGGCACGGTCACGTTGAGCCCGGCGAACGTTCCTTCGCGGAGCGCGGCGATGCGTTCGCCGAGCGCCTCCGTGGTCGTCTCGAGCTTCTCGTAGGTGTGGGGCAGACCGAGCGCGGCGAACGCGGCGCCGTGCATCGCCGGGCTCCGTGAGTGCGCGACCGGCGAGCCGATCACGGCGAAGCGGAGCGGCGCCACCCCGGCCGGCGGCGGGCTCACGATCGCCCCTCGGCCCCGGACGAGCCGCCGCTCTCGCCGGACGAGCCGCGGCGCGAGCCTCCGTCGTCGCGCGAGCCGCCGCCCTCGCCGGACGAGCCGCCGCCCTCGTCGCGCGGGTCGCCACCCTCGTCGCGCGAGCCGCCGCCCTCGCGTTCGGCGCGGGTGACCGCGGCGTCGAAGGAGCCGCTGGCCACGCGGACACGGAGCGCGTCGCCGACCGCGACCTCGGCGACGTCGCGGACCGCGCGGCCGTCCGCGGACCTCGTGACGATCGCGTAGCCGCGCGCGAGGACCTTGAGCGGGCTCATCGCGTCGAGCCGACCCGCCAGGGCGGCGACGCTGTCCGAGCGTTCGCGCACGAAGCGCGGCGCGAGCCCGTCGAGGCGCAACGCGAGCGCCGCGGCGCGGTCGCTCCGTCCGCGCGCGTCGGCGCGGGCCGCCGCGACCAGGCGCGACGCGGCCTCGGACACGCGGGACCGATCCCGCGCGATCCGCTCGCGCGGATGAGCGGCGCCGAGGCGAGCGCCGAGCCGCGCAGCCCCGTCCTGCTCGCGCGCCAGCCGCTTCGCGAGGATCCGCCCGAGCCGCATCACACGCTCGTCGACGCGCTGCTGCGCGCTCGCGATGAGCAGCCGCGGATCGCCGAACGCTTGCGCCAGCCGCCCCGTGACGACGCGCTCTTCGGCGACGCGCGCGTGCATGGCGCGCCGCAGCCGGCTCGTTCGCTCGTCGAGGAGGCGTCGGCGCGCGGTCGCGTCGGGCACGATCATCTCGGCGGCCTGCGACGGCGTGGCCGCGCGCGCGTCGGCGGCGAAGTCGACGAGCGTGACGTCGACCTCGTGACCGACGGCGCTGACGATCGGGACGCGGCACGCCGCGACGTCGCGCACGAGCGCCTCGTCGTTGAACGCCAGGAGATCGTCCTGCGAGCCGCCGCCACGGCCGACGACGATGACGTCCACGTCCGCCACGCGCTGCAGCATCCGGAGGGCGCGCCGTATGCTCTCGGCGGCGCCGGCGCCCTGCACCTGCGCCGGCGCGAGGAGGATGCGCGCGCCGCCGCGACGAAACGCGACCTTGCAGATGTCGTGGATCACCGCGCCCTGCGCGCTCGTGACGACGCCGACGACGCGCGGATCGTGCGGGAGCGGCCGCTTCTTCTCGGGCGCGAAGAGGCCCTCGGCCTGCAGCTTCTGCTTCAGCAGCTCGAGCGCCTCGAGGAGCGCGCCCTTCCCCGTCGGCTCGACGCGATCGCCGACGAACTGCAGCTTGCCGCGGGGCGACCAGTACGTCGGCTTGCCGCGCACGCGCACGCGCGCGCCGTCCTTGATCAGCGCGCGACCGCGCGGCGTGACCTGCGACCGATAGAGGACGACGTCGATCGCGGCGTCCTCGCGCTCGTCCTTCAGCGAGAAGTAGACGTGGCCGCTCGACGCCGGCCGCGCGCCGCTCACCTCACCCTCGACCCACAGCTCGGCAGCGAACGCGCGCTCCAGCGATCGCCCGACGATGCGCCCGAGCTCTCCGACCGTGAAGACACGTCGCTCGGGCTTCGGCGGCGGCGGACGTTCGGGCAGCGGCGGCCCCCACGGCGCCGTCGCGGCCTCCCGCGCGTTCGCGGGCTCCGGCGCCGTCGCGGCCTCCCGCGCGCTCGCGGGCTCCGGCGCGACACGTCCGATCTCCGGCGCCGCGCGCGCGGGGCCACGCGAGGGAGCTCGCTGCGGCGGGACGGCCGGCGGGCGCGGCTTCTCGACCTGAGGGAGCGTCCAGTCGAAGGAGAGCGACTCGCCAGGCTTGGGACGCTTGCGCTCCACGCCTCAGGCTCCGCCGGTTTCCCGCACGAGCTCGGCGGCGCCGGACGAGCCCGGCGTCGTTCGGTCGCGGCGGCCGGCATCACGCTCCATGAGCCGACAGCTTTCCCCGTCCCGCAGGCGCAAGCAAGCTCGGTCTCGCGGCGCCGCGGGCGGAGGGCTCCTCGTGCGGCGCGCGTGACGCTATCGTAGCCCCCGATGGAAAGCGCGGGAGCGCTCCTGCTCGCGGACGTCGGACGGTGGCGCAGCCATCTCCTCGCGCGCGCGTTCGGTCTCACGCTGCTCACCCTGCAGTGGAAGCACGTCGCGAGCCTCTGGGGCGAGCCGCGCTACGCGACGCTCTCCGACAAGGCGCTCCTCGCCGTGGCGGTCGTCCTGCTCGCGCTCGGATCGCGGGTCGTCGCGCTGCTGGCGGCCGCGCCGGTCGCCCTCGTCGTGATGCTCGAGCGCGTGTTCTGGCCGGCCCGCGACGGCTCGCAGGTGGCCGACGAGTACCTGCTCTACGCCGTGGCGCCGGGGTTCGCGCTCCTCGCGGCCGCGCTCGCGGCCCACGAGACGTCGACGCTGGGACGCGCGACGCTCGCGGCGCGCCTCGGAGGCCGTGAGGTCGACCACGCGGTGGTGAACGTGAGCCGCCTCCTCATCGTCGTGACGATGGCGTTCGCGGGCTTGCACAAGCTCAACGTCGATTTTCTGCACGAGGGTACGAGCTGCCACCGGATGTTGACCAGGCGCCTCCTGCAGTGGTGGACGCTCCCGTCCGCGCTGCTCGATCCGCTCCAGCCGGAGCACATCGTCGCGGGTGAGCTCGGCGCCGCGCTCGCGTTGCGGTTCGCGCCGCGGCTCGGCGTCCTCCTCGTCGGGGCGCTCGTCCTGGGGTTCGTCCACGTCGGGCCGGTCGCGTTCGGCGTCGCGTGCCTCTCGCTCTCGCTCTCCTTCCTCCGCGACGAGGACGGAGACCGCGCCTGGCGCGTCGCGCGACGCGCCTGGCCGCTCGCCGTCGTCGCGAGCGCGATCGTGCTCGCAGGCAGCGCCCGTCTCCATCGCGCACCGCTCCCCTGGAACCGGTTCGTGATCTACGAGGTGCTGCTCGTCGCGACCGTGCTCCTCGTGCTGGGGCTCGTCGTCGGCGATCTCCTGTCGGCGCGCGCCCGGCTCGCGCGCGGCGCCGGCAGACGCGCCGCGCTCCTGGCGGCCCTCGGTCTCCCGTCGCCGGGGCGGCGCGCGCCGCGGCTCGGGCCCTTGAGCCGAGCGCTGGCGCTCGGGATCGGCGCGTTCCTCGTCGCGCAAGGCCTGGCCCCGTACACCGGCCTCAAGCTGCGCTTGTCGTTCGCGATGCTCTCGAACCTCCGCGCCGACGACACACGGCACAACCACCTGTTCATGCCGCGCGCGCCCCTCGTTGGCGCGCGGAGCCCCTTCCTCGAGATCACGCGCGCGTCGTTCAGCGCCGACGAAGACGCCGCGCTCGCCCGCGAGAGCGGCGTGACGCTCCCGCCGCGAGGGCTCGTCGCGGCGTGGGTCGTCGACGGCTCGCTCGCCGAGGCGCGCGCGACCGGCGTGCGCTTCGACCTCGATGTGCGCGACGCGGACGACTCGACCCGCACGATCGCCGACGCCGCGCGCGATCGCGCGTTCGTCGCGCAGGTCGGGCGTCTGTCTACCTGGAGCCGCCTCTTCCAGAAGACGATCTCGGGCGCGCGGCCCCAGTACTGCGTGCACTGAGCCCGCGCTCGCTCCGCGCGCCCACCTCATCACCGCCCGGCGGCCGAAGCCCATCCGCGCCGGCGCCGGACGTGACGCTCGCGATCTCGGCCTATCTCGGATAACGATCGGCGGCGCATCCATGGCCCGCCCTCCCTTCAAGAAGGTCCTCGTCGCCAACCGCGGCGAGATCGCCGTCCGCGTCACCCGCACGCTCCGCGAGATGGGGATCCGCAGCGTCGCGATCTACTCCGACGTCGACCGCGCCGCGCTGCACGTCCGCGTCGCCGACGAGGCGTACCCCGTGGGCCCCGCGCCCGCGGCCGAGAGCTACCTCCGGATCGACAAGGTGATCGACGTCGCCAAGCGCGCCGGCTGCGACGCCATCCATCCCGGCTACGGGTTCCTGAGCGAGAACCCGGCCTTCGCCGACGCCTGCGAGCAGGCGGGGATCACGTTCATCGGCCCGCCGGCGAGCGCGATGCGCCAGATGGGCTCGAAGACGGCCGCGCGCACGAAGATGGCGGAGGCCGGCGTCCCGATCGTGCCAGGCGCGATGTGCGACACGACCGAGGAGGCCACGGCCGCCGCGAAGAAGATCGGCTTCCCGGTCATGCTGAAGGCCGCGTCCGGCGGCGGCGGCAAAGGCATGCGCCTCGTCTCCTCGGAGGCCGAGATGGCGAGCGCCTGGGAGCGCGCCCGCAGCGAGGCGAAGAAATTCTTCGGCGACGACACCGTCTACATCGAAAAGGCGATCCTCCGCCCGCGCCACGTCGAGATCCAGGTGCTCGGCGATCGCGACGGCAACATGGTCCACGTGTTCGAGCGCGACTGCTCGATCCAGCGACGCAACCAGAAGGTCGTCGAGGAGACGCCCACCCCCGCGAAAGCGGCGACCCGCGAGCTCATCGCGAAGATGGGCGCGATCGCCGTCCAGGGCGCGAAGGCCGTCGGCTACCACTCGGCGGGCACGTTCGAGTTCCTCCTCGCCGAGGACGGGAGCTTCTACTTCCTCGAGATGAACACGCGCCTCCAGGTCGAGCACCCGGTGACCGAGCTCGTCACCGGCCTCGATCTCGTGCGCGAGATGGTCCTCGTCGCAGAGGGTGAGAAGCTCGGCTTCGCGCAGGACGACCTCGTCGCGCGCGGCGCCGCCATCGAGTGCCGCGTCTACGCCGAGGACCCGTCGAGCGGCTTTCTGCCTTCCCCGGGGAGGATCGAGCGCCTCGTCACGCCGTCCGGCCCGGGCGTCCGCGACGACGGCGGCGCCTACCCGGGCGCCGAGGTGTCGAGCTACTACGATCCGCTCGTCTCGAAGCTCTGCGTGTGGGCGCCGACGCGCGAGCGCGCCGTCATGCGTATGCGCCGCGCGCTCGGCGAGTACGTCGTGACGGGCATCCGCACGAACCTCGCCTTCCACGAGAAGCTCTTCGCGCACCCGGAGTTCGCCGCGGGCGACTACGACACCGGCTTCATCGATCGGCACAAGGACCAGCTCCTCGGCTACCCGACCGTCCCCGAGATCGACCGCGACGCGGTCGCGGTCGCGATCGCGATCGCCGCCGCGAAGCTGGAGCGCGCCACGGGCGCGAGCGCCGCGCAGACCGGCGAGAGCGGCTCTCGCCTCTCGCCGTGGGTCGCGCAGCACCGCGCCCGCACGCTCCGCTGATCACGCCCCGACGCGCGCTCGCGCCTCGACGCGCTCTCGCGCCCCGACGCGCTCTCACGCTCCGCCGCCGCGGACCGCTCGGGCCGCGGGGCGGCAGCGCCCGCCTCAGTCGGCGTCCGCCCCCGCGTCCGAGCCGCCGTCGGAGCCGGCGTCCTGGAACGAGGAGGTCGCGCACTCTTCCCGGCAGCCCGAGTTGATGCACCCGATCAGCGCGATGCCGAGGTTGCGCGTGTTGTCGTCGACGGCGGCGAGGCTGCCCGCGCAGGCGAACGGGTTGCTCGTGTTCTTCAGGTAGCACTCGAGCGCCTCCCCCACGACGCCCTGACACGGGCAGTCCTGGTTGCAGGCGGAGATCTGCGCTTCGCACTTGTCCTTCGCGCACTGCAAGCAGAGGCCGGACGTCGAAGCGCCGTCGGCGATCGACGCGTCCGGGATGTCCGCGGTGAAGTCCGCGGAGAGATCGCACGTCGCCGCGTCTTCGTCGGCGGGCGGCGCGGCCTCCGGCGGGGCGCTGTCCTGGACATCCAGCCCGGCGTCGGCGACCGGCTCCGCCGCGGGCTCGGTCTCGCCGCAAGCCTGCATGGCGAACGCCGCACCGACGAGGGCGACGCCGCCCATGACCACGAAAATTCGAGCTCCCATGTTTCTCCTCCAGACCCCGTGTGACCACGCGTCTCTACACGATGAGGCCCGCCGGCGCCACTCGCCGGAGACGCTGCCACGGGCGCGAGATGCGCTATACGACCACCATGACAAGGGGTCGTCGGTCCTCCGCGCTCGTTCCCGCGCTCGCCTTCCTCGCGCCCACGCTCGTCTCCGTCGCCGCGTGCGACGACATCGACGGCCCGCGCGTGATGGCGATAAAGCCGGTGATCGCGCGCTTCGACACCGGCGGCGAGGCGACGCCTGCCTTCCTCGACGTGCCCTTCCCCTCCGACGCCTACCTGACCGGCGGCCGATACGGGCAGATCCCCGGGCTCGAGCGCACGTTCACCCGTAGCCACGAGCTCTTGGCCGCGCAGCTCCGGCAGCTCGACGGGTGGTCGCGGATCGCGCCGGCCATCTTCCTCGTCGACGATCTCTCGGCTCCCGCGCGGAACGACGAGACGTTGGAGCGGGGCTCGGCCGTCATCGACACAGCGACGCTCCCCGCGGACGAGAAGTCGTGCGCGTCGGACGCGAGCTCCGTCTTCCTCCTCGATCTGGACGCGACCGATCCCTCCGCCGCGCGCGTGCCCTGCCGCGCGTTCTTCCACGACGAGAGCGACGTCGACGGCGGCCAGTCGAACGTCTCCGTCGGCCCCGCGCGCGGCGTCGTCCTCCGCGAGGGCGGTCGCTACCTCGCCGTCCTCACGAGCCGCGTGAAGGACCGGCGCGGGTTCGGCGTCGTCGCGTCGAAGGACTTCGAGGCCACGGCGATCCGCAAGGAGGGGCCCCTCGGCCAGCTCTACGGCGACGCGTACGAGCGCGCCGTCGCGCTGGTCGGCGGCGCGCTCGGCGAGGACGCGATCGTCTCGCTCGCTCCCTTCACGACGCAGTCCGCGACGGCCGACCTCTACACGCTCCGCGACGCGCTCGAGTCGGCGCCGGCGCCCGCCCTCGCCTGGGACGCCGCCTCCGTCGCGCCGATGACCGCCGCGAAGTTCGCGCGCGTCGGCGACGGCGAGACGCTCCCGACCGGCTTCACCGCGAGCCTCGACGACTGGCTCGGCGTCCTCTCCGAGCCGAAGAAGCTGCCCGACGGCACCGACGATCCCGACGAGGCGCTCCCCGTCCGCGCGCACGACCAGATCGCCGCCGTCGGCACGGCCGTCTTCACGGCGACGAACTGGCTCCAGTCGAAGGCGGCCAAGTACGACGACGCCGACCACGCCACGTTCGCGCGCGATGCGGCGAACAAGCCGATCCCGGCGCCCGACAAGCCGACGAGCAAGATCTGGGTCACGTTCGCGGTCCCCTCCGCGCCGATGCCCGCGGAGGGGTACCCGGCGGTCATCATCCAGCACGGCCTCGGCGGGTCGCGCGCCTACATGATGACGCTGGCGAACCGCTTCGCCTCGAAGGGCTGGGTCGCGGTCGCGATCGACAGCGTGACCTTCGGCGCGCGCGCGAACGAGGCGAAGTTCCTCGTGGACACGACGACCGACTACGCGTCCGCCCCCGGCGCGAAGTACGACGGACCGGACGGGTTCAGCGACGCCGTCGACGATCCGCCGGCGCGCGCCGGGAGCTTCGACCTGTTCGGAGGCCTGAAGAACCTCGTCGCCCTGCGCGATCAGCTCCGCCAGGCCGAGCTCGACACCGCGCAGCTCGTGAAGCTCCTGCGCTCGAGCCCCGATCTGTCCCCGCTCGCCCTCGGCGCGCCGCCGGTGACGCCCAAGATCGATCCCGACAAGATCGCCTACGTCGGCGACTCGCTCGGCGGCATCGAGGGCGCGGTCGCCGCGGCGATCGAGCCGCACGTGAAGGCCTGGGTGCTCAACGTCGCCGGCGGTGGGCTCCTCACCGAGGTCGCCGCGCACGGCCCCGCGATCAACGCGCAGCTGTCGCTCGGAGGCTCGCTCAACTTCGGCTTCCGCGGCGGCCAGTTCAACGAGGGCCACCCCGTCGTCGTCGTCGGCCAGGCGCTCGCCGAGGGCGGCGATCCGATCGCCTACGCGGACCGGATCGTCCGGTCGCCGTCACCGCTCCTCGGCGCGCCGACCAAGCCGCGCAACGTCCTCCAGATCGAGGTGCTCTACGACGAGATCGTCTCGAACGAGAGCAACGAGGCGCTCGCGCGCGCGGCGGGCTTCGGCCTCGCCACGCCGAACGTCGGGGTCAACGCCGGCCTCGCGGACCTCAAGACCAACGCTCCCTTCTACGGCGGCGGCATCGAGCTCGTCCAGCTGACGCCGGACGCCACCGGCTTCCACGACACGCCCGCCGCTGGCGTCACGGCGCTCCTCGCCCAGGTCTCCCCGGCCCATCACGGCAGCAACCTCGTTCGATCGAAGGCGAGCCGGAGCTACAAGATCCCCTACAACGCCCCGAACGGGGGCCTCGTCCTCGAGCGCCAGGATCCGATCGTGGTTCCGTGTCCTTACCTCGATCTCCAGGACGTGACGCTGCGCTTCTTCGCGGACGCGTTCGAGGGCAAGGTCCCGGTCGTCACCGGCCTGCCGGGCCCGGTTCGCGACCTGGACGCCGACGGCGCGCTCGACGGCGTCGACCGCGATCCCGCCAACCCGGCCGTGCAGTAGCGCGGGATCGCCGCCCGGTCGCCGCGCCGCAGACGCGGAGCGCCTCCGCAGCGACGGGCCGAGCATCGACGTCCGCCCAAGAACGATCCGTGCAACGACGTCTACGCGAAGGGACGACCTCGGCGACCCACACCCGCTCGCACCTTCGGCGATAACCGGCGCGTGAGGACACGCGCGTCGCGCAGCGCGGGCGCGATTTCCCGCGGGCCTCGGGTTTGGCGGAGACTTATGGAAGGGTGGTGCTACCGTGAAACTGATCAGCCCCGCACTTCGCGTGTGCCGTTTCTCCTCGGGGTGACATGTTCAGGCCATTGTCAGCGACCCAGCGTTGGCCTCTCGTCGTCGCCAACGGTCCGCACCGAGCGACCTCCCGCGTACGCGTGACGCTGGTGGTCGCAGGGGTTGTCGTGCTCGCTGCGGCGGTGGCCGTCCCGGGCCTGCCGCTGTCGCTCCGGTTCCTCGTCGGCGGCCTGTCGCTCGGCCTCGTCGCGCTCGCCGCGATGCGGCGGCCGAAGGCCGTGCGCGCCACCGGCGCCGCCATCGTCGCCGACGCGACCGGCCTGTCGCGCAGCTCTCCCGACGGGACGAAGCCCATCGTCGACTGGGGCGCGCCGTTCGGCGTCACGCTGCTCGCGTCGTACGGCCGGCCGCACGGGCTGCTCGCGTTCACGACGCCGACCCGGACGCGTTACGTCCCGACGCGGATCGACGACCGCTCCGACGCCCACGACGAGCTCTTCGCGCGCATCGCCGTGCTCGCCGATCTCGACCTCGTCGACGGCGTCACGCACGACGCTGCGCTCACCGCCGAGGACGCCGCGGCCTTGATCCGACACGCCGAAGAGCACGACCGCGCGGCGCTCGGCCGTGTGTACCTCAGCGACGGCCGCGGCCTGCCGATCGCGCTCGACCGAGCGACCCTCTCGATCGACAGCCGCACGTTCGATCTCACGAGCCACCTCGAGTGGCGCGCGCTGATGTTTCACGAGTCGACCGGGCAGGCCGCGGCGCTCTACCAGGCGACGTGGATCCGGCAGAACGGCGCAGAGGTCGTGCTCGTCGCGCCGATGCCCGCGTCGATCGTGCCGCGCGAGCCGAACGCCCACCGCGAAGCCAGCGGCCGGCTCGGCCGCGCGCTCACGCGCGACCTCCGCCTCCTCCAGTCGCCTGCGGAGCCCCCGCCCGCCCGCGACCTCCGCGTGGCGATCGACCGGCCGTTCATGATGGCGGTCCGTCGCGTCCTCGACGAGGCGCCGCTCGCGTCGCGCGGCGCGCTCGCCGCTCCGAAGGAACCCGCCGCCCGGGGCCGCGACTCGATCCTCTGACGAGCGCGTCATACCGGAGGCCCCCGCGCGACGCCTCCGCGGAGCGCGCACCCGCCCCTGGTGAGCGCGACGCCTCCGCGGAGCGCGCGCCCGCCCCTGGTGAGCGCGCGCGCTCACCGAGCCCCGCCGCCGCTGCCGTCCGGGTGACGCCGAGCGCGGCGTCACGCGGACGCCCCCGATCGCTCCCCGCGGTCGGCCGTGGTAGACGGGGCGTCGAGCCATGGGTCGCTTCTACGTCACGACGCCGATCTACTACGTGAACGACATCCCCCACGTCGGTCACGCGTACACCACCATCATCGCGGACGCCGTCCGGCGCTTTCATCAGCTCCTCGGCGACGAGACCTACCTCCTGACCGGCACCGACGAGCACGGCCAGAAGATCGAGCGCAAGGCCGAGGAAGAGAAGACGGATCCCAAGGCGTACGTCGACCGGATCAGCACGCGCTTCAAGGACGCCTGGCCCAAGCTCGACGTCGTCTACGACCGGTTCATCCGCACGACCGATCCCGACCACGAGGAGTTCGTCGCCGAGCTCTGGAAGAAGATCGCGGCGAGCGGCGACCTCTACCTCGGCGCCTACGAGGGCTTCTACTGCGTCGGCTGCGAGGGCTTCAAGACCGACAAGGAGCTCGAGCAGCCCGGCAACGTCTGCGTGCTCCACAAGAAGCCCGTCGAGAAGGTGAAGGAGCCGACCTACTTCTTCGCGCTGAAGAAGTACCAGCAGCGCCTGCTCGACCTGTACGAGCGCCGCCCAGAGCTCATCCAGCCCGAGTCGCGGCGCAACGAGGTGCTCTCGTTCGTGCGCGCGGGGCTCGAGGACCTGTCGTGCTCGCGGACCTCGTTCAAGTGGGGCATCCCCGTCCCCGGCGATCCGGCGCACGTCATGTACGTCTGGTTCGACGCGCTCACGAACTACAGGAGCGCCCTCGGCCACGGCGACCTCACGAAGTTCTGGGCGCCGAACGCGAAGGTCGTGCACCTCGTCGGCAAGGACATCCTCCGCTTCCACACGGTCTACTGGCCGGCGTTCCTCCTCGCCGCCGGCTACTCGGAGGACGAGCTGCCGAACGTCGTCTTCGCGCACGGCTTCCTCACGATCGACGGCGACAAGATGTCGAAGGCGCTCAAGAACGGCGTCGACCCGCTGAAGGTCGCCGGGGAGCTCGGCGCGGACGTCCTCCGCTACCACCTGCTCCGCGCGGTCGCGTTCGGACAGGACGGCGACTTCGATCACGCCGCGCTCCTCGAGCGCTACAACGCGGACCTCGGCAAGAACGTCGGCAACCTCCTGAACCGCGTCCTCGGGCTGTGCGCCAAGAACGGCCTCACGGCGCACCCCGCCGACGACGCGGCCACCGACGAGCCGCTCGACGCCGAGCTCGACGAGAGCTTCCGCGCGCTCTCGCTCGCGGCGAAGAAGGCGTGGGACGACCTCGCCCCGCACGTCGCCCTCGAGAACACGATGAAGCTCTCGAGCGCGGGCAACGCCTACGTCGATCGCGCCGCGCCCTGGGTGGAGGCGAAGCGCGGCAACACCGCGCGCGTCGCCAAGATCCTCTCGCGCCTGCTCCGCGTGCTCGAGGGGCTCTCGGTCATGCTCTGGCCGGCGATGCCCAAGAAGAGCGACGCGATGCGCGCCCAGCTCGGCCTCGGGCCGATGGAGCCGGCCGTCGGCTTCGCCGCGTGGCCGGACGCGCTCCCGCCCACCCGCGCCGGGCTCGCGCTCGGGCCGGCCGGCCCTCTGTTCCCGACCTTCGACGAGAAGGCGCAGCAGGAGCTCCTCGCCCGGCTGGTCCCGAAGACCGAGGCCGATGCGCCCGCCGCCAAGCCGGGCGCAGCGCCCGCGGGCGCCGCCGCGGCGACCTCGGCCGACGCGACGTCCGGCGTGATCACGTACGACGACTTCGCCAAGGTCGATCTCCGCGTCGGCCTGGTGAAGACGTGCGAGAAGGTGCCCAAGAAGGACAAGCTCCTCCGCCTCACGGTCGACGTCGGCGAGGCGGAGCCCCGCACGATCGTGGCCGGCCTCGCGCTCACGTTCCAGCCCGAGACGCTCGTCGGGCGCCGCGTCGTCGTGGTCGCGAACCTCGCGCCGCGCGACTTCGGTGGAAAGCTCGTGTCGCACGGTATGCTCCTCGCGACCGGACCGTCCGAGGCGCTTCACCTCGCCACGATCGACGAGGACGTCTCGCCCGGCTCGCGCCTCAAGTAGCTCGCGCGACGACGCCCGCGCCGGCTGCCCTCGCGGCAACGTCGGCCGGCGCGCGGGGACGTCCCGAGCGCCGGGCGGGGCGATCTCCGGCGCGGCAACGGAGGTCGACGGAAACACGTTCGAGCTGCCGAACTGAGCTTGCCTGCCGCAGTCGAATGGTATGCTCGAAGCGTGTCGGACCACGATCCGCGCGACGTTCCGGATCTCGATCTCCCTCCGCCGCGGGGCTCTTCCCCGAGCGTGAAGGTCCCGTCCGCGCGTCCGAAGGCGGCGCCGGCCGCGGCTGCGCCGGCCGCGTCGAGCTCGCTCGGCGACGAGTTCGGGATGGAGATCGAGCGCGGTCCGGCCGTCTCGTCGCCGCCGGGCGCGACGACGTCACGCGCCCCCGGAGCGCCGGAAGTCGCGATCGATTTCAAAGGCGACGACGACGACTTCGGCGGCATGGAGATCGAGCGCGGCGGCGCGATGATCTCGCTACCGCCGTCGATGTCCGGCCGACCGCCCGCGTCCGGCCGACCGGCGAGCCCGTCTGGACGCCCTGCGTCCGGGCTCGACGTCACCTACCGTCGCATGCCCCCGGTGGCGATCACGCCGGTGGGGCCGTCGACGGCGGTGAGGATCCTCGCGTGGCTGCTGCCCCTCGTGCTCGCGAGCGCGACGCTGGTGGGCCTGGTGAAGCTCGCGCACCGCCCCGGCGGCTGGCGCCCGATGACGCTCATGCCCCACGCGTTCGACGCGACGTCCACGGCGGAGAGCGGCGCGTTCGCGGGCATCGCGCTCGTCCTCGCGATCACCATCGGGTCCATCGGCGTGAAGGTGAGCCCGCAGTCGTACGCGATGGTCGCCTCGGCGGCCGGCCTCGTCCTCGCGTCCCTCGCGATGGTGACGGTGACGCTCGTGTCGACGGAGGAGCACCCGGGGCCACCCGACGGCGCGCTCCTCATCCCGTACGTCGTCCCGTTCGCCGTCCTGTGCCTCGGCCTCGGCGTCGCGGGCCGCGGTCCGTCGCTCTTCCTCCGCGGCGGCGCCCGCCGCTTGACCAGCGCGCTCGCGGCGATCGCCGGTGGAGCGATCGTCTTCGCGGCGCTCGAGATGAGCTCGCTCGCGTCCCGCATCCCCTGACGCCGAGCGCGCGACCGGCGCGCATGAGCACGCCCGGCGCATCGCTGAGCAAGCTCTGCGCAACCGAGCGCGCGCGGTCGTCGCCGACGGACCGAGGGGCCCGACGAAACGACGACGTGCAGCCGGGGCACGCGCCGTGCACTCACGCCCGGACCCACTCCGCGCGCGCGGCCTCGCATCTCGGGGCCACGCGCCGCGACGTCGCGCGCTCTCGCGAGCGCAAAGGATCCCGCATGCGCCTACTCAAGCACGTCACCACCTTCACGCTCGTCTTCAGCGCGATCGCCATCGGATGCGCGGTCTCCGCGGAGGACCAGGGCGACGAGCCACTCGGCGCCCTCGCGCAGGCGCTCCCCAGAGCGGACGCCGCTCCCTACGATCCGACCGACCACTGCCGCGCGGACTGCGCGGGGAAGGCGTGCGGCGCGCGCGACGGATGCTTCGGCGTCTGTGAGACCGGCTCCTGTCCGGCGGGGACCGTCTGCGGTGGCGCCGGCGAGCGGGGCGTGTGCGCGTGCCCGGCCGACTGCGCGGGGAAGCCGTGCGGCGCGCCGGACGGCTGCGGAGGGATCTGCACGGCCGGCACGTGCGCGAGCGGCGCCGCGTGCGGCGGAGGCGGCACGCCGGGCGTGTGCGCTCCGCTCCAGCAAGGTCAAGGCGTCGAGTGCTTCGTCTTCAACGACGGCTACACGGCGATGGCAGGGCCGTCCGAGGCCATCTACTTCAACTACAAGGGCGAGGCCTGCATCCCGGACGCCACGCCCGGCGGCCTCTGCCGCCGCTGGTTCGGGCGATGCCGCACGACGGATCCGAGCCACACGCCGGTGGAGTTCGCCGTCGGCGACACGTCCGGCTGGCACGCATGGGCGGACGCGGTCTTCAGCCACCACGAGCCCGTCCCCGGCACGAAGTACGAGACCGCCACGATGTGCATCCCCGGCGGCCCCCACGGCTTCTGCAGCCGCTACTTCGGCGGGGCGAGGACGATCACGGGCAACCGGGTGCGCTGCCGTGTGTTCGAGGACGGATACACGAACCCCACGCACTTTCGTGACCGCATGATGGACAGCGCTCGCGAGAAAGTCATGGCGAGACAGCCCACCGGCACCTCCTACGACTACCGCAAGTGGTTCGGCCGCTGCGAGGTGAGCGGTTGCGGGGACGCCGTCTGCGATCCCGACGCGAAGGAGAGCCACGCGTCGTGCCCGAAGGACTGCAGGTGCGGCGACGGCGTCTGCGAGGGCAACGAGACCGTCCACAACTGCAGCAAGGACTGCTGGTGCGGGAACGGCAAATGCGACCCCGGCGAGAAGGCCTCGGAGTGCGCCACCGACTGCTGGTGCGGCGACGGGAAGTGCGACCCGAGCGAGAGCCGGCAGTCCTGTCCCAAGGACTGCGGCGGGACCTGGTGCGGTGACGGCGTCTGCTCCGGCGGCGAGACGTGCGGGAGCTGCGCCGCGGACTGCGGAGAGTGCGTGATCTACACCTGCTCCGGAAAGAAGGCGACGGCGGAGGCGCGAGACCACACTGTGTACTACGAAGACCTCCTCGGGTGCGCGGGGGCGGCCTCGATGATCGCGAGCTCGAGGAACGAGGCGGAAGAGTGCGTCGCGGCGTACGGCGTCAAGGTCGTCACGTCGGGGACGCCGCGCGAGCGCGTCTTCCACACCGACCCGACCTGGGGATGCAGCTCGCTCACCGTGCCGTCGTTCTCGGACGAGAGCGCCGCCCGCTGCGCCGCCACGCACGGCTATACGCGGACCGGCCCCTGCCCGGCCCCCGTCGCGCCGAGCGACGCGGGCGCCGGCAAGGGCGACGCGGGGAAGTGAGGACACGGCGGCGCGCTCGTCTCGCGTCGCCCTCTCCGCTGCCGACAGCGCGCGCGGCGCTCCCAGCTCGACGAGACGTGGCGACGTCACCGCCGCGGCTGGCGCCGCGCGCGCCACGTGCTAACCGACAGCGCATGCTTGGCTTCCCCTCCGTTCACGGAATCCTTGGCGCGGCGCTCATCGTCTGCATCACCGGCTGCGCCTCGTCGCCGGAGGGCGAGGAGCCTGACCCAGGCCCGGCGCTGGACGCGGAGCCGGCGCTCACGTTCGGCGAGGCCGGTGACACGGCAGCGTCGAACGGCGCCGAGCTGTTCTCGAAGCCGCCTTCCAACCCGAATCCGAAGACGCTCTCGGGCATCTATGAACGCACCGGCTACGCCAGCGAGAACCGCGAGCGGGACTTCCTCGTGGTGTCGAACGACTGGCGGACGCGCCTAGAGCTCCGCGACAGCAAGGTCGTAGCGGCCACGGAGTGCACGATCCAGGTCGGAGGCGCCGTCGACGAGACGAAGACGATCTTCGCGTACGTCTCGAGCCCGCTGACGGTCGAGCCGTGGGGCGTGAGGATCGAGGCCGCCAGAAAGGACACCGAGACCTGGGCGGAGTACGACGTGGGCTGCGGCGTCGAGATCTCGGACGAGAGCTGGCCCTACTGCCTCGGGACGAACCTGACCATCCCCGACGGCTACTCGATGTGCATCTACCTCGACAAGAGCCTCCAGCTCTCGGTCAAGAAGTCCGACGGCTCGAGCGGCACGCTCGGGACGAAGATCCGGAACTGAGGGCAACGCGTCCACGGCGCGCGGCGGCGCGCCGTGGCACGTCGAGCAGGTCGACCCCGGCCTCGCGCGTGGGCGCGCGACGCCCCGTCCGCTACGCCGTGATGCGCCCCGCGACGAGCGGGCGCGCCGGCGGCGCGGCGTCGCCGTACTCGAACGCGCCGGCGACGCGCGCGAGGAGCTTCTCGCCGCCCGCGCGATCGTGGACGAAGAGCCGCGCGACGACGTCGCCGCTCTTCACCGGCTCGCCGGGCTTGCGATCGATCTCGACGCCCACCGCAGGATCGACCGCCTGATCGGCGCGCGTGCGGCCGGCGCCCATCGCGACGCCCGTGAGGCCGATCGCGAGCGCGTCGATCCCGGTCACGAAGCCGGAGCGAGGCGCCTTCACCTCGAGCACCTCGGAGGCGACCGCGAGCTTCGACGGATCCGCCACGACGCTGGCGTCGCCGCCCTGTGCCGCGACCATCTTCTCCATCACCCGGACCGCGCTCCCGTCGGCGATGGCCGCGCGGAGCTTCGCCGTCCCCTCCTCCACGTTCGCCGCCTTGCCGCCGAGCACGAGCATCTCGGCGCCGAGGACGAGCGTGCACTCGACGAGGTCCTCCGGCCCGCGCCCGTGGAGCACGTCGAGCGCCTCGCGCGTCTCGTTCGCGTTGCCGACGGCCCGACCGAGCGGCGCGTCCATCCGCGTGAGCACCGCGACGACCTTCTTGCCCGCGCGCGTCCCGACGCGCACGAGCTTGTCGGCGAGCGCGCGCGCGCTCTCCTCGCTCTTCATGAAGGCGCCCTTGCCGACCTTGACGTCGAGCACGAGCCCGTCGATGCCCTCGGCCAGCTTCTTCGACAGGATCGACGCGACGATGAGCGGGATCGACTCGACCGTGGCGGTCACGTCGCGGAGCGCGTAGATGCGCTTGTCCGCGGGCGCGATCTCCTTCGTCTGCCCGATCATGCAGGTGCCGACCTCGCCGACGATGCGCGCGAAGTCGGTGACCGGGAGATCCGTGCGAAAGCCGGGGATGGCCTCGAGCTTGTCGAGCGTGCCGCCCGTGTGCCCCAGGCCGCGCCCGCTCACCATCGGCACGGGCACGCCGCACGCGGCCACCATCGGCGCGAGGCAGATCGAGACCTTGTCGCCGACGCCGCCCGTCGAGTGCTTGTCGACCTTCACGCCCGGGACGGCGGACAGATCGAGGACGCTCCCCGAGTGGAGCATCGCCTCGGTCAGCGCGACCGTCTCGGCGTCGTCGAGGCCGCGGAAGAAGACGGCCATGAGGAACGCGGCCATCTGGTAGTCCGCGACGGCGCCCGCGCCGAAGTCGCGCAAGAGCCGCGCGATCTCGGCCTCCGCGAGGACGTTGCCATCACGCTTTGCTGCGATGAGCTCGACGACTGTGCGATCCATGAGGCCCGCGAGCGTACCCCGATGCGAGGCCGTTTTGGACGGAGACCTGCCGGCGGCGACCGTCGTAGAGTCGAGCCTCCGGGGCTCACGCCCGACAGCGACGCGTGAGCGCGGCTCGAGTGCGGCCGGCCCGCGCCAGCGAACGCATCGTACCCTCGACTAGGACGAGCGGGCGAAGGCGAGGACGTGACCGTCGGCGTCGGCGCTGTACGCCGCGACGTGGCCCCAGGCGCGGACCGCGAGCCCGCTGAGCTCGCGCGCTCCGGCGGCGAGCGCGCGCGCGTGATACGCGGCAGGATCGTCGACCATGAGGTAGAGCTCCGCGCGCGGCACGCCTCCGGCTTGCGCGGGATCGGGGATGGCGTCACCCAAGAGCCGTCGAATTCCCGCCTCCGGCATGAGGCCGAGGACGCAGCCAGCGCCGAGCGGGAGCTCGGTCATCCCTGGGACGTCCAGCGTCGGCGCCGTGGCGAGCACCTCCGCGTAGAACCGGGCGCTCGCGGCCTGGTCACGCACGTACAGGATCACGTGGGCGCGTTCGACGGTGGTCACGATCCGCGGCCCCCTCGGGCGACGCCGCTGCGCGAAGAGCTCCCCGCCCGTGCAGCTCGGGATCTCGCGCGACGCTTCATGCGCGCCCACGCTACCACGAGACGCGCACGACTTCGCGGTCGTTCGGCCGCCGCGTGGAGCCTCCGCGGCGCGCGCGCGCCCCCCGGGCGAGGTCGAGGCGCACGCCGGCGCGGGCACGGGCGGGACAGGGTCGGTCGACGCGCACGCCGGCGCGGGCACGGGCGGGACAGGGTCGGTCGACGCGCACGCCGGCGCGGGCACGGGCGGGACAGGGTCGGTCGACGCGCACTGGATGCGCTCTCCGTCGCCGCAGCGCTCGACGGCCGACGGAGCGCTCGCGGTGGAGCCCGGCCGGCGACTCGCCGTCCCGACGCCGGAGCCCGCCCGCCAGGAGGCGCGAAGCGAGAAATCACGCCTATGCCGTTTTGGGCGCATTGAAGCCGTCGAGCGACGCTGATATGCGCGCGCCATGCTGCCCGTCGCACGCGCTCGTTCGTCCCTCCTCGCGGTCGGTCTCGCGGGCGCGCTCGCCCTCGCGGGGACGGGCTGCGGCGGGCCCGACGCGAAGTCGCCGAAGAGCCTCGTGGTCCCGAACCCGTTCCCGACGAAGAGCGCGCTCGAGAAGCTCGCCCGCGCCCCGCTCAAGTCGAAGCCCGGGCGCGCGGTGGCCTCCGTGCCCGAGTGGCGCGTCGACCCGACCGACGTCCCCGACGTCTCGCCGGTCGAGAGGCGGCTCGTCGAGCGCTCCTCTGCCGCCAAGCGACCGACGTTCACGCGCGAGCTCCGTTGCATCGCGCGCGAGCTCGGACGCCTGCGCGCAGAGCACGGCGCGGACGCGGACGAGCGCGTCCAGCGGTTCATCATCGGTGCGTGCGGACGCACGGACGCGGGCGGCTTGAGCACGTTCCACCTGAGCGGCGAAGCCCCCGCGGAGCTCTCCGACGACGAGCTCCTCGAGGCGTGGAAGGGACAGCTGGCGCTCCCCGCGTCGTTCGACGGAAAGGCCGCCGGCGCGTGGCTCACGCGCAAGGGCACGCGCGCGGTGGTGATGTTCGTGGGCGGCGAGGACAGATCCGACGTGACCCTCTCTCCGAGCGGCACGCCCGGCGTCGTGACCGTTCGGGGGACCGCGGCCGCCGGCGTGGAGCAGGTCATGGCGCTCGTCAACCAGGGCCGAGAGGGCGTCGCTCGCTGCGAGCCGAATAAAACCGCGACCCCCCCGCAGTTCGCGTTCGACTGCGAGCTGGACGACGAAGACCCGTGGACCTGGATCGAGGTCCTCAGCCGCAAGTCCGGGCGCGTCCTCCTCAGGGCGACGGCGCTCCTGCTCGCGCGCCGCGACCCGAGCGCGCCGGTGGAGCTCACCCGGGGCGCGGCAGCGACGGCGCCGCCGCGTCCCGACGCCGTCACCGAGATCCTCGAGAGCGTGAACCGCGCGCGCGCGAACGCGAGCCTCACCCCGCTCACGCCGGCGCCCGAGCAGGCGGCCGTGAACGCGCGCTTCGCGGCTCATTTCTTCGACGCCGAGGCCACGAACGATCCGAGCACCGCGGACACCGTCGCGCTCGGCCTCCTCGCGGGGTGGGACGTGGACGGGACGATCCGCGACGGCAGCTTCTTCGGCACCATGCTCACGGGGGCGACGAGCGCGGCGAGCTGGATCGACTACGCGCTCGAGCACCCGATGGGGCGCTTCACGCTCCTCGCGCCGGGCGCCCGGCAGATCGCCGTCGGGCCCACGACCGCCGCGGGCGCGGGGCTCGGCGTCGTCATCACGACCTACTCGTTCTTCGGCGCAGAGGACGCTCAGGCGAACGCCAAGCGAGTCATGACCCACATCGCGGAGGGGCGAGCGGCGCGAGGCCTCGCCCCCGCGACGGCGCTCGGCGACCTCCCCGCCCTCGTCGACGCGGCGCGCCTCGTCAACGCCGGGCAGCGCGAGCCGATGGCCGCGCTCGAGCGGGCGCTCGCCGTCGAGACGCAGCGCATCGGGCGACCGCTGCTCGGATGGGCGCTCGTCACGCACGATCTCGACGTGCTCGACCTCCCGGCGGAGCTGCTCGATCCCGGCCCGGTCGCGGTTCGCGTGCTCGTGACGCACTACCACCCCGAGGGCGCCCCGTGGGGCGCGTACCTCGTCTACATCGTCTTCCCGGCGCCGACGCGGCGGCAGGTCGCGACGAGCGCCGCGGCCGCGCGCGCGCCCGACGTTCAGGGGCGACGCCCCTCGACGATGTACTGATCGGGGAGCGTGATCGGTGAGACCTTCGCCGCCAGGCCGGCCGCCGTGAGATCCGCGACGATCGCCTCGGGGGCCAAGCGATGGCTCGCCGGCGGGCCGCGGCGCGCCGCGAGGGTGAAGTCCACGATGACCACCTTGCCGCCCGGTCGGAGCGCGGCGGCGAGGTCGCGCGCGTAGGCGACGCGATCGGCGAGGTGATGCCAGACGTGCACGACGAGGACGCGGTCGACGCTCTGGGCGGCCAGGCCCGACGCGGACGCCGACGCGCGGACGGCGCGCAGGTTGCCGAGCTCCTCGCGACGCGCGCGCTCGTCCAGATGGCGCACCATGTCCGGCTCCACGTCGGTCGCGATGACCTCGCCGGCCGGCACGGCGCGCGCCAGGCGCACCGCGAAGTACCCGGTGCCCGCGCCGACGTCCGCGACGGTCATCGCGGGCGCGAGCTCCAGCGCCTGCAAGACGTCCTCGGGGTGCTGCCACGCGTCCCGCGCCGGATCGTCGAACACCTTGGCCCACGCGTCCGCGTCCGCGAACCCGTGGTGCATCCCGCCCCCGTCGTGGCCCCCGTGCGCGTGATCGCGCCGCGCCGTCTCCCCGTGCTCCGGCGTGGCCGGACCGGTCGGAGCCACGGCATGAGGAGGCGGGGCGCTACAGGCGCCCACGAGCGCCGCCGTCTGGATCGCGAAGAGCCTACGTTGCATCGACTCTCCTATCTCACGCCTCGCGCCGCTCGTCGCGGCCGATCGCGAACCCCGGCCCGCGAGCCACGAGCGCGCTCGCCGCCGGAAACTTGCCGATCGGCTCGCGCGCTGCCAACCAGGACGGGTGCGCCTCGACGACGTCACCGCACCGGCTCGGGTCTGGTCGCTCCTCGGCAGCGTCCCGCGCGCGTGGCTCGTCGTCGCGACGGCGCTCGCCGTCCTCTACGCGCTCGCCGTTGCCGTCCGCCGCCGTCTCCGGCGCGCGCGCATGCGCCGGCGCTTCGCGCGCGGCGCGGAGGGCGAGCGCGAGGCGGCGCACCTGCTCGAGGCGCACGGCTTCACGATCGAGGGCGCGCAGGTGGCCGGCGCCTACGACGTCCTCGTCGACGGAGCGCCGGTCGCGATCACCGTCCGCGCCGACTACATCGTCGCGCGCGACGGCGCGCGCTTCGTCGCCGAGGTGAAGACCGGGCGCGTCGCGCCGAGGATCGAGACGGCGGCGACGCGCCGGCAGCTCCTCGAATATCAGCACGCCTTCGGCGTCGCGCGCGTGCTGCTCGTCGACGCCGACCAGCGACGGGTGCAGCTCGTCGAGCTCCCGGAGCGAGCGAGCGCCGTCCGCTGGCCGGCGTTGGCCCTGGCGGGCGCGGTCTTCGCCGCGCTCGCCGTGGCGTGGACGGTCCGGTAGACGCGGCGCCTCCTCCTCGCGACGCGCGACCTTTATCGCGACCACAGGTCCGCGAGCAGGTCCCGAAGGAACGACGCACCCACGGAGCGCTCGACGCGTGACGGAGCGCTCGACGCCGTCAGCGGAGCGCTGCGCGCGGCCGCGCGCAGCTGCTCGGCGAGGGCGTCTTGCTCGCGCTGGCGCGAACGTCCCATCCCGCCTCGCGCGACGAACTCGAGCGCGTCGCTGAGCTCGCCGGCGTCGAACCAGACGCCGTGCTGCTTGCACACGTCGACGACGACGCCGGAGATCCGCCCGAACACCTGCCGGTTCATGAGCTTCCGACACGCGGGACACTCGACGTAGCGGACCTCGCTCTCCGCGTCGCGCCGGCGCTCCGGCAGCGCGAGGTGCAGACCGTGCGCGGCGGAGCAGCGCGCGGCGACGATCCGATCCATCATGCTGCCCTCGATGAACACCCCGCCGCAGGCGTCGCACTCGTCGACGTCCATCTCGGCGTAGGAGCGCGCGGCGAGCTTGCCGTCGCAGCGCGGGCACGGCCCGTCGGACGCCCGTCCGGCCCCGACGCCGCCGAGGACCTCCTCGCGCCCGCAGCGCTGGCAGTGGCGGGCGTCGGCGAGGTTCCAGGCGGCGCAGTGACCGCAACGACGCGTCGCGAGCGTGCACGCGCAGTAGGGGCATGCGCGGACGCCGACGCGCAGCGCGCCGCCGCACGAGGGACACTTGACCTCGCGAGCTTCGAGCTCGGTCGCCGTCGGCGGGCACGCGCAGCCCCCACCGTCGGACGGAAGAGGCGTGCCTGGCTCGACGACCTCGCCGCCGCACCCGAGACAAATCACCCGCGTGGGCATGCCGCTCAGAGCAGCAACGTCGCGACCGATCGTCAAGCTTCGCCGACGTCGACCACGGCCGCGCCGCCAGGGAACGGGAGCGACGCCGCCGCGAGCGCGGGACGGGTCGACCGCTCCCCGCGGCTCCAGACCGAGCGGCCCCGCGCGTGCCAGCCCTCGGGGCTCACTGACCGCTGCCGTAGGCGTGGCGCCGAGCGGCCCCGCGCGTGCCCGCCCCCGGCGTTCAATGGCCGCTGCCGTACGGGCGCGTCAGGATCTCGAGGTTGTGCCCGTTCGGGTCCTCGAAATAGAGGCCGCGGCCGCCGTCTCGCTCGTTGATCGTGCTCGGCTCGTGGTGGTGCGGGTCCGCCCAGTAGCGGAGACCCCGCGCCCGGATCCGCTCGAAGACGTCGTCGAACTCCTCCTCGCTGACGAGGAACGCGTAGTGCGCGGGGCGGATCTCGTCGGGCGACTCGAGGAAGTCGAGCGTGACGTCGTTGTCCGCCTTCACCGTGACGAACGGACCGAACGGCACCGGCGCCGGCAGCCCGAGCATCTCGGCGAGGAAGCTGGCGGACCCGTGCTTGTCGTGGACCGCGACGATCGTGTGGTTCAGCTGGATCGACATGACTCCTCCATTCCCGACCCGCGAGAGGCCTCTCGCTCCGCGACCTCCGGTTCACGCGCCGTGCCGCCATCGCTCCCGCGCGAAGCCCGAAGCTCACCCGCGCGCTCGACGACGACCCGCGAGCCGCCACGCGCCGGCGCCCGGCCGCGCGCGCACCATCACGCGGCGCCTGACGGGCGACCGATTTGATAAGCTGCTCCCTCATGTTTGCCCGCTCCGCGCCGCGCGCGCGTGTGCCCCACTCACCGCCGGCACGCTCGCGTGCTCGCCTGACGGCGCAGCTCGCCGCCGCGCTCGTCCTCACGCTCGACGCCGCGTGCACCAAGTCTGAATCGGGGCCGCCGGCGCCGGAGGCCTCGACCAGGCTCGCGCCGCCGGCCGAGCCTGCC
>JAHBWA010000145.1 GCA_019637195.1 Labilithrix sp. | reverse complement strand
TCGGCGAGATCGCTGATCTGCTCGGCGAGGACGTCGCGATGCTCGGGCGTCATCGTCGAGACCTCGCCGACGACGGCGGGCATCGGGCAGCCGTTCGCGGCGTCGTCGCGGTGCGCCGCGGAGAGGTAGCGCTTCAGCACGACCTCGGCCCGCGCCGGCGCCGGCTTCTCCTCGATCCTCTCGAAGAGCTTCGCCCGCATGGCGGCGGCGGTGCGCCGGATCGCCTCGTCGACGAGGGCCTCCTTCGACGCGAAGTGCGCGTAGAACCCGCCGACGGTGAGCCCGACGCCGCTCATCACGTCGGCGACGCGCGCGCCGGCGATCCCTCGCTGGCGGAGCAGAGCGCACGCCGAGGCGACGATCGCCGCGCGGGTCCGCTCCTTTCTCTCGACCTTGGCGCTCACGTCATCGCCCCCCCCGCGCTCTCGTCGTAGCGCGCCATGTGCCGCGCCAGCTCCGCGTGGACCTGGTTCGCGTGCGTCAGCGGCGCCATGTGCCCGACCCCGGGGACGTCTACCAGCGTGACGTTCGCCCGGCCGCGCGCGAGCCGCCGCGACATCGCCCGCGACGCCGCGGTCGTCCGCTCCCCGACGGCGATCGTGGTCGGCCCCGGCAATGCCCAGGCGTCGAAGGGCGTCGCGTCGCGGAAGATCGCGCGCACCTCCAGGAACATCTTCCACCCGAGCATGAGCGATAGCTCACGCATCTGCTCCGGCATCCTCGACCACGCTCCCGGACGGTTCCAGTAGTCGATGAAGGCCTCGAGCCACTCGGCCCGGCCCCCCTTCTCGGGGTCGTGGAGGAACCACGGGTGCGAGTCGAACCCTCGCGCCTCTGCGGTCGCCTCGGGATCGGCGTCCGAGGCAGCGGCGAGCGCGCCGAAGAGGACCGGCTCGAAGAGGAAGATCGAGGCGACGCGGCCTTCGAGCGTGCGGAGCGCCTGGAGCGCGACGAGCCCTCCATAGGAGTGCCCCACGACGTGCACGCGCGCGCCGTCGGGGACCGCCCGCAGGACCTCGGCGGCGTCGTCCGCGGGCGTCACCTCGTGGCCTCGCTCGATGAGCGGGTTCGGCGGGTAGCCGAGGTTCGCCGGGAGGACCTTCGCGCGCCCTCCGATCGCCGCGTCCGGCACCCCGGCCCACAGGAACGGCCCCGTCCCTGTCGAGTGGACGAAGAGGACGACCTCGCGCGCGGCATCGTTGCTCATATGAGCATCATCATATGATGATCGTCATACGAAGTCGAGCGACCGTGGCTACGTTCGACCCGCGCGCGGTGGTATGAGCCCCGAGCATGACCGCGCCCGATCTCGCCCCCCGCGTCGCCGAGGAGCTGCGCCTCGATCCGACCGCCGTCCGCGCCGCGCTCTCGCTCCTCGGCGGCGGCGCGACGGTGCCGTTCATCGCGCGCTACCGCAAGGAGCAGACCCGGGGCCTCGACGAGGTGGCGATCCGAGCGATCGAGGAGAAGCGCGATCAGATCGCCGCGCTCGAGGAGCGGCGCGGAGCCGTGCTGTCGACGATCGCCGACCAGGGCAGGCTCACGCCCGAGCTACGCGCGGCGATCGAGCGATGCCGCACCCGCGCCGAGATCGAGGACCTCTACCTTCCGTACCGTCCGAAGCGGAAGACGAGGGCGTCGATCGCGCGGGAGCGCGGGCTCGAGCCGCTCGCGCGGCGCATCCTCGCCCAGCCGTCGTCGGGGAACGTCGCCTCCGAGGCCGCCCCCTTCGTCGCCCCGACGAAGGGCGTGCCCGACGCCGAGGCCGCGCTCGCCGGCGCGCGCGACATCGTGGCCGAGATCCTCGCCGAGCGCAGCGACGCGCGCGCGCTGGTCCGCGCCCGCTTCGATCGCGAGGGGCTCGTCGAGTCCTCGGCCGTGAAGGCGAAGTCGCAGCAGCCGACCAAGTTCGAGGCGTACTACGACTACTCCGAGCGCGCGAAGAGCATCCCCTCGCACCGCTGGCTGGCTATCGCGCGCGGCGAGGTCGAGGGCGTCCTCCGCGTGAAGGTCCGCGTCGACGAGGAAGCGCTCGCGCGCGAGCTCTTCGCCCGCGCCGGCGTCCGGCGGGGCTCGCCGTTCGCCGGAGCGCTCGAGGACGCGGTCGTCGACTCGATGAAGCGGCTCCTCTTGCCGTCCATCGAGAGCGACGTCCGCGACGACCTCAAGGCGCGCTCGGACATCGCGGCCGTAGCCGTCTTCGCCGAGAACCTCGGGAAGCTCCTCCTCGCCGCGCCGCTCGGGCAGCGCGTGGTGCTCGGGATCGATCCCGGACAGCGCACCGGGTGCAAGTGTGTCGTGGTCGACGACACGGGCAAGCTCCTGACGCACGCGCTCGTGAACCTCGTGACCGGCGACGCGGCACGCGAGCACGCCAGGCGCACGGTGCTCGACCTCGTGAAGCGGCACTCACCCTTCGCGATCGCCGTCGGCAACGGCACGCACGGGCGCGAGACCGCCGACTTCTGCCGCGCCGTCCTCCGCGACGCCGCCCTCGGCGACGAGGTCGTGGTCGTCCTCGTGAGCGAGTCGGGGGCCAGCATCTACTCCGCGAGCGACGTCGCGCGCGAGGAGCTGCCCGACGTCGATCTGACCGTACGTGGAGCCGTCTCGATCGCGCGGCGCCTCCAGGACCCGCTCGCCGAGCTCGTGAAGCTCGATCCGAAGGCGATCGGCGTCGGCCAGTACCAGCACGACGTCGACCAGGGGCTGCTCGCGAAGAAGCTCGAGGAGGTCATCGAGAGCTGCGTCAACGCCGTCGGCGTCGAGCTCAACACGGCGAGCGCGCCGCTCCTCGCCCACGTCGCCGGGATCGGACCGGCGCTCGCCAAGAAGATCGTCCTCCACCGGCAGAAGCGCGGCGCGTTCCGCGCGCGCAAGGAGCTGCTCGACGTCTCGGGCCTGGGTCCGAAGGCCTTCGAGCAGGCCGCGGGGTTCGTCCGCGTCAGGGGCGGCAAGGATCCGCTGGACGCGAGCGCCGTCCACCCCGAGCGCTACGCCCTCGTCGAGCGCATCGCGAAGGACGCGAGCGTCGCGCCGCGCGCGCTCGTCGGCGACGACGCGCTCCTCGCGAGGATCCCGTGGTCCTCGTACGCGAGCGCGGACGTCGGCCTGCCGACGCTCGAGGACATCCGGCGCGAGCTCGCCAAGCCGGGCCGCGACCCGCGCGACGCCTTCGAGGCGCCGAAGTTCCGCGACGACGTCCGCACGATCGAGGACGTCACGCCGGGCATGGTCCTCGACGGCGTGGTGACGAACGTGACGGCGTTCGGCGCCTTCGTCGATCTCGGCGTCAAGCAGGACGGGCTCATCCACGTCTCGGAGCTCGCCGATCGCTTCGTCAAAGACCCCCACGAGGCTGCGCGCGTCGGTGATCGCGTGAAGGTGCGTGTCCTAGGCGTGGATCTCGCTCGCAAGCGCATCTCGCTGTCACGACGCGCCGTACAGTGAGAAGATGCGCCGCGTAGATCGATGACGGTCAGCTCCTCGAGCCTCGGATCCCGCGTGCCCGCGAAGAACACCTCCACGGATCTCGTCGCCGTGGCGGAGCGGCTCAAGTCCAGGGTGAAGCGCCTCCGCTTCGGCGAGCCCGTCGCCTACGTCTATAACCCGCTCGAGTACGCCTGGCCCGTCGCGCGCGCCTACTTCGAGCGCTACGGCCGCGGTCCGAAGGACGTGCTGCTCCTCGGGATGAACCCGGGTCCCTTCGGGATGGGACAGACAGGCGTCCCGTTCGGGGAGGTCGCCGCCGTCCGCGACTACCTCCGCCTCCAAGGCGATATCACGCCACCGCGACGCTTCCACGAGAAGCGCCCCGTCCTGGGCTTCGCCTGCGCGCGGAGCGAGGTCTCCGGCCAGCGCCTCTGGGGCGCGTTCGCGAAGCGCTACCCCGCGGCCGACGACTTCTTCGCGCGCGCGTTCGTCCTCAACTACTGCCCGCTCCTGTTCCTCGGCGCGAGCGGCGCGAACCTCACGCCCGACAAGCTCGCCAAGGACGAGCGCGTCGCGCTCGAGGCCATCTGCGACGACGCGCTCGCCGAGACGATCGCGCTCCTCGAGCCGCGGCACCTCGTCGGCGTCGGCGTCTACGCCGCGAAGCGCGCGGCGATCGTGACGGGCCGCGCCGACGTCATCACGATGCCGCACCCGAGCCCCGCGAGCCCCACGGCGAACAGGGGCTGGGAACAGGCCGCGCAGAAGGCCCTCGTCGACGCCGGCCTCACCGACCTGCTCTGAGCCGGTCCGCCCTGCCCAACGATTTCAGCGCCGCCGTGGCGCCGGCTCCGCGCGCGACCGGCGCGAGCGCGGCTTCTTCAAGCGGCGCTGCGCTTCGGCGTAAGCGCGGATGACGCGGCGGAACGCGGCGTCGTCGCCGCCGTGGTCCGGGTGCGTCTCGAGCGCGCGCTTGCGGTAGGCGGCCTTGAGCTCCTGCTCCGTGACGTCGCGCCCGACGCCGAGCACCTCCCAGACGGACGCGACGTCGCCGGCGGCCTCTGCGCCGCCTCCGCGCGGCCGGTCATCCTCCGCGCGGTCGTCCGGCGCGCGGCCGCCGCGAGGCTCGCGGCTCGCCTTCGAAGGCCACGCCGGCTCGCCGCGCAGGATCCGGATCCACGCGCGCGCCCAGAGCGCGTCGATCTCGACGAGCCGCGCGCCCGCGCGCTCCTCCGCGGCGGCGAGCGCCGCCTCCCGCGTGGCCGCGCCTCCGCCCTCGGCGTCCGGCTTCCTGAACGGGACATGCGCGGGCGGACCGCTCCACCACGCCGCCCAGAAGTAGCGGCGGCGCTTGGTGACGGTGATCGAGCAGACGGGCGCGAAGAGCTCGGACAAGGCCACGAGAGACTAGCGCGACGCGCGGAGGGCCAGCATCCCTGCGCGCTCAGGGCCACGCGACGCTGACGCCCAGGTAGCCGTGGGGACCGCCGGCGATCGGCAGCCCCGACACGTAGCCCGGGCTCTTCGCGCCGAGCTTGCCCGTGAGCGCGAGCTCCTTCGTCAACCACACGTCGCCGTAGACGCCGACGTTCAGCCCGAGCCGCGTCGGCGGATCGAAGACGGCGCGCTCGCCGAGCAGGATCTCGGGCTGCCTCCACACGTCGAGCTCACCCCCGAGCCGCACACGCGATCCGACGCGCGCGCCGAGCGCGCGGGCGCCCGCGCCGTAGTAGCTGGCGAGCCCGCTCGATCCGACCCGCGCGTACACGTCGAGCATCGCCCCGCGGCGGTCCGCGATCATCAGGTCGAGGCCTTGCTCGCCGCCGAAGGGCGTGAGCGCGAACCTGGGCGAGAGGAGCACCGCCGCCCCGTTGATCTCCGGGAGCGGCATGCGCGAGGTGCGCTCACCGTGCGCCAGCCGCGAGACCACGGTGCCGTACAGCGCGTAGAGCAGCGTCGGATCGGCGAGGTTCCACAGGTACCCGGCCGCGAGCCGCCGCGCGATCCGCCGCCGATCCTCGACGCGCCAGCCGTTCGAGAGCTCCTGCAAGCTCGTGACGTACGACTCGACGTCGTTGCCCGAGGCGGCGCCGCGCTCCTCGGCCGACGACGAGAGGAAGCTCTCGGCGTACATCAGCTTCGACGCGCCGTAGACGAGGAGGTCGCCGTGGTGCACCCAGCCGCCGGCGCGGACGATGCGCGCGTTCAGCCACCACGCGTGGACGTAGTTGGCCTCGAGCCCGCCCAGCGTCCCGATGACGTTCGCCGGCTCCTCGATGAGGCCCGCCGTCTGATACGTGGTGAACGCGCCCGCGCGCTCCTCGTCGCGCGCCGAGAACAGCGGGCGGTAGACGCCGGGCAGATAGAAGAGATACGTCGGCCGCAGGCCGAGCTCGCGGGCGCGCGCCCCGTGCCCGCCGGCTTCGTGCGCGACGAGGCTCGTCAGCTCCGCGATCGGCTCGTCCAGGAAGACCAGCTCGACCGTACGCCCGAGCAGCCCGAGCAACTTTCCCGGAAGCCGGCGCTCGTCGACGTCGAAGCTGGGCAACGCGTCCTCGTAGCGGAAGGCGATCCTCGCGAGCGAGTCGATGGTACGCACGCTCGTCTCGACGCCGAGCTTCGGGTCGGCGACGAAGACGTAGGGCTCTCGCGCGGGACCGACGGGCTCCGCCGACGCGACGCTCGACGACGCGACCGCCAGGAGCGCGGAGGCGACCCCCGCCGCGCGCTTCACGCCGCGCGATCGCGCGCGGGCCCAACGAGCGCGGGTGCGCTCCCACCAGGCGCAGGCGCTGTCACGGCGCACAGGCGATCTCCGCCACGCTGAGCTCGCCGACGCCGAGCGTCACGACGTCGAATCGGCCGCCACCCCGCGCGAAGAGCGCGTGGTCCAGGGGCACGCTGGGCGCGCCGTGCTCGTGCGGCCCGCCGGTGTGCGCCGCGCCGACGACCACGTCGCCGCCGCGCTTTCGCCCGGCGGGGTCGACCGTCGCGAAGAGGGTCCGCGCGGCCGACTCGAAGAGGACGCCGATCTCGTCGCCGCGTCGATCGAGCTCGAGCGCCGTGCGCCCGCGGCTCGTGCGCTCGCGCCCGGCGACGCGTGCGCCCCCCGCGGGGACGAGCCCCGTGAAGACCTCGCGCGGCAGCTCGGCCGTCGCGCGCCCGTCGACGACGAGCGAGACCGACCACGCGGCCGACGCCGCTCCGCGCGCGTCCCAGCTCACGCGCACGTCGGGCGCGCTCGGCAGCTCGATCGGCCCGGCGAGGAGGCGGAGCGCGTCGTCGGCGAGCCACGCGCGATCGCCCGCGGCGATCGCGAGGCGACCGCCCTCGTCGACGTACACCGACAGGTCTCCTCCGGCCTCCGCGCGCCTCGACTCCGCGGCGGACGCGCCCACGAGGCCCCCGCCGCGCGCGGGCGGCGGGCTCACGGCGAGCCAGGGCACGGCCGCGTCGGCGACCGCCTCGCCCTCGCGGAAGCGCAGGGCGACGAACGTGGGCGCGACCGGCCCCCGCGTGACGTCGGCGTCGATCCGCACGAAGAGGATCGACTCGCCACCGAGCGCCGCCGACGCGACGGTCATCGTGCACCCCTCGCACGACGCGCGCCGCGGGGCTCGCGCAGGCGACGCCACGCCGTCTCGGACGTAAGCCGCCTTGAGCGCGGCGTCCGTGCGGATGCGCCCGTCCGCCTCGCTCGTCGCCGTCGTCTCGATCCAGTAGACGAGGAACGCGCCACCTTCGACCGTCAGGCCGACGCGCGCGACCCCGGCGCGGCGCGCGCGAAGCTCCTCGGGCGCCGGGACGCTCGCGCGCAGACCGAGCGCGCCGCCCTCCTCGACCACGGCGACCTCGAAGGCCGCGAGCGTCATCGCGGCGCCCACGCCGCCGTCCTCGACGAGGATCTCCTGGCGCGCCCACCAGGCGGTCACCCGGTCGCGGGACCGCGCCAGCGCGACGAGCGGCCGGACGCCGATCTCCGGATCGGCGACGAGCGCCCGCGTCGACGAGACCCGGCACGGCGGCTCGTACGCGTCCTCGCACCCCCCGGTCGACGCGAGCGCCAGCGCGACGAGCGCGCCCGTCGCCCCCAAGCCGAGCCGGCGCGCGCCACGGATCGAGGATCTCACCCCCGGGCGCATCGCTCAGCGCTCCTTGGCGACGTCTCGCGACGACGGCACGGCGCTCAAGCGCTCGAACAGCTCGTCGGCGCCCAGACGGTGGAGGTAGTCGTGGTACGCGCGGGTGATGTGCGCCTCGTCGAGGACACCGACGATCGTGCCCTCCTCCACCACGGGAAGCTCGTGGAGCCCCGACTCGAGGAACCGCTCGAGCGCCGTGTGGAGATCGTCGGCCGGGGTGACGTGCGCCGCGGCGACCATCACGTCGGCCGCGATGACGAGCGTGAGCGGCGTCTCCTCCTTCATCGCCGACCGAAGCACGCCGCCCGAGACGATACCGCGAAGCACGCCCTTCTCGTCGACCACCGGGAACGAGCCCTGCCACTCCGGCGCCGCGAGCACCGTGTCGACGACGCTGGCGAGCGCGGCGTTCGCCTGGAGCGTCATGACGTCCGCGCGGCGGAAGACGGTCTCGACGCGGAGGCGCTTGAGGACGTCGAGCGACTCCTCGCCTGCGTGCGCCGGCGACTCGAAGCGCGAGCGCGGCTGCTTCGAGTAGAGGCTCACGCGCCGGAGGAGCACGAACGCGAGCCCCGACGACAGCATGAGCGACGGGAGCAGATCGTACGTCCCCGCCATCTCGCAGACCATGACGAGCGAGCTCACCGGCGTGTGCGCGATGCCGCCGTAGAAGGTCCCCATCCCGACCAGCGCGAACGCGCCGGGATCGATCTCGGGTGAGACCAGGATCTGCGCGGCGCGGCCGAAGGCGCCGCCGACGAGGCCGCCGATCGCGAGCGAGGGGCCGAAGTCGCCCGCGCTGCCTCCCGACCCGAGCGTGAACGACGTCGCGAGGATCTTCGTCGCGACCAGCACCATGAGCAGCCCGACCCCCGCCCAGCCGGAGGGGATCCAGGCGCCGCCCGTGATCGCGCCCTGCGCCGCGCCGTAGCCGCTGCCGAGGATGCCGATCCCGCGGCCGGCGAGGTCGAGGTGCGGGTTCACGAGGAGGATCCACGCGGTGGCGGTGACGCCGAGCATCGCGCCGCCGATCCCCGGCCGGATCCACGGCGCGACGCGGAGGCCCGCGAAGAGCCGCTTCGAGGTCTTGAGCGCCCAGACGAAGACCCGCGCCACCGCGGCGAGGACGACCGCGAGCGCCGCGTAGAGCGGCAGGTGCACCGGCTGGAACGGGTAGCGCGACGCGTGCGCGAACAGCGTCGCCTCGGGGAAGACACCCACGAAGACGCTGTGCGCGGTCACGCTCGCGAGGATCGCCGGGACGAGCGCGTCCGACTCGAAGTCGTCGCGATAGAGCACCTCGGTCGCGAACAGCGCCGCGCCGAGCGGCGTACCGAAGATGGCGGAGAGGCCCGCGGCGGTGCCCGACACGGCCAGGATACGCCGCTCGCGCGCCGAGACGTCGATCACGCGCCCGACGAGCGCTCCGATCGCGGCGCCGACCTGCATCGTCGGCCCCTCGCGGCCGCCGGAGCCGCCGGAGCCGAGGGTGAACGAGGTCGCGATGATCTTCACGAGGGCCACGCGTTTGCGCATCGAGCCGCCGCGACGATGGAACGCGTCGATGTACGCGTCGCCGCCGCCGCCGCTCGTCTCGTGGGCGAGTCGATGGGCGACGAAGCCCGACGCGAGCCCTCCGAGCGCCGGGAGCAGCGCGACCATCCACGGGGAGAACGCCCTCCGCGGCATCGGGAAATCCATCGCGTGCTCCCCCGCCGAGCGGAGCGGCTCGTATCCGCCGAGGCCCTCGAGCAGGGCGCGCTCGGCGATCGCGAGGAGCATGTAGAAGAGGCACGCGCCCGCGCCGACGGCCAGCCCGACGGCGAGCGCGTGCATCACCACCTTGCCGATCGCGCGGAGCTCCGCGGAGCGGAGCGCCTTCGTGAGGGACGTGAGCGGCGCGGTTCGCACGGGCGCATCTTACGGCGTTCTCCCGCGGGGCGAACGCCCGACCCGGTCCCGCGCCTTTCAAAAGTGAAAGACCCGCCCGGAACGACTTCGTTCACCCGGGGGATCCGGACGACGAGTAGAGTGCATGGTCCGATGGGCGACGTGGCAGCGAGCACCCGCACAGTGGCCGATCGCCTCGCGCTGTTGAGCGAGGTGCTCCGATCGTTCGCCGACGCGACGACCGACTACCCACGCCTCCTCGAGACGATCGCGGAGCGCACCGCGACCTTCCTCGGCCATCTCTGCGCGATCCGCCTCCTCTCCGAGGACGGGCTCCACCTCGAGACGGTGGCGATGTTCGATCCTCTCGAGGTCGAGGGCTCGCCCGTCCGGCAGATCGCCGCGCGGCCGATCCCGCTCGCGCGCGCCGCGGCGCTGCGCGAGGCGCTCGCCTCGGGCGAGAGCGCGCTCTTCGACCGGACGGCCGGAGACGAGCCGGACGCGCAGCTCGAGGAGCCGGTCCGCTCCGCCACCCGCGCGCTCGGGCTTCAGAGCGTGGTCGTCGCGCCGCTCGTCGCGAGAGAGGAGACCTACGGCATCCTGTTCATCGTGAGCCGCGGGGAGAACGCCGCGCTGCTCCGCGCCGATCGCGAGCTCGCCGAGGGGCTCGCGCACCACGCCGCCCTCGCGATCTCGAACGCCCGAGCGCTCCAGCGGCTCACCCGCGAGATCGAGGCACGCGAGCGTGTCCAGAGCTCGCTCGCGAGCGCCGAGCTCGCGCGCCAGCACGAGAAGAGCATCGTCGACACCGTCCCTCACCCGCTCGTCGTCCTCGACGGCGCCGCGCGTGTCCGCAGCGCGAACCGCGCCTTCTGCGAGCTCTTCCAGACGAGCGAAGCCGACGCGACCGGCCAGCTCCTCGCCGAGGTCGCAGAGCGAGCCCTCGACACGCCGCAGATGCGCGCGCTCCTCGCCGAGATCCTGCCGGTCGCGAGCGGCGCCCTCGTCAGCGACGTCGACATCGTCGTCGAGGCACCTGGCCTCGGGCGCCGCACGATGCGCGTCAACGCGCGGAAGATGTACCGCCCCGAGAGCGGGACCGACACGCTGCTCCTCGCGCTCGAGGACGTGAGCGACCGCATCGACGCCGCCGAGAAGCTCGCCCGGCGCGCGCTCCTCCTCGAGTCGATGGGCGAAGCGGTGATCGGCGGCGACCTCGAGTTCCGGATCGAAGAGTGGAACCCCGCCGCCGAGCGGCTCTTCGGCTGGACCGCCGACGAGGTGCGCGGCCTCCCGATCGAGCAGGTGCTCGCCGTCCGCGGGGTCGAGCCGACGAAGGCCGCCGACGACGTGAGGTCCGGGAGGGCGACACACTCGACCGTCCGCATCCAGCGACGAAACGCGGACTGGCTCGACGTCGAGACGTCGTCTTTCCCCGTCAAGACGGCGGGCGTGACGACCGGCTTCGTCTTCGTCATGAAGGACGTCTCCGACCGCGTGCGCCTCGAGCGCGAGGCCCGCCGCCAGCTCGCCGACCTCGAGCTCGCGAATCGGGAGCTCGAGAGCTTCAGCTACTCCGTGTCGCACGACCTCCGCGCGCCCGTGCGGGCGATCGCGGGGTTCGCGCTGCTCCTCGAGGAGGACCACGCCAGCGAGCTCGGCGCCGAGGGGCGCCGGCTCCTCGGCGTCGTTCGCAAGAACGCTCAGCGGATGGGGCTCTTGATCGACGATCTCCTCGCCTTCTCGCGCACCGGGAGACAGACCCTCGCGATCGAAGACGTCGACATGGACGCCCTGGCTCGCGAGGCGCTCGGCGACGCGCAGCGGGCCGAGGAAGAGCGCGCCTACGAGGTCCGGATCGAGCCCCTCCCGCGGGCGTCGGCCGACAGGAGCCTCATCGATCAGGTCTGGCGTAACCTCCTCGCGAACGCGGTAAAGTACTCACGTGGGCGTTCGCCGGCCGTCATCGAGGTCGCCGGCGAGACGACCGACGACGAGGTCGTCTACCGCGTGAGTGACAACGGGATCGGGTTCGACATGCGTTACTCGGAGAAGCTCTTCAAGGTGTTCGAGCGCCTCCACTCCGAGCCCGGCTTCGAGGGCACCGGTGTCGGGCTCGCGCTCGTGGACCGGATCGTCCGCCGCCACGGCGGGCGCGTCTGGGCCCATGGCTCGCCAGGGGTGGGCGCGACCTTCCACTTCGCGCTCCCGCGAGAGAGGCAAGCCTGATGTCCAACCTGCCGTGCGAGATCGTCCTCGTAGAAGACAGCGACGAGGACGCCGAGCTCACGCTCCGCGCCCTCAACCGCCGCAACTTCGCGAACGCCGTCCACCGGCTGGCGGACGGGGCAGCGGCGCTCGATTTCTTCTTCCACCCAGACGCGAGCGCGAAGCCCCCGCCGCGCGTCGTCCTCCTCGATCTGAAGCTGCCGAAGGTCAGCGGCCTCGACGTCCTCCGCAGGCTGAAGAGCGAGGAGCGAACCCGCACCATGCCGGTCGTCATCCTGACGTCCTCGAAGGAGGACCGCGACCTCACCGAGGCGTATCGTCTCGGCGCCAACAGCTACATCGTCAAGCCGGTCGAGTTCGACAAGTTCGTCCAGGCCATCGAGACGTTCGGCATGTACTGGATGCTCGTCAACCAGCCGGAGCCCTGAGCGACGCGCGAGGGCTCGCGCGGTTCGGCGGTTTGCTAGGATGGAGGCGAGCATGATCGCGAAGCGCGCGTTTTCGGTGGTGGCGCTCGGCCTCGTGGGGGCAGCTTGCGCCGCGGACGCGGGCAGCGAAGGCCTCGGACGCGTCCGCCAGGCCGTCGTGGGAGGGAGCGCCTCGGACGAGACGCAGGACTCCACCGTGATGCTCTTCCACGTGGACCCGTCCGGCCCCCGTCGCCTCGGCATCTGCACCGCGGCGCTCGTCGCCCCGCGGCTCGTGCTCACGGCGCGTCACTGCGTGGCGACGACCGACGACCAGGTCGCGTGCGACTCCGACGGCACGCCGCTCCTCGGCGCCAGCGTCATCGCGAACCACGAGCCGGCGAACCTCTACGTCTTCACCGGCAAGGATCGCCCGGCCTTCATCGGCCAGGCGCCACCGTCGCTCGACATGACGAAATGGGCGCCTGCCGGCCAAGGGCTCGAGATCATCGACGACAAGTCGGGCACCCTCTGCAACCACGACCTCGCGCTCGTCCTCCTGAAGGAGCCGATCGTCGACGTGCCGATCGCGACGCTCCGCCTCGACGGCGAGGCCTCCGCCGGGGAGCAGCTCCTCACGGTTGGCTGGGGCGTCTCGCTCGGCGAGGTCGAGCCGACGACGCGCCAGCAGCGAGGCGGCGTCACCGTGAAGCGCGTCGGCCCGGACGACGCGATCCCCGTCCTGACCAAGAGCGAGTTCCTGTTCGACGAGTCCATCTGCCTCGGCGACAGCGGTGGCCCGGTGTTCGCGGAGTCGACCGGCGCCGTCGTCGGCGTCGTCTCGCGCGGCGGCAACGGCCTCGACCCGAACGCCGGCGGCCCGTCGTCGACGTGCGTCGACGCGGACAACGTCGCGACGAAGCTCGCGCCCTTCAAGGAGCTCGTGATGGACGCCTTCGCCCGCGCGGGCGCGGAGCCGAGGCTCGAACCGGCGCCGGAGGAGAGCTGCACCGCGTGCGCCGTCGGGGCGAGCCGCGCGCCGCGCGGCGGTGTCCTCGGGGTCTCGGTCGGCCTCGCGCTCCTCGCGGGCGTCCGCCGTCGTCGCGCCCGTTGACGGCCCGGCGGCGCCGCCGCCACGGCCCGCGGCGCCGCGGTCGAGCGGTGACGCGGCTCCGCGGTCGAGCGGTGACGCGGCTCCGCCGGCCCCCCGCGCGGCGGGGCGCGGCTCTCCGCGATCGGCTACACTCCACGGAGCGTGAAGCCCCGTCCCTACGCCCTCGGACTCGCGATCGTCGTGGCGGGCTGCGCCGCGCTCGACGGGCTCGCGGGCGGCGACGGAGTCGGCCCGCCGGGACAGGTCGACGGCCCCGCTTGTGCCGCGGCGGGGGCGCCCCGCTGCGAGCACGGGACGTGCGTAGACGACGACGGCGCCGCGCGCTGCGTGTGCGAAGCCGGTTGGACCGGCGCGACGTGCGCCGAGTGCGCCGTCGGGAGCGCGTGCGGCGCGGCGACGTGCGCCGACGTGCAGTGCGCGGAGCACGCGACCTGCGACGACTCCGGCGGAGCCCCGGCCTGCAAGTGCGTCGTCGGCTACGACCAGAGCGGCCCCGACTGCGCGTGGGCCGGCGTCATCCGCGATCCGACCTTCGAGGACGAGCCCGCCGGCGCCTGGACGCTCGAGGGCGGCGTCACCATCGACAAGGCGGCCGCCGGCGCCAAGAACCCCGGCATGGCGGAGCTGAAGACCGCGACCTGCAGCGCGGCGGCGGTGAAGCAGACCATCGAGATGCCCGCGGCCGCCAGCGCCGAGCCGCTCGCGATGGAGCTCTTCGCCCGAGCCAGCTGCCAGATCACGCTCATCGGGACCATCCCGATCCCCTGCTTTCGTCCGATCTCGCTCCGGATCGACGAGCGCGGCGTCGAGCCGATCTCCGTGCTCATGCAGGACGGCTCCGCGCGGATGTGCCTCGGCGAGAGCGCGTTCGGCGGCACGGTCGCGCTCGAGCTCTTCCCGACGAGCTGCGCGAGCGGCGTGAGGTCGGTCGCGCTCGATCACCTCGACATCGTCCCCGCGTCCGAGTGCCCGATGCCCGGTCTGGTGTCGAACGGCGATTTCGAGGGCACCGGCGGCTGGACGGCGAGCGGCACGGGCGCGGAGGTCGCGGCGGGCCTCGGCAACGGCGGCTCGCGCGGCGGACGGCTCCACAGCACGAACCGCTGCGACGCGCCGCGGCTCACCGGCGCGCTCTCCGTACGCCTCACCGATCCCGAGAGGCCGGCGCTCAACTTCACCGTGAAGGGCACCCAGAACCGCCGGATGCGCGTCTACGGCAACGGCTACCCCATCGGCACGGTCACCGGCACGTCGGTCTACGAGAAGGTCTCGCTGTGCATGCCCGAGCACCTCAAGGGCATGGCCGGCCCGCTGGCGTTCGCGCTCGAGGACGATCGACCCGACGGGTCCTGCGGCGATCCCGACGACTACGAGTTCGTCGTCGACGACCTCACGCTGCAGAACGACGCCGGCTGCGACGATCCGCTCCTCCTCGCGGGCGGCTTCGAGCGCGCCGACTCCGCCCGCTACTGGCTCGCGTCCGAGGACGGCGGGTTCGTCGGCTTCCGCCGCAACGCGCCGGCGAGCGCGAACACGGGCAGCGGGTTCGCGACCGTGAGCCAGAACACCTGCGCCAAGTCCACGCGCGTCCGCACGACCGCGACGCTCGCCGGCGCCGGCGCGGGCGCCGGCGGCCCCGCGATCGAGCTGTCCTACAAGGCCACCGCCGCCAGCGGGATCACGTACTTCGCGAACGGCGTCGCCCTGCCCCCCGCCGCCGACTGGACCAAGTCGCGTGTGTGCTTCCCTGCGCGCCGCGGCGGCTTCCCCGCCTCGATCGAGCTCACGGCGACCGCCGGCGAACCGTGCGCGCCCGGGCTACTCTCGATCGACGACGTCCGCAGCGTCCGCGATCCCGCCTGCCCCGAGTGACGCAGCGCGGGGGGGCGCGGGCGGAGTGACGAGGCGCCCGAAAGGCTCTAACGTTGAGGGGTGCCGAGACTCCTTGCTTTTGGCTTGCTCCTCGTCGCGCTCCCCGCCTGCGACGATCAGAAGGTCGCGACGCCGTCGGTCCCGCCGACGACCACGACGCGTGACTCCGGCGCCTCGCCCGCGGGCTGGGGCGATCCGTCGACGACCCGCCGCCCCGGCGTGCTTCGCCTCGGGCACCTCAACGTGCGACGCTACTTCGACACCACGTGCGACTCCGGCCGGTGCGAGTCCGGCGGCTTCGAGGAGGTCTTGACCGAAGCCGAGTTCGAGGCGCGGACCACCGAGCTCGCGCAGGGCCTCGCGCGCCTCGAGGCCGACGTGATCACGCTGGCCGAGGTCGAGAACCAGAACTGCCTCGACGCGCTCCAGGCCAAGCTCAAGTCCGCGGGGCTCGAGTATCCGGTCGGCTACCTCGCGGACATCGGCGTCGCCGGGAGCATGAACGTCGGCGTCCTCGCGCGCGGCAAGCTCGACTCGGTGAAGACGTACCGCAAGGACACGCCCCTCACGCGCGACGACGGGACGAAGACGCAGTTCACGCGCGAGCTCCCCGAGGTCCACCTGACGCTCGGCTCCAACAGCGTGATCACCTTCGCAGCGCACTTTCGCTCGAAGGCCGAGGACGATCCTGGGCGCCGCCTCGCCGAGGCGAAGGCCACGCGTGAGATCATGCTCGCGGCGGCGACCGCCAACACGGGCGCCGTGGTGCTCCTCGGAGCCGATTTGAACGACGTCCCCGGCTCCGACACCCTCGAGGCGATGGAGGAAGGCGGCGCCCTGGTCCGTGTCGCCAAGGACCTGCCCGAGGCGTCGCAGGGCACCTACACCTTCGGCGGCCAGCGACAGGCGATCGATCACATCTACACGACCGCCTCTCGCGCGACCGCGTACGTCGCGAAGAGCGCGACGGTCCTCCGTGACGGCAACTCGGGCTTCGCCGGGAGCGATCACGCGTCGATCTACGCCGACTTCAACCTGCCCTGACCTGTTCCAAGGCCTCCCGGCCGCGCCTTCGACCCGCCGGAAGACGTGACGGAGACGGCCGGCGGCGCCGGATCGCTTGCGTCCGATCTCGATCGCGACGAAGGTGCCGGCCTTCCCTGGAGGCCTAGTCACATGAAGTCTGCATCCATCGCCGTCGCCCTCGCGCTCCTCGTCATCGCGTGCTCGAGCACCACGACCACGACCACCACGACGGGTGGCTCCGACGGCGGCGCGTCCGACGGCGGCGCGACCGACGGCAAGGCCGCGGACGACAAGGACAAGGACACGGAAGAAGAGGAAGACGAGGAGGAGGAGGGCTGCGGCGGGGCGAAGACGCAAGACGCGTGCGCTCAGTGCTGCCTCGCGGACCACCAAGCGGGCGGCGCGGTCTACATCGGCGCGCTCCAGGCGTGCACCTGCAAGGCCGAGAACTGCCAAGAGGACTGCGCCGACACCTACTGCGCCGAGACGCCCGCGCAGCCGAGCGCGAAGTGCGCGACGTGCGCCCAAGGCCTCCAGCAGGCCTGCGGTCAGGAGGTCACGACCGCGTGCAACGCGAACCAGGACTGCGTGGCCTTCAACAAGTGCCTCGGCGACTCGGGCTGCGCGACCAAGCCGCAGCGCTGAACGTCGAGCCGAACGCGCGTCGGCCGCTGCCGTAGCGGCGCGACGACGGCCCGCGCCTCGGCGGACGCTCAGCGTCCAGGCCGAGGCGCGCGGCAGCGCCCGTCGAACAGCTCCGGGCGGTACTCGAAGTGCATCGTGTCGTAGTGGAACCAGCGTCCACCCCACACGAAGCCCTCGGCCTCGAAGGCGTCGACGATCGCCTGCGGGATCCGGTTCCGCCACCCTGGCTTCGGCGAGCTCCGCCAGTAGTCGGCCTGCGACGTGTCGATGTCGATCGCGATCCCCCAGGCGTGCGCGCTCGTTCGCTCCGTCCCCGCGATCGGGCGCGACGCGAAGGTCCCGCCGAGGACGCGAAGGAAGCGACCCAGCGCCGGCTCGTCCCCGAGGAGCGCTTCGAGCCGTGCGCCGACGCGCTCGAGCGCGGGCGCGGCGCGGCGGTGGAAGCGAACCGTCTTGCCGGCGAGCTTCACCGGGACGAGCGCCGACGAGACTTCGCGCTCGCTCGCGCCGTAGGTCGCCCGAAAGAGCGGCTCCACGCGCACCCGCCCGGGATCGTCCTCCGGATCGGTGACGGGGGCGATCGCCCCGGTCGGATAGCCGAGCGCGAACGTGTCCTCGATGTCCGGCGAGGCGATCCGGTCGGCGGTCCGCTTCGCGCGCCCGTCGTCGTACGGGATCCGCGCTCCGCCGGGGAGCTCGAGCGCCCAGCCGGACGCGCCGAGCGCCGCACGACCCGCGTAGTGAGCGGCCAGGCAAGCGAACGCCGTGGGTGGCTCGCCCGCGTCGGGCGCCACGTCGCCGGCGTCGGGCAGCGGCGCGCCGTCGGGGGCGTCGGCCGACGGAGCCGCAGGGGGGGCGTCGTCCGCGGCGCGGCTCGCGGCGTCGCGCGGCGCCTCCGCGCGTGCCGCGTCGGCGCGAGGGGCGTCGGTTCGCCGGGCGTCGGCGCCTCGACACGCGAGCGCGAGCGACGCGAGCGCGACCAGCGCGGCGAGCGGAAGAGGACTCGACCTCACGGGGATCAGCGTACGCCAGCCTACCCCGCCGGACGTCAATCCGATGCGCAGCCGTACCGGACGACGCCTCGTCCGACGGGCGGCCCGTCGAGAGATCGTGGCGATGCATCTGCGGATCGTCGCGTGCCTCTCCGCCGAAGCCCGCACGCCGCGCGACCACGCTCCACGGATCGTCGCGGCCGGCCACCTCGCCGGAGCGTGCGCACCGCGCGACCTCGCTCCTACGGATCGTCGCGGAGCCACTCCCCCATCCGCTCACCGATCATGAGCGTGGGCAGGTGCGTGTTCGACGACGGGATCGTCGGCATCAGGCTCGCGTCGGCGACGTAGAGCCCTCGGACGCCGCGCACCCGACCGCGCCCGTCGGTCACGGCGAGCGGATCGTCGTCGGGCCCCATCGGCGCCGTCCCGCTCGGGTGGTAGCCGGATCCCGTGATCTGCTCGAGCGGCGCCCGGAGCTCGCCGTCCGGCCCGAACGGCTTACGTGAAGGATACACGGGTCGCGCGAGCGCCGAGATCGCCTTGGTCTGCGAGAGCCGCCCGATCCAGCGGAGCGCCTCGCGCGCCTGCGCGCGGTCGGCCTCGTGGGAGAGCAGCGCCGTCTCGATCCGCGGCCGCGCCGACGCGTGCGCCGAGTCGTAGCGGAGCTTCCCATGTCCGCGCGGCTTGCCGAGGCAGGTCGCGAGCGTGACACCGGCGACGGGGAGGTGCGGCAGAGGGATCCACGAGCCGGGCTGCAGCTGGATGTCGTCCGGGCACGCGCTCCCGTCGGACGTGTAGCGACACACGGTCTGCACGAGAGGGTGCTCCGTCGAGGCGAGGCCCTTCTCGACGGGGAGGAAGAAGACCGCGAGGCCCGGATGATCGAGCAGGCGCGCGCCGACACCGGGCAGATCCCGGACGAGCCTCACGCCGAGGCGCAGGACGTCCCGCTCGGGGCCGAGGCCGCTCCGGAGGAGGATCCCCGGCGTCGCGATCGCGCCGCCCGCGAGCACCACGCGATCGCAGGCGAGATCCCTCACCGCCCCGTGGCGCTCGATCTCGACGCCCTGGACGCGCCCGTGGGCGCAGAGGACGCGGCGAACGAGCGCGTGCGGGACGATCGCGAGGTTCGACCGCGCCCGGACGCTCGCGCCGAGGTAGCCGCGCGCGGCGCTCACGCGATGCCCCTCCCGCGTCTTGTTCATGGCGTGCGGGCCTGCGCCCGTCTTCGTCGGATCGTTCGTGTCGTCGCACGCCGGGAACCCGAGCTCGGCGCACGCCTCGAGGAACGCCGCCTGCCAGGGCACGAGCTCCTCCGGCGGGTGCCGGCGGATCGGGATCGGCCCGCCCTTGCCGTGCCACTCGTTGTCGAAGTCGCCGTCGTCCTCGAGCCGCTTGAACGCCGGCAGGCAGCGGTCCCACGACCACTCGGGGAGGCCGAGCGCCGCCCACTCGTCGAAGTCGAACGGTTGCCCGCGGAGCGCGATGCAGGTGTTCACCGCCGACGAGCCGCCGACGACGCGCCCGCGCGGGAACGCCATGTCGAGGGCGCTGAACAGCCGGTGGCTCGTCGCGCGGTAGCTGAGCCCCCAGTCGTGGCTCGTCATCGCGTTCCGCCTGCCGTTGGCGAGATCGCGCGGGAGCGTCTCGACGCGCTCCGCCGCCTCCGGGTAATCCGGGCCCGCCTCGAGGAGGACGACGTCGTGACGCCCATCCTCGGAGAGCCGCGCCGCGACGACCGCCCCCGCCGCTCCGGCTCCGACGACGACGGTGCGCATCGCGTTCCTCCTCGCCGCCGCGCTACTTCGTCTGGATCTTGAGCCCGCGCGCGCGGAGCGGGTCGAGCAGGTTCAGGTTCGTGAGGGCCGTCCCCTGCACGTTGAGCGTCTTCAGCTTCTTCAGGTCCTTCAGCGCGCTCACGTCCTGGACGAGCGTGTTCTTGATCGAGAGCACCTCGAGCTTGGTCAGCTTGGCGAGCGGCGTCAGGTCCGAGACCTGCGTGTCGTCGAGCGCGAGCTCCGTGAGGTTCACGAGGTTCCCGAGGACCGAGATGTCGCGCACGTGGGTGCGCCCGAGGTCGAGCTGATCGAGCATGACGAGCTTCTCGAGCGGCTTGAGGTCCTCGACCTCGCTGATCGACGCGCGGAGCGCCTCGAGCTTGGTGAGGTTCGCGATCGGCGACAGGTCGCGGTACGAGCCCTTCGGCAAGTAGAGGAAGCGGAGGCCGACGAGCTTCGGGAAGAGGCACGGATCGAGCTCGTCGAGCGAGGCCTTCTTGGTGACGTTGAGCGACGTCACGGCGGCGAGGTCCTTCGCGGTGAGCGCCGCGGGGCTGGTCTCCTTCGGCTTCCTGAGCTTGAGCCGGATCTCCGCCTCGAGGTCGGGATCGTCGAGGGCGATCTCCGGACCGGTCCCGCAGTCCTTGGGCGGCTTCGCGGGCGACGGGGCGGAAGACGCCGCCGGGGCGATCGTCGGCAGCGGAGCAGACGCCGACGCGCTGCTGCCGGTCTTCGCGAGGAGCTCCGCCTTCTTCTTTTCCTGGTCGTCGCAGGCGAACAGGAGCGGGAGAACGAGGACCAGGGATCCGGCTACGCGCTTCATCGGCGCGGAGGATAGTCGTGCTGGGGCGCGGATGCCTACCCTCTCCGCGCCGAGGCCGGACTCCGGCGGCCGGCCCCCGGGCCTACCAATCGTGCATCGTCATGAACGCCAGGGCGACCAGCATCGCCCCGAAGAGCAGGAGCGCGAAGAGCAGGCCGTAGCTCGAGCGCGCCGGGACGCCGTAGCTCGAGGCCTCCGGCTCCCCCGGATACCCTCGCCAGTGCTCGCCGGCGTCGCCCGGCGGCGGCGTCACCGCGACCTCCGGCGGCGGCGCTTGTTGGTCGTGCACGCGCTCGCTCATGACGCGCCCTCTCCGCGGCACGATGCATCGCGCGTGCCGCGAGCCAGAGGCCCCTTTCCCCCCAACGCGGCTAGAACTATAGGAGTGCCCATGGCGCGTCCACTGCGCACCTGCCGGTGCGGGCACACGAAAGAGCACGAGCTCGTCGCGGAGGAGCCCGAGTACACCCTCTGGGGATGGATCCTCCTCAGCATGTTCGGGATCACCCCCAAGCCCGACCACGTCGTCTATCGTTGCCAGATGTGCCGCCAGTCCGTCGGGTCGACGCGTGACCCGAAGGTCCTGGCTCGAAAGAGCGCGCCCAAGCGGCCCCCTGCGCCGGAGGCCGCGGCGCCCGCGTCTCCGCCGGACGCCCCCGCGTCCAGCCCCCACCCCGAAGAGAGCCCGCGCACGTGAGTCACGATCCGGCCGCAGCGCGGCGCGTTCAGGAAGTGAACCGCCGCAAGACGTTCGCCATCATCTCCCACCCGGACGCGGGCAAGACGACGCTCACGGAGAAGCTCCTGCTCTACGGCGGAGTGATCCAGCTCGCGGGAGCCGTGAAGGCCAAGCGCGGTCGCGCCGCCGCCGTCAGCGACTGGATGGAGATGGAGCGCGAGCGCGGGATCTCGATCACGACGAGCGTCCTCCAGTTCCCCTACCGCGGGCTGCAGATGAACCTGCTCGACACGCCCGGCCACGCGGACTTCAGCGAGGACACCTACCGCACGCTGCACGCCGTCGACGGCGCGGTGATGCTGCTCGACTGCGCGAAGGGCGTCGAGGCGCAGACCAAGAAGCTCTTTCGCGTCTGCAAGCAGCGCGAGATCCCGATCTTCACGTTCGTGAACAAGATGGATCGCCCGGGGCGCGACGCCTTCGAGCTGATCGGCGAGGTCGAGAGCGTCCTCGGCATCGGCGTGTTCCCGATCACCTGGCCGATCTTCCGCGGCGGCACGTTCCGCGGCGTCTACCACCGCATCGAGCACCGCGTGTACCTGTTCGACGCGCACGACGCCTCGTCGAGCGCCGCGTCGGGAGCCGAGAAGCCGCCGGTGAAGACGACGGGCCTCGACGATCCGATGCTCGAGAAGGAGCTCGAAGCCGAAGGCTACAAGCAGCTCCGCGACGAGGCCGAGCTCCTCGAGGCGGCGGGCGACGCGTTCGACGAGGAGCGCTTCCAGCGCGGCGAGGTCTCGCCGATGTTCTTCGGCAGCGCCATCAACAACTTCGGGCTCGAGGCCTTCCTCGAGACGTTCTGCAACCTGATGCCCGCGCCCCCGCCGCGCGCGACCACGGGCGGCGATCTCGAGGCTACCGACCCACATTTTTCGGGCTTCGTCTTCAAGATCCAGTCGAACATGGACCGCGCGCACCGTGACCGCGTCGCGTTCGTCCGCGTCTGCTCGGGCCGCTTCGAGCGCGGGATGAAGGTGAAGCACGTGCGGACGAAGCGCGAGATCCGCCTCGCCAACCCGACGCAGTTCGTCGCCCAGGAGCGCAGCGTCGTCGACGAGGCCTTCGCCGGCGACGTCCTCGGCGTCTACGATCCGGGCGTCTTCGAGATCGGCGACACGCTCACCGACGGCCCCGAGTTCACGTTCGACGAGATCCCGAGCTTCGCGCCCGAGCACTTCGCGCGGCTCGTGATGGCCGATCCGCTCCGGCGCAAGCAGCTCCAGAAGGGCATCGAGCAGCTCGCCCAGGAGGGCACCATCCAGCTCTACCGGCCGCCGGACGCGCGCATGGGCGACATCGTGCTCGGCGCCGTCGGGCAGCTCCAGCTCGAGGTGGTCAAGCACCGCCTGAAGGCCGAGTACGAGGTCGAGGTCCGCTACGAGGGCATCAACGTGATGCACGCGCGCTGGATCACGCGCAAAGACGGCGGCGAGGTCGATCTCCAGGCGCTCACGCGCGCGCGCCCGGGGCTCGTCGTCGTCGACGTCCGCGGACGTCCCGTCATCCTCTTCTCGGGCGACTGGCAGCTGAACGCGGCGATCCAGGATCTCCCCGATCACGCCTTCGCCGAGACCGCGCGCGGCGTCGTGATGCGCAAGGAGTGACGCCGCCTCCCCCTTCAGCGGCGCCCCGTCGGGAACGAGGCGCCGTTGAGCGGCGCGCCGCCCGCGCTGAACGTGCAGAGGAAGAACGTCTCCGAGCTCCAGGCGTTGAGCGGCCCGAGCCCGCAGTCCGCCGCGCCGTCGGTCATCGCCACGATCTTCACGCGGTCGTCGGAGAAGGTCACCTTCGGGCTGCTCTCGTCGCGGTCGCTGCCGAGCCCGTGCGCCCACGCCACCGCGCCGTCCGGCAGGACGCGCGCGACGAAGACGTCGTCCCCGCCCCGGCTCGTGAGCTCGACCTCGCCGAGGCGAATCGTGCCGGAGAACACCCCGGCGACGTAGCGGACGCCGCCTTCGGCGGTCGCGGTCGACGACACGCTCGTGCGCGGGCCCCGCTCGAGCCTCGCGCTGACCGCGCGCGCGTCGTACCCCGGTGGCGCTCGCTCTTCTCCCGCGCGAGCGACGCCGTCGAGGTCGCGCGGGCCGGGCACGCTCGCCTCGCCGTCCCCGTCGTCGCCCGCAGCGCCGCCGCAGCTCACCAGCCCGGCCGTGATCGCGACGAGGACGAGGCGGTGGACGGTGGGCGCTCGCGTCATGGTCGGCCGGAGGTCGGCGAGGCTGCAACGCGCGCGCCGACGCGCGCAGCAGGCTCGACCGCCGGCGCCGAACGGCTCGCGCCGGTCGCCGGCGACGAGAACCACCACCGCGCGGTGCGTGAACGCTGGTCAGGAGACGCCGCGGTTCGCTAACCTCCGGCTGAGGCGCCCCTCCCTCGATCGATGCAGCATCCCAGCGTCAACGACCCCGCACGCCACGCCGAGATCGGGCTCTGCGTCTTGCTCGCCGCCGCCGACGGAGACGTCTCCGAGCGCGAAATCGGGGCCCTCAGCTCGCGGCTGGGCTCGCTCGTCGGCGACGAGTTCCCGGCGATCGCCCTCGGCGCCATCGTCGAGTCCGAGATCTCGAAGATGAGCGAGCTCGGGCCGGACCGCTACGTGCGCTCGCTCGTGGATCGGCTCCCGCAGGCCCGACGGATGGCGGCGCTGCGCGGCGCGCTCGTCGTCGCGTTCGCCGACGGG
>JAHBWA010000144.1 GCA_019637195.1 Labilithrix sp. | reverse complement strand
CTTCACGGCGTGATGGGGCATCACGGGCACGGGCACGGGCACGGGCACGGGCACGGGCACGGGCACGGGCACGCGCATGGCGACGGGGAGCGGCACGCGCACGAGCATGCGGCGCGGGCGGCGGGATCGGCGGAAGGCGACGGCGGGGAGCACGGGCACGGGGAGCACGATGCCGGGCACGGGCACGGGCACGGGCATGGGCACGGGCACGGGCACGGGCACGGGCACGAGGATCGCGATGCGAGCGCGGCGCGGGGGCATCAGCTCAACCTGCGTGGGGCGTGGCTCCATCTGCTCGGGGATGCGCTCGGATCGTTCGCGGCGTTCGTCGCGGGGCTCGCGATTCGGCTCGGGGCGCCGCCGATCGTCGATCCGCTGGCGAGCTTCGTCGTCGTCGCCATCCTCTTGATCGGGGCGCTCCGGCTGCTCCGTGATGCGGGGCTCGTGCTGCTCGAGGCGGCGCCGCTCCATTTGCCGGTCGACGAGGTCGAGAACGTGCTCCTCGCGACCGAGGGCGTCACCGGCGTCAACGCGCTGCACGTGTGGTCGCTCGGGACGGGGCACGACGCGATCACCGCGCACGTGCGGACGACGTCGACCGATCCCGAGCTCGGCGCGAAGGCGGCCGCCGCGCTTCGCGAGCACTTCACCGTCGAGTACGTCACGGTCCAGGTCGAGCGCGACTGACGGTCGAGCCGTCGTCGAGCGCGACCGGGATCAGCGGCACTGGTTGTCGATGCACACCTTGCCGTCTGCGCACGCGCCGGCGCCGACGCACGACGCGTTGGCCTCGGAGGCCGTCCGGCAGACGCCGTCCTTGGCGCAGTAGCCGATGCGGTTGTCGATCGTGCGGCAGTGCTGGTCCGAGGTGCAGGTGAACTTGCAGAAGCCGCCGAGGCACTTCTTCGGCGTCGCGGCCGTTCCACCACACTGCGCGTCGCCGGTGCAGTTCGGCGTCGGGCGTGTGTCGGCGACGCACGCGCCCTGGTTGCAGTACCTGCCGGCGCCGCACTCCGGGTCGGCGGCGCAGGTCTTCACGCACGAGCCGCTCACGCAGCTCGGGGTCGCCGGATCGGTGCACTGCGCGTCGCCCGTGCACGCGGGATTACCGGGGCCGCCGGTCGAGGGCTGGCAGACGCCCTTGTCGCACGTGAACCCGTCACCGCAGGGCGCGGACTCGCAGCTGATGAGGCACTGGCCCTCGGCGCACACCTTGCCGTCGCCGCACTCGCTCGAGTACTGGCACGCGTTCTCGGGCGCGGTGCAGGCGCCGGCCACGCAGGTGAGCCCGCCGGAGCAGTCGGCGCTGGTCGCGCACGGGCAGGGGCCCGCGGTACCGCCGCAGGCCTCGCACTTGCCGGCGTTGCAGGTCGCGTCGCCGGAGCAGTCCGCCTTGGTGGTGCACTCCTTGACCGGGCCCGGGTCGGTGCCCGGCGGCGAGCAAAGGCCGGACTGGCAGGTCTCGCCCTTCGGGCAGGCCGCGTCGGTATCGCACGGGGAGGTGCAGCCGGTGGCGGTGCAGACCTGGCCCGGGGGGCAGCTCGCGTTCCCCGTGCAGGTCGGGCGGGCCGGAGCGGTCACCGGCGAGCACCCGTAGGCGTCGCACGTGAAGCATCCGGTCGAGTCGCAGTAGTAGCGGCTCTCGTCGCCCGGACCGCAACCGCTCCACGCGACGACGCCCAGCGTGCCGAGCACGCCGATCACCAGGGCCGAAGAGAAGCGAGACGTCATGGGCGAGTTCCTCCGGGGCCGCTGCCGTCGGGCGCGGGTGCCGTCCTCCAAGTATCCACGTGCCGTGCCATCTGGTCCACGCGGGCGATCCCCATACTTCTTGCGCGAAAAACGACGCGCGGCCAGCGGAGGGGCGTGAACCGTAGGACCGGATTGCCGGGACCGGTGTAAACCACGGTTCTCGTCGCGCGCCACGCCGGAGGGGGCCCGACGCTCCGGACGTTCTCAGCGGAGGTGCTCGCGCTGAGGTCGCCTCCAGGCCGGGGGCCGTCTCCTCCGGGGCTCGGGCGGGGGTGCGGGGGCCCTTCGCCGGCTCCCGGCTGGGCTCGATGGCGCACCGGTGGTCCCGGCGCCCGGGCGCCGGCCGACGAACCGCGCGGGATCGCTCCGTGCGGGGTCCGCGTGGAGCTTGCTTGACCCTGGAAGCCGCATTCGCTACCCCGCCCCATCATGACTCGTCACCGCATCGTCTCGGCCCTCGTCTCCTCCGCGCTCGCCCTCGCGTTCTTCCTCCTCGCGGGCGCCGCCAGCGCCCAGCAGAAGGTCGCGGTGATCGACGTTCAGCGCGCCGTCGCGAGCACGGAGGACGGCCTCCGCGCTCAGGCCACGCTGAAGAAGCTGTTCGACAGCAAGCAGCAGGAGCTGAACAAGAAGCAGAACGACCTCCAGCGGCAGCGCGAGGAGATCGACAAGCAGGCCAAGGTGCTCCCGAAGGACGCGCTCGAGAAGCGCGTCGGGGAGTGGCAGAAGCAGATGATGGATCTTCAGCAGATCTTCGTCGAGTACAACAAGGAGCTCGAGAAGAAGCAGAAGGAGCTGACGGATCCGGTCTTCGAGAAGGTGATGTCGATCATCAAGCGGCTCGCCACGAGCGACAACATCGACCTCGTCGTCGACAAGGCCACCGTCGCCTACGTCCGCGGCGACCTCGACCTGACCGATCGCTGCATCCAGATGTACAACAGCGGCTCCGGTGGCGCGGCCCCGGCGGCGCCCGCGACCGGCGCGCCGGCTCCTCAGCAGAAGAAGTGATCGGCGTCCCGCTCGCTCCGCGGGCGATCGGCGACGTCGCGGCACGGCACGGGGGGGCGCTCCGCAACGGCGTCAAGGGGACGGTCCGAAGGCTCGTCCCGATCCGCCGCGCCGGCGCCGGCGATCTCACCGTTCTCCTGAACGCGCGCTACGTCGAGGACGCGGAGCTCGCCGTCGCGCGCGGAGCCATGCTCCTCGTCGACGAGGCGCTCGCCGTTCGCGAGGACGTGGCGTCGCTCCCGGGGTGGTTCCACGCGCACGCGACGTGGGCGATGGCCGAGCTGCTCGACTCGGGTGACGCGGCGCCCGACGCGCCGGTGATCGGCTCCGACTGCCGCATCGGCCCCGGCGTCCACCTCTTGCCGCGCGTAGTCGTCGGCGAGCGCGTGACCATCGCGCCCGGCGCCGTCATCGGCGCGGCCGGCTTCGGCTTCGTGACCGGGCCGGACGGCCAGTCGCGCGAGATCCCCCAGCTCGGCGGGGTCGTGATCGAGGACGACGTCCACATCGGCGCGCTCTGCACGATCGCGGCGGGGACGATCGGCCCGACGATCATCCGGCGCGGCGCCAAGCTCGACGCGCAGGTCCACGTCGGCCACAACTGCGAGATCGGCGAGGGCACGATCATCGCCGCGCAGAGCGGCCTCGCCGGCTCGGTCGTGATCGGCCGCGGCGTCCTCGTCGGCGGGCAGGTCGGCATCGCCGATCACCTGACCGTCGGGGACGGCGCGCGGATCGCGGCGAAGAGCGGAGTCATCGGCGACGTCGCCGCGGGCGCGACGGTCGCCGGCTACCCCGCGGTCCCGCGGCACCGCTGGCTCCGCGCGCTCGCGGAGCTCTATCGCCTCGTGGGCAACGACGGCACGCCGTCCCCGCCCGCCGCGCAGCGGAGCGCCGCGACGAGCCCGCCGTTCGATCCGGCGCGGACCGGGACGAGCACGCCGCCCGGAGCGGTGGGCGCGACCTCGGCGCGCGGTGCGACGGTCACCGCGTCGCCGCCCGGAGCCGCGGGGGCGACGTCGGCCTCCGGAGCCCCCGCGTCCGAGCGTCCCCGCCGCGCGCCGCCGATCCCGCGCGGCGAGGACTGAGCTTCGGAGCGCGCGCCTCATCGCCCGGCGGCCCGGAGCCCAGCCGGACGGCGCGGAACCGGATTGATCCGGCGCCAGGAACGAGTAGGGATCGAGGAGCAGCATGGCGCCCGCGGTTCACGAGAGCTCGATCGTCGACCGCCGCGCGGAGCTCGCCGCCGACGTCGAGATCGGCCCGTTCTGCCGCGTCGCCGCCGGCGCGCGGATCGGCGCCGGCACGCGCCTCCTCAGCCACGTCGTCGTGGCCGGCAACACCACGCTGGGCGCCTTCAACGTGCTCCACCCGTTCACCGTCGTCGGCGGCCACGCTCAGGTCCGCGAGGGTCAGGAGTGCGTCGGCGCGCGCCAGGGGCTCGAGATCGGCGACCACAACGTGTTCCGCGAGAGCGTGACGGTCAACACGTCGAGCGCCGACGGCGTGACGCGGATCGGATCGCACAACCTCTTCATGGCCGGCTGTCACGTCGCGCACGACGTCGTCGTCGGTTCGCGGTGCGTGATCGCGAACGGCGTCCAGCTCGCCGGTCACGTGTCGATCGACGACTGGGTCACGTTCGGCGGGCTCGCCGGCGTCGCCCAGCACCTGCGCGTGGGGCAGGGGGCGTTCGTGGCCGCGGGCGCGATGTGCGAGCGCGACGTCCCACCGTTCGTCATCGTCCAGGGCGACCGCGCGCGCGTCCGCGCGCTCAACGTCGTCGGCCTCGAGCGCCGCGGTGTTCCCCCCGCGTCCGTCTCGGCCCTCCGGCGCGCGTTCGCGGCGCTCTTTTCTCCCGCGGGGCGCGCGGCGGGCGGCCTTTCGTTCGACGACGCGCTCCGCGATCTCGATCGCGGAGACCCGTGGGTCCGGCTCCTCGCCGACTGGCTCGAGGAGCCGGTGCGCCGTGTGCGGGCCGCGAAGCGCGGCGCGCCGAAGCCCTGATCGTCGCCGGGCTCAGACGTACGGGATCTCGGACTTCGGCGGGGCGAGCGGGAAGATCGACTCGAGCGTCGCGATCTCCTCCGGATCGAGGACGAGGTCTCTGGCGAGCGCGAGCTCGTCGACGTGTGAGGCGTTCGCCGTCTTCGGGATCGTGAACGTGCCGGGGCGGCGCACGAGATACGCGAGCGCCACCGCGCGCGCGGTGACGCCGTGGCCGCTCGCGATCCCCGCGAGCGCGTCGCCCTTGAAGCTGCCCGGGCGCGGGAACTGCCCCGACCCGAGCGGGCTGTAGCCGACGAAGGCGATCCGGTGGCGCTCGCAGAAGACCTGCAGCAGGTGCTCCGCGTCGCGCTCTTGCAGGTTGTAGAGCACCTGGTTGCAGGCGATGACCCCTTCGCCCGCGATCTCGAGCGCGCGCTCGAGGTCCGCGATGTCGAAGTTGCTCACGCCCCACGCGCGGATCTTCCCGTCCTGCACGAGCGCGTCGAAGGCGCGGAACGTCTCCTCGAGCGGCTGCGAGCCCCGCCAGTGGAGGAGGTACAGGTCCAGCCGGTCCGTGCGGAGGCGCCGGAGGCTCTTCTCGCAGGCGCGGAGCGTGCCCGCGTAGGTCGCCTGATCGGGGTGCACCTTCGACGCGAGGAACACCTCACCGCGGATGCCCGCGATCGCCTCGCCGACGATGTCCTCGACGGCGCCCCGCCCGTAGAGCTCCGCCGTGTCGATGTGGGTCATCCCCCGATCGATCGCGCGCCGGATCGCGACGACCGCGCTCTCGCGATCGTCGGCCTCCATCTGCCAGGTCCCGAGCCCGATCACGGGCACGTCGACCTCGAGCGGACCGAAGCGGCGCCTTCGCACGCCTGGAGTCTAACGCGCCGCGCGGCGGCCGGCGCGCCGGCGAATCGCGCCGGCGACGGTCACGCCGAGCACGAGCGCGAGGGCCCCGGTCGACGTCGACGCCGGCGCGCTCGCGCAGCCGGAGTCGACCATCTGGGGCTCCGGCTCCGGCTCCGCCGGGAGCTCCTGCGAGGTCGGCTCCTTCGGCGGCGGCGGCGCGGCCGGCGCGGCCGTCGGCGGCGGGTCGGGCGGCGGAGGCGTCGGGTTCAAGAGCTCCTTGTAGGAGTCCACGAGCGACGCGTACGGCGGCACGAAGACGAAGCCGACGCCCGCGACGTTCTGCCGGATGTTGAAGTGGAGGTGCACGGTGGTCGGCGTGCCGCCGAACTGGTTCGACACCTTGCCGAGGCGCTGGCCGCGCTTGACGTCGTCGCCCTCCTTGACCGTCACCTCGCTCATGTGGAGGTAGTCGAAGCGCGTGCCGTCGCTCGCCGTGACGTAGACCGAGTAGGACCCGATGTTGGTGACCGTGCCGTCGCTGGCGGACACGACCCAGTGGACGTCCTTTTCGCAGGTCGCGGCGCGGATGTCCTGGCCCTGATGGCCGGTGCCGGAGGGGCAGAGCGGCATCGCCCAGGAGCGCGACTCGCAGTAGTTGTCGCGCCAGGGGTAGGAGTAGTTCTCGGCGTCGCACTGGCCCGAGCCCTTTGGCCCGCTGTTGCCGCCGTGGCCCCAGACCTGGGAGTTCGCGTACGCCGGGCCCGATTCGATCGGGAAGCGCATCGCGGGGACGTAGACGCGGTCGTCCTCGCGTCCGGTGCCCGAGGTCGGCGCGAGCGCGCCGGCCGGCTCGAAGGTGAACGTGTCTTCGGCGGCGGCCGAGCTGGCGAGGGTCATGCTCGTCGCCAGCACGAGCGCGGAGGTGATCCGGCGCATCATCGCGACGCTCCACCGGCGAAGGCGAGGTGCTCGACGACGTCGAGGGCGAACGTCTCCTCGGCGCAGCGCGCGTCGGCGGGGGCCGCGCACTCGATGTCGAGGGAGTACGCGACCCCGTTCTCGATCCACGACGTCGTGCGGATGCTCTCGTTCAGCGAGACGAAGCCGCGCTGCCCGCGGAGGGTGCGGTCGCCCGCGATCGGCGGGACGTCCTCGTAGGGGTGCGCCGCGCGCGTGCCCTGGATGGCGATCGTCGCGCCGGCGACGCGCCCGGTCAGCGCGTAGAACTCGGCGCCGACGACGAAGGTCGGTCGCTCGAACGTCACGCTCGTCGGAGCGAGGATCGGCACCGGGGAGCGGCTCGCGAGCTCGCTCGCGCGCGTCGCGTCGCCGAGCGCGGCGAACGCGCGGGCGTCGACCTTGGCGGCCGGCCACGCCACCTTCGGCGTGACGATGTTGGTCTCGGCGGACGTCGCGACGGCGCGGTCCGACGTGCTCGACTCGCACGCCGCCGACAGGGCCAACACGGGCAACAGGACGAAGAACCCCGATCTCACGCTGCCGTTGTGGCCTCGTTCGTCCGGTTGAGGCAAGTCTCCGTCCACGTCTCCGTTGGCGCGGTCGTTCTTTGGGGCGAGAATGTAGGCGCGCAGGGCGGCGTGTGCGATGCGCGCTGGCGCGTCGGTCGCGCGGGGATGTCCTCGCCGCCGCTCAGGAAAAGACGAAGCGAACCGGTGCGCCGATCGGCCGCTCGAAGAAGCGATCGAGCGACGAGGAGCGAACGACAGCCACCACCGGGTAGCCGCCGGTCGTCGGGTGGTCGGGGCCGAGCACGATGAGCCCAGACGGCGTCAGCTCGATCGCTCCGAGCACCATCGGCGTGGAGCGCTGCGCGTGGGACGCGATGTCCGTCGTGCTCGGCGCGAGCCCGTCGAGCCGCGTGCCGGTCCGATCCGACGCGGCGGAGACGCGGAACAGCCGGCTCGCCAGCGCATCGCGCGAGGCGTCGGAGGCGTCGGGGCCCGGCATGAGCAGGATCGGAGGCGCGTCGTCGAAGGAGTCGTGCGGTGCGCTCGAACCCTCGGCCGCGGTCGAGGACCCGGCGGGCGGGGCGCCGTCCTCCGCGGGCGTCGCGCTCTCTAGCGGTGTGAGTCGAGCGCCGCGGCGGAGGAGGGCTCCGATCCCTGCTACCAGGAGCGCGCCGCGCCCGCCGAGGACGACGGGCGCCTCGATCCCGCCGGCGAGCGCGAGGTAGCGGGCTCGGGCGCGCCCCTCGGTCGAGACCACGTGGCGCTCCCCGTCGCCGAGGGTGACGGCGCCGGCGACGTCGTCGGCGATCGTGACCCGCCCGCCACGCGCGGTGACCTCGAGCGTGCCCGACAGCTCGATCGCGCACGCTCCGGCCGCGTTCCCGGCGGCGTGGTTCGCGAGGTCGAAGCGGGCGCGGGCGAGGGGGCCGCCGGGCGGCACGCCGTCGCGCATCCGTCCCGGCCTGCCGCCGTCGACGAGGATCGCGACGCCGCCGGCGCGCGTGATCTCGAGGTGGGGACGTGGCGGCGGGGCGCTCGCCTCGGCCGCCGCTGGCGCGCGGCTGGGCCGGCGCGTGTCTTGCTGCTCGGGGCCGCGCGCGGGAGCTTCGGAGGCGCGCGCCGGCGCGAGCTCGGCGGCCGGCGCGAAGCGGACGAGATCGCCGATCGCGAGGACGGCGCGCCCGTCGGGGGCGGCGGCGGAGCCCCCGCTGAACGGCGCGAAGTCGACCGCGCGCCCGAGGAGATGCCAGCCGCCCGGTGAGGCGAACGGGTAGATCCCCGTGTAGTCTGCAGCGATCGCGACGCTCCCTGCCCGCACGCGCGGCCGAGGCGCGCGTCGCGGCAGCCGGAGCTCGGGTGGCAGCCCCGCGAGGTACGCGAAGCCGGGCATGAACCCCAGCATCGCGACGCGGTATCGGGCGCCCGCGTGGAGGGCGACGACGTCACGCCGGTGCTTGCCGAGCGCGCGGGCGACGTCGTCGAGGTCGTCGCCGTCGTAGACGACGCGGATCACGTGCTCTCGGCCCGGATCGTCGCGCTCCGTCTCCGGCCGGGACGCGAGGCGCGCGGCCACCTCCGCGCGCGCCCCGCCGTCGGCGCCCTCGACCTCGTCGAAGACCGCGCAGCCGATCTCCTCGGCGAGGACCACGTCGCGGACGCCCGGGATCGCCGAGAGCTCGGCGACGAGCCGCCGCCGAGGGGCGCCCTCGGGGACAGCGAAGCGCACGGCCCGGTCGCCGAACGGCGTCACGAGTCGAGCGCCCGACGGACCGCGCGCGCGATCGCGAGCGCGGCAGGGGTGTCGGCGTGAACGCAGAGCGTCTCGGCCGTCTGGCTCGCGCGGAGCGTGCGCGCGCGGGCGGCGGCGGCGTGGGGATCGTCGAGGACGGCGCCCGGCTCCCCGCGCGGGACGAGGGTGCCGTCGGGACGAACGCCTCGGTCGGCGAACGCTTCGCGCAGGTACGGGTGCCCCGCCTCCGCCGCGGCGCGCTCGAGCGCGCCGCCCGCGAGCCCGACGACGGCGACCGGCCCGAGCGCGCGGCCGATGCCCGTCACGCACGCCCGCGCGACCTCTGCGTCGGCGTGGGCCGCGTGGTAGAGCGCGCCGTGCGGCTTCGCCGAGGTCACGGCCGCGCCGCGCGCCTCGGCGATCGCGCGGAGGCGTGTGCACTGCGCCTCGATCTGCGTGGCCAGCTCGGCAGGCTCCACCACGAGCACGCGGCGACCGAAGCCCTCACGGTCGACGTACGAGGGGTGCGCTCCGATCGCGGTCCCGCTCCGCTGGCAGGCCTCGACGACGCGGCCCATCGACGCATCGTCGCCTGCGTGTCCGCCGCACGCGACGTGGACGAGATCGGCCAGCGCGTAGAGCTCCTCCGGCTCCGTGTCGTGCTCGCCGCCGTCGAGGTTGAGCGAGATCGCGCGGCTCGGCCCGGGAGCAGCCGCGGCTCGGGGATGGGGTCGTGGCGGAGTGACGGTGCCCACGCCTCGAATCTACATCCTCCGGCGGGCGACGCACCGACGTCGAACGGTGCCCGAAAATGGCCGTAAAGAGCGAGCTTCTTACCCTTCGCTGGCGGCTCTGTTAGCCTCGCGGTGAAATGGCACGTGTTCGCAGCTTCTGGGCTTGGGGCTACGAGGACAGGTTCCCGGATAGCGATGCTCGGAAGGCGCTCGCCTCGCGGATCGGCGCTGTCTTCGGGAGCGAGCCTTCGCTCCGCGCGCTGCCGTCGGTCGACGCGCTGAGCCTCCCGGCGCCGCGCTACGCTCCCCCGGTCGAGCTGCGCGGCTTCGGGACGACCGACGCCCGCGAGCGCGCGACGCACACCTACGGCCGCGGCTACCGCGATCTCGTCCGCGGCTTCGCGGGGGATTTCGCGGCGGCGCCCGACTGGGTCTTTTACCCGAACGACGAGGCAGAGGTCGTCCTCCTCTACCGCTTCTGCGAGGCCGAGGGGGTCGCGCTCGTGCCGTACGGCGGCGGGACGAACGTCGTCGGAGGCGTCGAGCATCGCCCCGGCGGACGTCACCGCGGCACAGCGTGCGTCGACCTCTCGCGGATGGACAGGGTCCTCGAGATCGACACGGCGTCGCGCGCGGCCCGCATCCAGGCCGGCGCCAGCGGGCCGAGGATCTCGCAGCAGCTCGCGCCGCAAGGGCTCTCGCTCCGCCACTACCCGCAGAGCTTCGAGCTCTCGACGCTCGGCGGCTGGATCGCGACGCGCGCCGGAGGTCACTACGCGACGCTCTACACGCACATCGACGACCTGGTGCAGTCGCTGCGCGTGGTGACGCCCGCGGGCGTCATCGAGACGCGGCGCCTCCCCGCCTCGGGCGCGGGACCGGCGCCGGAGCGGCTGTTCCTCGGCTCCGAGGGCGTCTTCGGGATCGTGACCGAGGCGTGGATGCGAGTGCAGCCGCGCCCGCGCTGGCGCGCGTCCGCGAGCGTGCGCTTCTCGCGCTTCGCCGAGGGCGTGATCGCGACGCGCGCGCTCTCGCAGTCCGGCCTCTTCCCGTCGAACTGCCGCCTCCTCGACGAGAAGGAGGCCCTGCTCCACCGCGTCGCCGCCGACGGCCGCTCGGTCCTGCTCCTCGCGTTCGAGTCTGCCGACCACCCGCTCGAGCCGTGGATGGAGCGGGCGCTGTCGATCGCGACCGACCTCGGCGGCAGCTGCGAGGAGGAGCCGATGTACTCGACCGACGTCGTCTACTCGATGCGCCCCCACGCGCTGTCGTCGCAGCCACCGCCCTCGGTCCCGCCGGCGAGCGAGCTGCCGGACATCGCCCACGACGCCGCCGACGCCTCCAGCTGGAAGCGCTCCTTCTTCGACGCGCCGTACCTGCAGAGCGCGCTCGTGAGCCTCGGCGTCGTCTGCGACACCTTCGAGACCGCGTGCACGTGGGAGCGCTTCCCCGAGCTCCACGCCGCCGTCACCAAGGCCGTCGAGGACGCGATGAGCGAGGTCTGCGGCGCCGGCCTCGTGACCTGCCGCTTTACCCACGTCTATCCGGACGGTCCCGCGCCCTACTACACGTTCATCGCGCCCGGCCGCGTCGGCGCCGAGATCGAGCAGTGGACGGCGATCAAGACCGCGGCGATGGAGGCCATCCTCGCGCACGGCGGCACGGTCACGCACCACCACGCGGTCGGACGCGTCCATCGTCCCTGGTACGAGCGCGAGCGCCCCGCGCTCTTCGAGGCCGCGCTCGTCGCGACGAAGGAGCGCCTCGACCCGCAGGGCATCATGAACCCCGGCTGCCTGCTCCCGCCGCGCCCCTGACGGTCCCCGCCGCGCGGCCGCGGGCAGCTCTTCAGACGAAGCGTCTTCGCGAGCGCTGCTCGTCGAGGATACGCCGGAGCTCCGCGATGTCGTGCGGTGGTCGATGCGCCGCGAGCTCGTCGAGCAGGGCGGCGTCGTCGACCTCGACGCCCTGATGCAGCATGAGGATGTCGGTCTCGAAGAGCGCCGCGCGCGCGAGGTCCCCCCGGCGGTAGAGGTCGGGCAGCGCGTGAAGCTTCAACAGAATGAGCCCTTCGCGCGTGGCGACGCGGACCCTCTGGCCGGCGAAGTCGGTCGTGGTGCGCCGCTCACGCGCGACCTGGTCGAACAGCAGATTCGAGCGGAGCAACAAGTCGACGTTCACGCCGTGGTAGCTGGCGACGCCGAAGTCGGCGTCCTTCACGGTCGCGTTCCAGTCGATCTTGGTGAGCTCGTCCGGCCTCACGAGGAGGTCGATGTCCTGCGTGTTGCGTCCCTGGATGTAGGCGAGCAAGGCGACGCCGCCGACGAGCACGTAGTCGACCTTCGCGGCGTCGAGCTCGTGGAAGAGCGTCTCGATGGCGGGCCGCAGATCACCAGTCATCGTTCGGTTCTTGGGGTCGAAGGTGCGGCCAGCTTGGACGATGTCCGCGATCGGCAGGGACACGCCGCCAGTCTAGCACTCGCGGCGTCGGCGTCCGGCGGGCGCCGCGACCGAGCGCGACAAAACGCGAAGAGGTCGCGGGGGCCCGCGACCTCTTCGTTCAAGTCAAGGAAGGCCGAGAGAGGAGGAGAGACTCTCTCAGTAACAGGCGCTCGGCCCGTAACCCTCGTTCGCCTGCGGCGCCGACAGCGCGAGCTGCGAGCCGTCCGCGGCGAGGTTGTTGGAGTCCTTCACCACGACGCCGCCGTAGGAGACGCTGTAGACGAAGTTCTCGAGGAAGACGCCGCGGCGCACGGTCGGGCCGTAGTAGCCGCCGCAGTAGCCCTGCGGGTTTGACTGGACGAGGGCCGTATGGTCGATGCTCCCGAGCTTGTCGAAGCCGGCGCCGAGGTCGACCCTGAAGAGCTCGAGCGAGCTCCGCATGCCGTCCGGGCCGGCGCCGTACGCGTAGTACGGGAAGGCGAGGAGGTTCTTGTCGGCGAAGTAGGTGAACGCCTTGTGGTCGTACTGCGCCTCGCTCGAGCCGTACTCGTCGCCCGTGTACGTGAACTTGTGCTTCACGACCGGGTTGGTGCCGTCGGTGACGTCGAAGATCTGGAGCTGGAGACCGCGCTGCATGCCGGTGGCGTCGGCGTCGCGGCCGATCGTGAGCAGGTGGTTCTCGTCGAGCGGGTGCATGTACTCGCTGAAGCCCGGGATCTTGAGGGCGGCGAGGAGCGTCGGGTTCGTCGGCGCCGCGAGATCGACGACGAAGAGCGGGTCGACCTGACGGAAGGTGACGACGTAGCCGCGCTGACCGACGAAGCGGACGCTGAAGATCCGCTCGTTCGGGGCGAGGTCGGCGACCTCGCCCTGCTTCTCGAGCCAGGGTCCGTTCTGCGCGAGCGTGAAGACGTGGTTGACGGTCGCCGGACGCGCGGGCGGAGGCGTGCCGTCGACCGGGGGCGAGAAGTCGGCCGACACGTACTTGCCGTCCGTGGTGACGTAGGAGCGGTTCTCGGTCGTCGCGATGCGGAGGATGTTCTCGCGCTCGTCGAGCGAGAACTGGTTCTTCACGCTCCCGTCCACCGTCCCCGACGCGACGTAGTTCGGGAACTTGGCGTTCGTCTGGAACTCGAACTTGTGGACGTGCGTGCGGCTCGAGGCGTACGCGACGACGTTCGCCGGCGAGCTCGTGCCGTTCTTCGGGCGGACGTTCATGTCGAACGCGGGCGCGCCGCCAGGCGCGGGAGCGGGCGCCGGCTCGGCCCTGTCCTCCGGCGGCGCGGACGGGGCGCTCCCGCCGACGGAGGTGCCGCTGGACACCGGGCTGTCGCCGCCCTCGTCGTTCCACACGAAGGGCGGCTCGACCCACGCGTGGGCCGCGAGGTAGAGCGTGTCCGCGTTGCCGTAGACGGTGTCCGCGCGTCCGAGGATCGCCGTCTCCTGCGGCGGGGCCGCCGGATCCGTCAGGTCGATCGAGGCGACCTCGGTGAGGCCGCTCTCGGTCGAGCCGGCCGTCGGGACGTAGAAATCCTCGCAGGCGACGGTCTGCGCGCTGACGGCGCTGCCGGTCTTCACGAACGTGTACGGGAGCCAGTCGGACAGCTGGCTCGCGCCCAGGATCGCCGCGTTCTCGGCGCGGAGCTGCTCGAGGGCCGCGATGGCCTCCGTCCCGGTCTTCGGGTAGGGGTTCTCGGCCGGCGCGCCCGAGCCGTCGTCGACGGCCGTGTTCGCGTAGAGCTCGTGGATGCCGTACTTGAGCTTGGGGCCGTACTGGTAGCCCTGGAACACGGTGCGGACGTGTGGGCCGACGCGGCGCGAGTCGAGGTACGAGCCCTCGAAGTAGACCTCGCGCGTGACCGACGGCGTGGTGCCGTCGAGCGTCATCACGGTGATCTTCGTGAGCGGGACGTAGGCCTCGCCGTTCTGGCCCGGCACCCCCGGCGCGCGGGGCGCCTCGTCGGTCGCGGGGCGCGCGGCGCCGCCGCCGATGCCCCCGCCGCCCCAGCCATACTCGTTGTACTGCGTCTTCGGGGTGACGCCCGCGGCGGTGAAGACCGCGGCGCCGTTGACGGTCGAGTAGACGACGACCTTTCCGTCGGCGACGAACATCTCGGTCGGCGTGCCCTCGACGTCGATGCTCGACATCTCCTGGAGCTCGTTCGCCGGCCAGGCGTTGACGACCTTGAACGAGCGCCCGTGCAGGACGTAGAGGTTCTTGCCGTCGTTCTTGATGATGTCCGCCTCGTCGACGCCGGCCACCTGCGTGTTCGTCTCCGAGTACGACGAGGCGCTCTCGCGGCTCGGCGATTCGCCGGAGCCCGCGTTCGGCGGGGCGGTCGGCGCGGCTGCGTCGTCGGCCTCGGCGAAGCCGCCGCTGCTCCTCTCGCCGCCGTAGTAGCCGCCGTACGCGCACGACTCGTCGCCGTATTTCGCCTGGCAGGCCTGGATGCCCCGGATCTGGAGATCGATGCCCTTGTGGAGCTTGTAGAGCGCGTCGGCCTTCAGATCGCTCAGGAGGTCGCCGCAGTTCTTCGCGCGGTGGAGGCTCGCGCGCGAGGTCCCGAGGTTCGGTCCTCCGCTGCCGGAGGAGCCACAACCCACCGCGGCGGCAGAGGCGAGCGCGGCGAGGACGACGAAGGCGGTCTTGGTGTGCATGTCAGTCGGTCTCCTGGCTCGGCTGAGAGCAACAGGTGGTCCATTGGGCTCGAGCGTGCCTATTGTACGGAAAATATGGACTAAACGTCGATGTTGGTCGAGCTCTTGCCGGACACGGCAGTCAGGGTGTGCCGCCCGTGGCACACCTCGACCCGCGGGCCGGTCGTTCGGCCGGCCGGGATCCCCCGACGACGCGGGGCGGCAGTGCTAAGACCGCGGCGTGCGGCCGACCCCCGAACAGCTGGCTCCTCTCACCCGCCTCGAGCGCGCGTCGTTCGAGATCGCGGACTTCTTCGCCCGGCCCCAGCTGACGCTCCTCTCGAAGGCGTGGAACAGCGCCTTCATGGGCGGCCTCATCTACAGCTGCGGCAGCCGGCGCTTCAACATCCAGGGGCTCGAGCACCTCGCGCCGTTCGGCAAGAAGGACGGCATCCTGCTCGTCGCGAACCACCGGTCGTTCTTCGACTTCTTCAGCATCAGCGCGATTCTCTACTGGCGCACGCGCCTGACGAAGCGGATCTTCTTCCCGGTCCGACAGAACTTCTTCTACGACAACCCGGCTGGTCCGCTCGTCAACGCCGTGATGAGCGGGATGCGCATGTTCCCGCCGGTGATGCGCGACAAGGACAAGCGGCCGTTCAACAACTACGTCATCGCGCGCTGCATCGACGAGCTGAACCGCGAGGACATCGGGACGGTGCTCGGCATCCACCCGGAGGGTACGCGCAACAAAGGGGACGATCCGTATGCGTTCCTCCCGGCGCAGCCCGGGGTCGGGCGCATCGCGCTCGGCGCCACGCGGGCGTACGTCATTCCGGTGTTCGCGCTGGGCATGGGGCAGAGCATCCTCGGGGAGATGAGGGTGAACGCCCTCTCGCCGGCCGAGCACCCCGTCGACATGTACTTCGGCGCGCCGATCGACTTTTCGGACCTGCGACCCAAGGGGAACATGCTGACGACGCAGAAGCGCGCCGCCGATCGCTGCCTCGACGCCATCAAGGCGCTGGCCGAGCGGCAACGGCGCGACGCCGCGATCCGCGTGGGGCGCGATCCCGACGCCGACGTCCCCGTCTTCGAGCGACCTGCCGCGCGCTCCGTCACCGCGCCGGTGAAGGGCGAGCACCGCTCCGACCACGCGCCGGCGGATGCCTGACGAGCGCGCGCACGAGGGCGCCGGGGCCGCGGAGCCCGCGACGAAGAAGAAGCGATCGCTCCTCTCGGGGACGCCGCTCATCTTCCTCGGGCTCGTGCTCGGCGTCGTCGCCGGCGGCCTCTTGCCGGAGGCCGAGCACCCGACCGCGTTCCACCTCTTCCAGTTCATGTCGAAGGGGTTCATCACGCTGATCAAGGGGATCATCGTCCCGATCCTCGTCGCGACGATCATCACCGGCATCGCCCAGACCGGCGACCTGAAGAGCGTCGGGCGCATGGGCGCCAAGTCGCTCCTCTACTTCGAGGTCGTCACGACGATCGCGCTCGTCCTCGGGCTCGTCATCGCGAACACGCTGCGGCCAGGGGACGGCCTGCCGCTCGCGCGCGACGCGCACACGGCGCTCGCGGAGCCGAAATCCGGCTGGGACATCGCGCTCCACGCGTTCCCGTCGAACTTGATCAAGCACGCGGCCGAGGGCGACATCCTCCCGGTCGTCGTCTTCGCGTCGCTCTTCGGCATCGCGCTCGTGCGCGTCGGCAAGAAGGGCGAGCCCGTGCTGCGCTTCTTCGACGGCGTCGCGCAGGTGATGTTCAAGTACACCGAGATGATCATGAAGCTCACGCCGATCGGCGTGTTCGGCGCGATGGCTTACAACGTGAGCCACATGGCGTCGGGCACGCCGGACGGGCCGAAGGGCTGGCCGGCGGTCTTCGATCTCCTCAAGCACTACTCCGTGCTCGTCGCGAGCCTCTACCTCGCGCTCGTCTTGCTCGTCGTCCTCGTCTTCATCCCGGTGATGCTCGGCTTCCGGATCCCGGTGCGCGACTTCTTCCGCCACGTGCGCGAGCCGGCGACGATCGCGTTCTCGACGGCGTCGAGCGAGGCGGCGCTGCCGCGGCTGCTCGAGCAGATGGAGAAGTTCGGCGTGCCGCGGCGCGTGGCGAGCTTCGTGATCCCGACGGGCTACTCGTTCAACCTCGACGGCTCGACGCTCTACCTCGTGCTCGCGTCGATGGCGATCGCGCAGGCGGCGAAGATCGAGATGCCGCTCTCGACGCAGATCGCGATGGTCCTCACGTTCATGCTGACGTCGAAGGGCGTCGCGGGCGTCCCGCGCGCGACCCTCGTGATCATCGCCGGCACCTGCGCCACCTTCGGGCTGCCAGGGGAGGCGGGCGTCGCGATGATCCTGGCGGTCGACGAGGTCATGGACATGGCGCGGAGCGCGCTGAACCTCACCGGCAACGGGCTGGCGGCGTGCGTGGTCGCGCGCTGGGAGGGCGTCTTCCGCGAGAAGCCGGTGCTCGCCGCCGCCGCCGTCGGGGCCGAGGCGGGCGCGGACGTCGACGCGGCCGAGTGACGCGGCGGCGCCTCCGGGCGGGGGAGGGAAGCTTGCCGTCGGCGCCGCGTAGATGTCCGGCGATGCTGACCGACGAACAGAAGAAGCAGGCGCTCTCCCACCTCAACGAAATCTGCCCTGACACGTTCGACGAAGGGGAGTTCGGCCCGTGGAAGTTCACGGACCTCGCGCGCGACGGCGCGCGCTGGACCCTCGCGTTCGAGAACCGCGACGGCGCGGATCGCGTCTCGTTCGAGTTCGCCGGTGACTGCGTCGACGACGGCGGGATCGTGGTGACCGACTGGTTCGAGCAGATCAACGCGCGCATCCTCGAGTGGGAGTCGGAAGCCTTCGAGTGAGCCGCGCGATCACTGGCGCGTCGTCGGTCCGCGTGCGCAGACGCTGGCGCGCCGGTCGGCGTCCGAGCGCGGGGGCCCGGCGCGTCGGTCGGCGTCCGAGCGCGGGGGGCCGGCGTGTCGTTCGGCGTCCGAGCGCGGGTCCGGCGTGACGATCGGCGTCCGAGCGCGGGCGGCCCGGCGTGTCGGCTTGCGAGCACGAGCGCACCGCGTGGTCCATGGCCGATCCAGTCCGCGAAGAAGGACGTGCGCTGGACGCGGGCTGCCGTAAGCTTCGGGCATGCCTTTGCGTGGCTACCAGCGACTCTCTTCGGTCGGTCTCGTCGCCGCGGTCTTCGCCGCGACGTGGGCCGGCGTCTTCGCGTGCTCGACCACGGAGACGTCGTACATCGAGGAGGACGAGCCGGACACCTTCGACGCCGGCTTCGACACGCAGCCGTCCGCCGAGTCGGGGCTCGGCGTGCTCACGTTCATGCCGGAGCGATCGTACTCCGGCTACGACGGCACGCATCGGTTCATCGTGCCGGTCGCCGTGTACGACTCGGCGGACGATCTCGACGTCACCGTCGACGACCCGGCCGCCGCCGAGATCGTCGCGAAGAAGCTGACGAACCCCGTGCGCACCGACGGCACCACCGACAACGGGAAGTACTTCTTCGTCACGGTGAAGAAGCCCGGGACGATCACGCTCACCGCGACCTCCCAGGGCAAGAGCGCGACCTCGACCATCACGGTCGCCAGCTACGAGCCTTCGCGCTGGGCGGCGGGCGAGACGCGCTACGAGAACGGCGGCAGCGGCGACCCGCCGTGCACCGACTGCCACGTGAACGGCAGCGCGATCGACCACTCGCCCGCCGCCCTCGCCACCGCGGACGACGAGAAGATCGCGGTCGTGATCACCACGGGGATCTCCACGAGCGGCTTCCCGATCAAGATCGACAACCAGGCGGGCGGCCACCAGTGGACCGTGACCGACGCCGAGCGCGACGGGCTCGTCACCTACCTCCGCAGCCTCGAGCCGAAGGGCTTCAAGTAGCGGGACGACGCCCGAGGGAACCTCGGAGAGGCTGAGCCCGCACGTGGCGGACCGTAGCCGGCTTGGAGGCGCGCCGCCGCACGTCTCGATTGTTGCACGAACCGTTCGTTCGCGGAAATCCGCGGGGCGCTGGGGCGGTGTGGGGCAGAGGAGACGCCGCCGACGCTTGCGTCGGGGGCGCGAGATCGCCCAAACTTCGCGCCTCAATGCAAAAGCCCATTCGCCGTACGGCCGTCATCGGAGCCGGAGTCATGGGGAGCGGCATCGCTGCCCACTTCGCCAACGCTGGTCTCGAGGTCCTCCTCCTCGACATCGTCCCGCCGAACCTCTCGGACGCGGACAAGAAGGACAAGAAGAAGCGCAACGGTTTGTCCGCCGGCGGCCTCGAGAAGGCGCTGAAGTCGCGCCCCGCCGCGTTCTTCCACAAGGAGAACGCGCGCCTGATCTCCGTGGGCAACACCGAGGACGACCTCGACAAGCTGAAGGACTGCGACCTCGTCATCGAGGCGATCATCGAGAAGATGGAGGCGAAGCAGGCGCTCCTCGAGAAGCTCGAGAAGATCGTCCCCGATCACTGCATCGTCGCGTCCAACACGTCGGGCCTCCGGATCTCGGAGATGACGAAGGGCCGCTCGGCGACGCTGAAGAAGAACTTCGTCGTCCTGCACTTCTTCAACCCGGTCCGTTACATGAAGCTCCTCGAGATCGTCGCCGGTCCCGAGACGGACAAGGCGGTCCTCGATCACGTGGTCAAGTTCGCCCAGGACTCGCTCGGCAAGGGCGTCGTCTTCGGCAACGACACGCCGAACTTCGTCGGAAACCGCATCGGCACGCACGCGATGATGGCGACGATCCATCAGATGATCGCCGACGGTCTCGCGCCCGAGGACGTCGACGCGATCACGGGCACGCCGATGGCGCACCCGAAGAGCGCGAGCTTCCGCACGGCCGACCTCGTCGGCCTCGACACCTTCGATCACGTCGCGAAAAACTGCTTCGACTCGCTCACGAGCGACGAGGACCGCGATGTCTTCAAGATGCCCGACTACATCCGCACGATGATCGAGCGGAAGATCCTCGGCGACAAGACCAAGGGCGGATTTTACAAGCGCACGCCCGACAAGCAGATCCTCACGTTCGATCCGAAGACCCTCGAGTACCGCGCCAAGGGCGGCGACGAGTCGATCAAGGCGGCGACGAAGGCGATCGCGAAGGTCGAGGACCCGAAGGAGCGCGTGAAGAAGCTCGTCGCCGACCAGGGCAAGGCCGGCGAGTTCGCGCGCAAGGTCCTCTACCGGAGCCTCGCGTACTCGGCGCGGCGCATCGGCGAGATCTCCGACTCGGTGCAGTCGGTCGATGACGCCATGCGCTGGGGCTACAACTGGGAGCTCGGCCCGTTCGAGACCTGGGACGCGCTCGGCTTCGCCGAGACCGTCGACGCCATCGAGAAGGCCGGCTTCGCGCTGCCCGACTCGGTCAAGAAGATGAAGGCGAGCGGCGCCACGGGCTTCTACAAGGACGGGCCGAGCGGCCGCTCCGAGTACAGCCTGGTCAAGGGTGAGTACGTCCCGCAGAAGCAGGACCCGCGCTACCGCACGCTCCGCCAGGTCCGCGTCGGCGACAAGCCCGTGCTCACGAACGACGGCGCGGAGGCGTGGGACCTCGGCGACGGCGTGCTCGGGCTCACCTTCAAGTCGAAGGCGAACAGCATCGACCCCGACAACATCATGATGCTGCACCAGGCGGCGGAGCGCGCCGAGCGGGACTTCCGCGCGCTCGTCATCGCCAACGAGGGCGATCACTTCTGCGTCGGCGCGAACCTCCTGCTCGTCGTGATGAACGCGAGCCAGGGCCAGTTCGATCCGATCAAGGACATGGTGAAGAACTACCAGTACGCGACGCAGCGCCTGAAGTACGCGCGCGTGCCGGTCGTCGCCGCGCCGTACGGCATGACGCTCGGCGGCGGCCTCGAGCTCTGCTTCGGCTCGGACGCGGTGCAGGCGGCAGCCGAGACGTACTCCGGCCTCGTCGAGGTCGGCGTCGGCCTCATCCCCGGCGGCGCCGGCACGCTCAACATGCTCTGGCGCGCGCTCGAGAACATCCCCGAAGGCGCGAACGTCAACACGTACGAGTACGTGACGCAGGTCTTCAAGAACATCGCCCTCGCGAAGGTCGCCACCAGCGCTGAAGAGGCGCGCGGCCTCGGCTACTTCCGCCGGACCGACGGCGTCTCGTTCGACCGCGCGCGCCTCGTCAGTGAGGCGAAGGCCCGCGCCGTCGGCATGGCCGAGTCCGGCTACCACCCGCCGACCCCGCGCGCCTACCGCCTGCCCGGCGAGAGCGGCATCGCCACGCTCGGGATGATGGTCGACACGCTCGTCGCCGGGGGCTACGCCTCCGAGCACGACGCGAAGATCGCGCGCAAGCTCGCCACCGTCCTCTGCGGCGGCGTCGGCGGCGCTACCCGCGAGGTCACCGAGGACGAGATGCTCGAGCTCGAGCGTGAGGCCTTCGTCAGCCTCTGCGGCGAGCCGAAGAGCCAGGAGCGCATGCAGTACATGCTCATGAACAACAAGCCGCTCCGCAACTAACGGCCGCGTCACCCCATCGAAGTCGAAGAAGAGGCAGTCATGAAAGACATCGTGATCGTGGACGCGGTTCGGAGCGCCGTCGGGCGCGCGCACAAGGGCTCGCTCGCGCAGAAGCGCCCGGACGAGCTCGCGGCGGAGGTCGTGCGCGGCCTGCTCGCGCGGAACCCGAAGATCGACAAGAGCGCGCTCGAGGACTTCGTCCTCGGCTGCGCGATGCCCGAGGGGGAGCAGGGGCTGAACGTCGCTCGCGTGGTCGAGCTCCTCGGCGGCCTGCCGATCGAGTCGAGCGCGCAGACGATCAACCGCTTCTGCGCGAGCGGCCTCCAGGCCATCGCGACGGCGGCGGGCGCGATCGCGCTCGGCTCGAACGACATCGTCCTGGCGGGCGGCGTCGAGTCGATGAGCATGGTGCCGATGACCGGCAACAAGCTCAGCGCGTCGCCGGAGGCGATGGAGAAGGCCGCGGCCGTCTACACGCCGATGGGCATCACGGCGGAGAACGTCGCGAACAAGTTCAAGGTCAGCCGTGAGGACCAGGACAAGTTCGCGCTCGCGAGCCAGAAGAAGGCGTCCGAGGCGATCGAGAAGAAGGTCTTCGAGAAGGAGATCGTCCCCGTCACCGCGTACCGCTACTCGGGCAACGACAAGACGCCGTTCGAGTTCAAGGTCGACGAGCTCCCGCGCCCCGACACGACGGCCGAGGGCCTCGCCTCGCTCAAGCCGGCGTTCACCGCGAAGGGCTCGGTCACCGCGGGCAACAGCTCGCCGCTCTCCGACGGCGCGGCCGCGGCGCTCGTGACGAGCGGCGACAAGGCCAAGGAGCTCGGGGTGACCGGCCTCGGCTACCTCCGCGGCTTCGCCACGGCCGGCGTCGATCCGGCGATCATGGGCATCGGCCCGGTGCCGGCGATCAAAAAGCTCCTCGCGAAGGCGGGCATGAAGATCGATCAGATCGACATGTTCGAGATCAACGAGGCCTTCGCGAGCCAGGCGGTCTACTGCGCCCGTGAGCTCGGCATCCCGGACGACAGGCTGAACGTCAGCGGCGGCGCGATCGCGCTCGGCCACCCGCTCGGCTGCACCGGCGCCAAGCTCACGGCGACGCTCCTCCACGGCTTGCACCGCACGAGCAAGAAGTGGGGCATCGTCTCGATGTGTATCGGCGGCGGTCAGGGCGCCGCGGCGCTCTTCGAGCGCATCTGAACCGAACGGCGCTGCTCGAGCTCGGATCGAACGGCGCCGCTCGAGGATCGAATCGAACGGCGCCGCTCGAGGTCGGATCGAACGGCGCCGCTCGAGGTCGGATCGAACGGCGCCGCTCGAGGTCGGATCGAACGGCGCCGCTCGAGGTCGGATCGAACGGCGCCGCTCGAGGTCGGGTCGAACGGCGCCGCTCGAGGATCGGATCGAGCGACTTCGCTCGGGGGGCGTGCGTCGAGCTGTCGCGCTCGTGGCAACTCGTCACGGATCGACGTCGACTCGGACGAGAGATCGAGCGCCTCAGGCGGGCACGCGCGTTGCTGCGCCACACGGCATGAAGATCTCGAAGCGTGGTTTCCCGCTCGTCGTTCTGCCGCTGCTTGGTCTCCTCGTCGTCGCGCCGGCGTGCAGCGGAGAAGATGCCGACGATACGATCGTCGAGCCGTCGCGTGAGTCGCGGATCGAGTCGCTCGCGAGCGCGGTCTGCGAGCGCTACGCGGACACCGGCGCGGGCTGTCCCGGCTACGGCACGGGCGACGATCAGAAGTACGCGACCGAGTCCGACTGCGAGGCCGACTTCCACACGAAGGCGGCGAACCTCTGGCCGGCCGAGAGGTGCGACTCCGGCCGGATCGACAACGCACGCTACGAGAGCTGCGTCACGCGTGCGAAGAACTACGCGTGCTCCGAGGGCGCGCAGAACATCGTCGACGCGATCTCCGCGCTCGACGAGTGCAGCGCGTCGAAGGTCTGCACCGACAGCGCAAACTGACGTCGTCGCGCGCGCGGTGTCGTGCCCGTCGTGACGCCGAGCTTGCTCAGCGCGGCGGGCCGCGACGCTTCGGCGGACCGTGTCCGCCTCCGCTGGGGCGGCCCGGCTTGTCGTCGCGCCGCCACGGTCCGCTCGACTTCTTCGCCGGCGCGGCTCCACCGGTCGGACGGCGTGCCCAGGGCGGGCCTTTGGGCGGCCCGCCTTTGGACGGCCCGCCTTTGGGCGGCGGACCCTTGCGGGCTCGCGTCGTCGGCTCGCCGCGGTCGGGGCGCTCGTCGCGTGGCCGATCGTTCCGAGGTCGGTCGTCTCGGGGACGATCGTGTCGGGGGCGCTCGTCGCGTGGTCTCCCGTCCTCGGGACGGCTCCGGCTGTCACGCCCCCGCGGCTCTTCGTAGGGCTTCTTCGCTCCGTACGGCTTCTTCGCCGAGGTCTCCACGTTCAGCCAGGGCTTGCCGGGCTTGCGCTTCGGCCCCCCCGCCTCCTGTTTCCGTGCGGGGCGCTCACGGCCCGCGCTCGCGTCGTCGTTCGTCGACGGCTCGTTCGCCTTCGCGGCGACGGCGCGTGTGGACTTGCGTTCGGCGGGTACGGAAGGACGGTCTGCTGCGACGGCGCGCGTGGACTTGCGTTCGACGGGTACGGAGGGCCGGTCGGCCGCGACGGCGCGCGTGGACTTGCGTTCGGCGGGTACGGAAGGCCGGTCGGCCGCGACGGCGCGCGTGGACTTGCGTTCGGCGGGCACGGAGGGTCGGTCGGCCGCGACGGCGC
>JAHBWA010000143.1 GCA_019637195.1 Labilithrix sp. | reverse complement strand
TTCGCGCAGGTCGAGGGCGGCCGCTTCGAGGTCTCGCTCTGGGCGCGCGCCGACGGCGCCGCGCCCGCGGTGCAGGTGCTCTACGACCGCGACGCCGACAACGTCTACGGCGGCCGCGCGCAGTACGCGCTCGTCCGCGCGATCCGCACCGGCCGCGAGACCACGGACGGCTGGGCGGAGTACGCGACCGGCCCGCTCGACGGCGCCGTCTGGGGCGTCCCGGCCCGCGCGGTCGTCATCCTGCCGACGCTCTACAACGACGACGCGAAGGCCGCCTTCCTCGTCGACGCCCTCGAGATCCGCGCCGAAGGCGGCAAGCCCACTCCGCCGCTCGCGTGCACCCAGGCGAACGTCGACGCGGTCTGCGGCGCCGAGGGCGACTGCATGTTCGGCCACTGCGTCTCGTCGACGGTGACCTGGGGCGCGAACCCGCCGCCCGCCCACCGCGCGCAGATCGCCGAGCGCTGGATCCAGTTCGGCACGCGCTTCATGGGCGATCGCAACGCCGCGAAGAACGGCGCCGCGATCCTCGCCCCGGGGGCGCGCGAGCTCGCCAAGACGGCGCCCTCCTCGCGCCAGTTCTACGGCGGGCTCAACCGCCTCGTGAACCTGCTCCGCGACAACCACACGTCGTTCGGCTCTCCGGCGAACCTCACGAGCTTCGCGCCGCAGGTCCGGCAGGGCAGCTCGAGCGTCCTCGGCGCGTGCTTCGGCGTGGTCGACAAGGATCTCATGGGCGGCGGCCTCGGCTTCGCCGTCTTCCGCGCCGCCGCGGAGCCGACCTCCGGCACGCCGCTCGCCGTCGGCGACGTCCTCGTCGCGATCGACGGCGTCGAGCCGAAGGCGTGGGTGGACGACGTCTGGCCGCGCTACGCGACCACGCTCCCCAACGATCCGAAGGCCGACTGGGGCGGCGTCGCCGGCGATCTGTCGAGCCTGCTCGCCACCCGCGCGAGCACGGTCACGCTCGAGCGCTGCGCGTCGGCGTCCTCCTGCGAGCCGGAGGCCCGCGAGAAGATCACGATCGACGTCGCGAGCATCGTCTACGAGGTGCTCACGTCATCGAGCAGCGGCTCGTCGGGCGAGCGCTTTGCGTGCTCGCAGCGCTTCAGCAGCTCGGTCGGCGCGACGAGCCCCGGCGGCTACGGCGAGGACGCCGTCCTCACCGAGCTAGGCGCCGGCGGCGAGACCCGCGTGCAGTTCGACGGGTTCGTCGGGCAGGGCGCGTGGCAGGACTCGATGACCCGCGTCTTCTCGAGCGGCGCCTCGACCGTCCTCATGGACGCGCGCATGGGCCACGGCGGCTACTACACGACCGTCGAGCACCTGTTCCACCTGCTGCGCGGGACGAGCGAGCCGATGGGCGTCTTCTCGGTCGGTCGCGGCAGCTACGACATGAACGACTCGCCCTCGCTCGTGACGCGGCTCTCCGGCTGCGTCGAGCAAGGCGCGTTCGGCGCCGACTTCTGGGGATGTTACGCCGGTAACGCCAACGGCTTCTTCGCGTCCCAGGCGTCGCCGCCCGGCGCCGCGACGAAGATCGCGTGGCTCAACACGCGCGACGTCTCGGCGAACGACTTCATGCCGCGCCTGCTCCAGGGCCGCACCGGCTTCAGGATCTTCGCGCCTCACCCGACGAGCGGCGCGTTCGGCGCGGTGCTGCCGCTCCCGTCGGTCGCGAGCGGCTGGTCGGGCGCGAGCATCCAGATCCAGGACGCGCGCTTCGCGCCGACGATCATCGACGTCGGCGTGGCGCGCTGGGAGAGCGGCCACGGCGTCGAGCCGGACGAGGTCGTCGTGCAGAAGCTCTCCGACGCGCTCGCCGGCGTCGACACCATCGTGACCGCGGCCACCGCGTGGCTCGCGGCCCCGTGACGGACGGTTGGAAGAAGGAACCCGCACCATGAAGCTCTCGCTCGTCACCGCCGCCACGCTCGCCGCTCTCGGTACGCTCGCCCTCGGGTGCGGCGTCTCCGCCGAGGAGAAGAAGCAGGACGCCCCGCCGACCGCGGAGCCTCCGCCCGTCACGCCCCCGCCGGGCCGCAAGCTCGTCGACGGCGCCGCGATCTCGACCTCCCCCGTGAACCTCCTCGCCGATCCGGGCTTCTCGCTCGTGGGCCGGCAGCAAGGCTACGGCGCCTTCCTCGCCTTCTACGAGGGTGCGTCGCGGCGCTTCGAGCTCGCCACGACGCTCGACAGCCGCTCACCCGCCGGCTTCGGCGGCGCCGTCGCGCTCGTGCGCCCCGCGAACGCGACCGACAAGCGGTCCCAGGCGGTCACGCTCCTCACGAGCTTCCTCGGCGGCGCCGGCCCCTTCCGCGCCGAGGTCTGGGCGTCGAAGAGCAACGTCGCGGGCGAGCCCGTCGACTTCCCCACCGACGGCAGCGCGCTGACGGTCTCCGTCATGGACGGCTCCCCCGACTCGAACGGCGCGTTCGACCTCGCGATCGATCCGACCGCCACCCGCACCGCCGCCGGCCGAACCTGGGTCGCGTTCCGCGGCGACATCGCGAAGCCGCTGGCGAACGGCGGCTTCTTCGTCGTCCGCACCGGCGCGAAGGGCGGGCACATCCACCTCGCCGCGCCCGAGATCACCTCCGACGAGCTGACCGTCGGCCAGGCGGTGCGGTCGCGGTCGACCCTCTTCCCCGCCGCCGCCCGCGCGAAGGCCCCGTCGGAGCGCCTCGCGATCCGCGCGTACCGCGCGATCCCCCCGCGCCTCGTCCCCGCCGCCCCGGAGCCCAGGCTCGTCGACTGATCCGCACCTCCCGACGAACCTGCGGCGCATATCGCGGAGCCTGCCGGCTCGAGGGACGGCCCGCACGCCGAGCCGGCGGCCGACGATCCGAAGACGCCCCGCCCGCCACGACTCACGGCGACGCCCGTCGCAGGGCGCGCCGACGCCCCGCCACGCCTCTCGACGACGTAGCATCGGACGCACGATGCGTCAGATCTGGATCACGAAGGCCGGCCCCCCCGAAGTGCTCGTCGTGCGCGAGGCGCCGGATCCCGAGCCCGGTCCGAAGGAGGTCCGCATCCGCGTGCGCGCGGCGGGGATCAACTTCGCCGACCTGATGGCCCGCGTCGGCCTCTACCCGGACGCGCCCAAGATCCCGTGCGTCGTCGGCTACGAGGTCTCCGGCGTCGTCGACGCCGTCGGCAAGGACGTCACGCGCTTCCGCGAGGGCGAGCGCGTCTTCGGCATGCCGCGGTTCGGCGGCTACACCGACACGCTGGTCGTCGACGAGCGGCAGGCGTTCCGCATGCCCGACGCGATGAGCTTCGAGGAGGCCGCGGCCCTGCCCGTCGTCTACCTCACGGCGCATCACATGATGCTCTATACGGGTAACCTCCGCCCGCGCTCGCGCGTGCTCATCCACTCCGCAGCCGGCGGCGTCGGGCTCGCCGCCATCCAGCTGGCCAAGACGCGCGACTGCGAGATCTTCGGGATCGCGTCGCCCTCCAAGCACGCCTTCCTGAAGGAGCAGGGCTGCCAGCACCCGATCGCGAGCGACGCGGACTACGTCGCCGAGGTCCGCGCGGCGACGGACGGACGCGGCGTCGATCTCGTCCTCGATCCGGTGGGCGGCAAGAGCTGGAGCGACGGCTACGCGCTGCTCGCGCCGGCCGGACGCCTCGTCGCCTTCGGCCTCTCCTCCGCAGCGGCCGGCAAGACGCGGAGCCTGCTCCACGCCATCGGCCAGGTCATCCGGATCCGGAGCTACAACCCCCGCGCGCTGATGGACGAGAACAAGACGGTCTCCGGCTGCAACATGGGTCACCTCTTCGGCGAGGTCGCGATGCTGTCCGAGCAGTTCGAGGCGCTCGTCGGCATGTACGAAGCCGGCCAGATCGCGCCGCACGTCGACCGCACCTTCCCGTTCTCGGAGGCCGCGGCCGCGCACCACTACCTGCACGACCGCAAGGCGAAGGGCAAGGTGCTGCTCGTCCCCGACGCGTGACCGCGCGCCGGATGGCCGGCGACGCGGCGCGCGGCCGGCACCTCCGCTCGACGCCGGCGACGCGGCGCACGGCCGGCACCTCCGGCGCGCGCCCTTCGCGAACGCCGACGCACAAAAAGTTCGAACGCCCGACGCGAGCTGGGGGTGGCTCGCGTGGGCGCTCTCATCCGAGCCGGCACCGGTGAACGATGACGGCTCGGGAAGCTCGAGATCCGAACTACGACGACGACGACGTGTTCGTCGTCGTGGGCGCCGCCTGCGGGCGCTGCTCCGCGCGGGCGCGCGCCCAGCGCTGGATGGTGCGCCGGTCGATACCGAGCGCCGCCGCCGTGTGGACCTTGTTCCCGCCGAAGCGACGGAGGGCGTAGTCGACGTAGACCCGCTGGAACTTGTGCATCGGGACCAGCCCCTCGGCGGCCTCGACGAGGGCGTCGAGCGCGTCCGGGGTGGCCTCCTTCGGGAGCGGCGCCGAGCGGCGCTGCACGACGCCGCTGGTCGGCGACGAGAGCGACGAGACCGGCATCGAGTGCCGCGCGACCTTGCGCTTGAGGTCGACGACCGAGAGCAGCTGCTTGATCTGGACGCTGGCGAGCTCGATCGCCCCGCCGATGACGACCGCGGCGCCGAGCCGTGCGGCCTTCACCGCCAGGTCGTTGCTGCCCGCGACGACGAGCACCGCAGCGCCGTTCGCCTTGCCGACCAGATCCAGGACGTCGTCGTCGGAGAGCGACGGCGCCGCGATGACGATGATGTCCGTACCAGGCAGCGCATCAAGCGCTGCCGCCCGTGACGTGGCGCGACGAACAGAGCAACCCTCTTCGCGGAGACTGCTTTCGAGGCCGAGGGGCTTGTCGCCCTCCACGAGAAGTGCACTGAAACGTGCCGTAGGAATCGCGCTTGCGACGTTCACGATGAATCGCACCCTTTCCCCTTCGCAGTCGAGCAGTGTCTCAGCTGCGAGGTGTGCCCGGCCATCAGCACCTCACGTGCCACGCGTGCGTGCAGCAGAAGGTCGCGAGATCACGGATCGGGTCACTCGGCGCGCTGTGACCGAATTCACCGGTGCCGCACTCGATTGGGGCAAAAGGGCACATTGCCGCAGGGTTCGATCGCTGCGCGGTGAGGCATGAAATCCGCCGCTGGGGTACGTTATCCCCATGAAAGTCGCGACGAAATTCGCGCTCGCGTTCGTGGCGACGGGTCTCCTGAGCGTCGTCGTCTATTCGTCGGTCGCGGCGAGCCGGGAGGTCGACCAGCTCGAGACCACCGTGGCCGAAGACCTCGCGAGCCTCGGCCGAACGCTGAGCATGTCGATTCTCGCGGTGTGGGAGCGCGATGGCGAGGCCCGCGCGCTCGAGCTCGTCGACGTTCACGATCGCGACGACGCCATCGACGTCCGCTGGACCTGGCTCGACGTCGACAACGACCACTCGTTTTCTCCCCGCGGAGGCGTCTCCGTCATTCCTTCGTTGCTCCGCGGCGAGAAGCGGACCTGGGTCGGCGTGACGACCGACGGCACGCGGCACGTCTACGCGTACGTCCCGCTCCTCCGCCCGGGGATGCGCCCTGCGGCGATCGAGTTCTCCCGCCCGCTCGTCAAGGAGTCGCAGGTCTTCTGGGCGGAGGTCCGCGAGCAGCTGCTCCTGTCGACCATCGTGGTCGCGTTCGCGGCGTCGGTCGCCATCGTGCTCTCCTCGTGGATCGTGTCGCGCCCGCTGTCGCGCGTCGCCGAGCAGGCGCGTCGCATCGGCAAGGGCGACCTCTCGCACAAGCTCGCGGTGACGGGCTCCGACGAGGTCTCGGCGCTCATCGAGGAGCACAACGCGATGTGCGACGCGCTCTCCGCGGCGCGGACGCGCGCCGAGGAGGAGGCGGCCAAGCGCCTCGCCGCGCTCGAGCAGCTGCGTCACGCCGACCGCCTGCGGACGGTCGGCACGCTCGCCTCCGGCATCGCGCACGAGCTCGGCACACCGCTCAACGTGATCGCGATGCGCGCCAAGATGATCGCGACGGGAGAGGTCCCGGCGAGCGAGGCGCCCGACAGCGCGAAGATCATCGTGTCCCAGTCCGAGCGCGTGACGAAGATCGTCCGCCAGCTGCTCGACTTCGCCCGAAGGCGGGCGCCGAAGCGCGCCGAGGCCGAGCTCGGCGAGCTGGCGGAGCGGACGACGCAGCTGCTCTCGGCGCTCGCGAAGAAGTCCGGCGTCGACATGAAGGTCGGCCCGATCGAGAGCGTCAAGCTCATGATCGACGCCGTGCAGATCGAGCAGGCGATCACGAACCTCGTCATCAACGGGATCCACGCGATGCCCGACGGAGGCGAGCTCTCGATCTCCGTCCGCGAGGACGACGCCGCGCCCGAGCGCGCGCCCGAGCTCGTCCGTCCCTGCGCGATCGTCGAGATCGCCGACACCGGCACCGGCATCACGCCGGAGAACCTCGAGCGGATCTTCGAGCCGTTCTTCACGACCAAGGCCGTCGGGGAAGGCACCGGGCTCGGCCTCAGCGTCACCCACGGCATCGTCGAGGACCACGGCGGGTGGATGACGGCCGAGAGCACCGTCGGGGAAGGCACTCGCTTCCGGCTCTATCTGCCGATGGACGCCTGATCGCCCGAGCGGCCCGGCGGAGCAGACGCCGGTGGAGCTGCAGCAGGCTGGCTCGTCGCTAGAGGCAACGCGCGCGATGTCGAGTAAGCTTCGCGCCATGTCGTCCGCCTCCCCCAGCACCGAAGCACGGCAACGCGTCCTCGTCGTCGACGACGAGCCGGAGATGGCCGCCGTCGTCGAGCAGGCCTTGACCCGACGCGGCTACGAGGCCGTCTCGCTGAACAGCGCCGACGCCGCCTGGGAGCGGCTCGAGAGCGAGGATTTCGACGTCGTCGTCACCGACCTCAACATGCGCGGGATGAGCGGCGTCGAGCTCACCGACCGCGTCGCGAAGAACCGCGCGGACCTCCCGGTCATCGTGATCACCGCCTTCGGCTCGCTCGAGACCGCGATCGCGACGCTCCGCGCCGGCGCCTACGATTTCATCACGAAGCCGTTCGACATCGACCAGCTCGTCGTCGCCGTCGAGCGGGCCGCGCAGAACAAGCGGCTCCGCGACGAGGTGAAGCGCCTTCGCGCCGAGGTCGCGCGGTCGAAGCCGAGCGCGGACTTCGTCGGCGACGGCCCGGCGATGCGCAAGGTCCACGAGGTCATCGCGCGCGTCGCCGAGACCGACGCGACCGTCCTCGTCACGGGCGAGAGCGGGTCGGGCAAGGAGCTCGTCGCGCGCGACGTCCACAAGCGCAGCAAGCGCGCGAGCGGGCCGTTCGTCGCGATCAACTGCGCGGCGCTCCCCGAGACGCTGCTCGAGAGCGAGCTCTTCGGCCACGTGAAGGGCGCGTTCACCGACGCCAAGGCGAGCAAGCGCGGCCTCTTCGTCGAGGCGAGCGGCGGCACGCTCTTCCTCGACGAGATCGGCGAGATGCCGCCGGGAATGCAGGCGAAGCTCCTTCGCGCGCTGGAGGAGCGCTCGGTGCGCCCCGTCGGCAGCACCTCGGAGACGCCGTTCGACGCCCGCCTCGTCACGGCGACCAACCGCGACCTCGAATCGCTCGTGGAGAGCGGACGCTTCCGCGAGGACCTCTACTACCGCATCAACGTCGTCCACGTGGACCTGCCGCCGCTGCGCGCGCGCGGCAGCGACGTCCTGCTCCTCGCGCAGCACTTCATCACCAAGCTTGCCGAGCCGATGGGCAAGAAGGTCAGCGGGCTCTCGTCGGCGGTCGCGGAGCGGCTGCTCTCGTACTCCTGGCCGGGCAACGTGCGCGAGCTACAGAACTGCATCGAGCGGGCGATCGCGCTCGCGCGCTTCGAGGAGCTGACGGTCGAGGACCTCCCGCCGAAGGTGCGCGAGTACAAACCGTCGTTCGTCGTCGTGGCGACCGAGGACCCGACCGACCTCGTGACGATGGAAGAGGTCGAGCGACGCTACATCCAGCGCGTGATGGAGGCGGTGGGCCAGAACAAGACGCAGGCCGCCAAGGTCCTCGGCTTCGATCGCACGACGCTCTATCGGAAGCTCGAGCGTTACAAGCTCGGCGGCCCGCCCGAGCGCGCGAGCATCCCCGCGTCCCCCAAGGACTGACCCGCCCCCGCCACCCGATCCATCGCCTCTCCGTCTCGACGTCCCGCCTCGACATCCAAGGAGGGAGTCGAAGTCGGCTATCGTGGGAGAACCTACGTCGGGCGATGAGGGGTACCGTGCGTCCGCCACCGGACCTTTCCGGAGGCTCGCGCCGAGTGTGTGCCGGCGCGGGCCCCGCGATTTCTTCAATAAGTACGCGGATCGCATCGGAACAGCCGCGTTATTGAGACGCGATTGTGACTCACACCTGGGGAGCGGGTGTCCCCAGCGGAGCCGCCGTAGTGCTGATGCAGGTGTCGCGTTACAGCTGCATACTCATTTTCGGCTCTGGGTAAGAAAATCGAAATGAGACGGCGCGGCTGCCGTATCAAAGCTATGTGGCGCCTGTCTCCAACCTCAGCTCGATTCGCGGCGGCGCGGTCGGGTCGATCGTTCGAGCCGCCCTCGCAGCCGTCGCCGGCGCTGCGCTCTTCGTGAGCGCCCCGGGCGACGCCGAAGCCTACGAAATCAAGCGGACTTCCCGCGGCGAGCTGGTTCACTGGGAGGAGCGGACGGTCAAGTACACCCTCGACGCGTCCCTCGACCGCGCCGTCGTCCAGGCGACCGAGGCCACCGTCAGCGCGATGGACTCGTGGAGCGGCACGGTGGGGGCGCCCGACCTCGAGATCGCGCCGGCCGACGCCACCTCCCCCACGAAGCCGGGCTTCGATCAGAAGAACGGCGTCTTCTACATGAGGGGCGGCTACGCCCCCGCCGGCCGCGCTCTGGCGATCACGGTGCTCACGTACGACAACGCCTCCGGGAACATCCTCGACGCTGACATCGTCTTCAACGGCGCGTACTCGTTCGAGGTCCTCGAGGCCCCGGGCACCCCCACGCTCGCGCACGATCCGCGCGCCGCGGCGGCGCACCCGTCGAACACCGACGGGATCTCGCACGGCGGCAACGTCACCGTCGAGACCTCGAGCGAGCTCGTCTACGACCTCCACCACGTCATCGCGCACGAGCTCGGGCACTCGCTCGGCATGAACGACGAGATGGGGAAGAAGGACGCCCTCATGTACCGCTTCTCGGCGCCCAACGACGCGTCGATCCGCGAGCCGGGCGCCGACGACATCGCGGGCCTCGCCGAGCTCTACAGCTCGAAGCTCGAGGCGCGCGGCAACGGCTGCGGGAGCGCCACCGTGGCGCCGAAGAAGCCGACGAGCGCTGCGTCGACGGCGGCGATGGTCGCCACCCTCGGCCTCCTCGTCTTCCTCGCCCTCCGCGCGAAGAGCGACCGCCGGGCCCGCCTCGGCTTCGTCCTCGCCGCCGCCGCGGCGACGGTCGCGCTCGTCCCGAGCCTCTCCGGCAAGGGCGGGGCCGGCGTCGCCCGCGCGAGCGAGACCCACGCCCTCGGCCACGCGCGCGCCAAGGTGCTCCGTACGTCGACCGCGATCGAGAACGGCCTCTTCAAGACGAGCTACGAGCTCGCGACCACGTCCTGCCGCGCCGCGAGCTGCCCGAAGGCGGGCCACGGCGCGACCTGGGGCGGAACGATCGGCAACATCACGCAGGAGGTCGGCGGGTACTACGCGCCGACCGGCGGCGACGAGGTCGACGTGTCGTTCGCCAGCCTCCCGAACGCGCTCGGCGCGCTGACGAAGCCGCTCGCCGGCCGCGTCGACACCGGAGCCGCCGACGTCGCCGTCCTCACGCGCGCGGCCGACTGAACGCCACCGCGCGGATCCCGCAGCGCGAATCCGCCGGCTCGGGCCGGACCGGTCTCACAGGGGACCCATCGTTATCGCGGCGCGACGGCGCGGATGCGCGGGGCTCAGTCGAGGCCGGTCTTGCCGAGGGACCAGTAGGCCTTCACCGCGCCGCCGCGGAGCGCCTGCCTCGCCTTGAGGCGCCCGCGGACGAGCTGGATCGACTGCGCGCGGCCGGTCATCACCAGCGCCGCGCTCGGGTGCGCGGCGAGCGCCTCGACCAGCCGCTCCGACGCCTCCTCCAGGTGGGCGTCGGCCGCTTGCCGCTGGATCGTCGCGCCGGTCACGCCCAGCGACGCGAGGGCCTCCTTCGACGCGGCGAGGTCGCTCACCTCGAAGACGCACCGGACGTTCTCCGCGCGCTTCGCGCCGACGAGGGCACGCGCGACGCCGAACGACGTCTCGTCCCCGAAGAGGACGACGGATTCGCCCAGCCCCGTCACCCGGATCGAGCGGCGCGGACCGAAGAGCTGCCATCGATCGCCCGCGCGGAGCTGACGCCCCCACTCCGCGCCCGGGCTCGTCCCGTGAACGTGGATGAGCACCTCGGCGACCCCGCGCTCCGCGTCCCATCTCGTCGGCGTGTAGGTCCGCATTCCCTGTCCCGGGAGGTACACCTGAACCTTGTCGCCCGCTTCCCACGTCGTGCGCCGGAGCGACTCACCCCCGAAGCCGACGAGGCGGAGCGACGGCGCGAGGTCGCGCACCTCGAGTGTCGTGACCTCACGGAAGAAGAGCCGGCCGACCAGCTCTCCGAACACGGACTTCTTCGATGCCATTCGTGCCTCGCGCTCCTTTGGCCGACCTCCGGTCGGATGTCGCTGGACGCCGCGTCGTTGCTCGCGCGCTCACGCGTCCCACACCTCGTCGGCGAGGGCGCGGTTCAGATCGAACGCCAGGTTCGCCTCCGCGACGATCGCCCGCGTGCCCGCGCGATCGCGCGGCAGCGCGTCGAGCAGCGCGCGAAACTCGCGTCGAAAGACGTCCGGCTCGGGGATCCCTTCGAACGCGAAGAACGCGAGGCCCTCGCGTGACGGCAGGCGGAGCACCCGCTGCGCGACACGGCCGGCGAGGATCCCGCCGGACACGTCGCCCATGTAGCGAACGTAGGCGTGCGCGACGAGCAGCGTCTGCACCGGCTGCGTGAGCTCCACGACGCGCGCGAGGTAGCGGGTCGCCGCGCCGGCGCGGAGCGGCTCCGGTGAGACCCCGAAGTAGCGGAGGTCGGCGAGCATCGCGTCCGCGCGAAAGACCCGCGGCAGGCAGAACCCGCGGAGCGGATGGTCGGCGGAGAGCGCGCGGAGCGCGTCCTCCATGGCGGCGTATACGGGGTAGAGGCGAGCGAGGCCCTCGGCGTAGCGCGCCACCGTCAGCTTGCCCGTGAAGAAGGCCCGCGCGAGGCGGGTCCCCTCGGCGAGGCGGTGGGCCACCTTCGTCTCCTTGCGCAGCAGCGTCGAGAGCGGCGCCTCTGTCCCAACGCTCGCGGCTCCAGCATCCATGGTCGAGAGCGTGCCATTTTGAAGTTGAAAGTCAAATTCATTAAGACAACTCCGGCAGTCATGTTCTAGGCTGCCGCCCCATGAACCGACTCTTCGCCTCGCTCTTCGCCTCGTCCGCCGTGCTGTTCACCGTCGCGTGCGGGAGCTCGCCGCCGCCGGCCTCGCCCACGGAGGCGAGCGCGCCGGCCCCGGGCGAGCCGCGCCCGTCGTGCGACGCCATCGACGAGGCGTGCGACCCGCACGAGGACGAGCCCGGCCTCCCGAAGGAGTGCCACGACCTCGCCGAGTCGAAGGCCACGACCGAGGCCGCGTGCGCGGCGCGCAAGGACGAGTGCCTCGCGGCCTGCCCGCCGGTCGCGAAGCAGTGAGCGGCGCGCCGACCTGAGCCGGCCGCGCCGCGCGACGGGGATCAGGCGACGCGCCGGCGAGGCGGCGACGGCGCGCCCCGGTACGAGCTTCGGACGCGCGGCGCTAGAACCCGCCGCGCGTCGAGCGCGTCGGACGCCACGAGCCCCGGCCGGGCGAGACCCGCTTGTAGACCATCACGCTGTGCGCGATGACCGGCACGCGCGCGCCGGCGTCGAACGCATCGCCCGAGCTCATCGTCTCCTGAGCCGTGTCGATCCGGAGCGCCCACCGGCTGCCCCACTCGGCGCCCGGGAGCGAAAACCGGATGTCGTCGTGCGATCCGTTCAGGAGCACGAGGAACGTATCGTCGACGACCGACTCCCCCGCCGCGTCGCGCCAGTCGAGGGCGTCGCCCGCCAGCAAGAGCGCGAGCGCCGCACGGTGCGGGTTCTGCCAGTCCGACGCGACCATCTCGCGCCCGTCCGGCCTGAACCAGGCGACGTCCGGGAGCTCGCTCCCCGCGACGCGCTCGCCGCGGAGGAAGCGCGGGCGTCGGAAGACGGGGTGACGGCGCCGGAACGCGACGACCTCGCGACAGAACGCGAGGAGCTTCTCGCGCTCGGGCTCGAGCTGCCAGTCGAGCCAGGAGACGGGGTTGTCCTGAACGAAGGCGTTGTTGTTGCCCCCCTGCGTCTTGCCCATCTCGTCGCCGGCCGTGATCATCGGCACGCCCTGCGACACCATCAACGTGACGATGAAGTTGCGCTGCTGCCGCGCGCGCAGCCGCTGGATCTTCGGATCGTTCGACGGCCCCTCGACGCCGGAGTTCCACGAGAGGTTGTCGTCCCAGCCGTCGCGGTTGTCCTCGCCGTTCTCGAGGTTTCGCTTCTTCTGGTAGCTCACGAGGTCGCGGAGGGTGAAGCCGTCGTGGGCGGTGACGAAGTTGATGCTCGCGTGCGGGCGCCGGCCGCCGTCCTCGTAGAGATCGCTCGAGCCGGTGAGGCGGTAGCCCATGTCACCGACGGTGTGCTTCGCGCCGGTCCAGAACTGCCGGACCGTGTCGCGGTAGCGGCCGTTCCACTCGGTCCAGAGCACGGGGAAGTTCCCGACCTGGTAGCCGCCGTGCCCGAGGTCCCACGGCTCGGCGATGAGCTTCACGTTCGACAGGACGGGGTCCTGGTGGATGATGTCGAAGAAGGCGCTCAGCTTGTCGACCCCGGCGCCGTGCTCACGCCCGAGGGTCGAGGCGAGGTCGAAGCGGAAGCCGTCGACGTGCATCTCCTGCACCCAGTAGCGGAGGCTATCCATCACGAGCTTCAGCGCCTGCGGGTGGGTCATGTTCAGGCTGTTGCCGCAGCCGGTGTAGTCCTCGTAGCGCCCGAGGTCGTCGGGGCGGAGTCGGTAGTAGGTGCGGTTGTCGAGCCCGCGCAGCGACACCGACGGGCCGAACTGATCGCCCTCGCCGGTGTGGTTGTAGACGACGTCCAGCACGACCTCGATGCCGGCGCGGTGGAGCTTCTTCACCATCCGCTTGAGCTCGGTCACCTGGCTGCCGCGCTCCGCGGCGAAGCGCTGATCGGGCGCGAAGAAGCCGAGCGTCGAGTAGCCCCAGTAGTTCTCCTTGCCGCGCGAGGCGACCGACCACTCGTTCATCGACTCGTGGATCGGAAGGAGCTCGATGGTCGTCACGCCGAGACGTTGCAAGTGCGAGATGATCGGATCGCTCGCGAGGCCGAGGTACGTGCCGCGGAGCGACGCGGGCACGTCGGGGTGGCTCGCGCTGATGCCCTTCACGTGGGCCTCGTAGAGCACGGTATCGGCCCACGGGATGCGCGGGGCCTGGTCGCCCTCCCAGTCGAAGCGATCGTCGACGACCACACACTTCGGGACGCCGCGCGCGCTGTCGCGGAGATCGGCCGCGAATTCGTTCGGCCTGTCCTTGGTCCCGGCGAAGCCGGGGAACGGCGAGCCTGCATAGGCGAAGACCGGCTCGCGGTAGTCGACCTTTCCCTCGATGCACCGCGCGTAGGGATCGACGAGCAGCTTGTGCGGATTGAAGTAGAGGCCCCGCGACGGCTCGTAAGCGCCGCGCGCGCGAAACCCGTAGCGCTGCCCGGGACGAAGACCGAGGACGTAGCCGTGCCAGACGTGGATGGTCTGCTCGCGCAGCGGAATGCGCTTCTCGCCGTGCTCGTCGAACAGGCACAGGTCCATGCCGGTGGCGTTCTCGGAGTAGACGGCGAAGTTCACGCCTTGACCGTCGAAGGTCGCGCCGAGCGGGGTGTGGCGGCCGGGCCGCACCGTTCGTTCCATGGGGACCGGGCACGTTAGCGCTATTTTTCTGCCGATTGTAAGCTGATGCGGCGACCGCTCGAACGAGCGGCCGCGCGGGCGACGCAGCTCTCGCCTGCCGCCCGCGGCACGGCGCGTCGCCGCGACCGCGCGCTCTCAGCCACGGCACGAACCTCGAAGCCACGCGATGCGACCGCTCCTCCTCATCGTCACCGGGATCCTCCTCACCGCGAGCGTCGAGGCGTGCGCGACCCTCAAGACCGCGGCCGGAGAGCCTCCGTCCGATGCACCCGCGGACGCGGCGGACGGCGGGGACGGCGTCGAGGATCCGCGCGGCGACGGAGGCCCGCCCGGCGACGGGAGCGCGACGCCGGAGGGCAACGGCGATCCGCGCTGGCCGCAGTCGCGCGTGCCCGAGGACGCTCCCGCGACCTCGAGCTACACGATCGTGAACGGCCCCGACGGCGCGATCGTCACCGACACCGTCACCGGCCTGGCGTGGCAGGACACCGCCCCGACCGTGCTCCGCACCTTCGATGAGGCGAGCGCGTACTGCGACGACCTCGTCTACGGCGGGCTCGACGACTGGCGTCTGCCCACGCGGATCGAAGGGGTGAGCATCATGAGCTTCGGCGGCGCGGGGCAGACCAAGCTCGCGAGCGCGGCGTTCTCGGCGTTCGACGTGAGCTGCGTCTGGACGGCGTCGGCCGACCCGAGCGCGCGCGCGACCCCGCGGGCGTGGACGCTCGGCGCCGCGAACATCACGACGCGGCCGAAGACGGACCGCTGCGCCGCGCGCTGCGTCCGAGGGGGACCGCCGCTCGGCGCGCCGACCCCCAAGGTGTACGAGCTGACCGCCGACGCGGTGATCGATCCCGTGACGCGTCTCGCGTGGGAGCGGACGCCGCCCGACACCTCGACCGAGCACGCCGACGCCGAGTCCCGGTGCCACGGGCTCGCGCGCGACGGTCGAACGATGCGCCTGCCGAGCGTGAAGGAGCTCGCCAGCATCGTCGACGAGACGCGCAGCGGCCCGGCGACGGCGCCCGCCTTCGGCGACTATGCCGTTCGGTTCTCGACCGCGAACCCGCGCTGGGTCGTCGACCTCGACCGAGGGGACACCTTCCAGGCCGCGAGCGGGTTCTCGTACCGCTCGCGCTGCGTCGTCTCGCTCCCGTGACGCGGAGAGCGCCGCCGCGCCCCGAGAGGCCGCGCGGCGCGCGACGCGAACGACGCGCGCCGAGGCCACCGCTCGGCCGTCGACGCGAACGCTCAGCGGCTCGACGCGAACGCTCAGCGGCTCGACGCGACCGCTCAGCGGCTCGACGCGACCGCGAGGCGCTTCACGGCCTCGAGGCGCGCGACCACCGCCGGATCCTCGAGGAGGTCCTCGATCGGGCGCGTGAGCCGCCACGTCCAGTTCTCCGCCGTCACGGTCCCGGGCAGGTTGATGCGCGCCTTGTCGCCGAGGATCTCCTGCGCGAGCACCAGCGTGAGCTCGGAGCGCGACGAGAAGAGGAGACGCAAGAGCGCGAGCTCACGCTCGCCCTCGGGCAGATCGAGCGGGATGCCGTCGAGCTTCGCGAGGCGCTCCCGCTCCCAGTCGGCGAGCTCGTACCACCACTGCGTGATGGGCAGCGTGTCGTGGGTGCTCCACGTCGAGACCGACAGCTCGGGGAACGCGCGCGGATCGCGCGGGACGGCGTTGTCGTCGCGCTCCCACGGCAGGACCTTGTAGCCGGGCAGCTCGAGGCGGGACATCGTCTCGCGGACGAACGGCGGGATGACGCCGAGGTCCTCGGCGATCACCGAGCGGGGGCCGGCGGCCTCGAGCATCGCGCGGAGGACCTTCTCACCACGCGCGCGCTGCTCGTGCTCCTCGGGCGGATCGAAGCGGCCGCGTCCCGACGCGCCGGGCCCCTCTTCCTTGACCCACTGGCGGAAGAAGCCGACGACGTGGTCGATGCGGAAGCGGTCGAACAGCTCGGCGGAGTGCGCCGCGCGCGCGCGGAGCCACGCGAGGTCGTCCGCGTCCATCGCGGGCCAGAGGTACGCGGGGAGCCCCCAGCTCTGCCCGTCGGCGGAGAAGTCGTCGGGCGGCGCGCCGAGCGACACGTCCGTCTGGAACTGATCCCGGTGCGCCCAGACGTCGGCGCTCTCGCCGCCGACGATGAAGGGCATGTCGCCCATCAGCGAGACGCCCGCGCGCTTCAGCTCGGCGCGAGCGGTGCGCCACTGCTCGTGCGCGAGCCACTGGAGGTACATCTCCTCGAGCACCTGCGTGCCGAGGCCGCCGTCGTCGCGCGGCGCGCTCGCGAGCTCGAGGACGGCCGGCGCGCGGTCGCGCTCGTGCGCGGGCCACGTCGACCAGCCGTAGCCGGCGTGCGAGGCGCGGAGCGCGGCGTAGAGCGCGTGGTCGCGGAGCCACGCGCCCTCGCGCTCGACGAACGCGAAGAGCTCCCGCGCACGCGCGGTGTCGTTCGCGAGCTCACGCTCACGGAAGCACGTGAAGGCCTCGCGGAGCACGCGGCGCTTGAGGGCGCGGACGCCCGCGTAGTCGACGGTCGGCGAGCGGCGAACGCGCTCGAGCTCGGCGCGCCCCTCGTCGCCGAGCGCGCGCGCGACGAGCTCGGCGTCGGCCTCGGGCGTCGCCTCCACCGTGATGTAGATCGGGTCGAGCGCGAACGCGGAGAGCGCGCCGTACGGGCTCGTCTCGCCGTCGGCCAGCTCGTGCGCCGGGAGCACCTGGACGAGCCGCTGGCCCGCCCGCAGGAAGAAGTCCGCCGCCGCGGGCAGATCCGTGATCTGCCCGATGCCCCAGTCTGCGCGCGTACGCACGGAAAAGAGCGGAATCGTCACGCCCGATAGCCTGGCCATCGCCACGCTGGCTCCTTCGCACACGGCGCCTCGGCGCGCAAGCACTCCGTCACTCAGAACAGAGGCGCGGGCCGCCCGCCCGACGCGACAGAGGCGCGGGCCGCCCGCCCGACGCGACAGAGGCGCGGGCCGCCCGCCCGACGCGCGGGAACTTCGGCGCGCCTGCTACACACTAAGGTCTCGTGCGCGGCGGCCTCCCCCTCACCCTCGGCATCTCCTTCGGCGCCCACGTCGCGCTGGCCGCGGCCTTCCTCGCCGCGCGCCCGCTGCCCGCGGCGCCGCTCGACGATCCCGCGCCTCAGATCGCCGGCGAGACGTTCGAGCTGCCGGCCCCCGAGACGGCGGACGTGCCGCTCTCGAACGCCTCACCTTCCCCGGAGGGCCTGGGCACCCCCGCGCCCGACGACGACGACGGCGACGCGCCCGCACGCCCGACGCCGCCACCGCGCGGCAAGCCGGCGCCGCGCGCCTCGCATGCCCGGCGACCGTCGGGCGGGCGCGCCGAGCCCGGGCAGACCGACGGCGCGGGCTCGGCCCCGACGCCCGCGCTCTACGGCGCCGTCGGCGAGCGCTCCGCGGCCGATCTCGCGACGGCGTTCACCCGCGGCTTCCCTCAGGCCGCCAGCGCCGATCCGGCGTGGCGAACGGCTCCGCTGGGCTCGGCCGGCGTGGCGGACGTCGTGCTCACGCTCGACGACACGGGGCACATCGTCGACACGCAGCTGCTCGGCTCGCCGAGCGCCGCCCTCACGAGCGCCGTCCGGCGCACGCTCGCGCTCATCAAGGGCCGCCCGTTCGTCGCGCGGGGCAAGGTCACTCGGCTCCACCTCGTCGCGAGCGTGAGCGCGGACGCCGTGCACGACGGCCTCCACGGCGACGTCTTCGCGATCGGCGGCAGCTTTGCCGGCGGCGAAGGCAGCGCCTTCTTCGCGCTCGCCATCGGCCGACGTATCGACGTCCGCGTCCACCTCAGGTAGCCGGGCCACCCGCGGACGTCCGCCGCGCTCCGTCAGGGCGCGCCTGCCCGCTTGGGCGTCCAGACGCGGAAGCCGCGCTCCTCGAACGCGACGACGTAGTGCGCCTCGAGCGCGCGCTGGACCTCCGGGACGAGCCGGAGCTGCCCGGTGTGCTCGACGAACGCGCGCGTCGCCGGCGACGTGAGGTCCGCGATCCACGTCGCCGCCGGGTACGCGCCGCGCCGCGCGAGGTGCGCCATCTGGTAGGTGGGCGCGAGGATCCGGCCGTTCAGCGCGAGCTCGATCCCGGCCTCGTCGGCGGCGACGACCGCGCCTCCCTCGACGCCGGCGCGCGCGCGGAGCGCGGACACGAACGCCGCGTCGTCGCGGTAGCTGCGCGCGTGCTCGAGCGCGCCGCGTACGGACGCGACGCCGGCCCACGCCACGCAGGCGAGCGCCGCGACCGCGTGGGCGACGTTGGCGCCGCCCACGCGGACGGGCCCCGCCTTGGACCGCGCGATGAGCGAGACCGCGGCGACGGCCGGCTCCATCCAGTAGTTCGAGGCGCTCCCCGTCTTGGCGAGCGCGAAGAGCGTCCAGAGCACCGCGCCGACGAGCGCCGCGAGCCCGATCCGCGCGCTCGCCGCCCTCCGATCGCGCCACCCGACCCACGCCGCCCAGCCGAGGAGCGGCGCGAAGAACGGCAGCCGCGACGGCACCTGCTCGAGCCACACGCCGAGCGAGAGCGGCTGCGCGTTGGAGCGGACGACGTGGGCGAAGATGGCGCCGCCCGAGGCGACGTGCGCGAGCGCGGCGCTGGCGACCGCGAGGCCGATCGCGGCGGCGAGCGTCCGGGGGGCGCGCGCGCGATCGACGAGGCACGCGCCGAGGAGCGCGCCGGCGGGCAGCCCGATCACCGTGGGCTTCACCCACGGCACGAGGACGAGGAGCGCGATCGAGAGGAGATCGGCTCCGCCGCGGCGCGTGATCCTCGTCAGCGCGACCGCCGCGAGCGCGCAGGCGATCGCGTCGGGCCGCCCCGTGGTGGCGAAGTTCGCGAGCACCCACGTACCTCCGACGAACGCCGCCGCCAGCGCCGCCTCCCGCCGGACCTCGCGCTTCGCCGTGGCCGCGAGCCCCGCGAGCGTCCCGAGCCACGCCAGCGTGCAGGCGCCGCGCGCGAACGTCGTCGCGGCGCGCGACGGGACGAGCGACACGACCCACGTCCATAGCGGCGGGTACGTGACGTAGAAGCGCGACGGCGGTGCGCCGTACTCCTCTGCGCCGGCGTACGGATCGATCCAGAGCGGCAGGTGGTGACGCAGGCGCGACGCCTCGAAGAGCACCTCGGCTTCGCCCCAGTACGGCACGCGGGTCGGCAGCGTCGCGGCGACGAAGCCGAGGGTCGCCACGAGGGCCGCGACGACGCCGACGAGGGCGAGCGCCCAGGCGAGGCGGCTGAGAGGCACCTTCACCCGCCGCGACGACGCTCAGTCCCTGGCCGCGTGCTTGTGCGGGACGTCGCGACGCGCGTAGATCATCAGCCGGCCGCGCGCGAACGTGGGCTCGTAGTCGGCCGGGATCATCGCGAGCGCCTCGGGCGTCGGCTCCCAGAGGAGCAGGTGGTCGTAGCGCGGCGTCGCCTCGGCGAAGAACTTCTGCCACGTGGTCTCGAAGAGCGCGTCGCAGTCGTCGAAGCGCGACGCGGTCTTGCACATCGTCGTCGGGGAGCTCATCTCCGGCGCGAACGACTCGAGCACGAGGTGGTTGAAGCGCACCGGCGGCGGCACGCTGTACGTGACCGGGAACGACCGCGAGTGCGCGAAGAGGAGCGGCGCCGCCGTCTTGCGCTCGACGACGTAGTAGCCCCACATGTGGAGCAGGTTCCGCGTGTTGTCCGAGGCGCCCTTGTGCCGGAAGAGCAGCGGCAGGAGGCGCGCGCCCTCGGGGACCGCGTCCATCCCCGCCGAGAACTCGCGGCGCTCCTCGTCGAGGCGGGCGTGGTCGATGCCCATCCCGGCCGTGTAGAGAACGCCGGAGAGACCGAGCGCCACGATGAGGGCCTTCGGCAGCCGCTCCGGCACGAACAAGAGCAGGCCGATCCAGAAGTACGGGATCAGCCGCGAGTTGACGTGGAACCAGTTCGTCATCTTGTACGGGATGAAGCAGTACAAGAGGACCAGCGTGACCAGCGCGAACGACGAGAAGAACGGCGGCGCGGCCTCCGTCCGACGACGAATCCCGCGGAAGCCTACGACGCCGAGCGCGACGCAAGGCACGAGGCTCGAGAGCGAGAGGTTCGAGTAGCCCCAGAACCACTCGGCCCAGAGGTTGTACGCGAGCTCCCACGGCGCGAGCAGCTTCCGGAAATCCATGAAGCCCGTCATCGGGCCCGTGGTGTCCTTCACGTGCTGCGCGACGGACGCGAGCGCGAGCAGGGTCACCGGCATGAGCGGCGTCGCCATCGCGCGCAGAGCGTTGAAGCGGGCGCGCCACGTCGGCTGCACGAGCGACTCGACGAGGACGAGCAGGTGCACGACGAGCAGCGGGAAGACGTGGGCGTACCAGGTCGCGACGCCGAGGCCGACGATCGCCAGCGCGTTCGGGATCGTCGGCGCGCTCCGCTGGCGGTTGACGGCGAGGAGCAACGCGAGCGACAGCGGCACCGCGATCGCGAAGTCGAGCATGCCCATCGAGACGAACCAGTTGTGGACCATCGGCCACGCGAACAGGCTCGCCATGAGCATCCGCCGCCGGCTGCCGGAGATGCGCAGCACGAAGCGAGGCAGCACGAAGGCGTTGAGCGCGAGCGTGAGCAGCGCGAAGAGACGCGCCGCGAGCTTCAACCCGGCGAGCTTCCCGACGACGTGCAGCCACGTGAAGAGCGCCGCGTTCGTCTTGAAGAAGCCGTTGAAGACGTACTCGGGGTACGCCTCCAGGTTCTCGATGACCGTGAGGGTCGCGAGGTGGTTCGGCAGGTCCTGGTAGGGCGGGACCTCCGTGAGGGCGAGCGGCCAGGCCCCGACGAAGAAGAGGACCGCGCTCACGACCAGCGCGAGCTGCGTGTCGGTGAGCTGAACGCTGCTCAGCTTGTGGAGCGGCGCGGGCAGCGCGCGCGCGAGGCCGACCGACGACGGGCGGACCCCGGACGAGCCCGGTATTGGCGAGGAGTCGTCGAGGCCCAGTCCCTTGGGAGAGCTGGGGAGCAGCTCCCTGGTGACCGCGTCGGGGTTGAGCATGAGCGAAGTCGACTCGAGGACGGGCGGACGCCCCCGAGGGGGAGCCGCGAAAGTGAAGGGCTTAGCAAGACGCGGCCCATCGTCAAAGACCCGCAAAAAGCCGGTAGATCGAGCCTAACCCGAGCCTTGGGGGGTGTCCACCAGGCACAGTCTCGCATCCGCTATGACATCGGGATCAGGCGGATGATGCATTGCGTAAGACTTTGCGATCGGCGCCGCGTTCGGTTGAGCTTGCTGTCCACGCTCGAGGTAAGTCCTACGCCTGAGCTGTCGGATACCGGCACACAACGTGAAGGATGGGGTTGTCGTGCCCCTCCTCTCTACTCCCAACCCGTTCGTTGCTGCCGGCACAACCGCACAAACAACCACGGATGCGCACATCGTGCGACGGAGTGGTTCGTGGGGGTGGATCCTTCGGTCATCCGCCCTCGGGGCGGCGCTGGTCGGGATCACGGGCTGCGCCGCGGAAGTCCCGGAGAACGCAGACGTCGCGCCGACGGTGACGGTCGCGACGGGGGCGGTGGAGACGAACATCTTCGGCGGCGAGGACGACGACGACCAGGACGCGATCGGCAGCGTCGTGGCGCTGAAGGTCGGCTCGGGCGGAACGTTCGAGCTGTGCTCGGGCACGCTCGTGGCCCCGAACGTCGTGCTGACGGCGCGTCACTGCGTGGCGAACAGCATCACCACCTCCGTGTCATGTGACGAGAACGGCCGCTCGACGAACGGCGCGCACGTCGCCGGGGAGCAGGCGCCGGAGGCCGTCGCCGTCTACACGGGGTCCGCGCCGAAGTTCGGCCACGATCCGGTCGCCGTCGGCACCGCCATCGTCACGCCGAAGACCGACTACCTCTGCGACAGCGACATCGCGCTGGTCGTGCTCGACCACGCGATCGAGGGCGTGGAGCCGGTCGCAGTCCGACTCGGCGCCGGCGTCGCCCCGGGCGAGACGATTCGCTCCGTCGGCTACGGGCAGAACGACAAGCGGATGCCGATCGGCACGCGCCTCCGCAAGGAGGGTGTCGCGGTGCTCGCGATGGGCAGCGGCGTCTCCGACAGCCGAACGGCGCTCGGCCCCCACGAGTTCGAGGTCGGCCGCTCGATCTGCCAGGGCGACTCGGGCGGGCCGGCGATCAGCGAGGACACGGGCGCCGTCATCGGCGTCGTCTCGCGCGGCGGCGACTGCCAAGAGGACTTCGGCCACATCTACACGACCACCGCCGGATGGGCCGAGCTCTTCGACGAGGCGTTCGCCCTCGCCGGCGGCGCGCCCATCGTCGAGTCCGGTCAGGCCGTCGGCCACGAATCGGGCCCGCGTGCCCACCGCGCCCGGACCTCGTCGGCGGATCGGTCCGGGTCCGCGCAGTCGTGCTCGGCGAGCCACGCGCCCGCGAGCGGCGGCGCTCCGGTCGGTCTCCTCCTCGCGTCCGCGCTCGTGCTCGCGGCCCGCGCGCGCCGCGCCGCCCGGGCGTGAACGCGCGCGAGCGCGACCGCTCGCGTCGAGCACGGCCGCGCCGCGCCCGGCAAAACCCGCGGCGCGCGAGGCCGAACGTCGCTAGGCTCTGGCTGGATGCGGCTGCTCCGCGTATCGCTTCGCAACGTCGGTCCGTTCGACGACGCCGTCCTCCGGCTCACGCCGCCCGACTCGGGAGCAGGCGCCCTCGACCTCTCCGCGGGCGATGAGAGCGCCGCGCCCGTCGACGCCCCCTCCGCCCACGGCGACGAGCTCACGCACGTCTACGCGGCCCTGCCGCGCCCCGTGACGCTGCTCTTCGGCGGCGACGGCACGGGCAAGACGTCGCTCCTCTCGGCGCTCGCGCTCACGCGTCCCGGCCACGCGCTCCCCCCGCTCCCCGCGGTCGCGTCCGCGCGGAGCGCGGGCGCCCGCGCGCCGTCGTACGTCACCACGGAGTGGCTGCTCGGCGACGACGATCCCGAGCGCCCCCACCCGCTCGTCGTCGCCAGCCCGACCGCGACGCTCCCCGGCGAGAGCCCCGACGCCGCCGCGATCCGCCGGCGCGAGCAGGCGCTCTTCGATCGCCGGGCGCAGCAGGATGGCGGCTTCGTCTTCGTCTCGTTCTCCGGCGCGCGCTGGTTCTCGCGCGTCCCGAACCTGCTGACGTCTCCGGACCGCTCGATCCTCCGGTACGACGTCCGTCAGCCGACCACGACCTTCGACGATCCAACGCGCGCCGATCTCACCCGCGAGACCAAGCAGGTGATCGCCTACGCCGCCGTCGGCGCAGCGCTCGGCGCCGGCAGCGCGGAGCACCACCACCTCGAGCGCTTCGCCGAGGCCCTTCGCGAGGTCATCGACGTCGTCCTCGAGCCCTTCGACCTCGCGCACGCGGGCGTCAGCCCGACGACCCTCGAGCCGCTCGTGCGCTCGCCGCGCGGCGGCCTCGTTCCGTTCGACGCGATGCCCCGCGCCGCGCGCCACCTGGTCTCGTTCGTCGCCCTGCCGCTCCGCGCGCTCTTCGCCGCCTACTCGGGAGAAGACTCGCCCCGGGAACGCGAAGGCGTGGTCGCCATCGACGACGTCGAGGCCCAGCAGGAACCCGCGCTGCTGCGCGAGCTCGTCCCGCTCCTCCGGCGCGCGCTGCCCAACGTCCAGTGGCTGCTCGCCACCGCCTCGACCCAGCTGGCGCTCGCCTGCGACGCGCCCTCCGTCATCGCCCTCCGGCGCACGGAGTCGAGCCGCGTCGAGCTCGGCGAGGGCCTCCTCCACTGAAGCCACTGGCGCGCGCGTCGGTCGCGCCGGCGGCGTCAGCCTCGCGCCGGCGACTGGGCCCCCGCGCCGGCGCGTCGCGTCGGTCGGGTCAGTGAGCCTCGCCCCAGTGGGCGCCGCTGCCGACGTCGACCTCGAGCGGCACGTCGAGCGTCATCGCGCCCTCCATGGCCTCCTTGATCCGCGCCTTCGCCTCGTCGACGTGGGCCTCGGGGACCTCGAAGACGAGCTCGTCGTGGACCGTGAGGATCATGCGCGCGCCGGGGACGACGTCGCCGAGGCCGAGCTCGACCATCGCGAGCTTCAGGATGTCGGCCGCCGCGCCCTGGATCGGCGTGTTCTTG
>JAHBWA010000142.1 GCA_019637195.1 Labilithrix sp. | reverse complement strand
CCCTGGTGACCGCGTCGGGGTTGAGCATGAGCGAAGTCGACTCGAGGACGGGCGGACGCGCCTCAGGCGCGCCGCGAAAGTGAAGGGCTTAGCAAGACGCGGCCCATCGTCAAAGACCCGCAAAAAGCCGGGAGATCGAGCCTAACCCGAGCCTTGGGGGGTGTCCACCAGGCACAGTCTCGCCTCCGCTATGACATCGGGATCAGGTGGATGATGCGTTGCGTAAGACTTTGCGTCCGGCGCGGCTTCATGGTTGAGCTTAATCTCCACGCTCGAGGTAAGTCCTATGCCTGAGCTGTCGGATACAGGCATACAACGTGAAGGATGGGGTTATCGTGCCCCTCCTTTCTCCTCTCAACCCGTTCGTTGCTGCCGGTGCAACCGCACAAACGACTACCGATGCGCACATCGTGCGCCGCAGTGGGCCGCGGGGGTGGATCCTCCGGTCATCCGCCCTCGGGTTGGCGCTGGTCGGGATCACGGGCTGCGCCGCGGAAGTCCCGGAGAACGCTGACGTCGCGCCGACGGTGACCGTCGCGACGGGAGCGGTGGAGACGAACATCTTCGGGGGCGAGGACGACGACGACCAGGACGCCATCGGCAGCGTCGTGGCGCTGAAGGTCGGCTCGGGCGGGACGTTCGAGCTGTGCTCGGGCGCGCTCGTGGCCCCGAACGTCGTGCTGACGGCGCGTCACTGCGTGGCGAACAGCATCACTACCTCCGTGTCATGTGACGAGAACGGCCGCTCGACGAACGGCGCGCACGTCGCCGGCGAGCAGGCGCCGCAGGCCGTCGCCGTTTACACCGGGGCCGCGCCGAAGTTCGGCCACGATCCGGTCGCCGTCGGCGCCGCCATCGTCACGCCGAAGACCGACTACCTGTGCGACAGCGACATCGCCCTGGTCGTGCTCGACCACGCGATCGAGGGCGTTCTGCCCGTCGCGGTCCGCCTCGACGCCGGCGTCGCCCCTGGCGAGACGATTCGCTCCGTCGGCTACGGGCAGAACGACAAGAAGATGCCGATCGGCACGCGCCTCCGCAAGGAGGGCGTCGCGGTGCTCGCGATGGGCAGCGGCGTCTCCGACAGCCGGACGGCGCTCGGCCCGCACGAGTTCGAGGTCGGCCGCTCGATCTGCCAGGGCGACTCCGGCGGCCCGGCGATCAGCGAGGACACGGGCGCCGTCATCGGCGTCGTCTCGCGCGGCGGCGACTGCCAGGAGGACTTCGGCCACATCTACACGACCACCGCCGGGTGGACCGAGCTCTTCGATGAGGCGTTCGCCCTCGCCGGGGGCGCGCCCATCGTCGAATCCGGTCAGGCCGTCGGCCATGGATCGGCCCCGCGCGCGCACCGCGCCCGGACTCCGTCGGCGGATCGGTCCGAGGCCGCGCCGTCGTGCTCGGCCAGCCGCGCGCCCGCGAGCGGCGGCGCTCCGCTCGGCCTCCTCCTCGCGTCCGCGCTCGTGCTCGCCGCCCGCTCGCGCCGCGCCGCCCGGACTTGAACCGCGCGAGGCGAGCGCGACGGCGCGCGGTCGCGACCGCTCGCCTCGAGCGCGGCCGCGGCGACGCCCCGCGGAAACCCGCGGCGCGCGAGGCCGAACGTCGCTAGGCTCTGGCTGGATGCGGCTGCTCCGCGTATCGCTTCGCAACGTCGGTCCGTTCGACGACGCCGTCCTTCGGCTCACGCCGCCCGACTCGGCAGCGAGCGCCGTCGAGCTCTCCGCCGACGAGAGCGCCGCGCCCGTCGACGAGCCCGCCGCCCACGCCGACGAGCTCACGCACGTCTACGCCGCCCTGCCGCGCCCCGTGACGGTGCTCTTCGGCGGCGACGGCACGGGGAAGACCTCGCTCCTCTCGGCGGTCGCGCTCACACGCCCCGGCCACGCGCTCCCGCCCCTCCCCGCGGTCGCGTCCGCGGCGAGCGCGCGCGCCTCGGGCGCCCGCTCCCCGTCGTACGTCACCACGGACTGGCTGCTCGGCGGCGACGATCCGGAGCGACCGCACCCGCTCGTCGTCACCAGCCCGACCGCGACGCTCCCCGGCGAGAGCCCCGAAGGCGCCGCGATCCGCCGGCGCGAGCAGGCGCTCTTCGATCGCCGGGCGCAGGAGGGCGGCTTCGTCTTCGTCTCCTTCTCCGGCGCGCGCTGGTTCTCGCGCGTCCCGAACATGCTGACGACTCCGGACCGCTCGATCCTCCGGTACGACGTCCGTCAACCGACCACGACCTTCGACGATCCGACGCGCGCCGATCTCGCCCGCGAGACCAAGCAGGTGATCGCCTACGCCGCCATCGGCGCGGCGCTCGGCGCCGGCAGCGCGGAGCACCACCACCTCGAGCGCTTCGCGGAGGCGCTCCGCGAGGTCATCGACGTCGTCCTCGAGCCCTTCGACCTCGCGCACGCGGGCGTCAGCCCTACGACCCTCGAGCCCCTCGCGCGCTCGCCGCGCGGCGGCCTCGTTCCGTTCGACGCGATGCCCCGCGCCGCGCGCCACCTCGTCTCGTTCGTCGCCCTGCCGCTCCGCGCGCTCTTCGCCGCCTACTCCGGAGAAGCTTCGCCGCGCGAGCGCGAAGGCGTGGTCGCGATCGACGACGTCGAGGCCCAGCAAGACCCCGCGCTGCTGCGCGATCTCGTCCCGCTCCTCCGGCGCGCGTTGCCGAACGTCCAGTGGCTCCTCGCCACCTCCTCGACCCAGCTCGCGCTCGCGTGCGACGCGCCCTCCGTCATCGCCCTCAGGCGCACGGAGGCGAGCCGCGTCGAGCTCGGCGAGGGCCTCCTCCACTGAGGCGCGCGTGATCCTCGCCGGCGGCGGCCGCCTCGCGCCGCCGGCTCGCGCCCGTCGTCGAGATCAGTGCGCCTCGCCCCAGTGGGCGCCGCTGCCGACGTCGACCTCGAGCGGTACGTCGAGCGTCATCGCGCCCTCCATCGCCTCCTTGATCCGCGCCTTCGCCTCGTCGACGCGGGCCTCGGGGACCTCGAAGACGAGCTCGTCGTGGACCGTGAGGATCATGCGCGCGCCCGGGACGACGTCGCCGAGGCCGAGCTCGACCATCGCGACCTTCAGGATGTCGGCCGCCGCGCCCTGGATCGGCGTGTTCTTCGCGACGCGCTCGGCCTCGAAGCGGAGGCCGCGGTTGGCCGAGTGGAGGTTCGGCAGGAAGCGCCGGCGCCCGAGGATCGTGCGCACCGCCTCGCCCTCGCGCGCGAGATCGATCGTCTGCTCGAGGAAGCGCCGCACCCCGCCGAAGCGCTCGAAGTAGGTCGCGATGAACTCCGCCGCCTCCTGCCGCGTGATCCCGAGATCGCGCGCGAGCCGCGGCTCGCCCATGCCGTAGATCAGCCCGAAGTTGACCGCCTTCGCGCGGCGCCGCATCTCGGCGGTCACGTCGGCGCGCGGCACGTTGAAGACGAGCGACGCGGTGTGCGTGTGGACGTCGACGCGCTCGCGAAACGCGACGCCGAGCGCCTCGTCCTTCGCGAGGTGCGCGAGCACGCGGAGCTCGATCTGCGAGTAGTCCGCGCTGACGATGCGGTGCCCCGGGGGCGCGACGAACGCCGAGCGGACGAGCCGGCCGACCTCGCGCCGGATCGGGATGTTCTGGAGGTTCGGCTCGGTCGACGACAGGCGGCCGGTCGCCGCCACCGCCTGCTCGAAGCGCGTGTGGATGCGCCCGGTCTCGGGGTTCACCGCGCGCGGCAGGCCCTCGAGGTACGTGCCCTTCAGTTTGTCGAGCTCGCGGAACTCCAGGATGATCGAGGGCAGCGGGTGCTTGTCGGTGAGCTCCTCGAGCACCGCGGCGTCGGTCGAGCGCCCGCCCTTCAGCGTGCGCTTCACGACCGGGAGCTTCAGCTCGTCGAAGAGGATCGCCTCGAGCTGATCGCGCGAGCGGATCGCGAAGCGCCGTCCGGCGGCCTCCTGCGCCTTGGCGTCGAGGATCTGGCACTCGGCCTCGACCTTCGCCGCGATGCCGGCGAGGCGCGAGGTGTCGACGAGCACGCCCTTCTGCTCCATCGCCGCGAGCACGCGCGAGAGCGGCAGCTCCACCTTCTCGTAGAGGTCGCCGAGGCCGTCCTGGGCGACGCGCGGATCGAGCCGTTCGGCGAGCGCGAGCGCGAGCTCGGCCGGCGGCGCCGCGTAGGTGGTCGCGCGCTCGACGTCGAGCTGGTCGAACATGATGCGGTCGGCGCGCCGGCCGGTCGACGCCTCTTCGAAGACGGGCAGCTCGGTGCCGAGCTCGCGGCGCACGAGGTCCTTCAGCGCGTGCGGCGCCTCGGGATCGAGGAGGTACGCCGCCAGCATCGGGTCGGAGATCGCGCCCGCGATACGCAGCGCGTGGCGCGCGAAGAGGTCCTCGATGCGCTTGAGGTCGTAGGCCACCTTACGGACCGTCGGATCCTCGAGCAGCGGTCCGATCGCGTCGCGGACCTCGTCCAGCGTCGGCTGCTTGGGCGCGCCGAGGTAGCGGTGCGCGATCGGGACGTAGATCCCCTCGCCGGGCGTGGCCGCGAGGGAAATCCCGAGGATCTGCGCGCGCATCGGATCGGGCGTGGTCATCGCGACGCCGAGGCCGATGACGCCGCTCTTCTGCGCCGCCGCGCAGACGGCCGAGAGCTCCGAGGCGGTCACGACGTGGCGGTAGGTCCGCGTCACCGCGGGCGCGGGCGCCGGCTCGCGTGACGCGGCCGAGACCATCGCCACCGCGCGGCCCGCGCCCTTGTCCCCGACCGCCGTGTGGCGCCCGTCGCGCATCCGCTGCTCGGCGGCGTTGATCTGATCGAGCAGGCGCGTGAACTCGAGGTCGAGGAACAGCTTGCGGAGCGCGTCGAGATCGGCGCCGCCATAGCGCATCCGCTCCTTCTCGAAGTCGACGGGCACGTCGGCCTTGAGCGTCACGAGCGTCTGCGAGATCCGCGCGTCCGCCTCGTGGGCGACGAGCTTCTCGCGGAGCTTCGGCCGCTTCACCTTGTCGATGTTGGCGTAGACGCCGTCGATGGTGCCGTGCTCCTTCAACAGATCGGCCGCGGTCTTCGGGCCGACGGACGGGACCCCCGGGATGTTGTCGGAGGTGTCGCCGGTGAGGGCGAGCAGATCGCGCAGCTGGCTGGGGGGCACGCCGAACTTCGCCTCGACCTCCGCCGGCCCGTACGTGCGGTCGCGCATCGAGTCCCAGAGCACCACGCGGTTGTCGCCGTCGCGGACGAGCTGCATGAGATCCTTGTCCGCGCTCACGATGACGACGCGGAGCCCGGCGGCGGTCGCCTTGGCGACCACGGCGGCGATGAGATCGTCCGCCTCGATCGACTCCGCCCTGAAGATCGGGATGTTGTACGCGCGCACGATCGTCTCGCAGCGCGCCATCTGCGGCCCGAGATCGACGGGCATCGCCTGGCGGGTCGCCTTGTAGCGGGCGTCGAGCTCCTTGCGGAAGCTCGGCCCCTTGCAGTCCATCGCGACGGCGAACATCGCCGGGAGCCGCTCGTTGACGATTTTCTGAAGCATGTTCACCGTGCCGAGCACGGCGTGCGTCGTCTCGCCCTTCGACGAGGAGAGCGGCGCGATCGCGTGGTACGCGCGGTAGACGTAGCCGGAGAGGTCGACGAGGTAGAGGACGTCGTCGCTGCCGGGGGGCGGCAAGCTCGCGGGAGGCGGGGGCACGCGCACACCGTAGGAGGGGCGCCCGCCCGTCGCAACCCGCGAGCCCAGCCGCGACCGATCGGACGGACTGCCCGTCTCCGGGGGGGCGGGAGCGCGCAGATCCTGGCCCGCCCCGTCGCCGCGCCCCGACGGCCGATCGATCGGCCGTCTCGGCTGCAAACTGCTGCCGCGGGTTTCCCTCCGGACCACGGCCGCGCTATGTATTTCTCGCGCCCGACGGGACTTTTGAACCCTTCCGTGTTGCTCTGCGTCCAAGGGTCCATCGGCCGTCGCCCGGCACCTTGCTTCTTCTCTCCACCTTGAACCTCCCATGATGAACACCGAAGCGCCGCCGTCGCAGGGTCTCGTCGGCGGCAAGTACCAGCTCATTCGGATGATCGGCCGGGGTGGCATGGGCTCGGTGTGGGAGGCGCGGCACGCTTCGCTCGGCACCCCGAGCGCCATCAAGTTCATCGAGGCCGAGTACGCCGACAGCCAGGAGGCGCGGAGCCGCTTCGACCGCGAGGCGAAGGCCGCCGCGACCATCCAGTCGAAGCACGCCATCCAGATCTACGACCACGGCGTCACCGACGACGGCAAGCCGTACATCGTGATGGAGCTGCTGCAGGGCGAGCCGCTCGACAAGCGGATCGACCGGCTCTGCCGGATGAGCCTCCAGGACACCGCGAAGATCCTCCAGCAGGTGTCGCGCGGCCTCGCGCGGGCGCACGAGCGGGGCATCATCCACCGCGACCTGAAGCCGGAGAACATCTTCATCGTCAGGAACCAGGACGACGACGAAGAGGTCGCCAAGGTGCTCGACTTCGGCATCGCGAAGATGTCGAACAGCCCGGGCAACCCGGGGATGACGTCGAGCACGAAGACCGGCGCCGTCCTCGGCACGCCGTTTTACATGTCGCCCGAGCAGGCGCGCGGGCTCCGCAACGTCGACCACCGCACCGACGTCTGGTCGCTCGGCGTCATCGCTTTCAAATGCGTCACGGGGAAGCTCCCGTTCGACGGCGAGTCCGTCGGCGATCTGCTCGTGAAGATCTGCACGTCCCCGGTCCCGGTCCCCTCGCAGGTCGTGCCCGGGATCCCGCCGAACTTCGACGCCTGGTTCATGCGCGCGCTCGAGCGCGAGCCCGAGCGCCGCTTCGCGAACGTGACCGAGCTCTCCGACGCGCTGGCGTTCGCGGCGGGCATCGCGACGCGCTCGCAGCAAGGCGCGCCGCTCGCGCAGGTCGCGACCATCGGCGCCGGCCCCGGGATGATCACCCCGCACGGCCTCAGCACCCCGTCCCCGCATCACGGCACCGGCCCGCAGGGCTACGCCTCGCAGACGCCGAGCGGCTACGGCGCTCAGAGCGCGCACGCGCCGACCATGCAGACGCCGGCGCCGGGCGCGATGACCAACTCGCCGTTCACGTCCGAGCCCATCCCGGGCGCGGGGTCGGGCAAGGGAAAGCTCGTCGTCGGCGGCATCCTCGCCGGCATCCTTGCGATCGCCGCGACGGTCGGCGTGGTGCTCGTGCTCCGGAAGCCTCCGGCGGTCCCGGACACCGCGCGCGGCGCCGACCCGCCGCCGGCCGCGAGCGTCGCGGCCAAGGTGGACGACAAGCCCGCGACGGGAGAGAAGCCCGACGACGAGGACAAGGACAACGTCGCGGCCAAGGGCGACGAAAACCCCGCGACCGAAGACCCGACGCCGGCGCCCGACGCGACGGCCGCGCGCGCCACCGCCGGAGCCGCGACGACGGCGGCGAAGACGGCCGCCAAGCCGCCGGCCACCGCGAAGACGGGCGGCAAGACCGCGGCTCCGCCGCTGCCCCCCGCGACGGCACCGACGGCGCCGGCGACGACGACGGCGAAGAAGCCGCCGCGCGACCGGACCGATCCGGGCTACTAGGACGCGCCTCGTCCGCGGCGGGTCGCGGGTGAGCGCAGGCGATGCATGTGCTCGACGGACGGAGCGCGGGCTCTGGTAGGCTCCACCGCATGAAGCTTCGGGTGAAGGCCGCCCTCTTCGCGTGGGTCATGCTCCTCGCGCTCCCCGCGAGCGCGCAGATGAGCGAGGGTGAGAAGAAGGCTGCCGCGCGCGCCGCGTACACGGAGGGGGTCGCGCTCCAGGACAAGGGCAACCCGGCCGACGCCCTCGGCCGCTTCGAAGCCGCGCAGAAGCTCTTCGACGCGCCGACGCACCTGCTCCACATCGCGCAGTGCCAGGCGCTCACCGGCAAGCTGGTCGAGGCCTCCGAGACGTACGAGACCCTGACTCGCAAGCCGCTCGACAAGAACGCCCCCGAGGTGTTCGTGCAGGCGCAGGAGCAGGGCAAGGCCGACCTCGCGCAGCTCAGGCCGCGCATCCCGACGATGCGCGTGACGGTCAAGCCCGAGCCCGAGACGCTCAAGGAGCTCCAGATCACCGTCAACGAGAAGCAGATGCCGGCCGAGCTCGTCGGCATCGCCCGTCCGGTGAACCCCGGGGCGTACAAGCTCACCGCGTCGGCGACGGGATGGGGGACCGCCGCGCCGGTGGACGTCGACATCAAGGAGAAGGAGACCCGGACGGTCGAGCTGGTCCTCCAGGAAGGCGCGACCGGCGGCGCCGTCGTCGTCGGCCCCGCAGGCGACGGCGTACCGCCGCCTTACGAGCAGCCCACGCCGAAGGCATCGCCCGAGAGCCCCTCGACCACCGGCCTGCTGCTCGGTCTCCGCCCGGGCGTCTTCCTCCCCGTCGGCGACGTCACGAAGGGCGTGAAGTTCGACTCGGTCGCTACCGCCGGACCAGGCGCCGGGATCGACGTCATCGGCCGCGTCGCGCGCATCTTCCTCGTCGGCGGAACGCTCGAGCTCGCGGCGCTGGGCGCGCCCGACCCGAGCGCGTTCCCGCCCGGGACGAAGGCCGACGTCGGCACGACGTCGATCTACGCCGGCGTCCTCGCCGGGATCATGCCGAACGTCGATCGCGTCACCTTCGTGGCCGACGCCGGAGTGGGCATGCGCTTCCTCTCGCGCAGCCTGACCCTCACGACCGCCGAAGGCGAGTCGATCACGGCGGACGAGACGTACAGCGGGCTCGAGCTCGCGGTGAACGCGGGCGTCTCGATCCCGGCGGGTCCGATCCGCATCGTACCGAAGGCGGGGCTCGCGTTCGGTCAGTTCACCGACCGAAACTGCGGGATCAGCGCGACGACGGTGTCGACGCTGACGGGCTGCGCGACGAACGCCGACGTCGCCACCGCCTCGCACGCGATCCTGAACCTCGCGATCGGGGTCTACTACCACGTGGACTTCGCGAAGAAGGCCGGCTCCGCGAGCTCGTCGCCGTTCTTCACGACGGCCTCGGCGCGCTAAAACGCGTGGGATAACGATGTGTTGGTGAGATACTCGGCGTTGACGCGCCGAGGCAACCAACTACAAGGATTTACAACTTGATGACAATGCGGGTGCAGGTGGGTGTCAAGCTCGCCGCATGCACGTTGCCTTGTGTTTCGCGTACTTCGCTGTGCTTCTGCTCCTGGCGATGTATGGGCTTCACCGGTCGCATCTCGTCCTCACCGTCCTCCGACTCCGCAAGAAGCTCGCGAAGATGCAGGAGGGCGCGCGCTCGCTCGACGCCGACAGCGATCCCGACTCGCTCCCCCACGTGACGATCCAGCTGCCGCTCTACAACGAGGCGACGGTCGTCGGCCGTCTCCTCGAGGAGACGGCGAAGATGGCGTATCCGCGCCACAAGCTCGAGATCCAGGTGCTCGACGACTCGACCGACGAGTCGCGGCAGATGGCGCGCGCGAAGGTCGAGAGCCTCTGCAAGGATCCGCCGGCGCTCCCCGAGGGTATGCGCGCCGACTGGAACGGACCGCTCGACATGGTCTACATCCATCGCGTCGACCGCACCGGCTACAAGGCGGGCGCGCTCGACGCCGGCCTCAAGGTCGCGAAGGGCGAGCTCGTCGCGATCTTCGACGCGGATTTCATCCCCGGCGCGCAGTTCCTCCGCGACCTCGTCCCGCACTTCACCGGCGATCCGAAGGTCGGCATGGTCCAGGCCCGCTGGGGCCACATGAACCGCGACCTGTCGCTCCTCACGCGGGTGCAGGCGCTCATGCTCGACGGCCATCACCTCGTCGAGAACCGCGCGCGCGCGGCGGCCGGCTGGCTCTTCAACTTCTCGGGCACCGGCGGCATGTGGCGCAAGCGGGCCATCGCGGAGAGCGGGGGCTGGCAGCACGACACGCTGACCGAGGACCTCGATCTGTCCTACCGCGCGCAGCTGGCGGGCTGGAAGTTCGTCTACCGCGAGGACGTCGTGACGCCCGCGGAGCTCCCCGAGGACGTGAGCGCCTTCCGCGCGCAGCAGTTCCGCTGGGCGAAGGGCACCGTCCAGACCGCCCGCAAGCTGATGGCGCGCGTGATGAAGTCGGACCTCTCGCTCACGCAGCGGCTCGAGGCGTTCTTCCACATGACGCCGCACTTCGCCTACCCGCTCATGGTCGTGCTGAGCGTGCTGCTCCTGCCGGCGCTCATCCTGATGCCGGCGACCAACCCGACGACGATGCTGATCATCGATCTGCCGCTCTGCATCGGCACCACCGGCTCGCTCGCGGCCTTCTACGCGATGGCCGAGGCCGCGCAGGGGCGCCGTCGCATCGACGCGATCAAGACGCTCCCGGCCCTCCTCGCGCTCGGCGCCGGCCTCGCTCCTCACCTCACCAAGGCCGTGTTCGAGGGTCTGCGCTCGATGTCCGGCGAGTTCGTCCGCACGCCGAAGCACGGCGCCAACCACAGCCATCGCTACCGCGCGCGCGCCGACCTCCCGACGATCGAGGTGGCCCTCTGTCTGATCTCGCTCGCGAGCGTGGTCGCGTCGCTCGAGACCGGCCACTGGTTCGCGACCCCCTTCGCGATGCTCTTCACGTTCGGCTACGGCTACGTCGCGTCCCTGGTCGCCAGCGAGCAGGTGGCACGCCGCCGCGCCGCCCGTCTCGGCCTCGCGCCTGCCGCCGACAGCCTGCCGCCGCCCGCACCCGCGGCCTCCGAAGAGCTGGCTGCCTGACATCCAAGCGCCCGGTATTGCTCGCTTATTGAAGCGAGCTCTGCCGGGCGCTCGGACGCCGCATCGACGCGCGCGATCGGGCTCGAGCGACCCTTCGCTTTTCCGCTGGCCGCGTCCCCATTAGCCGTTTACTATCCGGTACCTGCGAGTCGCACGCGAGATTTATCGGTGCTCTAATCCAACAGCCAAACGCGATTCCCGAGGGAGCGACGCAACCGAGGGAGGAGAAGCGCGGCATTCACCGTCGGGGGTGAGAGACGATCATGACAAAGGCCGAGATCGTCCAGGCGCTGTACACGAAGGTCGGTGGCTTCTCGAAGAAAGAGTCGGCGGACATCGTCGACATGGTCTTCGAGATGATGAAAGAGACCCTCGGGCGCGGCGAAAAAATCAAGATCAGCGGCTTCGGGAATTTCGTGCTCCGCGACAAGCGGCAGCGTCCCGGCCGCAATCCTCAGACCGGTGATCCGATCAAGATCAGCGAGCGGCGTGTCCTGACGTTCAAGGCCAGTCAGATCCTCAAGCAGGCGCTCAATCCCCGGAACGGGAACGGCGCCCACGACGAGCTGATCGACGACGAGCCGGACGAGGACGACGACGATCAGGAGCACGACGCGGCGTCCGCCACGCCCGTCGCGCCGGCCTCCGCGAGCGCGCCGACTGCGGCCGCGCCGCTGGCGGCGCCGGCTCCGGTCGCGGCGTCGGTTCCCAACGAGGCGCCGAAGGAGTAAGTCGGACCACGAATGGGCGAGCTCCCGCCGAAGCTGTTCTTCCGCATCGGCGAGGTGGCGGGGCTCGTCGGCGTGGAGCCGCACGTGCTCCGTTATTGGGAGCGCGAGTTCCGCAGCATTCGCCCGACCAAGAGCGCGAAGGGGCAGCGCGTCTACTCGCGCAAGGACGTGGAGAACCTGCTCCGCGTCCGCGACCTGCTCTACCGCGACGGCTTCACGATCGCGGGCGCGAAGAAGAAGCTCCAGCGCGGCGACGGGGTCGAGGCCCGCGGGGTCGAAGTCTCGACGGCGGACGCGCTCGACGGACACACGCTCCACGTGCGCGCCCTCGACGCGCGCGGCGCGAGCGCGCCGGCCCTCGATATGCGCGGCGCGCCAGCCGCCCGCGACATGCGCGGCGCGAGCGTTCCCGCCCTCGACATGCGCGGCGCGCCGGCCTCCCTCGACATGCGCGGCGCGCCGGTCCCCCTCGCCGGCGATCCCTTCCCGTCCGCCTCGGACGCGCGGCCCCTCGAGCAGGGCGCTCCCGACGTCCGCGAGAAGCTGCTCGCGCTTCGAGGCGAGGTCGAGGCCTTCCTCGACGAGCTGTCCAGCGGCCCGGCCGCACGCGCGAGCAGCCCCGCGCGGTCGAACGGCTCGGGAGCGCGGACCGAAGGAAAGCGCTGACCACGTGACCGGCCCGCGTGTCGCGCACGCGCCGCCGGCAGGCTGGAGCGCGACGGCAGAGCTGCCGAAGCCGAAGATCGCCGAGGCCTCGGGGGCTTCCCTCGTCGCCTGGAGCGCGCACCGGAGCGACGCCGGCGACGCGGCGCTCGTCTCCGGCTGCGTCGCGACGCCGATCCCGGGCTGGGTCGAGGACATGCGACCCGCCGTGGAGGGCCGTACGATCGCGCTCGCGGGCGCGTCGGCGGCCGCGATCACGGGCGCGCCCGTCGACGCGCGGCCGGGTGACGGCGGGGTCTTCGAGCTCCGCGCGGTGAGCGAGCTCGCCGGGCCGCCGATCGGGCACGCGCGGACCTTCGTGGGCTTCGACGACGCGCGCGTCCTCACGTGCTTCGCGACCTGCGTAGGCACGCGGGCGACGTCCTCCCCGCGCGCGTGCGACGCGTCCGTCGCCGCCGCACGCCTCGAAGGCTCGCTCCCGCCCCCCGCGGCGGGCCTGGCGCTTCGCGGCGCCACGTGGGCGGTCCACCACCCGCGCCCGACGGCGCTCGGCGCGGGCGTCCTCGCGGCGACGCTCGCCGTCGTCGCGCTCGTCACCCGCCGGCGGCCTCGCTCGCGGATCGCCTAACCTGACGACAGCGCTCGTCTCTCCCCCGGCAGCATCCGCCGGCGTCGAACGCACGCGCGGCGCCTCACGCGGGTCCGACCATGAAAGCGCACGCGGCGTTGAACCCCAGGCCGGTCCGCTTCAACCCAGTCCTTCGTGCTCGACCCCACACGCCGGTCCCAGTGTGTTAGAAGGTCGCCCGGCATGGTCCCCCGGACATCAGTGGGGCCGAGATCCTTCGGCTTTCGCTCCTTTCTCTCTCGTAGCTCGGCGACCCTCGCAGCGTGCGCGGCGCTGCTCGTCACCGCCGGCGCGCACGCGCAGCAGCCCCCCGAGCCCGCGCCCGCGGGCCAGGCTAGGCCTCCCGCGGGAGCGCCCCCGGCCGCGGGTCCGGCGGCGAGCGAGCCCGCGCACGACGGCCTGCTCCCCGACGAGCCCGGGCCCGACACGTCCGACGGGATGCCCCAGGTCGATCCGGCGAAGGATCAGCAGAAGCTCGTTCAGCAAGGACGGGAGCGCCCGACGGCCGACGGCTCGATCGGCGCGCGTCCCTCCGAGGTCTACAGCGAGGACTGGTGGGCGCACACGCGGCCGATCCTCGAGCTGCACGGCTACTTCCGCACGCGCGGCGAGCTGTTTCACAACTTCTCGCTGAGCCGCCACGACTGGTACGGGCAGGGCGAGCAGAACCTCTGGGCGCAGCCGCAGGACACGTCGTTCACCGACCGAAACGGCACCCGCCGGCAGGTCCTCTTGTGCGGGAGCCCGAACGCGCAGGGCCAGTTCAGCGAGTGCTACGACAAGTCGCAAGCGCACGCGAACCTGCGCCTCCGGCTCAACCCCGAGATCCACATCTCGGACAACCTCCGGATCTTGTCGCAGGTCGATCTCCTCGACAACCTGGTCCTCGGGTCGACCCCCGACTCGTACGCGCTCCGTCCGAGCGGCGTCGGCGCGACCGGCTACAGCGGCGCGGTCAACGGGTACAACGGCTACGCCCCGCTCGGTGCCTTCGCGACGACCCAGGGTCCGCCGACCGCCGGCGTCAACGGCTACCGCAACTCAATCGACGTGCAGCGCGCGTGGGCCGAGTACCTCACGCCGGTCGGGCAGCTCCGCTTCGGCCGCATGCCGACCCACTGGGGTCTCGGCATGGTGGCGAACGCGGGCGACTGCCTCGACTGCGACTTCCAGACGAACAGCGACCGCATCATGTTCGTCAGCGGCCTCAAGTCGCTCGACCTCTACTTCGGCGGCGCGTGGGACTTCGTCTCGACGGGCCCCACGAACGCGACGCCGTACGACGTCTACGGCGGCCAGCCCTACAACACGGCGAACCTCACGAACGTCGGGCAGTGGGTGCTCTTCGCGGCGCGACGGACGAACCCGGAGCTGCAGCGGCTGAAGCTCGCGCGCGGCGACGTCGTGCTCAACGGCGGTATGTACAGCACGTACCGCAAGCAGATCCTCGACGTCGTCGCCTCGGAGAACCCGCTGACGATCAACCCGGCCGCCATGGCGAACCGGGGCCTCGAGCGGCGCGGCGCCGAGGCGTTCATCCCGGACCTGTGGGTGCAGCTCCTCTACAACAAGCTCCGGCTCGAGGCCGAGTTCGCCGCGATCTACGGCTCGCTCGAGAACTCGCCGGCCAGCGCCAGGGTCACCGACCCGATCAAGATCCGGATGTGGGGCCTCTCCACGCAGGCCGAGTTCCGCGCCGTCGAGGACAAGCTGCGGATCCAGTTCGGCCACGGCTGGGCGAGCGGCGACCCGAACGTCGAGGGCCTCGCCCCCGGCGACAACGGCCTCCAGGCGCGCAAGAGCGACGGCGCGATCTCGACCTTCCGGTTCCACCCGGCCTACTACGTCGACTACATCTTCTTTCGCCGGATCATGACGCGCGTCCAGAACGCGTACTACTTCCGGCCGAGCGTCGAGTACGACTTCGTCCGGAACCCGAACGGGCAGAAGTTCGGCGGCGGCGCGGCGATCATCTGGAGCCGCGCGAGCGAGTTCATCCAGACGCCCGGCAACAAGCGCGACCTCGGCGTCGAGCTCGATCTGCAGATCTACTACCAGGCGAAGGACGGGAGTCTGAACGACGACCCGAACAAGATGGGTGGCTTCTACACCGCCCTGCAGTACGGCGTGTTCTTCCCGCTCGGCGGCCTCGACTACCTGAAGGGCGAGCAGGACCCGACCAAGAACGCCGACTGGAGCCTCTCGACCGCGCAGACCGTCCGCCTCATCCTCGGCGTGATGTTCTGAGGCGAGCGCTGCGCGGCCGCGCGTGAGATCCTCCAACGCAGCGGTCGTCGCCGGCGCGCTCGCCGCGCTCGCGGCGTGCGCCGAAGCCGGCGGCGAGATCCGCGGCGGCGAGCTGACGGACGCCGGGGCCGCCGCGACGACGCTCCTCCTCCCGGACGCCGGCGGCGAGGCGCCGTGCGTGGGCGACGGCTCGAAGTGGAGCGACCTCTACCGCGACATCTTCGGGCCGACGGCGCGCGGGGGGAGCTGCGCCTTCGACGGCAGCTGCCACGGGACGCCGGACGGCGCCGGGGCGAAGAGCCCCTCGGGCATCGCCTGCTTCGATGAGAAGGGGTGCCGCCAGTCGTTCCTCGACCAGAGCCTCGTCACGGTCGACGACGCGACCGCTCCGGAGGGCTCGATCCTCCTCGCCCGCACGCTCCGCATCCGGCGAGACGGCGGCGCCTCCGGCAGCATGCCTCTCGCGCCCAGCGGGTACGTCTACTCGGCGGAGTGCGTCGACCGCGTCAAGGCGTGGATCGCGGGCGGGGTCAAGGACGACTGACCCGCTACGCTCGAGGTCGAGCGTCGTGCCCCGCCGCGCCCGGACGCCCGCGAGGGGCGGCTCGCGGCAAGCAGAGCTTCCGATGGTCGAACGAGCGGAGTATACCTAGCTCCCTCCATGGCGAAGCTTCTGATCGTCGACGACCAGCGCAACATGCGCACGACCCTCGCGATGATGCTCCGCGGAGCGGGCTTCGAGGTCGACGAAGCGCAGAGCGGCGAAGAGGGCTGCGAGCGCGGCTCGTCGGGCGCCTACGACGTGCTCGTCACCGACCTCCGCATGGGGTCGAAGGACGGCATCGACGTGCTCCGCGCCGTCAAGGGCGCCCAGCCGATGACCGAGATCATCGTCATGACGGCCTACGGCACGATCGAGAGCGCGGTCGAGGCGATGCGCTACGGCGCCTTCGACTACATCCAGAAGCCGTTCACGGAGCAGGAGCTCCTCGTCAAGGTCAGCAAGGCGCTCGACAACCGGCGCCTCGCCGGAGAGGTCGCCTTCCTCGCGAGCGAGTTCAAGGATCGCTACAAGTTCGAGAACATCGTCGGCCGCTCGCGCGGCGTGCGCGAGGTGCTCGGGCGCATCGTCCGCATCGCGCCGACGGACGCGATCGTCCTCATCACGGGCGACAGCGGGACCGGCAAGGAGCTCGTGGCGAAGGCGATCCACGCCAACAGCCGCCGCGCCGACCGGATGTTCGTACCGATCAACTGCGCGGCGATCACCGACACCCTCCTCGAGAGCGAGCTCTTCGGGCACGCGAAGGGCGCCTTCACCGGCGCGGTGAACGCCCGCAAGGGCATGTTCGAGGAGGCCGACGGCGGTACGTTCTTCTTCGACGAGATCGCGGAGACCTCGCTCGCGTTCCAGGCGAAGCTCCTGCGCGCCATCCAGGAGAACGAGGTGCGCCGCGTCGGCGAGAACAAGGCGATCCAGGTCAACGTCCGGATCATCGCCGCGACGAACCAGGATCTCCTTCAGGCCATCGCGGAGAAGCGCTTCCGCCAGGACCTCTATTACCGGCTCAACGTCGCGCGCTTTCAGCTACCGGCCCTGCGCGAGCGGCGAGAGGACCTCCCCGACCTCCTCGCCTTCTTCATGGACAAGTACAACAAGAAGATGGGGACGAAGGCGTGGCTCGACGAGAACGTCCTCGAGGCGCTCCAGCACTACGACTTCCCGGGCAACATCCGCGAGCTCGAGCACATGATCGAGCAAGCCGTCGCGCTCGTTCAGAGCGGGGTGATCACGAAGGACGACGTCCTGCCGGAGCGTCGCCCGGAGGAGGCCTCGGGCCCGTACTCGGGGCGCACGCTCGCCCACGTGGTCGACGCCGCCGAGCGGCAGGCGATCGAGGGCGCCCTCCGGGACTCCGACGGCAGCCGCGAGAAGGCCGCCGAGGTGCTCGGCATCTCGGCGACCACGCTCTGGCGAAAGATGACGCGCCTCGGCATCACGTACGACAGCCGCAGCTGACCACGAGCCGGCCCGCTCCGGCTCCGAGCCGTCGTCGGGGGCGGCCGGGTCGTCGCGCTGCGAACGCGCGTGCGCGGGCTCGACATGGCACGGATTCACACATGCAGTATCCCGTTCAGAATTGAAACGCGGGTGTTTTCGCGGTCCGCAGAATTCTCGAGCGAACGCTCCTGGCATCGGCCTTGCTCCGCCGCCCGGCCGGGAGCTGCCATCATGACCATCCTGCTCGTCGACATGACCGACGCCGACGCGGCGATCCTCGCAAGCGCGCTTCGAGTCGAAGGATTCGAGGTCGTCAACGCGAAGTCGGCGGCAGAGGCTCGCCAGGTGCTGGCGTCGCGCCCCGTCGCCCTGACCATCCTCGACTTGATGCTCCGGAGCGAGGGCGGTCGGAACGGGCTCGAGCTCGCGCGCGAGCTCCGCGCGGAGTACCCGGCGATGCGCGTCCTGCTCACGAGCTCCTATCACCTGAGCGAGCGGCAGCTCGAGCGCGCCGACTGCGGCGTGAGCGGCTTCATCCCGAAGCCCTACGAGCTGCGTGAGGTCGTCGACTTCGTCCGCGCGAAGGTCAGCGCGCCGCCCAGCTCGCGCCGGCTCTGGTGCGCCGAGCGCCCGTCGGGCATCGCGCCCAAGCACTCGCTCGTCGACGCGGACGTCCTTCGCCCGGTCGGAGACGACGTCGCAGCGCAGCGTCGCTGAGCGCGCCCCCGCACGGCGCGGGCCGGGAGGCGCGCCGCCGGCTCGGCTCGGCCCCCGCCGGGCTTCGTGCGTGGTATGGAGGCGCCGATGCGGGTCGAGCGCTTCTCCTTCGAGCTGCCGCCCGAGCTCATCGCGCAAGTGCCGTCGCCCGAGCGCGAGCTCGCGCGGCTCATGGTCGTCCGCGACGACGAGCTCGTCCATACGCAGATCAGGGACCTCGCGGACCACGTTCCGGAGGGCAGCCTCGTCGTCGTCAACGACACGAAGGTGATCCGCGCGCGCATCCTCGGCGTGAAGGAGGGCAGCGGCGGCAAGGCCGAGGTCTTCCTCGTCCGCAAGGATCCCGGCGGCGAGGCCGAGGAGACGCCGCTCGGCGGCCGCCGGGAACGGTGGCGCGCGATGGCGCGCGCGTCGAAGCCGCTCCGCCCGGGCGCGCGCATCGTCGCCGGCCCGCTCCTGGTGGAGGTCGAGGGCAAGGCCGCCGACGGCCTCTTCCTCGTGCGGCTCTCGTCCCGCGACGACGCGCTCACCATCGACAACGCGCTCCAGGCGGCGGCCCACGTCCCGCTCCCGCCCTACATCAAGCGCGAGGTGTCCCCCGCGGACGAGCAGCGCTACCAGACGATCTTCGCGCGCGCTCCGGGCGCGGTCGCCGCTCCGACGGCCGGGCTTCACCTCACGCAGCCGCTGCTCCACCGGCTCGAGAGCCGCGGCTGCGAGATCGCTTCATGTACGCTGCACGTCGGCCTCGGGACGTTTCAGCCGGTGACCACCGAGGACCTGGACGATCACGTGATGCACGCCGAATACTTCGAGGTCCCGCGTCCCCTGGCCGCCGCCGTCGCGCGGGCGCGCGAGCGGGCCGCGCCCGTGGTCGCGATCGGCACCACCGTGGTGCGCGCGCTCGAGTCGGCCGCCGATCCGAGCCGAGACGGGCACGTCCGCCCGTGCGCCGAGGAGACGCGCATCCTCATCCAGCCGGGGTACCGCTTCCGCGTCGTCGACCGGCTGCTCACGAACTTCCACCTGCCGAAGTCGACGCTGCTCGCGCTCGTCTCGGCCTTCGCGGGCACGGACCGCGTCCTCGCCGCGTACCGCGCGGCGGTGAAGGAGCGCTACCGCTTCTTCTCGTACGGCGACGCGATGCTGCTCGCGAGGACGGACGCGTCTTTGGCGGAGGCCGCGTCGTGACGGCCCCGCGCGCGAAGGGGTTCGCGTTCCGCGTCCTCGCGTCGTCCGCGAGCGGGCACGCGCGCGCGGCCGTGCTGACGACGCCGCACGCCGAGGTCGAGACGCCGACGTTCATGCCCGTCGGGACGCAAGGGAGCGTCAAGGGGCTCACCTCCGAGGACGTGGCGTCCACCGGCGCCCAGATCATGCTCGGCAACACGTACCACCTGTGGCTCCGCCCCGGGCCGGACGTCATCTCGTCGCTCGGCGGCCTCCGCGGCTTCACGCGGTGGCCGCGCGCGATGCTCACCGACTCGGGCGGCTTCCAGGCGTTCTCGCTCGGCGGCAACCTCCCCCGCCCCGCGCCGGCGAACGGTCCCGCCCAGGCGCCGCGCAAGTCGCTCGTCACGCTCGACGAAGAGGGCTTCACGTTCCGCTCGCACCTCGACGGCGCCCGCCACCACCTCTCGCCCGAGGTCGCCGTCCGGGTGCAGGGCAAGATCGGCGCGGACATCCAGATGCAGCTCGACGTCTGTCCGCCGGGTGACTCGGCGCGCGACGTCGTCGAGGCCGCCGTCTCGCGGACCACGCGCTGGGCGCGGCGCGCGCTGGCCACCGAGCGGCCCGAGGGGCAGGCGCTCTTCGGGATCGTCCAGGGCGCGTGCTTCACGGACCTCCGGCGCGCGCACGCCGACGAGCTCGCGTCGCTCGAGCCGAGCTTCGACGGGCTCGCGCTCGGCGGCTTCTCGGTCGGCGAACCGATCCCGAAGATGTACGCCACGCTCCACGAGGTCGCGCACGCGCTCGATCCCGAGCGCCCGCGCTACCTGATGGGCGTCGGCACGCCGCGCGATCTCCTCGAGGCGATCGACGCCGGCGTCGACATGTTCGACTGCGTCCTGCCGACACGCAACGCGCGCAACGGGCAGGCGCTCACGCGCTTCGGCCGCGTCATCATCAAGCAGGCGCGCTACAAGGACGACGCCGGGCCGCTCGACCCTGCCTGCACGTGCCCGTGCTGCGCGGGGGGCTACGCCCGCGCTTACCTCCGGCACCTCTACCTGGCGGGGGAGATGACCGTCCTCCGCCTGCTCACGCTCCACAACCTCCACTGGTACGGCGAGCTCGTCCGCGGAGCGCGCGCCGCGATCCGCGGCGGATCCTGGGCCGCGTTCAAGGCGCGCACGCTGGCGGATCTCGCAGAGGAAAATAGGGTAACCTGCTAGGCGGCACCGATGTCGTCCGACGAGAAGAAACCGATCGGCCGCATCCTCCTCAAGCGCCGGCTCATCTCGCAGGAAGAGCTCGACAAGCAGCTCGCCACGCAGAAGACCGCCCGCGACGGGGTCCCGCTCGCGTCGCGCATCGCCTCGAGCGGCGTCGTGCCGGAGACCGAGGTCCTGCGCGCGCTCTCGGAGCAGTTCGGCGTCCCGGGCATCGACCTGAATCAGCTGGCGCTGGCGCTCGAGCACCTCGACATGGTGCCGCGGGAGGTCGCCGAGTCGAGCCGCGTCCTGCCCGTCCTCGTCCGCGAGGACCGCCTGTTCCTCGCGATGGGCAACCCGCAGGACAAGCGGGTGATCGACGAGCTCGAGTTCGTGACCGGCCGGCGCATCTACCCGTACGTCGCGATCTCGACGACGCTCGAGAAGACGATCCGCGACGCCTACGACGCGAAGGAGCAAGGCCAGCGCCACTACGTCGGCCCCAGCGCGCCGCGCTCGGCCGTCGATCGCGTGACCGGCGGCGGCGAGCCACATCAGGACCGCCGCGAGCGCGAGAGCGTCCAGCCGGGCGGCGCGCCCTCGGTCGTCGTCGACCAGCAGATGGCCGAGTCCGCCGCGGAGGCCGCGCTGTCGACGACGGACTTCGGCGAGATGGGCGAAGAGGTCTCGCGGGTCGAGATGCTGACCGACGAGCTCCGCAACGCGGCGGGGCTCGATCCGTTCTCCGCGGCGCCGAGGGGCAGCGCGTCCGGCAAGCGCATCCTCGTCGTCGACGACGAAGAGGACATCCGCAAGCTCGTCCGCCGCCTCCTCACGGATCGCGGCCACGCCGTGATGGAAGCCGACCGCGGGCTCATCGCGCTCCGCCTCGTCAAGGAAGAGACGCCGGACCTCATCCTCCTCGACGCGATGCTCCCGGAGGTGCACGGCTTCGACATCGCGCGCCGGATCAAGGGGAGCGCGAAGTACGGCTCGATCCCCATCCTCATGATGAGCGCCGTCTACCGCGGCTGGCGCATCGCCGAGGACCTCAAGGCCAACTACGGCATCGAGGACTACGTCGAGAAGCCCTTCCGCATCGCCGACCTCGTCTCGAAGGTCGACCGCCTCCTCGAGAACAAGCCGGGGACGGCGCCGCCGCACGATCCGGAGGTGATCAACAACACCGCGGCGCGCTACCTCGAAGAGGGCATCGGCGCCTACAAGAACGGCGAGGTCGACCTCGCGATCGGGCTCCTCAAGAAGGGCATCTCGATCGATCCCCTCGCCTACCGGCTCCGCTATCACCTCGCGCTCATCTACGGAAAACGCGGCCAGTTCTACGACGGCATCACCGAGCTCGAGCGCGCCGTCGACCTGAACCCGCGCCACTTCCCGGCGCTCAAGAACCTCGCGGTCCTCTACGAGAAGGCCGGCTTCAAGAACAAGGCGATCGAGATGTGGGAGCGCTGCGTGCACACCTCCCCGGACAACGAGACGCGCGAGTCGATCAAGGCTCACATGATGCGCCTCCTCTGATGCCCGGGCCCCGGAGGGATCCGCGGCCGCGACGCGGCGTGCGCCGCGAGAAGAAACGTCCCGCGGGTAGCGACTCTCTCTTTGTCGCGCGTATCCTCACAAAGCGGCTACCCTTCCGAGGAAGGTCAACCGCCCCGTTCACGAGCCGAACACCGTGAAGTTCCTCTGCGACAGCTGCAAGGCGAAGTACCAGATCGCCGACGAGAAGGTGGCGGGCAAGACCGTCCGGATGAAATGCCGCAAGTGCGGCCACCAGATCGAGGTGCGCGCCGCCGTGACCGAGACCAGCGTCGCGAGCGCGCCGCCGCGTCCCCCGGCGAGCCCCTCGGCGCCGCGCGCGCCGATGAAGAGCGGCCTCGCGACCAGCCTCTCGGCCGCGAAGCCCCGCGCCCCGTCCGCCGCGCCGGGGGACCGTCCGTCGGCGTCGATCGAGCTCAGCGTCACCGACGAGTGGTACGTGGCCATCAACGGCGTCCCCGTCGGCCCGGTCCGGATCTCCGAGCTCCGTCGCAAGGCCGCCGGCGGCGCCGTCACCGAGGAGTCGCTCTGCTGGCAGGAGGGCCTCGAGGAGTGGCGGCCGATCCGGAGCATCCCCGAGCTCGCCGCCCTCGTCCGCGAGGCCGCGGAGGGCAACCGTCCGTCGCTCATCGCGACGCCGCCCGAGCCGCCCGCCGCGCCCCGCGCGCCGTCGGTCCCGCCTCCGCCGCGCCAGCCGACCGCGTCGCCGGCTCCGCCCCCCGCGCCGCCGGCGGCGCCGCGTCCACCCGCCACCTCGCGGAGCAACGTCGTCCCGCTGCGCCCGGCGGCGTCCGCTCCGTCGATCGACGAGCTGCCGCTCACGACCGCACCGCTCACCGGCAGCGCCGCTCCCGCCGCCGCGCTGGCCCCGTCGTTCGCGCCGGCGCCGCCGGCGCCGATGTTCTCGGCGCCGCCCGCCTCCGCGCCGCTGCCGAGCCCCTTCGCGCCGGCCGCTGCGGCCGATCCGTTCGCCGTCCCGGCGACGCCGGATCCGTTCGCGGTGCCGGGGCCGGCGTCGGTCCCCTCGCCGCTCGCCGCTCCGCTCGCGGAGCGCGCGAGCATGCCCTCGGTCGCCGCCGCGCCGCCGTACGCGCCGCAGAAGAAGGGCGTCCCGCTCTGGTTCTGGCCGATCCTCGTCCTCGCGCTCGGCTTCGGCGGCGGCATCGCGTTCATCGCGTTCCGGCCGCAGCCGCCGCCCGCGCCCGTCGTGATCCAGGTCCCGGCGCCGGCGCCCACTCCGACGGTGGCCGCGAAGGACGACGACGCCCCGACTCCGCCCGCGTCGGCCGTCGAGCCGAACGCCCCCGCGAGCGCCGAGGCGAAAGGCAAGCCGGTGGCGGTCGCGGCCAAGGGCGCGCCCGCGAAGACCGCCGACGTCCCCGAGAAGAAGGGGCTCGATCTGGGCAACCTCGTGCCGAACGGCGGCGGCCCCAACGTCGGACCGAACACGTCCCCCGGCGCCGGCTCGGGCGGCGGGCTCGATCAAGCCGGCGTCGAGCGCGTCGTCGCCGTGCACCGCAACGGCGTGAAGCGCACGTGCTGGGAGCGCGGCGGCTCGGACCAGAAGTCGAGCGTCAACGTCACGGTGACGGCCAACGTCGCGCCGAACGGCAGCGTCGCGAGCACGTCGTCGAGCGGGGACGATCCCGTGGTCGCGAAGTGCATCGAAAACCAGGTCAAGAGCTGGCAGTTTCCCGCGCCCGGCGCGAGCACGACGATCAACATTCCGTTCAAGTTCGTCCGCCAGTAGCGAAAACCGCGCAACCACCGCGCGCGCAGGCCGACGTGGCGCTCCGTGGGAAGCACGCGCGCGGTCCTGGTCCTCCTCGTCGGGCTCGTCGTCTTCGGCGCGCTCACGCACACGCGAGCTGCGCGCGCCGACGAGATCGCGCCGGACCTCGAGGGCGCCGACCTCCGGGTGCGCGCGCAGGCCGAGCTGAGGCGCCTCGCCTCCTCGATGCGCGAGGCGGATCAGCGCCGCCTCGTCGGGCTCTACGTCGCGTTCGACGCCAGCTCGAGCGATCCACGCGCGCAGGTCGCGTGCGACGATGACGGCGACTACGTCATCGTCGTCTCCGACGCGATGCTCCGCCTCCTCACTCACGTCGCCCGCGCGGCGAGCTACGACGAGGCCTACGACTCGCGCAAGGTCGAGGATTACGCCGCGTTCGTCGTGCGCTCGCAGGCCCCTTCGCGCCGGCTCTTGCCGCCGCCGCCGGGCTTCTACGACGCCGAGGGCCCCGCGCCGAGCTACGCGGAGCGGTTCGCCGACGCGCTGTCGTTCGTCGTAGGACACGAGCTCGCGCGTCTCCGCGCGGGCGATCTCGTGTGCCCCAAGCCGACCAAGACGAAGGAGCGCGGCGACGACGACTGGACGAGCGCCGAGCAGCGGAGGGCCGCCGCGATCGCCGCCAGCGTCTACCCGCGTCACCAGGATGTCCGAGACGCCGAGGCCGTCGAGCACGCGCGAGGCGGCGGACGCTCCGCGCTCGGCGCGCTCGCGGTGCTCCGGTTCTTCGCGGAGCTGGAGACGCCGCGCGCGCGCGCCGAGAGCCGCTTCGCGCCGACCTACCTCGCGCATCACCCGGCC
>JAHBWA010000141.1 GCA_019637195.1 Labilithrix sp. | reverse complement strand
CGCCAAGGGCACGTCCGCCCGCGGCCACCTCGCGCCGGGCAACGCCGCGCCGGTCCTCCGGAAGAAGGCGCGCGAGGTCGGCGCCGGCATGATCGTCGTCGGCAGTCGTGGACGCTCCTTCGCGGTGGCGATCCTCGGGTCGACGGCCGAGCGGGTCGTCGACGGCAAGGGGCCGCCGGTGCTGCTCGTGCGCGAGACCAAGACGCGCGCGTACCACGAGGTCATCGTGGCGATCGACGCCGACTCCGAGATCCGTCGCGCCGTCGACGCCGCGACGTTCGCGGCGAAGGACGTGGAGCCGTCGCTCCTGCACGCGTTCTCCGGGCCGTTCGAGAACAAGCTGCTGCTCCAGGGCGTGGGCGCCGCGGCCATCCGCCGGTACCGCGACCACAGTCGCGAGGAGGCGCGCGCGGCACTCGAGCCGCGCCTCGCGGCCGCCGGGCTCGACCCGAGCGCGCTGCGCCTCGTCCACGGCAACCGCCGGCTCGTGCTCGTCGAGGCCGCGATCGCCGGCAACCTCCTCGTGCTCGATCGGAGCGACTCGGCGGCGCGTCACATGCTCGTCGGGAGCGTGAGCCGCTGGGTCATCGAGCACTCCGCGACGGACATCCTCCTCGTGTGACCCGCGCGCGCGCGCGTGCCAACCGCGACGGACATCCTCCTCGTGTGACCCGCGCGCGCGTGCCAACCGCGACGGACATCCTCCTCGTGTGACCCGCGCGCGCGCGTGCTAACGAGTCGCGCGTGAGCGCGATGTCCTGGACCAAGAGCGCCGGCGATCGCTGGAGCGCGTGCCTCGGCCCGTTCCTCTCGAAGGTGGCGCCCAAGGGGGACGGGCGCTGGTCCTGGCAGGTGTTCCGCGACGAGGCGGACAACCCGACCGCGACCGGCATCGCCTCGTCGCTCGGCGCGGCGAAGACGGCCGCCGAGCAGCTCGTTCGTCGCTCCGGCGTCGTCTGATCTCCGGGCGGCGCGGCGAAGCGAGTCGAGCTCGTCCGCGGCTCCGGCGTCGCCGGAAGGTGGTCGCCGGGAGGTGGCCCGCCAGCGTCGCCGGGAGGTGGTCCGGCAGCGTGGCCGGAAGGTGGATCGCGCGCCCCTCTCGGTCCGGCGTCGATCCTCGGCGTTTGCGCGGATCGCGCAGCGAAAAGGTGAATGAATTCAGGCTGAGGACCCGATGTGTGCAAAGGTACGTCTCTCGCATGAGGTCCCGCCATGGACCTCGCTCGGCTCTTTCGGACTCGTGTGCTCGGCGCCGCGGTGGCGCTCGCTCTCCCCGCGGTCGGCGCGGGCTGCTCGTCTTCCACGGACGCGCAGACGTCGTCGGACGACGTCGTCACGCTCCCGCACACGGACGTGAAGAATCAGGCGATCGGCAACTGCTGGCTCTACGCCAACGCGAGCTGGATCGAGGCGCTCCACAACTCGGCGACCGGCGAGGCGCTCGATCTCTCCGAGAGCTACTGGTCGTACTGGCACTGGTACCTCCAGGTCCTCTGGAGCGCGGACGAGTCGCCCGACAACCGCTACGCCGAGATGAAGGAGGTCGAGACGGGCGGCTTCTTCTGGGAAGCGTCGCACATCATGAAGTACTTCGGCGCGATGCGCGAAGGCGACTTCATCCCCGAGGAGGCGACGTCGACGACCTCGCGGCGCCAGTCCTCGGCGCTGGCGGCGATCAACCGCTCGCTCCGCGAAGGCGCGCTCAAGGACCGCGCCGCGCGCAAGGACCTCGAGCTCCTTCGCAAGGAGATGGACGCGGCCTGGCAGCTCGCGCCGGAGGCCATCGAGCGGCTGGACGTCGCCTTCGGTCGAAACCTCGAGAGGAGCCCGGACGCGTCGAGCTTCGAGGCGCACAAGGTGCTGTCGTCGACGCAGCTCCTCGTCACGGCGGTCGAGCCGTCGACGGGGGAGAAGCAGGCGGTCTCGCTCATCGACATCCTGCCGTCGTTCGACGGGCAGCCGGACGGACGCTTCGCGTGGCAGGAGGCGGCGTATCCGTCCGACGCCGCCGAGCGCCGCGAGTTCCTCAAGCGCGCGCAGCGGGCGCTGCACGACGGCCTCCCGCCGCTCCTCACGTTCACGGTCGACTTCGCGGCGATGCGCGGCTCGGTGTTCGCCGACGTGCCGGCGTCGCCCGGTCGTCAGGGCGGGCACATGGTCGCGATGAGCGACTACCAGATCGACGACGTGCCCGGCTTCGGCACGCTCAAGGCCGGCGTCGACGCGACGCCCGACCAGCTCGAGGCCGCGCTCGCCGACGACGCGCGGATGGTCTTCCTGCGGGTGAAGAACTCGTGGGGCCCGACCGGCGCGGGCAGCGAGTTCACGGTCTCCGGCCACTACGACCTCTACATGAAGTACCTCGACGGCCCGATCAAGAACTGCCTCCAGCCGGACGGCTCGACGGACCGCGACAACTGCCGCGAAGAGACTCCGTTCGGCTCGTTGGTGCTGCCCGCGGGGTACTGATCGGCGCGACGCCGGCGAGCACGTTCGTCCGAGCCCGAGCGGCTCGCGCCTCGGACGCGTGCTCGCGTCAGCAGAAGAGCATTCGCGTCAGCGCGCGTTCGCGCGAGCGCGCTCGCGTCAGCGCGCTCGCGTCAGAGCATGCTCGTGCACGTCTCGGCGGGCTTGACCACGCACGTCCCGGTGACCGGCTTGTTCGCGAGCCGGTCCTCGAGGAAGTCGAGCCACTGATCGAGCGCGTACGTGAGCGGCTTCGTGTGCGAGGCGCCGGCGCACTCGAGGTACTCGAGGACGTGGCCCTGCGCGCAGAGCTTCTGGAAGCTCGCGCGCTCGACGACGTTGTCGACCAGCTCGTCGTTCTCGCCCAGGAGGAACATGCTCGGGATCGAGTCCTGCTTGGGCACCGAGGTCGTCGGGAGGCTGTTCTCGGCGAGGTAGCAGTCCCACGGCGCGAGCCCGCCGAAGCTCGGCTGCTGCCCGGCCGCGAGGAAGGCCGGCGTGAAGAGCGTCTCGCGCGTCGCGCTGCCGAACGCGTTGCTCGGCGAGCAGCTCGCGGTGAGCGCCGCGGGCACGGACGTGTCGTACGGCGCGAGGAACGCCGAGGAGAGACCGCCCGGCGCCGACTGGTACCAGGAGTCGTAGGTCGTCGACGCTGCGATCATGTTCTTGGTCGCGTTGCGCCACTCGCTGAGCGCCGGCAGCGCCTGCCCGAGGACGTCCGTCGGCGGGACGTCCCAGACGCTCCCCTTGATGGTGAGCTCCGGCGCGTAGTGAGGCAGGTAGCGGTTGACGAACGCCGCCGCGTGACCGCCCTGGGAGCCGCCGACCACGACGACGTCGCCGGGCTTGGCGCTCGCGCCCGCGAGCTGCTTCTTGGCGGCGCGCACGGCGTCGAGCGACGCGATCGCGGTCGGCTCCGCGACGAGGTAGGGATGGAGGAAGCCCGTCGGCTGTCCGAGGCTCTTCAGGCCGATGTAGTCGGGCGCCACGGCGATGTATCCGAACGACGCGAAGAGCGAGAGGAGCACGGAGACCTCGTCGGTGAAGCCTCCGAGCGCGTCGTCGACGGTGCCCTTCGACGGCGCGCACTTGTCGGTGAATCCGGCGGTGCCGTGGAGGACGAGGAGGATCGGGAACGTGCCCGCCGCGTCCGGGTAGGCCATGAGCGTCGTCGCGTCGATGAGCTTGCCGCGATCCTGCGTCTGGTACCGGAGGAGCCGCCCCTTGGTGCCGTGCTTCGCGTAGCGCGAGGTCTTGAACGCCTTCTGGCGGCGCGCCTCGTAGATGACGTAGTTGAGCTCGAGCGGCGTGTGCGACGCCTTCGACTGGCTCTCGAGCACGTCGCCGAGCGCGTTCGAGGTGACCCAGTCGTACGGGGCGGCGCCGCAGCGCGCGCGCGAGGTCGGGCCGCCGGCGTCGGGGGACGGCGTGCCGGGAGGCGGCGTCGTGGACGGGCCGGGAGGTGTCTCGCTCCCGTCGCCGCTCGGCTTCGGCTGGGTGGCGACCGGATCCGTGGTCGGCGCGGGAGCCTCGTCCGTGCCGGACGCGCTGCAGGCGACGCCGGCGACACAGAGGACGGACGCGAGGGCGCCGCGGAGCGATCGGGGAGCTGAAAACGCAATGTTCATGGGGTGTTCCGTGGTGGCGAGGGCCCGGCCAATCCGCGTAGAGTAAATGCTCTAGGTCGCCGGCGCCGTCACGACGGCGTCTCGAACGCCGGGCCGCCGCGGGGGGGCGAGGCGTGCGCCTCCGCGCCGCTCAACTGAGATACGCTGCTCCGCGAGGCGTCCGCATGCTCCCCGTTCCGGTTCAGGGTGCGATCAGCAAGGTGATCGAGGCGCTCGGCGAGAAGCCCGAGCTCTCGGAGGCGCTGCGCGCGCGGTGGGCGCCGGGCGGCGCCCGCGGCGCAGCGCTGCCGGCGGATCTCGCGGCCATGCTCGAGGTGCTCGACGTCGAGCTCCCGACGCTCTCGCGATCGAAGGACGACGTCGCCGCGCTCGGAGCGCTCTTCGCCGAGCCGGCGGGCGAGCTGCTCCTCACGTGGTGCGCGGCGAGCACGTGGCGTCGCGACGTGCGCCTCGCGCCGCTGCTCGCGATCGCCGCCAGGCACGCGGCCTTTCGTGAGCGCGTCGTCGGCGTGGCGCGCGAGCGCGTCGTCGAGGGGCCGATGCTCGACGCGCTCGCGTGCGCGCCGCTGCTCGGCGACGGCATCCAGCTCGCGATGCCCGCCAACGCCGAGGCGCGCGCGCGCCTCGAGATCCTCATCTGGGAGGCCGGCGCGAGCGCCGTCGAGAGCCCGGACCTCGGCGCATGGCTCTGGAGCTCGCCCGAGACGTTCGAGGTCATGCTCCGCGGGCCCGCGCGCGGCGCGCTGAGGGGCCGCGTGCTCGCCGCGCGCTGCCTCGAGGTCAGCGTGCGCGGCATGCCGCCGGCGACCGATCCCGAGCTCATCGGCCGGACGCTCCAGACGCTCCAGCCGCTCCTCTTGCACCCGGAGCCGCTCGTCTGGGTGCACGCCGCGCGCGCGCTCGGGCGGCTGACGGGGCCGCTCGAGCAGATGGAGGGCACGATCCTCGACTGGGTCCTCGGCGAGTCGCCGCTCCTCCGTCAGCGCGCGATGACCGCCTTCGCCGCGCTCCCCGCGGCGCGCTACCGGCTGCTCGCGAACCAGCTTGTCAGCATCATCGAGGCGCCGGACGAGGACGCGTGGGTGCTCGCCGCGGTCGCCGCCGCCACGCCCTACCTCTTCTTCGAGCGCCGGGACATCTGGGACCGCCTCGCGACGCGCGTCCTCGGCGGAGACGGCGGCGCCATCGCCGCGCGCGCGCTCGCGCGTGGCCTCGCGACCCTCTGGCGTCGCGGCACGCACAAGGACGAGGTCGAGGGACCGATCCGCGCGCTCCGCGAGATGGCGCGCGCCGCCCGCGCCGACACGCTCGACGAGTCGCGCCGGTGGATCGAGGTCATCGCCGTGACCGACGTGGTCGACGGCGCCGAGCGCGATCCGCTCGATCTCGAGCTGGGCCTCGAGAACCTCATGCGCCTCGCCGCGCAGTACGACGACGAGGAGGCCGACGCGCGCGCGGCGCGGTTCGCGGTCTCGCTCGCGGCGAACTTCGGCGAAGCCCGCCGCATCGCGCTCGGCGGCGGGAGGCTCCGCCAGCGCGCCGCCGCCATCAACGCGGTCGAGGGCCTGGCGCGCGCCTTCGCGCTCCGCCTTTGGGGGCCGCTGCTCGCGACGCGTCCGGCGGGCGACCCCATCGAGGCGCCCGACCTCGAGGAGACCTGGAAGACGATCGCCGCCGCGCCGGCGTCGATCCTCGACCTCGTGAAGGAGCGCCGTCAGGCGAGCGACGGCGGCGATCGCCAGATCGACAGCCCGCTCGAGGTGCTCGCGCTCCGCCTCGGCGGCTACGCGCTCGACGCCTGCGGCGAGGACGCCGAGCTCGGCCCCGGCCGCGGCCCGACGGTCTACGACACGTGCCTCTGGCTCCGGAAGGTCGACGGCCTCGCCGACGGGACGCGCGAGCTGCCGGCGCCGCTGAAGGGCGCGCTCTCGACGCTGTTCTGGCGCCTCGTCGACACGACGCGCGGCACGGCGCTCGGCGAGGTCGACGACGTCCGCTGGCTCGGGCCGTTCGCCGCGTGGTGGGCGCTCGTGATCGACCGCCCGACGATGCTCCTCCAGCTCGCGACGGCGCTGCCGATGATGGAGAAGAGCGCGCTCGAGCGCTGCTGCGAGCAGGCCGAGGCGCTCCGGACGGCGGTGTCGTCGGGCGAGGCGGACGGGCAGTGGGGCCAGAAGGCCGCGCCTGCGCTCGACGCGCTCCACGCCGTCGACACCGAGCTCACGCACGCGCTCGCGGGGCTCTCCCGGGCGCTCGCGACCTTCGGCGGCGCCTCGGGGAGCAAGCCGGAGCTCGAGGCGATGTGCCTCGAGCTCGTGCTGGCGGGCGATCGGCTGCAGTTCGCGCTCGCCGATCCCGTCAAGGCGCTGCACCCGCCGAGCGAGGGCAGCCTGCAGGACTCGCTGGCCCGCAGCGCGACGGAGAACGCGCCGCGCGTCGCCGCCCTCGTCGCCCGCGCGATCCGCGCGCGCGAGCTGTCGATGCTCGACGTGTGGCTCGCGTCGCTCGGCCCCGTCGCGTCGGCGCTGCTCGAGCAGGCGGTCCGGCAGGCGATCGGCCGCACGCCGCCTCCGCCCCCGCAGCCGAGCAAGCGCGAGCCCGAGCTCATCGAGGGTTACGAGCTCGTGAAGAACCTGGGCGAGGGCGGCATCGGGACCGTCTGGCTCGTGCGCAAGCCGGGGGCCGATCGCTTCTTCGTCCTCAAGATCCCGAAGGCCGACGCGCTCCAGAACGCGACCGACACCGAGCGCGCAGGCATCCTGGCGTCGTTCGTCGAGGAGGCCAAGGCGCTCGCCGGTCTCTATCACCCGAACGTCGCCAACATCATCGATCGCGGCGTCTCGAGCTCGGTGCCGTTCCTCGTGCTCGAGTACCTGATCGGCGCCGACCTGAAGCAGTACTCCGCCGCGCGCCTGATGACGCTCTTCGAGCTGCGCCAGGTCGTGCTCGAGTCGTGCGCGGGCCTCGCGGCGCTCCACAGCGCCGGCCTCGTGCACCGCGACATCAAGCCGGCGAACCTGTGGCTCCGCCTCCCGCTGAAGGGCGGCGAGCGCTTCGAGCCCGACAAGCACCGGGATCCCGCGCACGCGACGCCGCTCTCGACCGTCGTGATCGATTTCGGCATGGTCCGCGCCATCCGCGTGCCGCCGGACGTGGGCGGGAAGTTCGTCGCCGGCACGGCCGGCTATATCGCGCCAGAGCAGGTGCTCGATCCCGTGGAGCTCGATCCGCGCTCGGACATCTACGCGCTCGCCGGGACCATCTACAACGTGACGACGGGCCGGGCGTTCTTCGACGACATCGAGAGCGCGCGCGACCGCATCATCGCGCACATGAAGCGTGACCCGTTCGAGGAGAGCGAGCGGCTGCGCATCTACCCGGCGGCGATCGCCAAGCTCCTCCGGGCGGCGACGGCGCGCGAGCCGGGCGATCGCCCGTCGCCCATCGAGTTCGGCCGGGAGTTCGCCGCGGCGCTCTGACGGGCCCATCGCGGCGTCCTCGCGGCGTCGCGACGGGCCTCCGGCTGCTCGAACGGCGGCCCCGCCACGGTGAAGAGTTCACCGCCACGTTCCACGAACCGCGTCGTCCCGATGCATCGGCTCGGCAGGATGCCGCGGCATGTGGAACCTCCCCGACGCCCTGAGAGACACCTCGAGCGTCGTCGCCGAGCTCGAGCACGCACGCGCGCAGGGCGCCCGGGCGCTCCGGGCCCGCGTCGATCTGATGGCGACCGCCTCGCTGATGTTGCGCTCCCGCCCCGCGTCGCACCCGGACGCGGTCGCGCTCGCCGAGCTGGTACGCGAGACGCGCGACGAGGCCGTCGAGCTCCGCCGCCGTCACCGGGTCGTCCGCGGCAGCGTCCTCGCGATGATGGACTGACCGGCGGGGGCATCCCGGGCGCCGGCCGCGTCGGCCGGCCGCGTCCTGGGGACGGCGCTCACGCGCTTGGTCGATGACGCGCACCCGCGCGCGGAGGCGTCCTGGGGCGGCGCTCACGCGCTCGTCTGCAGCACCTCGTCGACGACGTCCAACAGTTCGTCGGGATCGAACGGCTTCTGGAGATGCCGGTTCGGGATCTTCGCGAGGAACTCCTGCGTGCGGGAGATGAACGCGTCGCCGGTGAGGAAGATCATCCGGGACTCGAGCGAGGGCCACTCCAGGCCGATGCGGCGGTAGAGGTCCATGCCGTCGATGTTCTCCATCAGGACGTCGCTGATGACGAGATCGTACGACTCGCCGGCGTGCAGGTGCTGAAGCGCCTCGTGACCGCTCTTGGCGATCGTCGTGTGGTGGTCGGCGAGCACCATCTTCAGCGTCGCCGCGAGGCGCGGCTCGTCGTCGACGACGAGGATGCGCTTGCCGGACGAGCGCGCGCGAGGGGCCCGCGCCGCCTCGAGCGCCTCGCGGGGCGCGGCGCGCAGGGTGACGGTGAACTTGGTGCCGGCGCCGACCGTGCTCTCGACCGTGAGCTCGCCGTCCTCCTTGGCGATCAGCTCTTTGCAGAGCGCGAGCCCGAGCCCCGTGCCTTCGGGCTTGGTGGTGAAGAGCGGCTCGAAGATCGCGCTCTGCAGCTCCGCGGGGATCCCCACGCCCGTGTCCTTCACCTCGACGAGGACGAGCGATCCGTCCTTCACGCGCGTCGTGATCGTGACGTCGTTCTGCCGGCGCGTGTCCGTCAGCGCCTGGACCGCGTTCGTCAGGAGGTTGAGGAACACCTGCGCGAGCCGCGACTCGTTCCCGAGCACCTTGGGGACCTCGCCGTAGCGCTCGATCACGTTGGCCCGGCTCCGCAGCTCGGGGCCGAGGAACGCGAGCGTCGAGCGGAGCAGATCGCGGACGTCGAGCGCCGTCGCTCGGCCGCGCTGCCCGCCGGTGAATACCTTCACGTCGCGGGCGACGTGCGCCGCGCGGGCGATACCGTCGCGGGCGCTCGCGACGAGCTGGCGGAGCTCGTCGCTGGCCGCGGGACACTCGGCGGCGAAGCGCTGATCGAGCAGCTCGAGGTTCGTGAGGGCGTACGCGAGCGGGTTCGTGATCTCGTGGGCGACGCCCGCGGCGACGAGCCCGGCGCTCGCGAGCCGGTCGGCTGCGCGCAGGCGCACCTCGAGCTCGCGTCGCGCGGTGATGTCGCGGATGTGAACGAGCGTCGCGACCTCGCCGCCGAAGATGATCGGCACGGTGACGACCTCGACGGGCACCTCGGCGCCGCTCGCGTGGAGGAGGCGCTCTTCGACCTCGGGCATGCGCGCGCGCGTGGTGTACGCCTCCATGATGCGCTCCGCGAGGAGCATCCGGAACCGCGGAGGGACGAGCTCGAACGGCGAGTGTCCGAGCACGTCCTCGCGGGACTTTCCGACGATCTCGAGCGCGGCGCGGTTCGCGTAGACGTAGCGGAGGTCGCGGTGGATGAGGATCCCGTCGCTCGTCGCGTCCAGCAGGTCGAGGAGGTTGCCTTCGCAGCGGCGCAGTCGCTCGTCGAGGTCGAGCACGAGCGCGCCCGGCGCGCCGCTCGTCGCCCTGCGCGGTGGGTGGTCCTTCATCGAGCTCATGGCTTCCGGGCGCACGACGCCCGACTACGCGTCGTGCACCCGGCGGGCCGCGCGCGCTCGGCGGCGAGGTCGCGCTGGCGAGCGAGGTCGCGCCCGGCGTCGCCGCGGTGTTCAGCCGTCCCACGGGGCGAACCCGCCAGCCCGCGCCGCGCGCGTATTCGCGCGAGCGCGCGTCGTCGTGTGTCGTCCTGCCCCATGGGGAGCGCGCGCGTACGCGGGCAGCCCAGCTCTCACGCCGGCGCGGAGGGCCACGGCGGAAGATCGCCGCGGCACGCGCGCTGCAAGGTCGAGGTCATGACCTCCCTCGATTTCAGGCTCACCCGCATCCTCCCCGTCGCCGCGCTCACACTGGCGGCCGTCGCCTGCCACAAGGCGCCCGAGAGCACGATGCAGGTGAAGACCAACTCCGCGGTGGTCTCGAACGTCGCGCGCTACCGGACGTATTCCCACGAGACCGCGGACGTCGCGCCGAAGGGCTACGCGCCCACGGCGTTCACGCCGGAGGTCCTCGAGAGGGTGCGCCGCCGCATCGACGTCGAGATGGAGAAGAAGGGGTACGTGCTCGTCCCCGCGGGCGATCTCGTCGTGCGCATCTCGTCGGGCGTGCGGACCGAGAAGGACGAGCCGACCGGCGCGACCATGGCGGCCGGGGCGCCGGTCGAGATCGATCGCGTCGGCGCGCTCGTCGTCGACGTGTTCGATCGCTCGAACGACGGGCACCTCTTCCACGGCTACGCGAGGGACGAGCTCCGGACGAACGACGCCACCGACGAGCAGATCGACAAGGCCGTGACGAGCATCCTCGAGCCGATGCCGTCCCGTCGCTGAGCCTCGGCAGCGCGCTGCGCCGTCGCGCGGCGCGCTGCCGGCGCCCCGCCGCCGCCCGGGGGCGCCGTGGAGGCGCCGCCCGCGGTCACCACTTCGGGTGGGCGGGATCCATGAACGCGATCGGCGCGGCGAGGCACGCGTCGGGGATCCCGAAGGCGTCGACCAGGCCGACGGCGCCCTCGCCCAGCTCGCGGATCAGCGCCTCGCTCTCCTCGCGGAGCGCGCGGTCCTTGTCGGACTCGAGGTAGCCGCGCGCGAAGAAGAACGACGCGTCGTCGCGGATGATTCCGATCGCGTGGAGCGCGCCGAGGCGGTCGAGCCGCGCGCGCTGGGCGTCGTCGGACACGCTCTTCGTCGCCTCGTCGAACAGCTCGAGCGCGAGCCTGTCGGCGTGGGCGCGCGCCAGGGCGACCAGGTGCTCCTGCACCTCGAGCAGCGCGACGGCGCCGTCGACCTTCTTCGCGAGGCGGCTCCGGATCCGCCCCGCGGCCGTCGCGAGGAGGTGCTCCTCGCGGAAGCGGAGCGCGGCGAGGTGGAAGCTCCGGTCACGGAGGTGCTCGGCGCCCGTGCGGCGGACGGCGACGAAGTTCTTCTCGAGCACCGCCACCTTGGCCTTCTCGGCGAGGTGGCGCACGACGCCGCCGATCCCCGCGCCCTCGAAGCGCCGGCGGAACCCCGCGAGCAGGCTCTTCGCGACGAGCTGGAGGAGGATCGTGTTGTCGCCCTCGAACGTCGTGAAGATCTCGACGTCGGCGCAGAGGTCCGGGAGGCGGTTGACCGAGAGGTAGCCCTGACCGCCGCAGGCCTCGCGGCAGGCGCGCGCCGTCTCGACGGCCCACGACGTCGTCAGCGCCTTCAGCGCGGCGGCCTCGGCCTCGAGCTCGCGCGTGTCCGGCGGGTCGCCGTCCGCCTTCGTGAACGGGCGCTGCGCGTCCGCGAAGCGCTGGCGGAGCCCGGCCACGGCGAAGTGGAGCACGTACGCCGACGCGACGCGGGGCAGGAGGCGCCGCCCGTGGATGGGGTAGGCGAGCAGCGGGAGCGCGTCGCCGCTGTCGGTCGCCCCGAAGGGCCGCCGCGCCGTCGCGTAACGGACGGCGATCGTGAGGGCGACCTTGCCGGCGGTGACGCCCGCCGACGCGACGGAGACGCGCCCGCCGACGAGCGTGCCGAGCATCGTGAAGAAGCGGCGGCTCGGGTTCGCGATCGGGCTCGTGTACGCGCCGTCCGCGTCCATCTTCGCGAAGCGGCCGAGGAGCGCGTCCTCGGGCACGCGCACGCGATCGAACCAGAGCCGGCCGTTGTCGACGCCGTTGAGGCCCATCTTGTGCCCCGAGTCGCCGGCGCGCACGCCCTCGGCGAGGGCTCCGTCGGCGCCCCGGATCGGGACGAGGAAGGCGTGGACGCCGTGGCGCTCGCCGTTCGCCTCGAGCTGGGCGAAGACCGTGGCGGTGCGCGCGTGCTGCGCGGCGCCGCCGATCCAGTCCTTGCGCGCGGCCTCGCGCGGCGTGTGCAGGACGAACGTGCGCGTCGCTGGCTCCCACGTGGCCACGGTCTCGAGGTTCGCGACGTCGGAGCCGTGCCCGACCTCGCTCATCGCGAAGCACCCGGGGGTCTCGAGCGAGGCCACGCCGGGGAGCCACGCGCGCCGCTGCGCCTCGGTGCCGAGGAAGTAGATGCTCCCGCCGAAGAGCCCGAACTGGACGCCGAACCGGATCAGCGTCGACAGATCGCCCATCGCGAGCGTCTCGAACGTGGCGATGAACGCGGAGAGGTCGGCGTCGTCGGACGTGACGCCCGGGAACGCGCGCGCGCCGAAGCCGCGCTCGGCGAGGCCGGCCAGCCAGCCCGCGACCTTGGCGCGGTACTCCGGCGTCGGCAGGCCGTAGGCGCGCTTGTCCGGATCGTCGAGGAAGCGTCGCGCCTCCTCGCGGACCGCGGCGTGCTCGCCGTCGAGCGTGCGCCGGAGCGCGGCGACGTCGAACGGAGCGCTCGTCGCCACCCCGCGCGGCGGACCGGGCTCGGCCGCGCGGCGCGCCCAGATCGCGGAGCCGCCGAGGCGCTCGTCGAGCTCGGCGAGCGCCTTCGTCACCTCGCTCGGATCGACGTCTCCGCCGGCGCCCTCGGCGAGCGACGCTCCGAGCGCGGCGAGGTCCCGGCGGCGCGCGGGCGTGAGGTTCGCGGCGACGCGCTCGATGGTGTCGATGAGCGCGCGGAGCTCCTTCGCCGACGGCGGCGAGCTCGGCTCGAGCCACGCCGCGACGGCCTCCCGCGCCGCGGGCCGGAGCCACGGCATCGCCCCGACGCGCGCGGCGACGGCGCGGAGCTCGTCGGGCTCGAGATCGCCGTCCGACCACGCGATCCACAGCAGCGGGAGCAGCGGCCTCAGCTGCGGATCTTCGAGGAGAGCGGTGCGCTGCGAGGAGGTCGCCATCTCCAGGCGGTACCGCAGGCGCGCGCACGCGGCAACCAGCCGGCGGCGCGTGCGCCCGCGTCAGGTCCGGGTGCGGCGTCGGGGCGCGCTGACGATGAGGACGCCCGCGATCGTGAGGAGGCACGCGACGAGCTTCGTCGCCGTGAAGCCTTCTCCCGCGAGCAGCGCGCCGAGCGCGAGCGCGACGAGCGGGTTGACGTACGCGTAGCTCGTCGCGACCGACGGGCGCGTCGTCCGGAGGAGGTAGCCGTAGGCGCTGAAGGCGACGATCGATCCGAAGCAGACGAGATAGAGCAGCGCCCCCACGCTCGCGAGCGTCGGCGGACCGACCGGGCGCTCGCCCCGCGTCGCCGCGACGAGGAGCATCACGGCGCCGCCGACGATCATCTGCGCGGCCGGCGCCATCGGTCCGGGAGGGACGGGGAGCCTGCGGCTCAGCTGGGAGCCGAAGGCCCAGGCGACGGGCGCGAAGAGGAGTACGAGCGAGTCGACGTGGTCGAGCGCGAGGCTGCCTCCGCGGTGGAGGACGGCGACGCCCGCGAACCCGGCGAGCAGGCCCACCACCTCGCGGACGCTCGGCCTGTCGCCCCAGGCCGAGCCGATGCCGGCGGCCCAGAGCGGCATCGTCGCGACGACCGTGGCCGCGACGCCCGAGTCGACCGTGCGCTGCGCGATGGCGACGAAGCCGTTGCCGAACACGAGGAGGAGCACGCCGACGACGCCGGCGGCCGCCCATTGCTTTGCCGTCGGCAGGGCGGCGCCGCGGAGGCAGAGCAGCGCGAGGAGGATCGTCCCGGCGGTGACGAACCGCGCGCCCGCCATGAGGAAGGGGGGCAAGAACCCGAGCGCGACGTGCATCGCGTAGTACGTCGAGCCCCAGACGACATAGACGGCGAGGAGCGCGCCGGCGACCAGCGCGCGCTCCCGCGTCGGGGAGGGAGGCGGCGCGCTCATCGCTTCGGAGCCGGGGTGGGCGCCGTGGAGGGGCCGGGTCGATGGAGGGCGCGCCGCGGCACCGTCGTCGAGCGGCTGGGCGTCGGCGCGGTGGAGGGGTGGGGCCGATGGAGGGCGCACCGCGGCACCGTCGTCGAGCGGCTGGGCGTCGGCGCGGTGGAGGGGTGGGACCGATGGAGGGCGCACCGCGGCACCTTCGTCGAGGGCCGGGGCGGCGACAAGCGTGTCGGCGTGCGAGCTCGGCCGTGCGGGCGAGGGAGGTGGGGGCATGGACAGGTCGAGCACGTGATGCCGGCGGCCCGCCCGCCGTTGCGCCCGGGGCGCAAAGCGCGGGAGCGTCGAGCGGCCCGGCGCCGCTGAGTCAGAGCTGACCGATGAGCTCGCTCGACGGCATCGGCCGCGAGAACATCGGGAAGTCGTAGCGGATGGCGTTGTGGTGCTCCTCCGTCGACGTCCCCGCGACGCAGTCGGTGAGCGTGATGACGTCGAAGCCGTGCTCGTAGGCGGTCCGCATCGTCGACTCGACGCAGCAGTTCGTGAGAAAGCCGCCGAGGATGAGCGTCTTGATCCCCTTGCTCCGGAGGATGAAGTCGAGGTTCGTGCTCGCGAAGGTGTCGAGCCCGCGCTTGCCCTCGATGACGATGTCGCCCTTCACCGGCGTCAGGTCGTCGACGATCTTGGCGCCCCACGAGCCCTGGATGAAGGCCTTGCCGTCGACGACCCCCTTGAGGATGCCGTACGGGCGGCTCGTCAGCTCGCCGTAGCCCTCGGCGAAGGTGATCGGCGCGTGCATGATCGTGACGCCCTTCTTCCGCGCGGCGTCGACGAGGGCGACCGTGTTGGCGAGCATCTTCGTCTCGTCCATCACGCCGGCGACGGCGTCGTGGAGGACTCCGCCCTTGGTCGTGAACTCGTTCTGGTACTCGATGAGGAGGATCGCGGTGGTCTTCGGATCGAGGCTCATGGCTGGCTCCTTGGGCTCGGATGACCCCTGGATGGGAGCGCTTGTCTGACAAGCAGTCAAGCTGCTAATCTCGGAGAGGTCATGCCGGTGAAGAAGGCGTCCCCGTTCGAGCTCCGCGCGGAGGATCGCGCTCCGCTCAGCGTCCTCGTGTCGCGTCAGCTCCGCCAGGCTATCGTGTCGGGGCGCGTGTCCGTCGGGACCGAGCTGCCGAGCGAGAAGGAGCTGACGGCGGAGCTCGGGGTAGGGCGCTCGACGATCCGCGAGGCGCTCCGCATCCTCCAGGCGCAGGGGCTGCTCTCGGGGGGCGACACCGTCTCGACGCGGCGCCCGCGCGTGTCGACGCATCAGACGCTGAGCCTCGCGGCGGCGCAGGCGATGGAGAACGCCGTGCGCCTCGGCCAGGTGCCGCTCGGCGATCTGGTCGAGCTCCGCGTCGTGATCGAGGGGGCGTCGGTCGAGTCGGCCGCGGCCGCCTCGGACGAGGCGCTCGACGCGGCGCGCGCGGCGATCGTCGCGATGAAGGCGTCGACGCAGGGCAAGGCGCCGGACGTCGAGGCGTTCCGCGCCGCTGACCTCGCCTTCCATCGAAGCCTCGCCCTCGCGAGCCGCAACGCCGCGTTCCCGCTCGTCATGGGCGTCCTCCGCTCGGCCATCTCGAGCCACCTCGGCGAGGCGCTCCACCGCGAGGCGGATCTGCCGGGGGCGATCGCGCGGCTCACGCGCGAGCACGAGGCGATCCTCGGCGCGATCGAGGCTGGGCGCGGGGAGCGGGCGCGGGCGCTGGTCACGAAGCACATCCGCGCCTTCTACCGGCGGCGCGCCGAGGCGAGCCCGTGAGCTTCGCCGACGACCTGGCGCGGGCGCTCGGAGCGCCCGTGCAGACCGACGGCGACGTCCTCGCGTCGTTCGCGCGCGATCAGGCGCCGCTCGCCCCGGCGGGGACGCCGCTGGCGCTCGTCCGCGCGCGCAGCGAAGGCGACGTCACCACCACGCTCCGGTTCGCCAACGAGCGGCGGCTCCCGGTCGTCACGCGCGGCGCGGGGACGGGGCTCGCGGGCGGCGCGAACGCCGTCGACGGCTGCATCGTGCTCCTCGTCTCCGGGCTCGACCGGATCCTCTCCGTGGACGAGGCGACGCGGACGGCGGTCGTCGAGCCCGGCGTGCTGAACGGCGTCCTCGCCAAGGAGGCGGCGGCGCGCGGCCTCTACTACGCGCCCGATCCCGCGAGCCGCGACATCTCGACGATCGGCGGCAACATCGCCACGAACGCCGGCGGCTCGTGCTGCCTCAAGTACGGCGTCACGGGGGACCACGTCGCCGCGCTCAAGCTCGCGCTCGCCGACGGCACGATCCTCCGGACCGGTGGCCTGACGAAAAAGAACGTCGCCGGGCTCGATCTCACGCGCCTCGTCGTCGGCTCGGAGGGCACGCTCGGCGTGATCGTCGAGGCCACGGTGCGCCTGCTCCCGGCGCCTCGGCCGCCGTCCACGTTGGTCGCGTTCTTCGATACGCTCGACGACGCCGCCCGCGCGATCGTCGCGATGGACTCGCTCGCCGATCTCTCGCTCCTCGAGGTGATGGATCAGGTGACCGTGCGCGCCGTCGACGAGCTGACTCGGATGGACCTCGACACGTCGGCGGCCGCGATGCTCCTCGTCCAGAGCGACGCGCGCGACGCGCCGGCGTCGATCGCGCGGTGCGAGGAGCTGTGCCGGGCCCACGCGGCGAGGAGCGTCCTCTGCACGGACGACCCCGACGAGGGGCGCTTGCTGCTCGGCGCCCGGCGGATGGCGCTGCCCGCCCTCGAGCGGAAGGGGACGACGCTCCTCGACGACGTCGCCGTGCCCCCGCCGGCGCTCCCCGAGATGATCGCTCGCATTCGCCGCGCGGGAGATCGTCATCGCCTCGTGATCGGCACCTTCGGCCACGCCGGGGACGGGAACCTCCACCCGACGATCGTCTTCGACCGCACGGACGCGGCGTCGACCTCGGCGGCGTTCGCGGCGTTCGACGAGATCGTGCGCGACGCGATGAGCCTCGGCGGGACGATCAGCGGCGAGCACGGCGTCGGCGCGCTCAAGCGCGACTACCTCGGCGCGATGGTCGGCGAGCCGGAGCGCGCGCTCATGGCGCGGATCAAGGCCGCCTTCGATCCGCACGGGATCCTGAACCCCGGCAAGGCGATCTGAGCGTCGCCGGCGCGGCAGGGAGAAATCGTCACGCGCCGACCTTGACAGTTGGTACTGTTACAGTCATGTTGTCGCCATGGAAACGAGCCTGGGCGCTGCCCGCGCGATCCTCTGCGGGATCGTCGGCGACCACCTCCACGCGACCGAGAACGGCCTCGCGATCGAGATGTCCGTGGTCCGCGGCGTCCCCGGTCCGCGCGTGGTCGTCTTCCTCCACGGCCTGATGTGCACGGAGGACGTGTGGACGTTCCCCGGCGAGGCCGCGCTCCCCGACGGGACGCCGCTCCCACCGCGGACCGACTACGGCGCGCTCCTCGAGCGCGACCTCGGGCTCGCGCCGCTCTACGTCCGCTTCAACACCGGGCTCAGCGTCGCCGAGAGCGGCGCGAAGCTCGCGCGGCTGCTCGACGAGCTCACGGCGCGTCACCCGGAGATCCGCGAGATCCAGCTCGTGGGCTTCAGCATGGGCGGACTCGTCGTGCGGAGCGCCACCCACGTCGCGTCCGAGGGCCGGATGCGCTGGCTCGATCTCGTGAGCCAGGCGTTCTACGTCGGCACCCCTCACCTCGGATCGCCGTGGGAGCGCGCGGGGCGCTGGCTGGTCGCGCTCCTCCGCCGGCTCGGCGATCCGTACGCCGAGCTCGTCGCCGAGCTGGCCGACGTGCGCAGCCGCGGCATCAAGGACCTCGGCGATCCGGCGCACCCGATCCCGCTCTTGCCGGCGATCCGTCACCATTTCATCGCCGGGTTCGTCGATCCGCGCCTCGCCGAGCTCCTCGGTGACGCGCTGGTCCCGCTGGCGAGCGGCACCAACGGCGCCGTCGTCGATCCGACCCACTCGCCTCCGACACACGTGAAGGTCCTACCCGGGCTCGCGCACATGACGCTCGCCCATCACCCCGCGGTCTACGCGCAGCTCCACGAGTGGTGCGCGGCCGCTCCCCGCGCCGCGTGAGCGCGCTCTCCGAGAGGAACACCATGAACGACGACCGCCCGCTCGATCTCTACACCCCCGTCTCCCGCCTCGATGCGGTGTCGGCACGCGCCGAGCTCAAGGGCCTCGCGGCGCTCGCGACGGACGCCGTCGTCCACGGCGCCAGCGCCATCGAGCGCGTCCACCTCGCGGTCTCGAGCAGGCCCTTCGACGTCCTCGAGCGGATCCCCGTCACGGCGGCGCCCGCCGGTGTGGTCCGCATGGTCCATGACCTGTCGACGCGCCTCAGCTACGCGAGCGTACGCGCGATAACGCGCGCCGTCGGCCGCGCGGCCTCCGCGGCGCTCGACGTCGAGCTCCCGCTCGGCTCGCGCGCTGCCCCGCTCGGCTCGCGCTCCGCGTAGAGGGCGTTGACGTCGCCCTGCGTTCGGCGCGAACGTAGCGGGCGAGGTCATCGGATGAGGCACACGCGAGCTCGGCCCGCACGCTCCGCGCGGACGGGCGCATGACGGCGAGCGTCTCGGGCGGCGGGCGGCTGCCGGCGTGGGACCGGACACCGGCCGATCTGCGCGGGCTCGGCTACGCGCGCGATCCGCGGCACCTCTTCGGCCGCCTCCAGCGCGTCGCGACCTGGGACGCGTCGGGCCCCGTGCTCGCCCGTCCGGGGCGCACGCTCGCCGACCGCTCGCTCTGCCTCGATCTGCCGGAGATCGTCGAGGCGCGGCCGTCGGCAGACGGAGCGACGCGGCTCGTCCTCGCCCTCGAGGACGGCGCGCGCATCGAGGCCGTGCACATGCCGCGCGCCGTCGTCCGCCCGCGCGTCACCGTGTGCCTCTCGAGCCAGGTGGGCTGCGCGATGGGCTGCACGTTCTGCGCGACCGCCCGGATGGGGCTCGTCCGGAACCTCGCGGCCCACGAGATCGTCGGACAGCTCCTCGCGGTGCTCCACCGCTACGGCCCGACCTCCGCGCAGAAGCTGAACCTCGTCTTCATGGGGATGGGCGAGCCGCTGCACAACGTCGAGGCGCTCGTCCGCGCGCTCGACGTGCTCTGCGATCCCGCGGGCCTCGCCGTCGCGCCGAGCCGGATCACCGTGTCGACCGCGGGGCACGTCGGCGGGCTCGCGCGCCTCGCCCGCGCGCGTTGGGTCCCGGAGCTGGCGGTCAGCGTGAACGGCGCCACGGACGCCGTCCGCCGGAGCCTCATGCCGATCGGCAAGCGATGGCCGCTCGCCGAGCTCCGCGCGGCGCTCGTCGCGTGGCCGCGACGCCCGCACCAGAAGTTCACGCTCGAGTACGTGTTGCTCGCCGGCGTGAACGACGACGACGAGAGCGCCGATAGGCTCGCGGCGTGGACGGGCGATCTCGCCCACGTGCTCAACGTGATCCCGTTCAACGCCTGGGGCGGCGCGGGGTCACCGTACCGCGAGCCCTGCAGCGAGCGCGTCGACGCGTTCGTCGGGCGCCTCCGCGGCCACGGCTGTCTCGTGAAGGTCCGCCGCTCGCGCGGCCGTGACGCACGCGCCGCTTGCGGCACGCTCGTCGCTCCGACGCCGCGCGCGGCGTCCGGGAGCGTCAGTCGATCTTGACGATCGTGAAGACGTGCGTGTGCTCGGCCTGGTTCTCGGTCTCGACCTTCGCGACGTCACCCGCCGCCACGCGCCGGAGCGCCTCCTGATCGATCGTGAGCTTGTGCTGGTGCCCACCTGCCTCGGTCGTGAGCCCGGTGATGCCGCCGAACGGCGCGCTCTCGAACGCGGAGCGCGGCACCGTGAAGCTGTGCGAGTGGCCCTCCGTCACGCTCGACGTGTAGACGATGTTGCTCCCCGACGCGCGCGGCGGCGCGTCGGGCGGCGTGTCGTCGGGCCCCGTCGCGTTCGTGTCGGTCGACTTTCCGTCCCCGTCGCACTGGACGAGGCTCGTCCCGAACGCGAGGACGAGCAGCGCGCTGGCTGTGTCTTTCAGGAACGCACGTCGGTCCATGGTCACCTCCTCCGAGACGCATGCGCATCTCGCCGGGGCAACGTCACGCAAGCTTCGTGCGAGGGGCGTGGTGTGCGCGCCGCCTCGGGCGCCCTCGTCGTGGACGTGCGCGCCGCAGCGGATCCCGCGACGGCGTGGGCCGTCCTCCGTTATCATCGGCGGCCCATGACGACGACCAAGCGCCCGCCCTCGCCCTACGACTTCCTCCCCGCCGTCCCGTCCTTCACCGTCACGAGCGCCGACGTCGCCGACGGCCAGCCGCTCGCGAAGCCGCAGGTCTCGGGGATCTTCGGCGCGGGAGGCGAGGACGTCTCGCCGCAGCTCTCGTGGTCGGGCTTCCCGAAGGAGACGAAGAGCTTCGTCGTCACCGTCTACGATCCCGACGCGCCGACCGCGAGCGGGTTCTGGCACTGGGCCGTCCTCGACATCCCGGCGAGCGTCACCGAGCTGCCCTCGGACGCGGGCAACCCCGCGAAGAAGTCGCTGCCCGAGAAGGCGATCACGCTCAAGAACGACGGCGGCGGAGCGCGCTTCATCGGCGCGGCGCCCCCCGCCGGTCACGGACCGCACCGCTACTTCGTGGTCGTCCACGCCGTCGACGTCGAGAGCCTCGGCGTCGGTCCGGACGCGTCGCCCGCGTTCCTCGGCTTCAACCTGTTCACCCACACGCTCGCGCGCGCCGTCATCGTCCCGACCTACGAGGTCTCCGCGAAGGGCTGACGCCCGGAGCCCGCGCGGTCCGTCGTCGCCGCGCGGGCGAGCGCCATCGGGCGAGCCTCGCGTGGCCCCGAGGATCTCCGCGCGGGCGCGTCGTCGGGCGCGCCTCGCGCAGCCCCGAGAATCGCCGCGCGGGCGCGTCGTCGGGCGCCTCGCGCAGCCCCGAGAATCGCCGCGCGGGCGCCTCGCCGCGTGTCCGGAGCGGTCGCAGATCCTCTACGCTCGCGTTCGATGAGCCTCGTCTCCTCGACCCCGGAGCTGCGCGCGGCGGCGGAGCGCTTTCGCGGATTCTTCACCGAGCTCGGACGGACCTTCGTCGAGCGCGACGATCTGCTCGCGCAGATCGCGCTGGCGCTCCTGTCGCGCGAGCACGTCCTCATGACCGGGCCGCCGGGGACGGCGAAGAGCGGCATCGCCGCGTCGGTGCTCGGGCGGATCGTCGACGAGCGCACCGGGCAGCCGAGCGTCTTCGCGCGACAGTTCACCGAGAGCACCGTACAGACGGACCTCGTCGGGCCGATCGACTTCAAGACGCTGATGCAGACCGGTCGGACCGAGCATTTCACCGACGAGGGGATGCTCGGCGCCGTGCACGCCTTCCTGGACGAGGTCCTCGACGGGCGCGACATGCTCCTCCGGACGACGCTCAACGTACTGCACGAGCGCGAGCTCAAGCAGGGCACGAAGACGACGGCGGGGCAGATCGAGTGCGCGCTCATGACGACGAACCGCTACCTCGCCGAGGTCCTCGAGGGATCGCGCGAGACGCTCCTCGCCTTCGTCGACCGCATCGCGTTCGTCTCGTTCGTGCCGAAGGGGTTCTGCGAGCCGGCGAGCCTCGGGCGCGTCGTGCGCTCGCAGATCGGCGGAGCGCGGCCGCGGGGCTTCGCCGCGCTGCTCACGATCCAGGACCTCGACGTCCTCCAGGCGGCGGCCGACCGCGTCGTCGTCCCGGACGAGGTCTGCTCCGCGCTCTGCGCTCTCTGCGAGCAGCTCGACGCCGATCTCGCCACGGCGGCGAAGCACGATCCGACGTTCCAGCCGACGCGCTACCTCTCGACGCGCACGGCGGTGCGCCTCGGGCGCATCCTGCGGGCGGTCTGCGTCTACGACGCCGTCATGCACGGCAAGCCGCGGGCGTTCGAGGTCGAGCACGAGGACCTCGCGATGCTGCGCCTCAGCCTGCTGCTCTCGGGGCCGGACCACGGCAAGCTCGGGCGGCTGCTCGAGCGGGAGACCGATCCGCGCGAGCGAAGGCAGCTTTCGATCCTCCGCTCCGAGCGCGAGATCTTCGACCGCGCGCTCGCGCGGATCCCGAGGCCTGCGCGCCGGCCGCCGCAGCCTGCGCCCGACGTCGCGGCGCTCGAGCGCGAGGTCGCCGCGGCCATCGCGGAGAGCGACGGCGGGCCGGGCGGGCGCGACGAGCCTGCGACGCTGCTCCACACGGCCGCCAAGCTGGCGGCCGTGAGCGACGGCGGCGGCGAGGGCTCGATGAAGGCCGCGAGCCTCCTCGACGCGACCCTGGCGCGCCTCGCCGAGAGCGCGATCCGCCTCGGCACGACGGCCGGGGCCGGCCCCGACGCGGGCCCGGCCGACGACGTCGTCGCGGAGCTCTCGGGCCTCGCCGACGGCCTCGAGAAGGCGAGCGGGGCGACGCGGCCCGTCGCGCGCTGGCTCCGCGGTCGAGCCGTGCGGATCCTGCTCGACGCCGCGGCTCTGTCGAGCGCCGACGTCGGCGCGTCGCTCGACGCGCGCGCGCACGAGGCCACGTCGCTGGAGGGCGCGGCGAGGCACGCGGACGAGCGGCTCCGGCGGCTCGAGCGGCTGCTCGAGACGTGCGCGACCTTGCGGGCGGACGGCGCCGACGAGCCGGGCGCCGACGCGTTCGATCGCGCGATCGGCCTCGCCGTCGCCCGGGTCGAGGACGAGCTCGTCGAGGCGTGGGACGCCGCGTTCCGAGGCAGCGTGGCCCACGCGCTCGACCGCCTCGGGCCCGAGCGGCTCGGGGTGCTCCTGGCGGCGCTCGCGCCCGCGCTCGCGGACATCGACGCGGCGGGCGCGCGCCTCGCCAAGCTGGGCGGACGCGCCGACTCGCTGAAGGCTCGCGTCGTCGCGCCCCGGCTCGAGCCGCTCGTGCGCTCGGCGTTCGAGCGCGTCGACACGGGCGATCGCGTCGAGCTGGTCGCGGCGGTCGCGGCGCTCGTGGAGCACCTCCGCGAGAGCGGGCTCCAGCACGTGATCCCGAAGGCGACCGTCCTCCGCTTCGCCGTGGCGGCGCTGGCGAGGAGCGAGAAGAAGCTTCCGGCCGCCGTCCCGCCGGCCGGGGAGCGCGGCTTCGCGGCGTACCGCAAGCTCCGGGCGTCCGAGCAGCGTGTGTCGCTCGCGTACACGACGATCGAGCTCGCGCTCAGGATCGCTCCCGACAAGCTCGTCGCGACGGGCGCGGCCGAGGCGCTCGTCGGCGGCGTGTCGTCGTTCATCGGCGCGCTTCCGGACGATCTCCGCAAGGAGCTCGTCGGGCTCGATCTCGCGCGCGTCGAGCGCGCGGTGTCGTTCGTCGAGGCGTGGTGGCGCGTCCTCGTCGAGGACACGGGCGCGTCCGATCCGGCGCGGGCCCCGGCGGCGCTCGCGGCGCTCGCGGAGAGCAAGTTCTTCCACGTCACGCGTGACGAGCGAGCGCTGCTTCGCTTCGCGCTCGAGTGCCGCGTCGTCGGCGACGTCTTCCCGGAGGCCGGCGAGCGCGCCTCGGCGCTGCGGGAGCGGATCGACGCTCTCGAGGCCGAGTCGAGCCGCGTGCTCGGCGCGCTCCGTCGCGGCCGCGCCGACAGCGCCTGGACGGAGCTGCTCGGTCCGAGCTCGACGCGCCCGGCCGGAACGATGCCCGGTCCGAGCTCGACGCGTCCGGCCGGAACGGTGCCCGGTCCGAGCTCGACGCGTCCGGCCGGAACGTGAGCGCGCGCCTCGACGCGATCGGCGAGCGCCTCGCGCGTGTGCTCCGCGGGCCCTCGGCGATCGAGGCGCAGCGGCTCTTCCGGATGGCGCGGCCGCTGCTCGCGAGGACCGGATGGCGGGCGAGCATCGAGGCGAGCGCGCTGCCCGAGCTGGTCACGCTGCTCCGAGCGGACGGCGCTATGGCCGACGCTGCCGCGTCGCGGACGAAGCTCGACGCGGCGATCGACGAGCTCGAGCGAAACGTGCTCGCCGTGGAGCGGGTCGCGATCGTGCGAAAGCGCGCGCCGGTCGCCCACGCGCTCTGGCTGCGTCGGGTGCACGGCTTGCTCGAGCTGGCGGAGTCGGCGATCGACCTCGCCGCGGCGGGGCAGCCGGACAGGGGCCGCGCGCGGGCAGCGGCGCAGTCCGACGACAGCGCGCTCTTTCCGCCGCTCGTGCCGCTGCGCCCTGAGCGGACGGCGCTCGACGTCCCGACGACGGATCACCCGGAGATCGACGACGCCCGTCTCGTCGATCTCGAGCTCGCGGCGATCGATCACCTGATGGCCGCGGCGCGCGCGGAGACGATCGTGCTCGGCCGCAAGCGCCGGTTGCTCGTCGCGGCGCGGCAGCGGCTCCTCGAGGCCGCGGCGGCGTTGCCGCTCGCGCGCGACGGTGTCCGCGA
>JAHBWA010000140.1 GCA_019637195.1 Labilithrix sp. | reverse complement strand
CCGCCCCGAACGCCGCGGGCCCCGACGCTCCGCTCGACGACGCCGCTTCGGCGGCCGCCGGCGCCGCGACGGACGCGAAGTCGAGCGCCGCGCACGGCGCCAAGGCCGCCGCCGCGCCGCACACCAAGGCAGGGGCCGCGACCGCACGACCGAAGCCGACGCCCCCCGTGACGCCGAAGGCGACCAGCGCGCCGACGGCCCCGGCGCCTGCGCCGACCAACCCGGCGCCCGCGCCGAAGCCGAAGGGCCCCGGCGGCGGCGCCGATTACATGTAGCGCGCGATCGGCGCCCAAACTTGTTCCACATCCCCCGTCGAATTCGACGACAATGCCCGCGATGCGCCGCGGCGTCGTCCTTGGTTGCTTCTTCTTCGTCCTCGCGTCGACCGCGACCCCCGCCTGGGCGCAGTCGGACGCCGCGCGCCGGCACTTCGAGGCCGGCAAGAAGCTCCGCGACGACGGCGACTGCGACCGCGCGATCCCGGAGTTCGAGGCGAGCCTCGCCGCGGACACGTCGATCGGCGGCCTCTACAACCTCGGCTACTGTTACGAGCAGCTCGGCCAACGGCAGCGCGCATACGGCGCCTACAAGGAAGGCCAGCAGCTCGCCAGCGTGAAGAAGGACGACCGCCTCCGCGAGATCAGCGGCGCGCTCGCCGCGCTGCTCGAGACGCCGCACATTCGCCTGGTCCTGCCTCAACCGCTGCCCGACGCGCTCGAGATCCGCGTGGACGGCGAGCTCGTTCCGGCATCGTTCTACGCGGCCGAGACGGTCGTCTTCACCCGAGACGCTCGGACGCACGCGGTGACGGTGACGGCCCCCGGCTACGAGGAGCGCCGCGAGACCGTCGAGACGAAGCACGTCAAGCCGATCGAGCTCCGCGCCGCGACGACCGCCGCGCCGGTAGCGCCGGTACCGCCGCCGGGCGAGCCGACGGGCTGGACGTGGCAGCACTGGTCGGGCATCGGCGTCTCCGCGGTCGGCGTCGGCCTGCTCACGGTCGGCAGCGTGATGTTCATCTCCTACGCCCTCGAGGAGAGCCGGCTCTACGACAGGTACGACGCCGCCGGCGCATGCGCGAGGCCACCCCCGAGCCGGTGCACCCCGAGCGAGCGGGCCGAGCGCGCGAGCCTCCGCCGGCAGTACAACGACAACGAAGCGAAGGCCCAGGACAACACCCCGCTCATGCTCGGGACGGCGATCGGCGGCGCGCTCTTGATCGGCGGCGGGATCCTGCTCGTGCTCACCGCGCCGAAGGCGCCGTCCGCGAAGACCGGCCAGCTCCACGTCGCGCCGGTGCTCGGCACGACCACCCAGGGCGCGGCGCTGACCGGCACGTTCTGACGCGGCCGCGCGCGCGACACACGCACAGCGGCGCGGACGCGCGAGCGTCAGGCGCGCTCGACGGCGACGACGCCCTGGACCTTTTGCAGGGCCTTCATCACGTTCTTCAGCTGCGTCAGGTCGGAGCAGACGAACGTAAAGACGTTGATCGCCTTGCCGTCGTCGCCCGCGCGGCAGTTGGCCTCGCTGATGTTGATGCCCATGTGGCTGAACGTGTGGCCGACCGTCGCGAGGATGCCGGGGCGGTTCGCGGTGACGACGCGGAGCTGAACGGCGCGGTTGATCTTCGCCTTCGAGTCCCAGGTGATCTCGACGCGGCGCTCGGGATCGGTGTCGAACGCCTTCGGGCAGCCGCGCCGGTGGATGGTCACGCCGCGCCCCCGCGTGATGAAGCCGAGGATGTCGTCACCCGGCAGAGGGTTGCAGCACTTGGCGTAGCGGACGAGCACGTCGTCGATGCCGTTCAGGCGGATGCCGCCGTCGTCGCCCTTGATGACCTTGCGGACGAAGCCGGCGATGCGCCCCTCGCGGAGCTGCTCCGGCGGAATGCTCTCCTTGCCGTCGATCGACGGCGGCGCGAGTACCTCGAGGACGTCCTTCGGATCGATCTTGCCGTAGCCGATGCCGATGAAGAGCTCCTCGACGTTGCCGATCGAGAGCACCTCGAGCACCTTGCGGAGCTCGTTGTCGTTGCGCAGCAGCTTCGAGAGCGACACGGTCGCCTTCTGGAACTCGCGCTCGAGCAGCTCGCGGCCGAGGCGGAGCGACTTCTCGCGCTGCTCCGTGCGGAGGAAGTTGCGGATCTTCGCGCGGGCGCGCGTCGTGACGACGAAGTCCAGCCAGTCCTTGCTCGGCTGCTGGTTCGTGTTGGTGACGACCTCGATGACGTCGCCGTTGCGGAGCTTGTACCGGAGCGGCTCGAGCTTGCCGTTCACGCGCGCGCCGGTGATGTGCTCGCCGAGCTGCGAGTGGATCGCGAACGCGAAGTCGACCGGCGTCGAGCCGCGCGGGAAGACGCGCACCTCGCCCTTCGGCGTGAAGACGTAGACCTCGTCCTGGAAGAGGTCGACCTTCACGCCCTCGAGGAACTCGGCCGGATCCTTGAGGTCCTTCTGCCACTCCATCAGCTGGCGGAGCCAGCCGAACTTCTGCGCGTCGCTCTCGGCGATGCCGCCGCCGTGTTTGTCCTTGTACTTCCAGTGGGCGGCGATGCCGCGCTCCGCGACCCGGTGCATGTCGTGGGTGCGGATCTGGATCTCGATGCGCTCGCGCCCCGGACCGATGACCGTCGTGTGGAGCGACTGGTACATGTTCGGCTTGGGCAGCGCGATGTAGTCCTTGAAGCGGCCCGGGACGGGCGTCCACTTCGAGTGGATGACGCCGAGCGCGGCGTAGCAGTCGCTGACGCTCTCGACCAGGACGCGGAACGCGATGATGTCGTGGATCTGATCCACCGACGAGTCGTTCGCCTTCATCTTGCGCCAGATCGAGTAGAGGTGCTTCGCGCGGCCGGTGACGTCGGCGGCGAAGCCCTGCTCGGCGAGGCGGCTCGAGAGCGTCTTCGACACCTCGAGGATGTACTTGTCGCGCTCCCGCTTGGTCTTCTGGACGCCGTCCTTGACCTCGGAGTACCCCTCGGGCTCGAGCCAGCGGAACGACAGGTCCTCGAGCTCGCTCTTGAAGGCCTGGATGCCGAGGCGGTTCGCGAGCGGCGCGTAGATCTCGAGCGTCTCGCGGGCGATGCGCTCCTGCGCCTCGGGCTTCATGTGCTCGAGCGTCCGCATGTTGTCGACGCGGTCGCAGAGCTTGATGAGCAAGACGCGGATGTCGCGCGCCATCGCGACGACCATCTTGCGGAAGTTCTCCGCCTGGCGGTCTTCCTTCGACGTGAAGTTGATCTTGCCGAGCTTGGTGACGCCGTCGACGAGCGACGCGATCTCGCCGCCGAACTCGCGCTCGATGTCCTTCGTCGTCGCGAGCGTGTCCTCCACGACGTCGTGGAGCAGCCCCGCGCAGACGCTCGCGGTGTCGAGCCGGAGCTCGGTGATGATCCCGGCGACCGACGCGGGGTGGATGAAGTAGGGATCCCCGGACTTCCGCTTCTGCCCCGTGTGGGCCTTCTCGCTGAAGTCGTACGCCCGCTTGAGCAGATCGGCGTCGGCCGCGGGCTGGTAGGCACGAACACGGTCGATGAGATCGGTAGACTCGATCATGAGCAAAGCGAGGGGGCTCGTCGGACGTGCTCGGGACAGGGAAGACCGGACGACAAAAGCCCTGGTTTCGAAGGTAACACCCCCCAAAAAGTCGGGCAACGTCGCCGCAGGCCTAACGATTCGAGCTCGCGTCGGGCGGGGCCGCGCGGCCTGGGCTCGCCGGCGGTCGCGGGGGGAGCGCGTGCGCTCGGATGCGCGCGCGAGGCACGTATCGGCGGAGGTGGGATGACGCGGCCTCGCGCGCCTTCGTGCCCCTCGGGCCGAGCGGCGCGCTCGAGGTCGTCCGACGAGGTGCCCCGCCGCCGAGGTCAGGCTCTTCCGTGGGCGCCGCGCGCAGCCGCGGCCGTCCGCGTGCTCGGCGAGGTGCCGGCGCCGGCGCTGCACCGTGCCGGGGCGCGCGGCGGGCGTGCCGCTCGCCGGCGTGCCGCTCGCCGGCGTGCCGCTCGCCGGGCCGGCGTGCCTCCGTCCTCGACGCGCTGGCCGGGCAATGCAAGAAGGGCGGCGGCTCCCCAACGCGAACGTGACGCCGGCGCCGCCTCCGCGGGCGCCGACGTCGCCCGACGAGAAATCCGCTGCCGTGGCGTCGATCTACATCCATTTCCCCTGGTGCCTCGCGAAGTGCCCCTACTGCGACTTCGTCAGCTACGCGACCGAGCGCGACGACATCGACCACGTCGGGTACGCCGACGCCGTCATCCGCGAGGCCGAGGCGCGCGCGCGCCACCTCGAAGCCAGCGGCGCGCGACGAATCGCGAGCGTCTTCTTCGGCGGCGGCACGCCGAGCCTCTGGGCGCCGCGCGAGCTCGGCCGCGTGCTCGCGCACCTGCGCCGGCTCTTCAGGGTCGACGATGACGCCGAGATCACCGTGGAGTGCAACCCGACCTCGCTCGACGTCGACGGTGCGCGCGCGCTGATCGACGCCGGCGTCAATCGGCTCTCGATCGGGACCCAGGCGCTCCGCCAGGAGCAGCTCCGCTTCCTCGGGCGTCTCCACGATCCCGCCGGCGCGCAGGCCGCCGTCGCCGCGGCCCTCGAGGCCGGCGTCCCGCGCGTGTCGACCGACCTCATCTTCGGGCTGCCGGGGCAGTCGCCGGAGGACGCGCGCGAGCAAGCCGAGGCGCTCGCGGCCACCGGCCTCCGTCACCTCTCCTGCTACCAGCTGACCATCGAGCCCGGGACGCAGTTCGGGGAGCGAAAGAAGCGCGGGCTGCTCCCGATGGCCGACGACGGCGCGGTCGCCGACTCCTTCCTCGCAATCGACGAGGCGCTCGAGCGGCGCGGCCTCCGTCACTACGAGATCTCGAACTACGCGGCGCCGGGCGAAGAGGCGCGGCACAACCTCGCCTACTGGCGCGGCGAAGAGTACGTCGGCCTCGGCTGCGGGGCCTTCGGCTACGTCCGCGCGCCGACGACCGCGGCGCCGCGCGACGACGCGCGCGCCCGCGACGCGGACCGGGCGTCGCCGAGCGGCGCGGGCGTCACCCGCGATCGCACCGCCGGCGTCCGCTGGCGCAACGAGATCGTCCCGAAGGGCTACGTCGCCCGGACACGATCGATGCGTGACGACACGATCGGCGAGGACGACGGCGTCACGGTGATGCGCGAGGCGCTCACCGCCGCGGCGCTCCTCCGCGAGCGGATCATGCTCGGGCTCCGCGTCGCCGAGGGCGTCGACCTGGCCCGCGCCGGGCGCGAGCTCGACGTCGATCCGTGGACCCCGGAGCGGCTTCGAACGATCGAGGCGCTCGCCGAGCGCGGCCGGATCGTGCGCGAAGGCGACCTGCTGCGCGTCCCGCGCGCCGCCTGGCTCTTCACGGACGACACGGCCTCACGGCTCTTCTGAACGCACTTCGCTTCGCGCCTACTCCTCGTGTCTATTTCCGGTCGTTGAGCGCGCGGTTCGACGGATCCGGCGTCGGGGGCGGCGCGGCCGACGACCGCGTCGCGGCGGAGCGAGACGGCTCCGCCGGCGTCGGCGCCGAAGCGGTAGCGCGCGGACGCACCGGGCTCGATGCCTTCACGATCGGCGCCTTGCCCGGCGCGCGCGGCGCCGAGGCCGCCGCGACCGGTGGCTCCTCCGGAACCTCCGACGCCTGCGGCGCGGCGGCGGTCGTATCGGTCCCCGGCTCCGTCGCGCTCGACGCCGGCGCCGACGAGGCGCCCGACAACGCGCCCGACGGCGACGACGCTGACGAGGCGCCCGACGGCGACGACGCGCCGAGGTCGACGGGATCCCGCCGGAGGACGACGGCGTTGAGCGCGACGCCCGCGATCGCCAGCGCGCCGATACCCGCCGCGAGAAGCATGACGAACCGCGCGCTCGACGCGGGAGCCGCCGCGCCCGGCGGCGTCACCGCCGCCGACGGTACCGACACCGCTTGGGGCGTCGGGCGACTCGCCAGCATCGCCGGTCCCGCGCCCCCCGCGGGTCCCGGCACGCCCGCGGGTCCCGTGCCCCCCGCCGGTCCCGGCACGCCCGCCGGCCCCGCAGAGCCCGCGAGGTCGCCGGACGCCCCGCTCGCACCCGCCGCCGAGCTCGGCGCGCGACGGCCCACGCGCAAGATCCGCTCGATCGACGTGCGCGCCGCGATGGGCGCGATCGGCGCGAGCGCTGCCGCCAAGTCGGCGACGCTCGCCATGCGCTGCGCGGGCGCCTTCGCGAGGCAGCGGTAGACGACCTCCTCGAGGATCGCCGGCGCGTCCGCGGCGTGCTGGCGGAGCGCGGGCGCGGGCGACGTCGCGATGAGCGCGCACAGCCCCTGCACCGTGTCGGCTTGCCAGACCGGACGCCCCGCGACGAGCTCGAACAGGATGACGCCGAGCGCCCACACGTCCGTGCGCGCGTCGACGTCCTTCGCGGAGACCATCTGCTCGGGCGACATGTAGCGCGGGGAGCCCATGAGCATCGACGTGCTCGTGAGCTGAGGCTGCGAGCCGCCCTCGGCCTTCGAGATGCCGAAGTCGAGCACCTTCACGAGCGGCGAGCCGTCCTTCCTCCGCGTGAGGAACAGGTTCGCCGGCTTGAGGTCGCGGTGCACGATGCCGAGCTCGTGCGCCTCGACGATCGCCTCGCACGCCTGGAGGACGTAGTCGACCGCCACGGCCCAAGGGAGCCGCCCCTGCTCGGCGCCCACCGCGCCGAGATCGGCGCCCTCCAGGTACTCCATCACCAGGTAGGGCGAGCCGTCGTCGAGCACCCCGGTGTCGACCACGCGCGCGACGTGCTCGCTCGTGATCCGCGCCGCGGCCTTTCCCTCGCGGAGGAAGCGCGCCACGGCGCCCGGCGCCTCGCACGCGCTCGGGAGCAGGAACTTGAGCGCGAAGCGCTGATCGAGCTGCGTGTGCCGCGCCGCCACGACGACGCCCATCCCCCCTGCGCCGAGCACCCGCTCGACCGCGTACTTTCCGGCGAGCAGGTCCCCGACCCGCACCGGCACGCTCGGCGACGCCGGCGCGCTCGGGGCGCGCGCGATCCCGCTCGGCCCGAAGCCGCCTTGCGCCGGCGTCGTCGGCGCCATCGCCGGATCGGCCTGGCCCGCGATCCGCGCGCGACCGGACGGACGCTCGCCGCGCGCGACCGGCGGCGGCTCAGTCGCGAGCTCGCTCCGCGGCGCCGGACGGTCGACGAGCGACGAGCGCGCCACCGCCGAGACGAGCGCGCGGCACTCGTCACACTCCGCGATGTGCGCTTCGACCGCCGGCCGCTCGGCCACCGGCATGTCTCCGCGGCAGAACGAGAGGATCGCTTCTTCGTCGAGGCACTCGGTCATGGGGTGCGGCGGCAAGAGCAGGGCGACCGGGTGGCCGCGCGATCTGCCACGATCAGGCTATAGTGTCCGGGTGACTCCCGCGCGACCCCTTTCGAGCGCGTTCGCCGGCGGCGCGGGCCTCGACGCCGAGCGAGACCTCGAGGCAGCGCTCGCGGCGCTCGTCGCGAGGGCCGCGGCCGCGTGGCCGGGCGTGCGGGTCGACGGGGCCGCGTTCGCCGCGTTCCTCGGGCGCCGGGTGAGCCCCGACGCGCTCGCCGATGCCCGCGCCGAGGACCTGTGGATCGCCTGCGCCTGCGCGAGCGGCGATCCGGCCGCGCTCGCGGTCGTCGAGGCGCGCTACCTCCCGGACGTCGACGCCGCGCTCGGGAAGATGGGCCTCGGCCAGGACCGGATCGCCGAGGTCAAGCAGGGGCTGCGGCGGCTCCTCTTCGTCGGCGACGGCGCGAGCCCGCCCCGCATCGGCGACTACCGCGGGGCCGGCGATCTCCGCGCGTGGATGCGGGTCACGGCGATGCGCGCCGCGCTGAAGCTGATCCGCAAGGACGGCCGCGAGACCGCGTCGGACGACGCGCTCCTCGCCGCCCGCGCGCCCGAGGACGATCCCGAGCTCGCGTACATGAAGGCGACCTACCGCGCCGCCTTCAAGACGGCGTTCCAGGAAGCCCTCGAGTCGCTCGACGCCCGTGAGCGGACGCTCCTCAAGCAGCAGGTCGTCGACGGCCTCGGCATCGACGAGCTCGGGGCCCTGTACGACGTCCACCGCGCGACGGCCGCGCGCTGGGTCGCCTCGGCCCGCGAAAAGCTCCTCTCGCGCACACGGCGGACCTTCATGCTCCGGGCGCGCATCTCGAACGACGAGTGCGAGAGCATCATGCGGATGGTGCAGAGCCAGCTCGACGTCTCGCTCCATCGGCGCCTCGCCGCGGGCTGAGCCGCTCGACGTCTCGCTCCATCGGCGCCTCGCCGCGGGCTGAGCCGCTCGACGTCTCGCTCCATCGGCGCCTCGCCGCGGGCTGAGCCGCTCGACCGCGCGGCGTCGCTCGAGCTCGAGCGACGGCGTCTCACACGATCGTGACGCGCGGCGCCCCCGGCGGGGCCGACCCGTGACGAAAGGATGACGGCCTCCTGACGTGGTTCGCCCCAGGATGAACGCGAGGTGTCTTCGTCAACGCCGGTAGAGAGCCTGATCGTCTTCTCCGATGTCCATCTCGGGAGCGACATCCATGACGGCGCCGCGCCGAGAGCGCGGCGCTCGGAGGAAGTCGATCGCGATTTGATCCGCCTGATCGCGCACTACCGCGCGCACCGGAGCCCGTCGGCGGACCGATGGCGCATCGTCATCGCGGGGGACTTCATCGACTTCATCGGGATGACCGTCGCGCCCGGACCGACCGAGGTCGTCGAGACGTGCCTCACCGACGAGGAGGAGCGGCACGGTCTCGGCAGCGCGTGCGACCACGCACGCTTGAAGCTGCGTCGCGTCGCTCTGCGGCACGCCGACGTCTTCGCCGCCCTCGCGGGCTTCGTCGCCGACGGGCACGCGCTGACGCTGATCCACGGCAACCACGACATCGAGCTCCATTGGGACGCGGTGAAGGACGACCTGCGCGACCTGCTCTACGCGCACGCGTGCGCGGCTCGCGACGCAGAGCGACGGAGCGCGCGCGAGACCGACCGGACAGCGCTCGACAGGGGCGACGCCCGCGCGACGGCGGCCGACACGCGCGAGGCCTTCGACGCGCGCATCGAGTTCAACCCGTGGTTCTTCTACCGTGACGGCGTCGCCTACATCGAGCACGGGCACCAGTACGATCCGTTCTGCGCGACCGACCACATCATGGCGCCGCTCTCGCCCTCGGATCCGCGCCGGGTCGCGCGCGCGTACTGCGACACGCTCCTGCGCTTCATCGTCCGCCCGAGCGGCATGGCCGAGCACGGCCACGAGCACGTGGGGATCGCCCACTACATCCGGCTCGGCGCGCGCCTCGGGATCTCGGGAGCGCTGAACCTCGGGCTCCGCTTCGCGCGCGCCGTCGGCGAGCTCTTCCGACTGCGCAAGGAGTACCTCTCGGAGACGGCCGCGCTCCTCAGGGCCGAGCACGAGGCGCGCGTCGGCAAGCTGGCCGAGGCGACGCGGATCGGCGTCGATCGCCTGCGCGCGCTGCTCTTGCTCCAGGCGCCGCCTCTCGGCAGGTCGATCCACGGCATCCTCGCCGGCGTGCTCCTCGACCGCCTCGCGCTCGCGCTCGCCGCCACGCTCGCGTGCGTCGTGCTCGCGGTCTACGGCGCGTTCCACGGGCACGCGCTCTGGGGCGTCGCCGGTGTCCTCGTCGTCTGGTCGCTGCTCAACCGCTGGCTCGCGACGCAGCGCACGGTCGATCCGGCCGAGCACATGATCGAGCGCGCCGGACACCTCGCGCGCCTGTTCCCCGCGGCGTTCGTCGTCATGGGGCACACCCACGTCCCGCTGAAGGTCCCGGCCGGCGAGGCGACCTACGTCAACGTCGGGTCGTGGGCCGAGGAGGCCGCGGAGGACGACGCCGCTACCGTGTACCGCGCCGCGCGGACGCACCTCGTGATCCACGTGCGCGACGACAAGCCGGAGGCGCATTTCTGCACGTGGCGGGACGGCGGACCCGAGCCCCACGACGCGCCCTCCGCCGACGGCTGAGGCCGGGTCGCGAAGCGTTCGTGGCGCGGCGGCGCCGCCCGGCGGCGGCGGGCCCATCGCGCGGTTTTCATGCGCGGCGGCGCCGCCCGACGGTGGTAGACAGGGGCCATGCGCTTCGCCGCCCCCCTCGCCCTCGTCGCGGCGATCCTGCTCTCGGCGTCGCCCGCGAAGCCCGCCGCGCCGCCCGCGAAGCTCGCGGACGCGCAGCCCGAGACGACCGCGGCGCTGCCGCGCCTCCACCTCGACGTGAAGCGCGCGACGCTCGACAACGGCCTCCGCGTCGTCCTGCTGGTCGATCCCACGTCGCCGACCGTCGCGATCGACGTCGTCTACGACGTCGGCGGCCGCAACGAGGAGCGCGGGCGCTCCGGCTTCGCGCACCTCTTCGAGCACATGATGTTCCAGGGCTCGGCCAACGTCCCGCGCGGCGACCACTTCCGGCTCGTCACGAGCCACGGCGGGACCCTCAACGGAACGACGAACGAGGACCGCACCAACTACTTCGAGATGCTCCCCTCGAGCGAGCTCGCGCTCGGCCTCTGGCTCGAGGCCGACCGCATGAAGGCGCTCGACGTCTCGCAGAAGAACTTCGAGAACCAGCGCGCGGTCGTCAAGGAGGAGTACCGGATGCGCGTCGAGAACGCGGCGTACGTCCCGGCCGCGATCCGCCTGCAGGAGCTCACCTACCAGGGCTACTGGCCCTACGAGCACTCGGCGATCGGCACGATGCGCGATCTCGACACCGCCGAGCTCGACTGGGTGCGCGCGTTCCACCGCTCGTACTACGCGCCGAACAACGCCGTCCTCTCGATCGCCGGCGACTTCGACGCGAACGAGGCGATGGGCCTCGTGCGGAAGTACTTCGGCGACGCCAAGCCCACGACGGTGCCGAAGCTCGAGCTGCCCCCGGTGCCGGAGCAGACGGCCGCGCGCCGCGTCGTCGTCGAGGACCCGCACGCCAAGCTGCCGGCGCTCTTCGAGGGGTGGGTGATCCCGCCGAGCTTCGAGCCGGATCACTACGCGCTCACGCTGGCGGCGATGCTGCTCGGCGAGGGTGAGAGCTCGCGCCTCCACCGTGCGCTCGTGCGCGAGCGCGCGCTCGCGATCGAGGCAGCGGCCCAGACCGAGGGCTTCCGCGGCCCGGACATGTTCGAGATCGTCGTGAAGCTCGCCGGCCAGCGCGGCGCCGCGCCCGGGGCGAAGGTCGCGGAGGTGCAGAAGCTCATCGACTCGCAGCTCGCCGACGTCGCGCGCCTCGGCCCGAGCGACGAGGAGATGAAGAAGCTCCGCGCGCGCATCCAGGCGGAGTTCCTCTTCGGGCTGCAGTCGAACTTCGCCCGCGCGCAGAAGCTCGCCGAGCACGAGCTCTACCGCGGCGACGCGGCGCTCCTCAACGGCGAGCTCGACCGGTACCTGGCCGTCACCAAGGACGACATCAAGCGCGTGGTCGGCAAGTACCTCACCCCGAGCCGAAGGAACGTCGTGGAGGTCAAGCCCGGCGCCGGTGACAGGCGCGAGAGCACCGGGGAGAGGCGATGAGACCCGCGCGCTCGTTCCGCACCGCGGCGATGCTCACGCTCGCGGCCAACCTCGCCGCCGCCTGTGGCGGCGCCCCCGTCGCCAGCAGCGGGCCCGACAAGGTCAGCCTGCCCTTGACCGACGGGCTCACGCGGGGGAAGAAGCCCGCGGCCCCCGCGCGCCAGAGCCCGCCGCCGTCGGGCGCGACGAAGGCCTCCCCCTTCCCGCCGGTCGCGCGCGCCAAGCTCGCGAACGGCCTCGGCGTCGCGGTGATCACGGCGCGCGCGCTGCCGATCGTGCAGGTCCGCCTCTTCGTCGCGGCCGGAAGCAACTACGGCGCCGCGCCCGGCGTCGGCGAGCTCGCAGCGCAGATGCTCAAGGACGGCGGCACCCGCGCGCTGTCGAGCAACGAGGTCCTGCGCAAGGTCGAGACGCTCGGCTCCGACCTCTCCGTTCGGAGCAGCACGGACGGAACGGTCGTCGGGATGGCCCTCACCCGGGACAAGCTCGACGGCGGTCTCGCGATCCTCTCGCAGATCGTCCGGGAGCCGCGCTTCGACGGCGGTGAGCTGGCGAAGCTCAAGGCCCGCGCGACCGACGAGGCCGAGGACGCCGCGCGCTCGAGCGGCAACTGGACCGCGAGCCACGTGGTCTGGAGCGAGCTCTATCCGGCCAAGCACCCCTACGCGTCGCACGGGCTCCTGCCGTCGCAGATCGCGAGGGTCGACGGCGCGCAGATCCGCGACTGGCACCGGCGCTTCGTCGTCCCGAAGAACGCGACGCTCATCCTCGCCGGCGACGTCGACGAGACGACCGCGAAGGCGGCCGCGGAGCGCCACTTCGGCGCGTGGACGGGCGGGGAGCCCCCGAAGGTCGAGTTCGCGCCGCCCGAGCCGCCCGCCGGGGGAAAGGTCGTGATCGCGCACCGGCCGAAGAGCGTCCAGTCCGACGTGCTCGTGGCGATGCTCGCGCCGGAGCGCCGCGCGAAGGACTGGGCGCGCGTCCGCGTCGCCAACCAGGTCCTCGGCGGCGGCGTCGCCAGCCGCCTCTTCGCGGACGTGCGCGAGCAGCGCTCGCTCGCCTACCGCACGAGCGCGCAGGTCCTCGAGGTCACGCACGGCGCGCAGCCGCTGGTCCTCTACGCCGGCACCGAGTCGGGGAAGACGGCCGACGCCGTCCGTGGGCTCGTCGAGAACCTCGAGCGCATGCGGACGAGCCCGCCGTCGCCTTCGGAGACGGAGACCGCGCGTCGCTACCTGAGCGACGTCTTCGCGATCCGCATGGAGACGATCGGATCCATCGCCGAGATGGTGGTCGGCCAGGAGGAGCTCGGCCTGCCCGACGGCTACTGGGACGCCTACCGAAAGGAGCTGCGCGAGACCGACGCCGCGGACGTCGCCGCGATCGTCCCGACGCTCTATGGCGGCGAGCACCTCGTCGTCGTCGCCGGCGACGCCGACGTCATCGGCCGCGACCTCGCGCGTTTCGGCGAGGTCACGGTCGTGGATCCCGAGAGAGAGTTCAAGGTCGTGAAGACCATCCCTGCAGCGAGCGCAAAGCAACCATGAGTCGACCCACCACGGCATCCGCCAAGAAGAAAACGTCCGGCCGCCCCGGCCCCAAGCGCCAGCGCGCGCTCGCGAAGAAGAACGATCCACGCGCGGCGCGCGCGACCGAGCCCAAGAGCGACGCCGCGAAGGCCGCCGCCGAGGAAGCTCGCGCGCTCTCCGGCAAGGCGACGCGCTACCTGCGCGGCCTCGGCCATCACCTCGAGCCGATCGTGCAGATCGGCAAGGACGGCATCACCGCCGGCGTCGTGACGGCGACGCGCGAGGCGCTGCTCGCGCACGAGCTCGTGAAGGTGCGCATCCTGACGGAGGCGCCGGTCGACCGGAAGGAAGCCGGCGCGGAGCTCGCCCAGCGCGCCGGAGCCGCCCTCGCGCAGACGCTCGGCCGCACGCTCCTCCTCTACAAGCGGCACCCGCACAAGCCGAAGATCGTCCTGCCGCGCTGACCGCGCGGCGACGGCGCGCCGCCGGAGCTGCGGCGGGGCGGCGCCGCAGGATCGACCGACGCCTCGTCGCGCGCCGGAGCCGAGCGCGGGCGACCGGGATATCCTGGTGCTCGCTTGGCCGACGATCGGTTCGAGGGCACGCGCCGCTTCGCTGTGATCCGCCGGCTGGGTGCCGGTGGCGCAGGCGTCGTGTACGAGGCGCACGACCGTGAGCTCGGCTCGCGCGTGGCGCTCAAGCGGCTCAAGCGGCTCTCCGCCGACGCCATCCTCCGCTTCAAGAGCGAGTTCCGCGCGATCGAGGACGTCGAGCACCCGAACCTCGTCGGCCTCGGCGAGCTCTTCGAAGAAGACGGGCAGTGGTTGTTCACCATGGAGCTCGTCGACGGCGCCGACTTCTTCTCGTGGGTGCGCCCACCCGACGCCGGCGACGCGCTCGCCGAGGCCACCGGCCACGACCGGACCGAGCTCGATCCGCCGCGGCGCGCCGCGGTCGACGGCGCGACCGACACGCGCGGCGCGGGCCCGCCGTCTGGGGAGGACCCGACGGACGGCGACGCGACCGGCACGATCCCCGCGCGCGGCGCCGGCGGCCGAGCACGCGCGGTCGCCCCGGCCGGCTCGACCGACGCGGCGCGTGGCTTCGACGAGACGCGGCTCCGGCGCGCGCTCCCGCAGCTGCTCGCCGGGCTCGACGCGCTCCACGGCGCCGGCAAGGTGCACCGCGACGTGAAGCCGTCGAACGTGCTCGTCACGCGTGACGGCCGCGTCGTCCTCCTCGACTTCGGGCTCGCCGTCGACTCCGTGCCGGAGGGCGTCCCCGCCCCGGAGGGCGTCGTCGGGACCGTCGCCTACATGGCGCCGGAGCAGGCGCGCGGGATGGGCGTCGACGCGCGCGCCGACATGTACAGCGTCGGCGTCGTCCTCTACCGCGCGCTCACCGGCAGGCTCCCCTTCCCAGCCCCGCCGGCGCCCGACGATCCGCGCGTCGTGACCCCGCCCTCGGAGCTCGCCGCCGGCGTGCCGCCGGACCTCGACGCGCTCGCGGTCGACCTCCTCCAAGCCGCGCCGGAGCTCCGCCCGACGACGCGCGACGCGCTCGCGCGGCTCGAAGACGAGCGCGCGGGACCGGGCCTCGAGATGGCGCCGGGGCTCGCGTCGATCGCTCCGGCGGCGCCGCGTCGCTTCGTCGGTCGCGAGCTCGAGCTCGCCGAGCTCGCCGAGGCGTTCGACCGGACGCTGCGCGGCGACTGCGCGGTCGTCACGGTGACGGGCGAGTCCGGCCTCGGCAAGACGACGCTGGTGCGCCGCTTCAGCGAGACCATCGCGCGCGAGTACGGCGCCATGGTCCTTTCCAGCCGCTGCTACGAGCGCGAGAGCGTGCCCTACAAGGCAGTCGACGGCCTCGCCGACGCGCTCGCGGGCTGGCTCCCGCGCCTCGCGCCGGACGAAGCGCGCGCGCTGCTCCCGCGCCACGCCGGCCGCCTCGCCCAGGCGTTCCCCGCCCTCCGGCCGCTCGCGGCGCGGATCGAAGGCGACGACCCGCCGGAGCCTGCTCCGAAGGACGCGCGCGAGCGGCGCGCCCAGCTCTTCGCCGCCGCGCGCGACCTCTTCTCGAACCTCGCCGCGCGCTGGCCGATGGTGCTCGTGATCGACGATCTCCAGTGGGGAGGCGCCGACAGCCTCGCGCTCCTCCACGAGGTGCTCCGCCCCCCCGACGCGCCCAGCGTCCTGCTCGTCGCGACGATGCGCGACGTCGGCGATCCGTCTTCGCAGCTCGCGCGCGCGATCCGCGAAGACGCGCGAGAGCTCGCGCTCCGGCCGCTCGACCGACGCGACGCGCGCGAGCTGGCGCTCGACGCGCTCGCCGGGCTGCATCACGGATCGCTCATCGACTCGATCGTCGGGGAAGCGGGGGGCCACCCGCTCTTCATCGAGACGCTCGCGCGGAGCCTCCTCGCGCGGCCCGAGGTCACGTTCCGCGTGCCCCGCCTCGACGACACCCTCGCGACCTCGGTCGCCCGCCTCGAGCCGTCCGCGCGGGCGGTGATCGAGGCGGCGTGCGTGGCGGCGGCGCCGATCCGGGCGGACGTCCTGGCGCTCGCCGCGGGGGCGCCGACCGCGTCGGCGGGGAGAATCGTGCGCGGGCTCCAGATCGCGCGCCTCGTGCGCACGCGCGGAGAGGGCCGCGGGCGCACCGTCGAGGCGTACCACGACCGGATCCGCCAGGCGGTCGTCGCGCGCCTCGAAGAGCCCGCGCGCCGCGAGTGGCACGGGCGGCTCGGCGCGGCCCTCGAGGCGCTCTCTCCCGAGGACACCGACGCCCTCGCGACGCATTTCCTCGCCGCGGGCGACAAGGCGAAGGCCGCGCGCTGGCTCGCCGTGTCCGCCGACGCGGCGGCCACCGCGCTCGCGTTCGACCGCGCCGCCACGCTCGAGCGCGAGCGCCTCTCGCTCGGCGTCCTCGGCGAAGCGGACGGGCGCGCCGCGCGCCGGCGCCTCGGCGAGGCGCTGGCCGCGTCGGGACGCGGGGCCGAGGCCGCGAGCGCGTTCCTCGCCGCCGCTTCGGCGGCATCACCCGACGACGCGCTCGACCTGAAGCGTCGGGCCGCCGAGCAGCTCCTCATGTGCGGTCACCTCGAGCGCGGGCTCGCGACGCTCGATCCGGTGCTCGAGTCCGTCGGCGCCAAGGCGCCAAGGACCCGCGCCGCCGCCGCGGCCTCGCTGGCGTGGGGCCGGGCGCGGCTCGGCGTGCGCGGCATGGCGTACGTCCTCCGCGCCGAACGCGAGGTCCGCCCGGAGCTGCTCCGCCGCGTCGACGCGTTCTCCGCCGCGGCGAGCGCGCTCGCGATGGTCGACACGCTCCGCGGAGCCGACTTCCAGACACGCCACCTCCTCGCCGCGCTCGACGCCGGGGAGCCGCGGCGGCTCGCGCGCGCGGTCTCGCTCGAAGCGACGTTCAGCGCGTCGACAGGCACGCCGGCGACCGCGCGCACCGCGGCGCTCCTCGACCTGGCCGACCAGCTCTCGAGCGAGATCGCCGAGCCTCCCGCGCGCGTCTGGCCGCTCAACGCGCGCGGCATCGCCGCCTTCCTCGAGGGCCGCTGGCAGGGCGCGCGCGCGCATCTCGAGGCCGCCGACGTGATCCTCCGCACCGAGTGCTCCGGCGCGGGGATGGCGTTCGCACGGGTGAACGCCAACCTCTACTGCTTGGGGGCACTCGTCCACCTCGGCGAGCTCGCCGAGATCGACCGCCGGCTGCCCGCGCTCCTCGACGACGCGACGCTGCGCGGCGATCGCTACGCCCTCGCCCAGCTCCGCGGCGCCGTCGGCTCCTACGCGTGCCTCGCGCGCGGCGACCTCGAAGGAGCGCGCCGCGAGGCGCGCGCCGCGATCGACGCGCGGGTCCACCCGCGCGACGCGAGCGCGCACCTCGCGCGCTTCTACGACACGCTCGCGCAGGTGCAGATCGACCTCTACGCCGGGGATGCCCGCGCGGCCCACGCCCGCGCCGACGACGCGCTGCGCGTCCTGGGGCGCGCGATGCTCCTCCGGGCGCAGTTCGTGCGCGTGAAGATGACCGAGCTCCGCGCCCGCGCGGCGCTCGCGCGATCGCTCGACGAGCGCAGCGAGCGCGACGCGCTCCTCGGCGCCTTCGACCGCGACGTCGCCGCGCTGCTCGAGGAGGACGCGCCGTGGGCTGCAGCGCTCGCCGAGCTCGCCCTCGCCAGCCGCGAGGCCGCCTACGGGGCGCCGGACGCGGCCACGCGACGCTTCGAGCGCGCCGCGTCGACGGCAGATCGCGCAGGGATGAAGCTCCACGCCGCGATCGCTCGCCACCGCGCGGGCGGCGCCTCGCGCGATGAAGCGGCGGCCTGGCTCCGCGCGCAAGGCGTGAGCGCGCCCGCGCGCTTCGTCGCCACGCTGTCGCCGGCCGGCGGCGCCCGCGACGGATCCGGGTAAGGGCGCCCGCCGCGCGATCGGCCGCGCGCAGCGGCGGCAAAGTACGCTACGATCGGCGCGATGGTGCCGCGGTGCCGCCGGTGCGGGCAGACGCACGACGCGTACACGGGCTGCACGCTGGCTGGCCGCGTCGCAGGCCGCCCGACCGTCGTCGGCGAGGACGAGGCCCTCGTCGGAAACATCGTCGCCGATCGCTACCAGATCGGCGACGTCCTCGGCGTCGGCTCGACCGGCACGGTGTTCGCCGCCGAGCACCTCACGTTCGCGCGGCCCGCCGCGATGAAGGTGCTGAGACCGCGCTTCGCGGACGCGGACCTGGTCAGCCGCGTGTTCCACGGTGAGGCGCGCGCCGCGTGGAGCGTGAGCCACGCGTGCCTCTGCGAGGTCTTCGACATCGGGACGCTCCCCGACGGCGCGCCGTTCTTCGTGATGGAGCGCCTCGAGGGGGAGACCCTCGCGACCCGGATCGCGCGCGAGCGCCTGTCCCTGGCGTCGGCCGTCGACGTCATGATGCAGCTCCTCTCGGCGGTCGCGGCGGTCCACGCGCGCGACCTCCTCCTCCGCGATCTGCGCCCGCAGAACCTCTTCCTCGTGCATCGTCGCGGGTGCCGTCCGCTGCTCAAGGTCCTCGATTTCGGGCTCGCGCGCCTGACGCCGCTCGATCGGATCCAGGACGAGTGGGACGCGCTCCGGGCGGTGGGCGGCCCGAGCGACGGCGTCGGCTCGACGTCCATCCCGTACTACCTGTCGCCCGAGCGCACGCGGGGCGAGCACGGGATCGAGCCCGCGAGCGATCTCTTCGTCGCCGCCGTCATCTTCTACGAGGCCCTCACCGGCGAGCGACCGTTCGTCTCGAGCTCATTCAACGGCGTGCTCGTCCAGGTCGCGCAGGGGCGGCCGCCGCCGCTCCACGAGCATCGTCCCGATCTCCCCGCCGAGCTGAGCGCCTTCGTGGCGCGCGCCCTCTCCGCGAACCCCCGCCTCCGCCCCGCGTCGGCGAAGGACATGCAAGACGAGCTGCGCGGCATCTTCGAGGGGGCGCGGCGCGGGGGCTCGACGACGCCGTCCGCCGCCGCGACCCCCGGGACCGATCCCCCGCGCGGCGACGAGCACTCGTCGACCTTCTCCTCGATGAACGCCGCGCCGGCGGGCTTCCTCGCGTCGCTCGCGCCGCCCGCGCCCCGAGCGCCCGCGAGGACCGCGCTGGCGCCGGCGGGGTTCTCCGGCGAGACCGCGCGGCGGTCGAGCCCGGAGGACGCCGCGCACCTCGACGACCGGACGATGCCGCCCTCGCTCGAGCACGAGACCGCGCTTCACGCTTCGGCCGACGCGAGCTCCGACGACGTCGCCGAGCGCACGATGGAGCTGCGCGAACGCGGTGATTCCCCGCCGGATCCGCCCGCGCTCGGCATCGTCGAGGACGAGGAGACCGAGACCATGCCGCTCACGCCCGAGCTCCGCGCGCGCGTCGAGCAGCTCATGGCGAGCCGCCCTGCGCCGCGGCCCGCGCCCCTTCCCCATCCGGCGCCTCCTCCCGTACAGCGCGGGAAGCCTCCCCACGACCGCTGAGCCCCGATTCCCTGGGGCACGGCCGCCTGCGACCCCCTACCTATGGTGGGTCTGGGGCGGAGAGTGCCCATCCACAGGGGTGGACTAATTTGTGGAGAACACCTGAACGGGTTGGGGCTGCATGGTTGGCTAGTACCTGCTCGACCTGAACAGAAGTGAGTCTTCCCGCGCGTTTAGGTTCAGTGGGTAATGTGGAGCTTATAGAGGGCGTTTGCCCTCGATGTGGGTACCAGATGATGGATGCATTTATTCTGGACACCACAACATGTTGAGGTTAGAACGGTCCCTCGCTCGTCAGCGCGTGGGGAGCCCTACCCGCTGACAGGGCTCGTCTTTCGTCCCCGAAGCAGTAAAGTTTGTTCAGTAGCGCCGACCCCGGCATCCCCTCCTGACAGTCCTGAACGGACCACGACGGAGAACCTGAACAAGCACCTCCTCCGCTTCGCGTGCGCCGCGGGCGGTGGGCGCAGCGGAGCGGAAGGCAATGCGCCAACGGCGAGTTGAGGAAACGAGAACCTCAGCGGCCCTCAATCCGAGGGGTGGGTGTGGTGGTCGATCTCTGACGCCTCGCGTCAGAGACCTCGGCCCCGAGGGGAATGGATTGTCCTGGCGTCGTCCAGCGCAGCCCATTCCTCTCTGGGCCGGGGCGATGGTGGCAACGCAAACGCAGAGCTCGAGCGAGCGCTCGCCGTCTCGTCCGCCCCCGGGGTGTGGCGACGCGGGTGCGCGCGGTCGAGCTGTGGTCGCGCAACGGACCGAGCAGCCTGCACGTCAGGGCCCTCGGTCGCTCGCAAGGGAGTCCGACAATGGCTACGTCTTTCGGCATTGGCCCCAACGGTCGCGTGGGGTCCAAGGATGCAGGGTCCCAGGGGCAGAGCACGGCCGCCCGCACGGGCGCTGACAGGATGACCCGTATGGGCGCGGACAAGATGCGAACGAAGGGACAACCCGGACAGCTGACGAAGGGCCACGGACGCCCCGCCGCCCCGCCGAAGGCGAAGCACGGAAACGGCCACGCCAAGGCCCACGGTGAAAAGGGCGACAAGAAGGCTCGCAGCGCCCGCGGCGTCACGGTCGCGCGCATGTTCACCCGCCCCAGCGTGAACCCGCTCGACAGCGGCGCGCCCGGGCTCCCGACCTCGACCGGCCAGGCGACGGAGCTCGTCTACGAGCGTCGCTCGTCGATCATCACGAACCCGGACGGCTCGATCGTCTTCAAGATGGAGGGCGCGGAGATCCCCTCGACCTGGAGCCAGCTCGCGACCGACATCGTCATCTCGAAGTACTTCCGCAAGGCCGGCCTCCACGGCGACGCCAAGGTCGGCGAGAAGAGCGTCCGCCAGGTCGTCTACCGCATCGCCCATACGATCCGCGACGCGGCCGACAAGCTCGGCGGCTACTTCGCGACCAAGGCGGACGCCGACGCGTTCGAGGCCGAGCTCTCGTTCCTGATGACCCACCAGGTCGGCGCGTTCAACTCGCCGGTGTGGTTCAACTGCGGGCTCTGGGCGCAGTACGGCATCACCGGCTCGGGCGGCAACTGGGCGGTCTCGCTCGAGCGCAGCGGCTCGGCGCGCGGCGGCCTCGGGCAAACGCAGGTCGTCGAGACGAAGAACGCCTACGAGCGCCCGCAGTGCTCGGCGTGCTTCATCCAGGCGTCCAGCGACGACCTCATGGGCATCTACGAGCTCATCAAGTCGGAGGCGCGCCTCTTCAAGTACGGCTCCGGCACGGGCTCGAACTTCAGCGCGATCCGCGGGCGCCAGGAGAAGCTCTCCGGCGGCGGCACCTCGAGCGGCCTCATGAGCTTCCTCGAGGTGTTCGATCGCGCCGCCGGCGCGACCAAGTCGGGCGGCACGACGCGGCGCGCCGCGAAGATGGTCTGCCTCGACATGGACCACCCGGAGATCGCCGACTTCATCAACTGGAAGGTCCGCGAAGAGAAGAAGGCGCTCGCGCTCATCGCCGCGGGCTACCCGAACGACTTCAACGGCGAGGCCTACCACACGATCAGCGGGCAGAACTCGAACAACTCGATCCGCGTGACCGACGACTTCATGAAGGCCGTGCAGGCCGGCGGGAAGTGGCAGACGATCATGCGCACGACCGGCGAGGTCTGCGAGACGTTCGACGCGAAGGACCTCTGGCGTCAGACGGCCGAGGCGGCGTGGGCCTGCGCGGACCCGGGCGTGCAGTACGACAGCACGATCAACCGGTGGCACACCTGCCCGAACTCCGGGAAGATCAACGCGTCGAACCCGTGCTCCGAGTACATGTTCCTCGACGACACGGCGTGCAACCTCGCGTCGATCAACCTCACCAAGTTCCTGCGCGAGGACGGCGAGGGCCAGCAGTCGTTCGACGTCGACGGGTTCCGCCACGCGTGCCGCATCTTCTTCATGGCGCAGGAGATCCTCGTCGATCTCTCGAGCTACCCGACGAAGGACATCGCGAAGAACAGCCACGACTATCGCCCGCTCGGCCTCGGCTACGCGAACCTCGGCTCGCTCCTGATGCAGATGGGCGTTCCCTACGACTCCGACGAGGGCCGCGCGATCGCCGGGGCGCTCACCGCCATCATGTGCGGCAAGGCCTACGCCACGAGCGCCGAGATGGCCTCGTCGAAGGGCGCGTTCAACGGCTTCGCCAAGAACCGCGAGCCGATGCTCAAGGTCATGGGGATGCACCGCGACGCGGCCTACCAGATCAACCGCGACAAGTGCCCGCCCGCCCTCTACCGCGCCGCCTGCGAGGACTGGGACAAGGCCGTCCAGCTCGGTGAGCAGCACGGCTACCGCAACGCGCAGGCCACCGTGCTCGCGCCGACCGGCACCATCGGCCTCCTGATGGATTGCGACACGACCGGCGTCGAGCCCGACTTCGCGCTCGTGAAGTACAAGAAGCTCGCCGGCGGCGGCTACTTCAAGATCGTCAACCAGTCGGTGCCGAGCGCGCTGAAGAAGCTCGGCTACAGCGCGACGGAGATCCAGGAGATCGTCGCGTTCGTCACCGGCACGAACACGCTCCTCGCGGCGCCGAACGTCAACCGCAAGACGCTGAAGGACCGCGGCCTCGTCGACGCCGACCTCGCCAAGGCCGAAGCGGCGCTCTCCGGGATCTTCGAGCTCGACCAGGCGTTCGCGCCCTGGGTCCTCGGCGAGGACACCTACGATCGCCTCGGCATCACGAAGGAGGCGCGCTCGACGCGTGGCTTCTCCTTCCTCCAGACGCTCGGCTTCGCCAAGAGCGAGATCGAGGAGGCGGGCGACCACATCATCGGACGGATGACGATCGAGGGCGCCCCGTACCTCAAGCCGTCGCACTACCCGGTATTCGACTGCGCGAACCGCTGCGGCAAGACCGGCCAGCGCTTCCTCCCGGCGATGAGCCACATCCACATGATGGCGGCGGTGCAGCCGTTCCTCTCCGGCGCCATCTCGAAGACCGTCAACCTGCCGAACGACGCCACCGTCGAGGAGGTCCAGGAGGTCTACGAGGAGGGCTGGCGCCTCCAGCTCAAGGCGGTCGCGCTCTACCGCGACGGATGCAAGGCGTCGCAGCCGCTCTCGACCACGTCGAAGGCGAAGGACGCGGACGACAAGAGCGAGAAGAAGGCCTCCCTGGACGCCGAGGCGAAGCTCTCCGAGACCCTCCACGAGGGCCTCGCGCCGATCCCGAAGACGAACGAGCCGCAGGATCCGACGCAGCTCACCCTCGGGATCGCGCCGTACGGCACCTCCGGCTCCCGCCCGAAGGGGCTCCGCGTGCGTCTCCCGAAGAAGCGCGTCGGCTTCACGCAGGAGGCGCGCGTCGGCGGCCACAAGATCTTCCTCCGCACGGGCCAGTACGAGGACGGCACGCTCGGTGAGATCTTCATCGACATGCACAAGGAGGGCGCCGCCTTCCGCTCGATGATGAACTGCTTCGCCATGAGCGTGTCGATCGGCCTGCAGTACGGCGTGCCGCTCCAGACGTACGTCGAGCAGTTCACGTTCACCCGCTTCGAGCCGCAGGGCATCGTCGAGGGCCACCCGTACGTGAAGATGTCGACGTCGATCGTCGACTACCTCTTCCGCACGCTCGCGGTCGAGTACCTCGGACGCTACGACCTCGCCCACGTGAAGCCCGAGGGCGAGGACGCGATCCCGCACGTCGGCTTCCTCGGCGGCGGCAACAAGGAAGACCGCGTCAGCGAGAGCGAGCTGCCGCACTCGCTCTCCTACACGAGGGAGGCCGTCGAGCGCTCCGCTGCGGAGGCCGAGACGCTCGAGACGCCGCCGCCGGCCAACCTGCCCGGCAAGCACGAGGCGACGAGCGCGGCGGTCAACCCGCTCGACGCGCAGCTCGACGCGATGATGGGCGACGCGCCGGTGTGCGACGTGTGCGGCCACATCACGGTGCGCAACGGCGCTTGTTACAAGTGCCTCAACTGCGGCAACTCGATGGGCTGCTCCTGACGGAGCGCCCCTCGACACGAGGGCGCGCGCCGTTCGCGCGGCGCCCTCACACGGCTCCAGAGCCGCGGCCGTCGCCTCGACGCCCCCTCGGGTGTCGAGGCGCGCGATCCCGCGGCTCGGGAGCTCCATGAACCACGACGAACGGACGCCCCGCGCCCGGTCGGGAGCAGAGGATGGGTCAAGAGCGTAAACTCGAGGAGGGCGGGGCGAAGCTCGGCGAGCGGTCCGCCCCCGAGTCTCGGCGGCACCGCCCGACGTCGGACCTTCGCTTCACGAAGGCGACGCCCCCGGTGGCGTTCGATCCGACCCGCTTCCCCGCGAGCCTCCTGCCTCCCGGGACGCTGACGGACGACCTCCGCGCGTGGCTCTGGCAAGTCGTCGACACGACGCTGTTCGCCGCGAACGACGCGGCCGATCGCTGGACCGCGCAGCTCGGTCGCCCGGCGCTGAAGCGCGTGTGGAGCTCGCCGCCGATCGGCGGCGAGCCCGACCGCATGCCCGAGGACGTCGCCCAGGTCCTCGAGGGGTGGTTTTCGCTCGTGGAGCCGTCGGACGTCTACACGTTCCTCGAGAGCGTCCACGACAGCCTCGAGCCCCCGCTCCAGCCGCGCTTCGCGACCGCGATCAACGCGGTCCTCGAGCGCGGGCTCTCCGACCATCGCTTCGTCATGAAGCGCCTGATGCCGATCGCGTCGAAGGCCGACGTCTCGGCGCTCGACCGGGCGATCTCCTCGTGCAAGGCCGCGCGCTGGTCGGACGTCGAGTCGCTCCTCTGCGAGGCGCTCGCGCGGCTCGGCGCGAAGCCCGAGCCCGACACCCGCGGCGCCATCCAGGAAGCCGTCCGCGCCGTGCAGAGCGCGTCGTTTGCCCTGACGAAGG
>JAHBWA010000014.1 GCA_019637195.1 Labilithrix sp. | reverse complement strand
TGTACGGCGTCGACGATCCGTCGGGGGCGTGCCCTTCCGAGACCGAGCTCCGGCGCAAGATCGCGACGCGCCTCGGCTACGATCCGTTCGACGCGCGCGGGCCGTGGCTGTTCCGCGTGCGCATCGACGGGCGCCGCAAGCGCCCGCACGCCGAGATCGTGACGGAGCGCGGCGGCAAGCCGACCGGCAAGCGGGTGCTCGACGAGGCCACCTGCGACGCGCTCGCCGAGACGGTGGCCTCGACCGTCGCGATCGCGATCGATCCCGTCGCGGCCTCACCCGCGCCGGCCCCGCCGGACGAACCGCCGCCGCCTTCGCCGCCGCCCGCGCAACCTCCGCCGCCGTCCCGACCGGTCGAAGCCGCCGCGCGACCGACGCCGCCCGCGGACGCGCCCGCCGAGCGCGCGCGCGTCGTTCCCCTCATCTACCTCGACGCCACCGTGGCGATCGGACGCACGGCGGGGCTCGCCCTCGGCGGCCGCGGCGGCGTCGGCCTCGCGTACCGCGGACTCTCGCTCGCCGGCGAGGCGCGCGGAGAGGCGACGCCGGACGCCGTGAAGCTCACCGCGCTCGACAGCGCCTACTGGTCCGTGCTGTCCGGCGCGCTCGTCGCGTGCGGGCACAAGGGGATCGTCCAGCTCTGCGCCGTCGGCGCGCTGGGGACCCTGCAGGCCAAGGCACGCGACGTCACCCGCCCGAGCCTCAAGGGGACCCTCTTCGCCAGCCTCGGCGCGCGCGCTGGTGTCGCGCTGCCGATCACGGCGGACGTGGCGCTCCGCGCCAACGTCGAGGTCGGCATTCCGCTCATTCGCACGACCTTCTTCATCGACGGCGAGCCGGCGTGGACGGCGCCGGCGGTCAATGGGACCTTCGGCGCCGGCGTGGAGGCGCGCTTCCGATGACGGATCTCGCGAGCTTCGCACAATCAGAAGCGGAGATGACGCCGGCACCGACGATCTCGCGCGAGCTCGAGGCGCTCTTCACGGCGCACTTCGGCTTCGTCTGCCGGACGCTCCAGCGGCTGGGGGTCCGCGAGGCGGACGTGAACGACGTCGCGCAGGAGCTCTTCCTCGCGGTCCATCACGCGTTGCCGGAGCGGGATCGCGCGCGCGCCGAGAAGCCGTGGCTCTTCGGCTTCGCCGTCCGGTTCGCGTCCAACTACCGGCGGCTCGGGTGGCACCGCGGCCGACCGCTCGACGAGGATCTCGCCGTCCAGAGCCCGCGGCTCAACGACAAGCTCTCCGCCAAGCGGACGGTGCTCCGGGCGCTCGAGAGCCTCGACTTCGACAAGCGCGTCGCGCTCGTGATGCACGACGTCGAGGAGTTCACCGCGCGGGAGATCGCCAGCGAGCTCGGGATCCCGGCGAACACGGTCTCGTCGCGCGTGCGGCTCGCGCGCGACGCGTTCCGGAGGGCCGTCGAGCGCGCCGAGAGCAACGACCGGGAGGTGACGGCATGAGCGACCTCGAGCCCCTCGAGCCGGAGCTCCGCGAGCTCTTCGCGCGCGAGCGCGGCGCGTACGCCGAAGACTCCGCGGCGCGTGACGCCGTCCTCCGGCGCATCCAGGCCGCGATCGTCCTCGCGCCTCTCGCGACCGGCGCCCTCGCGTCAGCGGCGGCCGCCGCCGGCACCGCTGGCGCCACCACCGCGGCCGCCGCCGGCACCGCTAGCGCCGCCACCACCAGCACTACCGCCGCCGGCGCAACGACGGCAGCCGGCGCTACGGCGGCCGGAGCTACGACAGCGGCCGGCGCTACGGCCGCCGGCACGAAGGCGGGAGTCGCGGCGGCGCTCGGCTGGAAGGGCGCCGCGCTCGTCGCGACCATCGCGTTCGGTGGTGGGGTCGCGGTCGGCGAGGTGCATCACGCGAGCTCCGAGGCCCCGCCTGCCCCCGCCGTCTCCGCGGTCGCGACCGTGCCCCCCCCGCCGGCGTCGCCCCCGATCCCGACCGTCACGCCGGGCGAGCTGCCGGTCACCGAGCCCTCGAGCGGAGCTTCCGGCGCGCCTGTCGCGACGGCGCCCGCGCCAGCGATGCGCCCGGCGCCGGGCGATCCGAATGAGGAGCGAGCGCTCGTGGACACCGCACGCACGGCCCTCGCGCGAGGCCGAGCCGTGGACGCGCTCGCGGCCGCCGACGAGCACACGAGGCGATTCCCGCGGGGCCGCCTCGCCGAAGAGCGCGAAGCCCTGGCGATTCAAGCGCTGGCGCTCTCCGGCGAGCGCGCGGGCGCGCTCGCGAGGGCCGCACGATTTCGACGCGCGTATCCGAACAGCATCTTCGGCTCCGCGGTCGACCGCGCGGTGCTCCCCTTCGAAGAGAAGCGGGATGCCGGGCCCTGACGCGGGCGGAGCCCTGGGTTCGTCGTTCCAGGATCCAAGGGCCCAGAGGAGCGGGGACAACCTGGCTGCTCCTCGGATACGACGCCTACTGCCAAGCGCCCTGATGGCCCACGCGCCGGACCGCACGCGCCGGACCGCACGCGCGTGCGTGTCGTGAACCGCGCGCGGCGCACGGCCTTCCGCTCGAGACGCGGCGCTTCTGCAGGCGCGGCGCACGGCCCTCCGTCTCGAGACGCGGCGCTTCTGCAGGCGCGCTTGGGCAGGCGCGGCGCTCGAGCTCGCGCAAGCGCTCGGGGCGCACCGTCTAGGCGCGGCGCGTCGGCACGCGCGGCGCATCCGCCGAAGCAGGGCCGTGGTACTCCCGTTGCTCCACGAGCAGCGCGGAGGGCGACGCGATGAACGGAGAGGCACGAGCGACCACGTGTTGTGTCGTCGGCGGAGGGCCCGCCGGCATGATGCTCGCGCTCCTCTTGGCGAGGGCCGGGATCGACGTGACCGTCCTCGAGAAGCACGCGGACTTCCTCCGCGACTTCCGCGGCGACACGATCCACCCTTCGACCCTCACGCTCGTCGAAGAGCTCGGGTTCCTCGACGATCTCGAGCGGATCCCGCACCAGGTCGTGCGCCGCCTGCACGCCGACGTGAACGGCGCGTGGCTCACCGTCGCCGATCTCTCCGCGCTGCGCGGGCGGCATCGCTGCATCCACATGATGCCCCAGTGGGACTTCCTCGAGCTCATCGCCGCCAAGGCGCGCGAATGCCCGTCGTTCCACCTCGAGACATGCGCCGAGGTCGTCGATCTGTGGATGGAGGGGACGCGCACCGCGGGCGTCGTCTACCGTCAGGGCGGCGCGACCAAGCGCCTCCGCGCCGACGTCACGTTCGCCTGCGACGGCCGCGCCTCCGTGCTGCGCGATCGCGTCGGCGCGCGCGTCCTCGACCTCGGCGCGCCGATGGACGTCCTCTGGTTCCGCGTCCCCCGCCGCGAGGGCGATCCCGACGAGACGTTCGGCGTCGTGCGGCCAGGACGCATGCTCGTACTGATCGATCGCGCCACGTACTGGCAGGTGGGGTACCTCATCCCGAAGGGAGAGCGCCAGCGCGTCGAGGGGCGCGGGCTCGACGCGTTCCGCGCGAGCCTCGCCGAGCTGGCCCCGTTCTTCCGCGACGGCCGGCTCGACGCCCTCGACGACTGGGCCCGCGTGAGCGGGCTCCGCGTCCAGGTGAACCAGCTCCCGCGCTGGTTCTACCCGGGCCTCCTCTTCCTCGGCGACGCCGCGCACGCGATGTCCCCCGTCGGCGGCGTCGGCATCAACCTCGCGCTGCAAGACGCGGTCGCCGCCGCAGACGTCCTGATCGAGCCGATCCGGAAGCGGCGCGTCCGCACGGTCGACCTCGCGCGCGTGCAAGCGCGGCGCTGGTACCCGGCCGCGACGACGCAGCTCGCGCAGCTGCTCGTCCAGCGCCGCGTCATTCGACGCGTGCTCGACGGGCGCGTCGTCCGGCCGCCGTCATGGCTCCCGCGCGTGCTCGCCTTCCGCCCCGTGCGCGCGCTCGTGGCCCGCGCCATCGGCAGCGGCGTCCGACCGGAGCACTGGCGTCACCCCGCGCCTCCGCCCGCGCCGACGGCGCCCTGAGCGGCGACGTCGCCCGACACGACGCGCCGCCCCGTGACGGGGGCGCGCCGCGCGGACGCCCGCGCTTCACCACCAACAGTAGCCCTGGTCGCACATGACGTACCCGCTCGGATCGCAATCGGCGTCGGTCCGACACTCCATCTCGTCGTCGCCCATCGACGGATCCCACCACGGATCGTTCGGGTCGTTGCCGTTCGGGTCGTTGCCGTTCGGGTCGTTGCCGTTCGGGTCGTTGCCGTTCGGGTCGTTGCCGTTCGGATCGCTCCCGTTCGGCTCCTGATCGTCCGGCATGCCGGTGCCTTCCCCGGGGCCGCTCGACGCGATCGCCGTGCTGACCTCCGCGTGGACGTGATCGGTGTGCGGGTTCGGTCCGGTGTACTGACGCGAGGTCGGCCCCGACGGTCCGATCCTCCACACCGTCCGGTTCCAGATGATGAGCTGGATACCGAACGCCTCGGCGTTGTTCACGAGGTGGTTGGCGATCTCGTCGCCGGCGCTCCCGGAGGCGTTGATGTCGAGCGCACGCCCGATGGCGTGGATCGAGAGCTGCGACTTGTTCGCGGTGTTCGCACGGCACGCGTAGCCGCCGTACGACGTGTTGAATTGCGACTTGAGCTGATCGCCGAGCTGCCTCGTCCCCGGCTTGAGGCCGCCCGAGCAGCCCTCGCCGTTGAGCCCCTCGTAGGTGCCCGTCGCGTTCGACTCGGGCGGCTCCCAGCGGTTCGTGATGTTCGACCGACTGCCCTTTCGGCCCTCGAGCAGCGGGTCCTCCGAGGAGCACGCCGCGAGAACCGCCGTCAGGCTGACGGCGAGCATCGAGACCTTCAACGTCGACCGAGCGATGTTCATCGAGAACCTTCCTGCGCCGGAGCGCGCCCCTCGCTGAAACGACGGTTTGCAACGCGAGTGCCGTGCTGCGCGGGCGGCGCGCAGGCCACGATCCTCGGCGTCACGCGCAGATCGGCGAGCGGGCGGCGGCGTGATCTGGATCGGCCTCGACGCTTCGGGCGGGCGGAGGCTCGAACGGATCATCCCACCCAACCGCGCGATCTCGTTCGGGATGTAGGTGTCCGCCCCTCATCGTCACCGCTCGCCCGCGGCGTCTCCCGCCCGCGCGGACTCCGCTGGCGGCCGGTTCGTAGGCGGACGCTCCGTGCTCGTCATCGCGACGACGCGCTCACCGGCGGGCGCGCCGCTTCTTCGCTCCCGTCGCTCCCGCGGCGGCCTTCGCGCGGGCGGCCGGACGCGCCTTCGCCTTCGCGCGGGCGGTCGGACGCGCCTTCGCCTTCGCGCGGGCGGTCGGACGCGCCTTCGCCTTCGCGCGGGCGGTCGGACGCGCCTTCGCCTTCGCGCCGCCGTTCCTCGACGGCGGCTTGGACCGCTTCGAGGCGGCGCCGCGCGTGGGCGCCCCGCCCGACGCGGGCGCGTCCTCGTCGAGGCGCGCGGCGAGCCTCTTCGGCGCTACCGCTCGGTAGCTCTCGCGCAGCCAATCGCGGAGCATGTCGAGGGGCGCCTCACCCGGCGGCCACCGAGCGGAGACCCACCCCGACTTGCCGAGCCCATAGCCGGTCGGCTTCACGCCCGGGATCGTCAGCGCCATCGGCGCCGACTCCGGCAGCTTGCACGACAGGAAGAAGTCGTCGTGATCGGCTCCGCCTTCCTTCCCGGTGCCCATGAACACGAAGACCTTCCCCTTTACCTTGAGCGCGCGGTGGCCCCAGGGAAACTCCTCGGTCGTCTCCGGAAAGCTCAGTCCGAGCTCGCGGAGCGCCGCTTCGTCGGGGTTCTTCGGCGTGCTCTTCCCGGTGGCCATGACGTCGGAGCCTACCTGCTCGCCCGCCGCGTGACACGCGCGACGGCAGGCGATGGAGAGCGGCGCGGTCGTCGGTGCTAGGCCCGCGCCGGATCCGCGCCGACCGCGCGGGGCGCTCCGCGGAGCCCGCGGTGGACGAGGTAGCCGAGCACGGCGAGCGAGCCGAGCGGGAGCAGGACGAGATACGGCAGCGCGGGGATCCCGTGCCGCCGGGCGTCACGCCGGATCCACGTGCCGATGAGGACCATCGAGATCGCCAGGTCGAGGAGCATCTGCATCGCCCACGGCTCGCGCAGCGAGAGGGGGATGAAGCCGACGACGCCGTGGTCGGCGGCGACGATCGTGGAGAAGACGGCAAACGGGGCGAGCACCAGCGCGGGGAGGAGAGCTTTCATGCGCTCGACTGTGAGGGCGCGAGGTCATGCGGACCATGACCTCCGAGGTCATGTCCTCGCGTCCGCGCTCGGGTACGCTCGTCTCGTGCCCATCGCATCGTCCAAGACCGAGCTGTCCGCGTTCGGCAACGTCCTCCGCCGCCACCGAGCGGCCCGCGGCTTCAGCCAGGAGCGGCTCGCCCGAGACGCCGAGATCTCCACGCGCCACCTGAGCTGCCTCGAGACCGGCCGGGCGGCCCCGAGCAAGACGATGGTCCTCGTGCTCGGCTCGGCGCTCGATCTGCCGCTCCGCGACCGGAACGTGATGCTCGAAGCGGCCGGCTTCGTCGCCGCGTACCGCGACGTCCCGCTCGAGGCACCCGAGGCCACCGCGCTCCGGCGCGCGATCGATCTCATGCTCGACGCCATCGAGCCGAACGGCGCGGTGGCGTTCGGCCGAAGCTGGGATCTCGTGCGGATGAACCAGGCGGCGACGCGGCTCTTCGCTATGTTCGTCGATCTGCCCGCCGCGCCTCCCGAGGTGCTGCAGAACGTCCTCGTCGCCACGCTCCACCCGGCGGGCCTCCGTCCTGCGCTGGTGAACTTCGACGAGGTGGCCGCGATGCTGCTCGATCGCGCGCGCCGCGAGGCGGCGCGTTTCCCCGACGATCCCGAGATCGCGCGCGCCCTCGCGGCGGTCGCCGCCATCCCCGACCTGCCTGCCCCCGCGATCCCGCGCGCGTACGACGGGCCGTTCATCACCGCGCACCTACGACGAAACGGCGTCGAGGCGCGGCTCTTCACGACGATCGCCACCATCGGCACGCCGACCGACGCGACCGCCGAGGACATCCGGATCGAGACCTACTTCCCCGCCGACGAGGTCACCGCGGCGTGGATGCGCTCGCTCGCGTCCTGCTCCTGACGGCCAAGCGCGCCGGGAGATGCAGCACCTCCGCCACCAGGGCGGAGGCGCGGCTCGCGATCACGCGCGATGTTCGCTAGACCTTGGGCATGATCGCCCGCGCGCTTCGACCCATGCGTGTCCTCGTCGCGCTCCCGCTCCTCGGAGCGTGCGTAGCTCCGGAGGAAGGAGTGCGCCCGGGCACCGCGCTGCACGTCGCGCAGGCGTCGGCGATGACCGCGGAGGAGCTCGCCCACGCGAAGGAGCGCCGGACCGCGTACGGCTGGAAGCTCGAAATCGCCGGCGAGAGCGCGCGCTTCTTCGCGTGCGCGGACGAGCGGACGTGCGGTGATCGCGTGGTCGACCTGCCCGCCAAGTCCGTCGTCGCCGTGGCGCGCGTCGGGCGCGTGAACCCTTCGCGCGCGGACGGCACCACGCTCGAAGAGACCGATCTCCTGCGCCTCACGCTCGCCGACGACGCGCCGACGTCGCGCGGCGGAGCAGCCTCCGATCCGCACCGAGGCATGACCGTGAGCATGCCCCCGGCGCGTTGATCGAGCGTCGCCGGCCCGCGGGCTACTAAGCTACTAGTAACGGGTGCAGCGTCCGCCGGCGGCCCAGTAGGCGCGCGACTTCGCCGAAGAGGTCTCGCCGTAGGGGATCCGGTGGTTTTCCCACGAGCCGTTGCGCGACCAGCGCGCGTTTCCGTTCGGCTGGAAGGTGCTCGTGATGTTGAAGACGAGCCCACCTAGGTCCGCGTGCCCGTTCGGTCCATTGCCGGCGGGCTTGCGCCCGGGCGCCGCGATGTACGCGGTGTTGTCGAGCCGGTTCTCCGGAAAGCCGTAGGTGAACTGGTGCACCGCGCGATCGGCCGTCCACGCGGCGGCCCCCCACGGATGCGTTCCACCCCACTGGGCGTCGAGCTCGCCGATGGTCGCGAGGCGCCCGCCGTCCCAGATGCACATCGCCTGCATCATGAAGAACGTCGCGCACTGGAGGGCCTTCGTGTCGAGGACGTCCTTGTCGTACTTCTGAGCGATCTCGTTGTTGAACGAGGTGTTGACGGCGTCGGGGAGCCAGTACGTCCGCGCTCCCTGCCCGTTGAGCCAGCAGCCCTGCCGCTGGCCGTCGACGCCGTACGGGCCGAGATCGGTGTGCACCTCGTTCATGTTGGACGGCATGTTCGCCGTCCACGCTTGGTCCCAGTCCGCGTTGTTCGCGCCGAGCCCGGCGACGAACCCCCTGACGTTGCCGTCGAGGCGCTCGACGAAGGCGCGCATCCGCCCGGAGGTGATCGAGTACTTGTCGAGCTTCTTGCTGTCGGGCGCGTTCGTGAGCGGGATCGACGTGCAGCAGCTCTCGTGCTGCGCGTTCACGTCTCCGACCTCTCCCGGACCGCACGTGTCACCGCCGAAGTGGGGCGTGCACGTGCGCGCGAGCGCGCACCTCTTCTCGTAGTCGCAGCCGTCGGAAGCGCAGTCTCCGTGGTCGAGGCACGCCTTCCCGTCGGCGCACTTGGGCGCCTTGGAGCCTCCGCAGTCGACGTCGGTCTCGTCGCCGTTCTGCACTTTGTCGGTCGGCGACGGCGCCGCGCAAGAGCCGCTCGCGCAGACCTTGCTCTCGCAGTCGTCGGCGCCGACGCAGCCCTTCCCGTCGGCGCACTTGGGCGCCTTGGAGCCTCCGCAGTCGACGTCGGTCTCGTCGCCGTTCTTCACCCCGTCGTCGGGCGTCGCGGCCTTGCACGCGCCGTCGACGCAGACCTTGCTCTCGCAGTCGTCGGCGCGGCTACAACCGGTCGGCGCCCCGCCCGCCGGAGCGCAGATCCCCGACGCGCAGTTCTGCGAGAGGCAGTCGAGATCGACCTTGCAAAGCTTCGAGTCCGGACACGGCGGCGCGTTCTTGCCACCGCAGCCGGTGTCGGTCTCCTCTTCGCCCTGCGCGTCCGCGTCGTTCGTCGGATCCGTCGAGCAGCCCGCGACGGAGCCGACCGCCGCGGCCGCGATCAGAGCGAGCCCACCGTACCCCGCGAGGAGAGACCGCATCGCGGTCGGCCTAGCAGCAGCGATGCCAGCTCGCGATGTGCGCGAAACCCAGCCGTTTTGCGGTCCGACCTTGGAACATTCCGCCCGCCACGGATCCAGGCGCAGGATCCTCCGGCCCCCACCCGCGGCTTCGACTCAGACCGGAATCAGAGCGGGAAGCGCTGGATGCAACGCGGATCGCTCGGGCCCGTCGAAGAGATCCACTCGCCGTCGACGCAGCGCGACCACCGCCGGGTGCTCCGCGACTGCACGCAGACGTTCTCGTTGACCGGGCGTCCGAGCGTCGCGCTCTGGCACTGGTCGTCGTTCACCGGCGTTCCCGCGCCCGCGATGGCGCGCTTCACCGAGGGGACGTCCTCGAGCGCCGCGAACTTGTAGCCTTCGGCGATGAGCGTCGGGAGGATCTGCTTGACCATGTCGACGGTCTTGTCGTGGATGTCGTGCATGAGCACGACGCCGCGCCGCTTCGTGCGGATCTCGTTCAGATAGAGCTCGCCGCAGCGCTGCACGCTGACGCCCTTGCCCCAGCAGTCCCAGTCGGCTGCCGCGGTCGACGTGAGCGCACCGCCCTGATCCCAGAACACGCTGCCGACGTACTTCCGCATCGCGCTCGCGTTGATCGAGCGCGCGACCGCGGCGTTCCAGGCGCCGAAGGGCGCGCGCACGACCCACGGCCCCTGGGGCTGGGCCTGGGCGATGATGAGGTCGGTGTCCGCGATCTCCTTCACGACCGAAGCACCCGAGAGCGACGTGAGCTGCTTGTGGTTGTGCGTGTGGTTCGCGAGGAGGTGACCGCGGCCGACGATCTTGTCGATGGCGCCCTGGCGGCCGGCGACCTTCGAGCCGTTGATGAAGAAGGCGCCCTTCACGCCGTGCTCGGCGAGGTAGTCCGCGAGCTCGGCGGTCCGGCGGCCCGGTCCGTCGTCGAACGTGAGGCTGATCGTCTTGTTCGGGAGCTCGCTGCCGTTCAGCTGGCGCTCGGCCACCAGTTCGTCCTCCGACACCATCCCGTCGCCCATCTGGACGTCGTCGTCGGTGTCTTCCTCCCCGTCCGCGTCGACGGCGCAGCCGGTCGACGCGACGCACGCGGAGGTGGCGACGAGGAGAAGAGCGAGAAGGCGACGAGCGATCATGCGAAGACCTCCGAACAGGGTACGCGACGTTGTGCACACATCGCACCACGTCGTTCCCTACTGAACGCGCGACGTAACTAATCGATATTGCGTGTTCCGCCTATCGAGAAAGTTCCATGATCACCCCAGGGAGAGGATCTCGACGGATCCATCGCCCGCGCACGGAGCCCCCGCCGGCCCCTCCGCGCGCGCCGAGGTGCCTCGCATACCGCGACCCTCGCGGACGACCGCGGACAGACGACGACACGCGGACAGACGACACGCGGACAGACGACGACACGGACAGACGACGACACGCAGACAGACGACGCGCGAGACCGGGCGTAGCGCACGCGCGTGATCCGGCACTCCTCGGCGCGACGTCCAACGCCTGCGCCCTGTCCAACGCCTGCGCCCTGTCCAACGCCTGCGCCCTAGGCGAAGCTCGCCGTTTGTGCGGGTCAGGCGAAGCCCGATACCAACGGCGTGCGCGCGGCGCTCAGCGCAACCAGCCGTCGATCTCGGGATCGCCGACGAAGGCGCCGACCTGGATGGGCGTGCTCGGACGCACGCGGCTGCTCGGCGGCGTCTCGTCGAACCACGGCTCCTCGAGCGGGTCGACCCGAGGGTTCGCGGCCACCGCGACGCGGAGCTCCTTCGACTTGTCCGTGAGCTTGAGCGAGTTCATCCGACGATCCTCCTCCCCGAAGCGGCCGTCGATCTACACCAGAGCTTCGCGAGCACAAGACGGAAACCAACGACTGTCACGGAATCGAGACGTGCGCGCGGCGCATCGGAGGACGCGCGCTCGGAGGACACCCGCTCGGAACGCGGTCGGAGGACGCGCGCTCGGAAGACACGCGCTCGGAGGACGCGCGCTCGGAAGACACGCGCTCGGAGGACGCGCGCTCGGAACGCATCGGAGGACGCGCGCTCGGAGGACGCGCGCTCGGAAGACACGCGCTCGAAACGCGGTGGAGGACGCGCGCTCGAACGCGTCGGAGGACCGCGTCAGAACACGCGCGGATCGATCGGATTGGCGTCGGGCGCGCCGTGCTCCGGCACCATCGGCATTCCGGGGCCCGGGCTCGGCTTGCGCTCGACGTCGTTTCTCTCGTCGCCGGGCGCTTCGTCGTCCTCGCCGACCGGCTCGCCCTCGGGGCCCTCCGGACCTGGGTCCTCGGTGCGCGGCTGCGAGGGGGGCGGCGCGCCGGCGTCGCGGCTCGAGGCCGGCGGTTCGCCGGACGCTTCGGTGCGGCGTCGCCGCTCGGCAGCGAGCGCCGGGAGCGCGGCGTCGTGGAAGAGCCTGCCGGCGTAGAGAAAGTACGTGAGGCCCGTCGCCGTCGTCATCGAAGCTCCTGCGCACGTCGGGAATGCAGAGACCGACATGAGCCCCGCGCAGCAAAGCGCGTTCCCGCGGCCTGACCTGCGCCCAAACACGCGCCCGGGCAGCCTCTTCGCCGGCCCGCCCTCGGGCGGCGCAGGCCGATCGCGCGCGAGGGGACCGCGCGCGGTCGCAGGATGCGTCGACAGTCCGCCGCGGCAAGGATGTTCGCATCTGCCTCAGGCGCTCCGAAACGCCTCGGCTCACGAACGCGCGGCGCGCCGCGCGACGTGCGGACGTGCGTCAGGCGCGGGCCGCTGGAGGCGCGGCGCGCCCGCGAAAGCGGTGGATGAGCACCGCCGCGGCGACGAGCCCGAGCCCGATGAGCTGCGACGTCGAGAGCCCGATCGCGCCCCCGCGATCGTCGCGGCGCAGGATCTCCACGGCGAAGCGCGCGAGCGCGTAGAGCACGAGGGAGGCCGCGAAGACCTGGCCGTCGTAGCGCTTGCGCGGGAGGACGACGTAGAGGCACACGAACGCGACCGCGAGCGACGCCGCCGACTCGTAGACCTGCGTCGGGTGTACCGGCTGGCTCCACATTCGTGCAGAATGCAACAAATGCTCCTTCGCCTGCGCGTCGCTCGCCGGGCTCCGCGGAGGGAACGAGAGCCCCCACGGCAGCGACGTCACCGACCCGAAGCAGCAGCCCGCGAGGAGGCACCCCATGCGGCCGAACGCGAGGCCCATCGGGATCGCGAAGCCGGCCATGTCGGCGGCCTTCCAGAACGGGAAGCGATCGCGCCGGAGGAGGAACACCGCCGCGCCGGTCGCCCCGATGAAGCCCCCGTAATACGTGAGCCCGCCCGCCCAGAACTTCGCCCACGCGAAGCAGTCGGACGTCTTCGGGTGGCAGACGCCTCGGGCCGCGTCCCACACGCCGTCGTACGCCGCCGAGACGCACTCCGCCCTATCGAACGGCCAGTCGACGAGCGACGGATCGGTGCACATGTGGACGTACTCCCAGAAGTGGCCGTCCGCGATCACGTGCAGAATGCGCGAGCCCGCGACGCCGGCGAGCAGCATCGCGAGGCCGAGATCGACGATCACGTCGGGGTTCAGCCCGATCCGCCGAGCCCACAAGACCCCGAGCGCGGTCGCGAAGAGGAACCCCGAGAGGAGGAGGACGAAGTACGAGGGGAACCCCACGTCGAAGAGGCGAAAGAGCTCCGGGCGCATCGCGATCGCCCGCGAGCTTACCAGCTCGACGCCCCCGGGACGGCTGGGTAATCTCCAAGCGATGAGCGTCCCGGCCTCCTCGCGCCTGGGCTCGGACGCGGAGCGCGCATGAACGACACGACGCAACGAAACTTCACGCCGGGCGAGCTGCTCGCGGGCAAATACCGCATCGAGCGCGTCATCGGCGAGGGCGGGATGGGGGTCGTGCTCGCCGCGCGGCACGAAGCGCTCGCGACGAACGTCGCCATCAAGCTCCTCCGCTCGAGCGCGCTCGAGCACACCGACGTCGTCGGCCGCTTCATGCGCGAGGCCCGCGCCGCGGTGAGCCTGCGAAGCGAGCACGTCGCGCGCGTGTTCGACGTCGGCAACCTCGACGACGGCCGCCCGTACATCGTGATGGAGCGCCTCGAGGGGCAGGACCTCGGCGACGTCGTCGATCAGGGGCCGCCGCTGCCCATCGCCGACGCCGTCGACTACGTGATGCAGGCGTGCGAGGCGATCGCCGAGGCGCACGCGGCGGGGATCGTCCACCGCGATCTCAAGCCGAAGAACCTGTTCTTGACGAGGGCGGTCCACGGCCGCCCCCTCGTCAAGGTGCTCGACTTCGGCATCTCGAAGATCGAGGCGCACGGCGGTCCGCACGAGATGCAGCTGACGCGCACCACCGAGGTCATCGGCTCGCCGAGCTACATGTCGCCGGAGCAGCTCCGCTCGTCGCGCAACGTCGACACGCGGACGGACATCTGGGCGCTCGGCGTCATCCTGTACGAGCTTCTCACCAAGCGCCTCCCCTTCTACGCGGAGACGGTGACGGAGCTCGTCCTCGTGGTCGTGACCGAGCGGGAGCCGCCCGTGCGCACGCTCCGCCCGGATTGCCCCGAGGGCCTCGAGGCGATCGTCGCGCGCTGCCTCCAGAAGCAACCCGAGCACCGGTTCCAGAGCGTCGTCGAGCTCGTGCAGGCGCTCGAGCCGTTCGCCCAGGGCGTGCAGGCGACCATCACCGAGCGCGTGCGCGCCGTCGCCTCGAACCGCGGGCTCCCCCCCGCGCCGAGCTCGAACGCGCTGCCCCCGGCGGCGACGACGGCGCCCGTCCCGTCGCCGTCGTCGCGGGTGAACGTCCACGGCGGGACGTCCGTGGCGTGGGGCGAGACGCACTCACTCGTCGGACCGGCGCCCCACCTGGCGCCGCCCGCGCCGCGCTCGCGCGCGGGGCTCGTCGCAGGGCTCGTCGTCGGCGGCCTCGTGCTCACCTCGACCGCCGCCGGTGGCGCGATCTACCTCGCGAAGCGGACGCCCAAGGACGCGCGGCCGCCGGTCGTCGCGACCGGCGACGGGAGCCTGCCGCTGCCGCCCGGGCGGAAAGACCTCCCGCCCGTCCCGTCGGCCTCGGTCGCGACCGCGCCGCCTCCGGACGGGCCCGACCCGCCGGCGCCGAGCGCGCTGCCGGCGGAGCGGAAGCCGGCGGCGCCGCCGACCGCCCGCCCCCAAGGCGCTAAGCCGGCGAGCCCCGCCAAGGCTGACGACCTCAGCAACATCGGGCGCCGCTGACCAGCCTCGGGTTAGGATGGCAGCCATGGGTCGGACCTGGGTCGCGGGAGCGCTCGCTTGCGTGGTGGTGACCGCCGCCGGACACGCGCGCGCGGGTGGAGACGAGGCGGCCGCCGAGGCGCTCTTCGGCGAGGCGAAGAAGCTCGCCGCGCAGAAGAAGTACGCCGAGGCGTGCCCGAAGTTCGCGGAGTCGAACCGGCTCGACCGCGGCGCAGGCACGCTGATCCACCTCGGCGACTGCTACGAGAAGAACAAGCAGACGGCGAGCGCCTGGGCCACCTACAAGGAAGCGGCGAGCGCCGCGCAGGCGCTCGGTCGAAAGGACTGGGAGAAGCTCGCGTCGCAGCGGGCGAACGCGCTCGAGCCGAAGCTCGCGCGGCTCACCATCAAGGTCGACAAGGACAACGCGGCGAAGCTCGAGGTCTCGCGCGACGGCACGACCGTCTCGGAGGCGTCGTTCGGCGTGCCGATCCCGGTCGACGTCGGCGCGCACACCGTCGAGGCGAGCGCGCCCGGACACAAGCCGTTCTCGACTTCGACGACGGTGTCGAAGGACGGCGAGACCGTCGAGGTCTCGATCCCCAAGCTCGAGGCCGAGCCCGAGCCGGTCGCCGCCGAGCCCGCCCCGACGCCGGAGCCGGCCCTCGCCTCGCCCGCGAAGCGCGACGACGACGGCAGCGGGCAGCGCACGCTCGGCTTCATCCTCGGAGGTGTCGGCGTGGCCGGCCTCGCCGCGGGCGCGGTGACCGGGCTCATGGCGATGGGCAAGAGCAGCGACGCCAAGGCCACGTGCCCGAACGACGGGCCGTGCGCGAGCCGCGACGCCGTCGACGCCAGCGAGAGCGCGAGGACGCTCGGCCTCGTCTCGACGATCGCCTTCGTCGCCGGCGGCGTGGGCCTCGCCGCCGGCGCCGCGCTCGTCTTCACCGCGCCGAGCGAAGGTGAGCGCGCGGCGAAGGCGGCGCGCGTCCGCGTCGCTCCGAACGCCGGGCCGACGGGCGCCGGCGTCACCGTCCTGGGGGTGTTCTGATGAAGCGCGCGCACGTCGTCTTGTTTTCGCTCGGGATCCTCACGGGCTGCGCGGGCCTCATCGGGGTGCCCGACCTCACCTTCGACGAGACCGCCGGTCAGGGAGATCCGGACGGGGCGGCGGGCGACGCCGGCGCCGACGGGAGCTCCCCCGGCGACGGCGGACCGACCACCTGCGACGAGTCGAAGCTCCAGACGGACCCGAAGAACTGCGGCCGCTGCGGACACGACTGCCTCGGCGGCGCCTGCAACGCAGGCAAGTGCGAGAGCGTGCTCCTCGCGGGCGGGCTCGAGAACCCGGTCGACCTCACCCTCGACGGCGCCAACGTCTACGTCACCGCGCGCGGCAACGGCGCCGTGCTCCGCGTCGCGAAGGACGGGAGCAAGACCGACGTGCTCGTCAGCGGCCACGACGAAGCGCGCGGCGTCACGCTCGACGGGCAGAACCTCTTTTGGTCGAACCTCGAGTTCGCGGGCGACGGCGGAGACGGCTACTGGGGCGGCGTCTGGGGCTGCTCCTTGCCGGCGTGCTCGGACGTCCACCTCGTGACGACCGCCGACTGGGCTGCGAACGTCCGGTACTCGAATGGGTTTCTCTATTTCGCCGAGAACAACAACGGCGTCGTCGTCCGGGTGAAGCCCGACGGCTCGATGCGGACCGACGTCGGCGCGGGCAACAAGCCGTTCAGCGTCGCCGTCGACGGCACCCACGTGTATTTCCAGGCCAACGCCGACGACCTCCGGCGTGTTCAGCTCGACGGCGGCTCGCAAGAGACCGTGGGGCCGCTCAGCTACGGGGGCGCGCTCGGCTTCGTCGCCGTCGACGACGAGCGGGTCTACTGGGCGTACGGCGAGTACGAGAGCCCCAAGGGGTTCGTCTACAGCGCGCTCAAGGCGAACCCCGCCGCGCCGAAGGTGAGCTACGGGACGAACAACGTGAACTCGCTCGGGGTCGCGGTCGACGCCACCACGCTCTACTGGACGAACGAGGGCACGTTCGACGGCACCAGCAGCGCGAAGAACGGCGAGCTCCTCGCTTGCCCGAAGGCCGGTTGCAGCGGAGATCCCGTGGTCCTCGCGGAGGGCCTCTCGGCGCCCGGCGCGATCGCGGTCGACGACGCCGCGGTCTACTACCTCGTGTTCGGCTCGACGCGCGGCTCCGCGGACGGCGAGCTCCGCAAGATCGCGAAGCCCTGACGCGCGCCGGCGCGGCACCAGCGCTTGGCGTGCTCGGGGATCCCCGCTATGGCCTTGGCCATGAGCTACACCCTCGGCGTCCTCGGAGGCAGCGGCCTCTACGAGATGGAAGGTCTCACCGGCGTCACGGAGGTCGACGTCGACACGCCGTTCGGTCGACCGAGCGACGTCCTCGTGAAGGGCACGCTCGACGACGGCACCACCCTCCTCTTCCTGCCGCGCCACGGGCGAGGTCACCGCGTGCCGCCGCACGCCATCAACTACCGCGCGAACGTCTGCGCGCTCAAGAAGGCCGGCGCGACCCACCTCGTGAGCGTCAGCGCGGTCGGCTCCATGAAAGAGGAGATCGCGCCCGGGCACCTCGTCGTCCCCGATCAGTTCATCGACCTCACGAAGACGCGCGTGACGACGTACTTCGACGACGGCATCGCCGCCCACGTGCCGTTCGCCGATCCGACGTGCAAGCGGCTCGGCGCGGCCCTCGCCGACGCGTGCGACCGCACCGGCGCGCGCGTCCACCGCGGCGGGACCTACGTCTGCATGGAGGGCCCGCAGTTCTCGACGCGCGCCGAGAGCCGCGTCTACCGGAGCTGGGGCGTCTCGGTGATCGGGATGACGTCGATGCCCGAGGCGAAGCTCGCCCGCGAGGCGGAGCTCCCCTTCGCCACGCTCGCGCTCGCGACCGACTACGACTGCTGGCACGACGCCCACGACGCCGTGACGGTCGATCAGGTGATCGCGACGATGAAGCAGAACGTCTCGTTCGCGAAGAAGGCGCTCGTCGAGCTGTCGGGGCGCCTGCCGGACCCTACGACGAGCGTCGCGCACCAGGCGCTGAAGGGCGCGGTCATGACGAGCCCGGGCGCGGTGACGCCCGACGCGCGCGCGCGGCTCGGCTGGCTGCTCGACCTCCCCGCGTAGCACCGCCGCGTCTGGCCGCGGCGCGCCGGGACCCTCACCCGGCGCGCTCATGCGATTCGCATGGCGTCATCCGCGGCGCTTTGGGCTAGGCTGCGCACGCCATGCAGAAGAGCCCCGCCCTCATCGTCGGATCCCTCGCGTTCGACGACCTCGAGATGCCCTCCGGTACCTTCCTCGACGTCCTCGGAGGCGCCGCGACCTACTCGTCGATCACCGCGTCGCTGCTCGCGCCGGTGCGCCTCGTCGGCGTCGTCGGCAACGACTTCCCCGGCGCGGTCCTCGACGACCTGAAGAAGCGCGGCGTCGACACCGCCGGCGTCGAGCACGCCGACGGCAAGACGTTCCGCTGGCGCGGGCGCTACTCGCCCGACCTCTCCAGCCGCACCACGCTCGACACCCAGCTCAACGTGTTCGCCGACTTCCGCCCGAAGATCCCGGCGGAGTTCCGCGCGACACCGTTCGTGCTCCTCGGCAACATCCACCCGGCGCTCCAGCTCGAGGTCCTCGCCCAGGTCGAGAAGCCGAAGCTCGTGATCGCGGACACCATGAACTTCTGGATCACCGGCGAGCCGAAGCTCCTCGGCGACGTCCTCAAGCAGGTCGACCTGCTCGTCATCAACGACGAGGAGGCCCGCGACCTCACGGGGATCCACAACCTCGTGAAGGCCGCGGCCGACATCCGCAAGCGGGGCCCGTCGCGCCTCATCATCAAGCGCGGCGAGCACGGCGCGCTCTACTTCGACGACGCCGGCGTCTTCTTCGCGCCCGGCTATCCGCTCGAGGAGGTCGTCGATCCGACCGGCGCGGGCGACTCGTTCGCCGGCGGCCTCATCGGCTACATCGCGCGCGCGGGCGCGGTCGATCACCAGACCATCCGCAAGGCGATCTACTTCGGCTCGGCGCTCGGCTCGTTCTGCGTCGAGGGTATCGGCCCGAAGCGCCTGCTCGACGTCGGCGCGAAGGATCTCGACGAGCGGATGCAGCAGTTCATGGCGCTCGTGGAGACGGGCGGGCCGGTGACGCTGCCCGAGTGAGGGGAGGTCGACACATGACGAGGCGGCGCGCGTTCGGTCCGGCGAGAGCTCTGTCCTGGCTCGGCAGCGGGCCACGGAGAGCGGGTGGCACGGTGGTCCTCCTCGCGGGGCTCGGCGGCGCCGTGGCGACGGTCGTGCTCGCGTGCGAGGACGATCCGCACCGCCGCACCGAGCCCGGTCAGGTCCTCGGGGGCGGCGGCGCCTGCGAGGCGTTGCCCGGCGAGCTCCCCAAGGCGGACTGCGACGACTCCGAGCAGATCTGCACGCCCGCGCCCGGCTGCGCGATCGACGAGGCGCGCTGCGGATCGACGTCGACCTGCATGCCCCTCGGCGACAACGCGGGCAAGGAGGTCCTCGACCTCCGCATCCGCCGCCTCAACATCGCCGCCCCCGCCGCCCTCGCGAGCCCGTTCATCCAGAACACGGTCGTCAACAGCGGCATCGACCTCGCCGAGCCCGCGTGCGCCGAGGGCGGCCAGGGGCTCTTCACGTGGATCCTCCGCGTCGACAAGACGGCCGGGACGATCATCACCGGCGGCGCTCCGCCGGCCGCCGACCCGTTCGGCCAGGGCTTCTGCTTCGCCAGCTTCGAGATCGGCGGCACCAAGGTCGCGCCGATCACCGCGAAGGTGGAGTTCACCGGCGACACGTTCAAGACCGTCGATCGGCAGAACGTGAACATCCCGATCTTCCTCTCGGAGCAGCTGTCGAGCGCGATCATCCTGCCGATCCGCGACGCGCGCATCGAGGACGTCACGCTCTCGCCGGACGGCAACTGCATCGGCGCGTTCAACGCGGCGGCGCTCGACCCCTCGTGCGTCGAGGACCGGACGCTGTGCTCGAAGTGGTCGACGGCGGGCGCGCTCGGCGGCTTCATCACGCTCGAAGAAGCCGACGCCGTGCGGATCCGCGATCTGAACAACAAGTCGCTCTGCGCCTTCCTCGCGTCCGACGCCGGCCTCGTCTGCGGCCGCGACGCGGCGGGAAAGATCGTCTTCAAGGGCGACTACTGCTCGACGGACAAGTCGCCAGGGAGCTGCCAGGACAGCGTCTGGCTCGCCGCGACGTTCGCCGCCAGCGCGGCGAAGATCTTCGACGGCCGGGGCGTCGTCGAGGGCTGCTCGGGCGCGACGACCGAGCCCGTCGACGCCGGCGCCGACGCCGACGTGAGCGACGCAGCGACCGACGCCGACGCGCAGTGACGCCGACGGCCGACGGCCGACGGGACCGACGCGGCGACCGACGCCGACGCGCAGTGACGCCGACGGCCGACGGGACCGACGCGGCGACCGACGCCGGCGCGCACCGACGCGGACGGCCGGCGGGAGCGACGTGGCGACCGACGCCGGACGCGTCGACGCAAAGCGTCACGCGCAACGCTGTGCGCAATGAGCGCCGTGCGGTGCATGTGTGACGTCTCGCGAGGCGCATCTCGAACGATATTGAGACGGGCATCTCCGCATATTTCCGGCATTCTGCACGGACCCACGTGGTAAGGCACACGCGTCGCGTTGGGGTGGTGACCAATCGTCTTCCTGTCACAGTGAAGATGGGCGACGAGCCGGCACGCAGCGGACACCGTGAGGGGTCCCCGCGAGCCGGACGCTAGACTTCCACGAAGCTGGCTGCGGTCACGAGGAGGAGAGGTCCATGCTTTCACGTTTCCGCCACGTCTTCGGCGTCGTGTTCTTTCTCTTGGTCGCGTCCTGCAGCGGCGGCGGCTGCGGCGGCTGCGGCGGCTGCGCGGGGATGACGCCCCTGCCCGGAGGCTTCCCGGCGGACAAGGCCGTCGAGAACGCCGCGTCCGTGCGCGTGTCGCGCCCGGGCCTCGACTTCCTCGAGAAGGAGCTCGGCCCGATCGCCGCGAGCGCGATGAACGCGCCGAACGGGACGTTCAGCCTCGAGATCCCCGAGACGCCGTTCGAGGTCCCGGACGCCTTCTGCATCGGCTTCACCGTCGGCGGCACGTGCGTCGGCTTCCGGCCGGACGTGAAGGGCTCGTTCTGCCCTGGCGGCCCGAACCCCAACTCGAACCCTCCCCGCTGCGTCGCCACCGCGGGGGTCGCCAACGCGCAGTTCCAGATCGACTCGGTCACGCCGAACAACATCACCGTCCGCGCGATCGTGCCGATCAAGCTCGACGACACGCCGGTGCGGATCTCCGATCCGATCAGCGCGACGGTCCACGTCGGCTACGGCTCGAACGGCACCTGCAGCAACGAGAAGCCGGTCATGCAGCTCAAGCAGCTGCCGGTGCGCGTGTCGATCCCGATCGTCGCCGAGACCGTCGCGCCGCGCGTCGGGTACTCGAAGATCGACGTCGACGGCGCGGTCATCGACCTCAACGCGATCCAGCCCGCCGACATCAAGCTGTGCGCCACGTGCGGCGCGCTCCCGGACAACTGGTGCGACACGCTCCTCAACTGGAGCTTCATCAAGGACCGGATCGTCAACTCCCTCAAGGGCTCGCTCGAAGGCCAGGTCAAGGACATGCTCCGCGACCAGCTGTGCACGAAGCCGAACCCGACGCTGAACCCGTCGTGTCCGACCGAGACCAGCCCGGACGCGAACAACCAGTACTGCGTCTACGACTCGGCGAAGGACAAGTGCGTCCCGATGCTCCTCGGCACGGACGCGCACGTCGAGCTCGGCGGCTTCCTCCGCAGCATCTCGCCGAGCACCTCCGGCGGCGTCGACTTCGGTCTCGCCTCGTTCGGCGCGATGAAGCCCGCCCCCGGCCTCGCCGCCAACGGCGCGGGCGACAGCCCGAACGGGATCACGCTCGGCATGGTCGGCGGCGTCATCCCGCAGCCCCCGTCGAAGTGCGTCGTGCAGAAGACGGTCACGCCGCCGACCGGCATCCCCATCCCCGACGAGCTGAACCCCACGGCCGCCGATCCGGCGACGGCGCCGCACGTCGGCATCGCGCTCGCGGGCCGCTTCCTCGATTACTCGTTCACCAGCGTCTACAACAGCGGCCTGCTCTGCCTCGGCGTCTCGACCGAGCAGTTCGACATGCTGAAGAGCGGCCTCCTGTCGTTCCTCATCCCGTCGCTGAAGACGCTCACGTTCGACCAGGCCGACGCCGCCGCGGCGATCGTGACGCGCCCGCAGGCGCCGCCGGTGGTGAAGCTCGGCGGCGGGACGGACCCGAACAAGGATCCGCTCCTGCTCGTCACGCTCCCGAAGTTCTCGCTCGATTTCTACATCTGGAGCTTCGACCGGTTCGCCCGCGTCTTCACGTACACCGGCGACCTGACGATCCCGGTGAACCTCCAGACGGGCAAGGGCCCGAACAACCCGAACGGCGGCATCGTCCCCGCGCTCGGCGAGATCAAGGTCCAGAACGGCGCGATCACCAACGCCGACGTCCTGCTCCTCGACGATCCGAACGTCGTCGTCGGCGCGGTCAGCGGCATCTTCGGCACGGTCTCGAAGCAGCTCGTCGGCTCCGGCTTCTCGCCGATCGACCTGTCGAGCGCCGTCTCCAGCCTCGGCCTGAACCTCGAGATCAACCAGATCAAGAAGCTCACGAAGGGCCAGGACGACTTCGTCGGCATCTTCGCGACGATGAGCAAGGCGGCCGGCACGGCGCTCGTCGAGTCGGACACCCAGGCGAAGCTCCTCGCCAAGCGCGTGTGGAACGACCACATGCAGGCGGCGACCTACGATCCCGCGATGCTCCCCGAGCTCGAGGTCGAGCTCTCCTCGTCGCTCGACGACGGCAGCCGCGCGATCGAGTATTCGTGGTGGATCGACGGCGGCACGCGCTCGCCGTGGTCGCCCGCCAAGCGGGTCCTCATCAAGGACGACCAGCTCTTCCTCCAGGGCCGCCACGTCCTCCACGTGACCTCGCGCGTCGTGGGCGAGCCGGAGACCGAGGACGCGACGCCCGCCGATGTGCCGTACGTCATCGACGCGCTCGCGCCCTTCGTGAAGATCCAGCGTGACGGCGCCTCGGCGAAGATCGAGGCGTGGGACCTCGTCAGCAAGAACGACGCGCTCGTCGCGCGCTTCCGGATCGACGACCGCGACCTCGGCGAGTGGCTCCCGCTCTCGGAGCTCGAGGCCATCGACGTCGGCGCCGCCGAGTCGATCGACGTCGAGGTCAAGGACGAGGAGGGCAACATCGGCACGGTCCGGCAGGCCCTCCGCGGGCGCACGGATCCGACGCTCGGCTCGGCCTCCGGCTGCGGCTGCTCGACCCCCGGCACCCAGACCCCCGGCGGCGCCCTCGCGCTCGCCCTCGGCGCCGGCGCGCTCGCCCTCGTCGTCCTTCGCCGTCGCGGCGGGAGCGACGCCGCCCGCCGCGCGGTGACCCGCGGCGGGATGGCGCTCGGCGCGATCGGCCTCGTCGCCGCGACGAGCCAGGGCTGCGCGTGCGGGAGCGAGGCGGATCCGCAGACGGGCTGCGGCTCCGACTGCAACCAGCCCTGCCTGACCGACCTCGCGAAGGGTCAGCCCGGCGCGTACCTCTCGGTCGCGAAGGCGAAGGACGGCACGATCTGGGCGGCCGGCTACAACGACTCGCTCCTCTCGGAGGCCGACGCGCTCCTCTGGGGTGACCTCGTCGTCGGCAAGTACGACCTCGGCAAGCAGGAGGTCGAGTGGGAGACCGTCGACGGCATCCCGACGCGCACCGACGGCACGTGCGCGGCGTTCGAGCCGTACGGCTGGCGCAGCGGCGAGACCGACTCCGGCGACAACGTCGGCCGCTACACGTCGCTCCAGATCTCGACCAACGACCAGCCGATGGTCAGCTACTACGACGACACGAACAAGCGCCTGAAGTTCGCGATCAACGACGGCGGCTGGAAGGTGTCGGTCCTCAAGGAGCAGGCCGGCGCAGACATCGGCAAGTACAGCAAGATGCTGCTCGTCGGCGGCAAGCCGGTCATCGCGTACATGCACCTCGAGCCGGGCAACGGCGGTCGCACCCGCACGAAGATCTCGCTCGCCCGCGCCAAGAACGAGAGCCCGCAGGGCCCGGGCGACTTCGACTTCGAGGACATCGCCGTCGACGAGGACGGCCCGTGCCGCGCAGACGCTTGCGCGACGGGCGAGGCCTGCGTGAAGGACACGGGCTCGTGCACCAAGACCGTCGGCGGCTGCCAGCCGGCGTGCGGCGACGCGAACGCCTGCGTCACGGTCGAGGGCAAGGCCACGTGCGTCGCCAAGATGGGGGCGATCGAGACCTACCCGCGCGGGCTCGGTCCGTACATCAGCCTGGCGTCGGGCCCCCAGGGGCTCGGCCTCGTCGCCTACGACGGCTACCACGGCAACCTCGTCGGCTTCATGGACCGCGGCGCGGTCCCGTGGGAGCGCGTCATCCTCGACGGCGAGACCGGCAAGCGCGCCGACAAGACGGCGATCGACACCGGCGACGTCGGCATCGCGGCGTCGCTCACGATCGCGTCCAGCGGCACCTGGCACGTGAGCTACGTGAACGGACTCGACGAGAGCCTGCGCTACATCGCGGTCGTGAACGGCAAGCCGGGGCGCTCGCAGCTCGTCGACGACGGCAGCACCGTCGACGGCAAGGCGCACGCGGACGGCAAGCACATCGTCGGCGACGACTCGGCCATCCGCGTCGAGGGCGACGTCGTCACGATCTACTACGCGGACTCGTCGTCGCTCGGCCTCCGCCGCGCCGTGGGCACCGGATCGGGCAGCTCGTACAAGTGGGACCTCCGCTCGGTGAAGCAGGACAACCGCTGGGTCGCCTTCCCGCAGTTCGTCCCCGGCGAGGACAAGGTCGCCGTCTGGTGGCGCCAGAGCACGCGCGCGACCAAGACGGTCGAAGGCAACGTCACCGTCCTGTCGCCGTGACGCACGCCCCGCCCGGCGCCGTGAGGCTCAGCCCACGGACGCCGGCGCGGTGACCGCCTCTCCGCGGAGGAGGAGCGCGCGCAGGTGGGCGGCCTGGAGGACGACGGCCTCGAGCGCGCGCACCTCCTCGTCGCCCTCCACCAGCCGGTCGTACTCGTCGACGTGGACGCCGCAACGCCCGCACGCGAGCTCGAGCGCGCGCCGCTGGTTCTCGGCCGTGTCGCCGGGCGGGTTGTTCTCCGCCATCAGCTCATCGGCCTTGCGCAAGACCGCCACACACTTGGCGCGTTCCGGCACGCCGTTGCCCTCGCGGAAGTGCTCCGAGGCCCGGCCGTAGAAGCCCTCTTCGGGATCGCCCCCGTGCTGCCCGGCGCGCTCGATGAGGTCCTCGCCGAGCGGGCGCCTCGGATCACTGAACGATCGACCGGGAGGACGCTCGAGGATCTCGCGCGGGACGACGGGCAGCTCGTGCTCGGGGCTCTTCATGCTTCACCTTCTGTCGGAGGGCCGATTCCCTTCGACGTGAAGCAGGAGCAAGCGGCGTGCGCGGCGGCGAGGCCGGCGCTGCGGAGCTAGGCCGCGACTTCGACGATGTCGCCCATCGGGCGCACCGCAGGGCCGCTCGAGCGCTCGCGCTCGGCGTTCACGACCTCGACCAGCTCGTCCTTCGTCACGACGCCGAGCTCGAGCAACGCCCGCATGTAGCCGTCGACGTAGCCGTGCGCGCGCGCGAGCCGGCCGTAGGCCTCACCGCGCTCCTTCGCCATGAAGACGTCCGCGAGCATGCTACGGAGCTCCGAGATCACCTCTGCCTTGCCCTTCATGTCGCGCGCCTCCCGCGGCCGGCGAGGCACCGAGCCTCCGTCCACCCGAGCGTGGGTATCGGATCGAGCGCGGACGGGCCAAGTTTCCGCTCGACCTGGAGCGCACGGATCCCCGCTCTGCCGGGGAATCGCGGCAAGAATAGTGGTCGCGCGGCAGGCGTTCGGCTAGACGAGCTTCGTGGGTCCGCGCCGCGCGTGATACGCACGGCCTAGACGGTGGAGCGCACGAGTTCGCATGGCAGAGCCGGACAGCAGCACCGACAAGACGGCGAACGTGGCGCCGGCCGGCGACGCGAGCGTCGCCGCGGGACCGAGGCCCTCGTCCGCGAAGACCGCCGACGAGACCGGGGCGAGCGCCGACGAGACCGATCCGAACGGCCCCATCGCGATCGAGCCGGACGCCGTCGTCGAGACCGCGCGCGACGTCGAGGCCACGACGGACACCGCCGCGCCGGCTGGAGAGGCCCGAGCGCGGAGCGTGGGATCGCTCTCGACGAAGGCCTCGCACGAGGGTGCTCCGACGAGGGACGCTCTCCGGCTCCCGAGCCGCGCGAGCCTCGCGACGGCAGCCGACACGACGGGCAGCGACGCCCAGCCGCTCGCGGCCTACGAGCTGCTCGCCCGCTCCGCGCGGCTCGGCGATCTCGTCGCGCTCACGAGCCGCGTCGTCACGGACGCCGCACGCGCTCGCACCCCCGACTGGGCGTTCACCTCGAAGGTGACCGCCGCCGCCGACGAGGCGAAGCTCACGCGCGAGGACGCCGACACGCGCTTCGGCAACGTGCTCGACGTCCTCGCCACCGGCGGTGAGGGCGCCGCCGAGCGCGCGCTCGCCGCCGCGCTCTGGGCGCACGCCGTCGCCGAGTCGCCGCGCTCGCGCACCGAGGACGAGGATCGCCTCGCGGGCGACATCCTCTGGCTCGCCACGCACTCCGCCTTCGACGCGACGCCGTTGCTCGACCGCGCGCTCGGCGACGAGGCGTCCGACCTGTGGACCGCCATCGCCGACCGCGTGCGCCGGATCGAGCGCGGCAAGGGCGGCGCGCTCGGACGCGGCGAGGCCGTCGTCGGGTGCGCGGCGCTCGCCGCGTCGGAGTCCGCCAAGGCGCGCGCGCTCGCGCGCGAGCTCGCCGGCGAGGTCAAAGATCCCGTCCTGCTCCGCGTGCTCGCGACGGGAGAGAGCGGCGACGAGGTGCGGCTCGAGGGCGAGCTGCTCGCCGCCCCGCGCGGACCGATCGCGACGGCGGTCCTCGCGTTCACGGGGCTCCTCTTCGCGATCCACGCGGTGCGCTTCGTCGCGCGCCTCGCCCTCGCGTACAGGCGGCCCGCCGAGGTCTCGCTGTCGGACGCGGGGATCCGCGTGAAGACCCGGACGGAGATGCTCGGGCGCACGCTGCGCGAGCGCGAGCACGTCATCCTGCGCGCGGGCCTCGTCCGCGTCGTACGCGAGGTGCGCTTCCCCCGCGCCGCGTTCTACGCCGGTCTGCTCGCGCTCGCGGTCGGCAGCTACGTCGGCGTGCGCGCGTTCACGGACGGCGTCCGCTCGGCGTCGCCCTCGCTCCTCCTCATCGGCCTCGTCATCGTCGCGGCCGGAGTCGCCGCGGACTTCGCCCTGGGCACGCTCCTGCCGGGCTCGCGCGGGCGGTGCCGCCTCGCGTTCGTCCCGCGCACGGGCGCGGTCTTGTGCGTCGGCGACGTCGACGCCCGCCGCGCCGACGACGCCCTCGCGCGATCGCTCGGCCGCCGCTGACACTGCGCAGCACCGCCGCGCCGCGGCGGCCGGTGCGCGGCCACCGAGACGGCGACGCCGTCCGTCACGGGCCGAGCGCCGGGCCCGTCACGGACCGAGCAGCCGCTCGCCCAGGATCGCGTCCAGCTTTCCGGCGGTGGCGCGCGCCTCGACGCGGATCGAACGCGTGGCCGGGCCCGCGCACGCGCGGACGGCGGCGGCGTCCTGACCGTGCGCGCGATCGAGCTCGTCGCCGCTCACCGCGTCGAACGCGCGCACCTCGAGACCGGTCCCCTCGCCCTCGACGCCTAGCGCGACGGCGAGGCACTGTCCGGCGGGGATGTTCGCCTCGTGCACGTACCGCTTGGCCGGCTCGAGCACCGCGTGCCGGACGACGCCGGCCTTGCCCAAGTGGCCACCCGATGCCGGACCGGCCCCGCGCGCGAGCATCCGGCTCGCCGCGAGCGGATGCGCGGAGAGCTTGGGGTCGCTCCACTTCTCCGGTCGGACGAGGACGGAGAAGGGGCCAGGTCGACCCCGCGTCCCGAGATCGAGCCGCGCCTTGCCCTTGCCGCACGCGAAGAGCACCGTTCCGTCCGCGCCGTCGCCGCTCGCGAGGAGCGCGCCGGCGTCGTCCCAGATCGCCGCCTCGACGAGCGCGAGCGGCGCGCCCGCCACGACGTCGACACGCGCGCACGGGGCGCCCGCGAGCGCGACGGGGACCGTCACGCGCCGCCCGAGCTGGAGCTGGCCGCCGTGGGTCGCCGTCGCGGCCGCGTAGCCCGCCTTCCCGAGGGAGCGCTCGCGCGCCGCGCGCGCCGCGTCGAGCGGCTGCCCCGAAGCGACCCACGCGACCTCCGGCCGGGTGAGCATCTCGCGGGCGCTCTCACCCTTGGCCTTCGCGAGCACGACCGCGACGAGCCCGCGGCCGACGTGCGGTCGCACCTGGAGCGAACCGGCGACGGCGGCTTGCGAGCAGACCGTGAGCGTGCGCACGGCGACGGTGTCCCGCGCGCGCGCGACGAACCGGCCGTCCGCGTCGAACGCGTCGACGTCGACCACCGCGACGTCCTCGTCGGGCACGACGACGACGTCGGCGCACCCGCCTTCGTCGATCGAGAGCGCGACCGAGGACGGGGCGCGCGAGTCGACCGCGACGGCGACGCGGCGCTGCTCCTCCCAGGTGCCGCCGATCGCGGCGCGGTGGGCGCGGACGTGATCGTCGAGGCCGGGCCACGTCTCGGGCGACTTCGGCGTCGATCCGTGCGCGTTAACGGCCCGCCCGACGGCGTCGGCGCGCTCGCGCGGCACGAGCTGCGCGGCGATCACGCACAGCCCTTCCCCGGCGGCCGCGTGGGCCGCGACGTAGACGCGCTCGGGGTGCGGAGGGCAGATGAGCAGCGTCGGCTTCGGGTCGGGCCCCTCGTCGACGGCGATCGGGTTTCCCTCCTCGGCGAACGCCGCGAGGTCGATGTCTTCGAGCGACGCCGACGAGCGCGCGTAAGCGAGGAGGCAGACGTCCTTCGGCACCTCGACGAAGGCGCCGACGCGCTCCCCCTCGGTCATCGGCCCGGACGCGACGATCGCGAGCGGACCCGCGCCGAAGCGCGACGCGCGCGCCGGGAGATCGCCGAGCAGCGGTCGCGCCTCGAGCGGACCGGCGACCACGCGCGGCGGAGCGTCCGCGGGGTTGGGCGGCGACGCCGGCGGCACGTTCGGGCGACCGGCGCACCCCGCGAGCGCGCCCACGAGCAGCGGGACGAGCGCGCGCACCTTCATCGCCCGGGCTCCCAGACGCCGCTCTTCACGCGGAACAGCGCGAGCCCCCAGCTCACGCCCGTGCCGCGCGCGAGCACCTCGAGGCGCGCCGACTCGTGCGCCCGCACGCAGAACGCCGTCAGCGCCGCCTCCTCGGCCGCGCCGCGTTCGTCCGTCGACTCGCGCGCGCCGACGCGCGCGCGGAGCTGGAGCTGACGAGCGTGTCCGCGGGTGACGCCCACCACCGCGACGTAGCACGCGCCGGTCTCGACGGAGAGCGGAAGCGGCGTCGCCCCCGTCGCGCCCTGGGCGAGGTAGACCGGATCGTCGGCCGGCACCGCGACGTGCCGGAGGAACATCACACGCGCCATCTTGCTGCGCGCCACCGGCCCCCAGATCGGCGGGAGCCGCGCGGGCAGCCGCCAGGTCCCGCGCGTCACGAGCACCTCGGAGAAGGGCGGAGCGCCCGCGTAGACGAGCGACAGCCGCGTCGTCGCGCCGAGGCACGTCTCGAGCCGTGCGTCCGGCGCCTCGGTCCGGTCCCGCGCGAGGAGCTGGTCGCCGTCGCGCAGCTCGGCGTCGACGTCGAGGCGGAACCGCCGGCCGGGGCGCTCGCGCGAGAGCTCACGGCCGAACACCTCGATCCGATGGCAACCCGCGTCGAGCTCGAGCTCCTCCTCGCCCGAGCCGTCGTCCGCTGCCCGCACGCGCGCGCGCTCACGAACGTCGGCGCCCTCGCGCCGAGCTCGGATCTCGGCGGCGTCGGCGCGCTTGTCTTGCGCGACGAGCGGCGGGAGCGTGCCGGCCTCGGGCGGCGGCGGCAGCACGCCCCCCGTGCGCTCGGGGATGAGCGTCGCCAGCGGAGGCAGCGGCCGCTCGGAGCGCCCGACGACGACGTCGACGGCGCCGCGCCCCGCCTCGGCGGTGACGACGATGTGTCGGACCGCCGGACGTCCGCGCTCGCAGCGCCGCAGCTCGAGGACGCCCGCCGCGCTCGACGCGCGCGCCGTCGGCTCGGGCGGCAGCAGCGGATCCATCGGCGCGTCGGAGAGGCGGGCGCGAAAGCTCAGACCGCGCGCGCCGATGACGGCGATCTGCGTGCATCCGTCGCCGTCGACGTCGGCCTCGGGCGGGATCGGGACGAGGATCGTCTCGTCGTCGAACATGAAGCGCGCGGGCACGGCGCTCGTCCGCGCCCCGGCCACCGTCCACTGCTCGAGGACGCGCGCCGCGACCTCGCGGGCGTCGGCGCGGGCGGGCGGAGCCGCCGCGAACGCCGCCGCCAGCGCGGCGACGGCGATCCAGCTGGCTCGAGCTCGCTCCCTCGGGTGACGCATGTTCCGAACCGAAGACGCTACCACGCCGGAGAGGCGCGCCCCGAACGGACCGCGCGTGACGACGCGCCAGCGCGGCTGTGGCCCACCGGAGAGCCGAGCCGACTCATCGCGTAGCGGGTGGGTCGTGAGCTCGTCCGGCCGCGCCGGCGCGAGGCTGGTGGCGCACGCCGAGCGCGAGCGCGCGGCAGCGCCGGCGGAGCACGCAGCAGCGCCGCGCTGGGCCCGCGCAGCGCGTCAGACGATCGTGAGAGGGGTCTCGACGAAGCGACGCGTCCCGGCGTCCCAGACGAAGAGCTTGCGCTCGTCGACGGCGCCGCCGCGCACCGAGGTCACGAGGTACGCGAGGTCGTACGTGGGCGCGTCTCCGCCCATCGTCGCGGCCGCGGCGTCGGTCTCCGAGAAGTACGCGCCGACGTCGAGGTGCGAGTGGTAGAGCACCTTCACCGGCCGGCCGTTCGTCTCCCCCGCCCGCACCGAGCGCTCGAACTTCATCGGGTCGATGTCGAAGTACATGCGCCCCGTCCGCGGGTACGTCTCCGGATCGAGCCGGTGGAGCTTGTTCGCGCGGTTCTCCATCGGGACGATCTCGTCCACGAAGAGCGCGTCCGCCTCGGGCCCGAGCAAGAGCCCGCAGCTCTCTTCATCGCGCCCGTACGCGGCCACGGCCTCGTCGTTCACGCGGTCGATGACCGCGCGCGCGACGCGGAGGTCGCCTCGGATCCACGGGTGCTTCGCTTCGTCGCTCACGTATCGGTCCTTCCTCGTGTCACCACACGTACTTCTTCTCCCAGCGGAGCGGCGAGAAGTAGCGATCGCCGCGGTCGCAGACGATGCCGACGACGCACCCCGGCTTGCCCTCGACCTGGAGCTCCTCCGCGATGCGCACCGCGGCGAAGAGGTTCGCGCCGGACGAGTGGCCGACGTGGAGCCCCTCCTCGCGCGCGAGTCGGTCGGCCATGTCCCAGCCGTCCTCCGTCGACACCGGATACACCTCGTCGTGCGCCTTCGGGTCGTAGATCGGCGGGACGATGCTCGACGCCATGTGCTTCAGGCCCTCGAGCCCGTGGAGCGCCGAGTCCGGCTCGACCGCGACGCAGCGGATCGCGCGGTGGTGTTCCTTGAGCCGCCGCGCGGTGCCCATCATCGTGCCGCTCGTCCCGAGCCCCGCGACGAAGTGCGTGATGCGATCGCCGAGGTCCCGCAGGATCTCCGGCCCGGTGCCGTGGTAGTGCGCGAGCGGGTTCGACGGGTTCGCGTACTGATCCGGGTAGAAGTAGCGGCCCGGATCCTCGTCGACGATCTTCTTCGCGAGGCGGATCGCCCCGTCGGAGCCCTCGAGCGGGTCGGAGTAGACGATCTCCGTGCCGAACGCCCGCGCGATGTCCTTGCGCGCCTTCGAGACGTTCGACGGCATCACGAGCCGGACCTTGATCCCGAGCGCCGCGCCGAAGAGCGAGTACGCGACGCCCGTGTTCCCGCTCGTCGAGTCGAGGAGGATCTTGTCTCGGGTGAGGCGGCCGTCCTTCTGCGCGTCCTGGATCATCCGGAGCGCGGCGCGGTCCTTCACGCTCCCGCCCGGGTTCTCGAACTCGAGCTTGGCGTAGACCGGGACGTCGGGCGCCTTCTTCGTGACCTTGCGCAGGCGGAGGAGCGGCGTGTCGCCGACGGCCTCGACGACGGACTCGATCCGGCGCGCGCGGAGCCAGCCGCTCACGGCGCGCCCCCCGCGAGCGCCGCGCGGACGGCGGCGAGCGCGCGGAGAGCGCCGGCGGCGACCTCGCGCGCAGCCTCGTGGCGGAGCTCGAGCGTCCGGACGTCGGCCGCGCGGTCGATCTCGTCCGGATCGACCGTCGGATCGTCGGCCGCGAGCTGGAGCCCGGCGGCGACGACGTAGCGACGCTCGATCTCCCCCGCGAAGCCCGGCCCCCCGAGGCGGACGCGCGCGGCGGCGAGCCTCGCCTGCCCGCGCGGCCCGATCTCGGCGAGGCGCGTCTGCCGGCTGAAGCGCCGCTCTTGCTCCGCGGTCTGGGTCATCCGCCGGCGATCGCAGGGATGATGCTGACCTGGTCGCCGGACTTCAGCTCCGTGCCGAGGCCGCCGGTGAAGCGCACGTCCTCCTCGCCGACGTAGATGTTGATGAAGCGTCGGACGCCCTTCTCGTCGAGCAGGCGGTCCTTCAGGCCCGGGTGGCGCTTGTCGAGGTCCTCGATCACGTCGCCGACGGTCGCTCCCGCGGCCGTCACCTCGTCAGCGCCGCCGGTCAGCGTCCTCAGGGCGGCGGGGATCCTCACGATCGTGTCCATGGCTTCTCCTTCATGTGTCTCGGTTGAGCGGCGCGGCCGTTCGCCGAGCCGTGGGTCTTCGGTAGGTGCTTCACGATGCCCGGCAGACGCCCTCGACGTACCGCCGCGGTTCGATGTCCTGGATGCGCTCGCCGTCGCCGCAGAGCGGGCAGCCGCGGCGGCGAGCGACGCGCCGGCGGCGCGAGGCGAGCGCCTTGCCGTCGAAGGTGAACAGCTCTCCGAACACGTCTTCGCCGGAGAGCGCAGAGAGCGCGAGGTCGGCCTGCGCGGCGCCGACCACGCCGACCATCGGTCCGACGACGCCGGCCTCCGCGCAGTTCGGGACGTCCTCGAGCGGGACGTCCTCGAACAGGCAGCGGTAGCAGGGACCGCCGCGCGGCCCGACCGCGAGCGCGGTGCCGTGCCAGCGGACGGCGGCCGCGTGCACGACGGGCCTCCCCGCGAGGGCGCAGGCGTCGGCCGTGAGGAACTTGGTCGCGAAGTTGTCGCTCCCCTCGACCACGAGATCGTAGCGCGCGACGAGCTCGACGGCGTTCGCCGGCAAGAGGCGCGTCGCGTGGAGCTCGAGCTCGACCGACGGCGCGATCGCGCGGAGGCGCGCCGCGGCGGCAGGCACCTTCGGGCGCCCTACGTCGGCATCGTCGAACAGGATCTGCCGGTGCAGGTTCGACACGTCCACCTCGTCGTCGTCGGCGAGCCCGAGCGCGCCGACCCCGGCGCGCGCGAGCGCGAGCGCCGCGGGGCAGCCGAGCCCGCCGACCCCCACGACCAGGACGCGCGCCGACGACAAGGACGCGATCATGGCCCCTCGGCGAGGTGCGGGAAGTATTCCTCGAGGCTGAAGTAGCGCTCGCCCGTGTCCGCGAGCAGGGTGACGACGTTCTTCGACGGATCGCCGAGCTCCCGCGCCACCTCGCGCGCCACGTGGACCGCGGCCCCGGAGCTGATCCCGACGAGCAGGCCCTCGCGCCTCGCGAGGCTCACCTTCGTGCGCCAGGCGTCTTCGTCCGAGACGGTGCGGACCTCGCTGACGACCGAGGCGTCGTAGTTCTTGGGCACGAAGCCGGCCGCGAGCCCCTGGATCTTCGTCGGGCCGCGCTCGCCGCGCGAGATCGTCGCGCACGCGTCGGGCTCGACCGCGATCACCCGCGCGTCCGGGAACACCTTGCGGAGCTCCCGGCCGACGCCGCTGACGGTCCCGCCCGTGCCGACGGTGGCGACGAACGCGTCGACCGAGAGCCCCTCCATCGCCTGGAGCAGCTCGAACGCCGTCGTCCGCGCGTGCACCGACGGGTTCGCGGCGTTCTCGAACTGCTGAGGCATGAACGCGCCCGGCGTCCCGAGGGCGATCTCGCGGGCCTTGGCGATCGCGCCCTCCATCTGCGCCTCCGCGGGGGTCAGCACGATCTCCGCGCCGTAGGCCTCGAGGAGCTGGCGCCGCTCGAGGCTCATGCTCTCGGGCATCGTCAGGACGAGGCGGTAGCCCTTCACCGAGCACACCAGCGCGAGTCCGATGCCCGTGTTGCCGCTCGTCGGCTCGACCACCGGCCCGGGCGGGACGAGCAGCCCGCGCGCCTCGGCGTCCTCGATCATCGCCGAGCAGATGCGATCTTTCACGCTCCCGCCCGGGTTCAGGTTCTCCATCTTCGCCCAGATGGCCGCCTGCGGGCCCGCCGCGACGCGGGGCTCGTCCCACTCGGCGCGCACGCGCACGAGCGGCGTGTGTCCGACGAGATCGAGCATCGAGTGGGCGATCATCGCGGTCGTTCCTCCTCAGATGACGTAGGGGGTGCTCGCGGCGCGGACCCGCTGCGCGAGCGCCGCCCGTTCGCCGCGCGCGCAGAGGTCCTGCACCGTGATGCCGTCGAAGCACTGCTCGACCGAGCGCGAGAGGTCCGCCAGCACGGCCTCGGTGACGTCGCGCGGCTCGCCCTCCCCCTTCGCGCCTCGCCGGGCGCGCCGCGCAGCGGGCGATCCGGTGAGCACGACCGGCCCCTCGACCGCCCGGAGCACGTCGCCGAGCTTCACCTCGTCCGGCTCGCGCGCCAGCGTGAAGCCGCCGCGCGGTCCGCGCTTCGACTCGACGAGCCCGCCGCGCTTGAGGAGCTGGAAGATCTGCTCGAGGAACCGCAGCGGGATGCGCTGGCGTGTCGCCACGTCGCGGACCTGAACCGGCGCGTCCCCGTGGACGGCCAGATCGAAGACCGCCTTCAGGGCGTAGCGGCCGCGGTTCGAGAGGCGGAGCACGCCGACAATCTAATTGTCGCATCGGAAAACTCAAGTACCTCGAGAGCGGCTCAATTTTCGTGCAATTCCCGCGGGTCGCCGCGCCGCCGGGCGCCGCAGCGGGACGGGCTCGACGCCTCGCGCGAAGCATGGGCACACTGCGGGGCATGCCCGCCGCTCCGCTGGCCTCCGACACCGCGCGCGCGATCCACGCCGAGCACCCCGCGATCGACCTGCACGCGGACACGCTCATGTGGTCGCGCTGGATCGGCTACGACCTCCACAAGGCGCACGAGCCGCCCTTGCCGTTCGCCGCGCTCGGCGGCCACGTCGATCTCCCGCGCATGCGCGAGGGCGGGATGGGCGCGCAGTTCTTCGGCCTCGTCTCGCTCCCGCTCGCCGACCGCCCGCGCGGCATGGCGCGCACCGTCCACGAGCAGATCGACGCGCTCGAGCGCCAGGTCGCGCACCGGCCGGGCGCGCTCCGGCTCGTCCGCAAGGCGGCCGAGATCGAGGCGTGCCGGGCCGAGGGCGTCGTGGGCGCGCTGCTCGGGATCGAGGGCGCCCACGCGCTCGAGGGCTCGCTCGACAACGTGACCACGTTCGCGCGGCGCGGCGTGCGGTACGTGGGCCTCCTCCACTTCAGCGCGAACGAGGCGGGCTATCCGGCCTACGGACGCGGCCGGCGGGACGGCGACGGTCTCACCGGCTGGGGCTTCGAGCTCGTCGAGCGGTGCGAGTCCGAGGGCGTCCTGGTCGACCTCGCGCACATCAACAAGCGCGGCTTCCTCGACGCGTGCAGCATCGCCAAGAAGCCGCCGATCGTCAGCCACACCGGCGTCCTCGGCGCCTTCGAGCACTGGCGCAACATCGACGACGAGCAGCTCCGCGCCGTCGCCGACCGAGGGGGCGTCGTCGGCGTCATCTTCTGCCCGCAGTTCGTCGGCGGCGACGGCCTCGAGCCGGTCGTCCAGCACCTCAAGCACATCGTCGACGTCGTCGGCGAGGACGCGCCCGCGCTCGGCAGCGACTGGGACGGCTTCATCGTGCCGACGCGCCCGCTCAAGGATCCCCGCGGGCTGCCGCTGCTCACCGACGCGCTGCTCGCGGCGGGCTTCTCGCGCTCGGCGGTCGGCAAGATCCTCCGCGACAACGTCATGCGGGTCCTCGACGAAGCCTGAGCGATGCGCGCGACCTACGCACGCGCGACGGTCCTCGAGCTCGGCGCGCGCGGCCGCCTCGACGGCGCGCCGTTCACGCTCGCCGGGCGCACGTGCGTCGAGGGCCGCCGCGGGGCGATCTGGAACGAGTGGCGCATGCGCTCGGGCGATCCGCGGCCGCGCTTCCTCGTCGAGGCGACCGGGACGTTCACGGTCTACGAGGAGGGCTCGCTCGCGCCCGCGTTCGACGATCTCGCCGTCGGTGAGCCGCTCGACACGGGCTTCGTCGTGGTCGAGCGCGGCGAGGCGCGCCGCGTCGCGACGTGGGGAGAGGTCGACGCCGCGCCGGCACGCTACGCCTACGCCGATCTGTCGGCGCGCTCCGGCGCGGTCGCCACGATCGATTTCGGCCCGACGGATCCCGGCGCCGGCGCGCGCGACCGGCCCCGCGTCTACGTCGGTCGTCGGGTGGCGCTCGCCGCGCTGGACCTCGCCGTGACCGGGCGCGAGGCGCCGTGGCTCGTCGCCGCGCCCGACGTCTCGCGGCCTCGAGGCGTCGAGACCTGGCTCGACGTGGGCGACGAAGGCGTCCTCGACGGCGTCCGCTACCGCGTCGTCGGCGCGCTGAGCCGGTGCCTCGTCGCGGCGTCGCGCGTGGCCTGGGACGAGTACCTGCTCTACGCGCCCGAGGTCGGGCTCCGCTGGCTCGTCGTCGTCGCCGGGCGATGGAGCCTGGTCGAGCCGATCGACGCCGGCCTCGTCGACGCGTCCGCCGGCGCCGCCGCCGTCACGCTCGACGGCGTCGCCTACCAGCCGCTCTCCGAGGAGAGCGCGCGCGTCACGTGGGCGGCCGGGGCGCTCCCGTGGCGGGTCGAGATCGGCGAGAAGGCGAACGTCGCCGACTTCGTCCACGGTCCGTGGACGCTCTCGCGCGAGCGGGCCGACGACGCGCTCGCGTGGTCGCGCGGCCGGCGCGTCGCGCCGAGCGCGATCGCGACCGCCTTCGGAAAGCGCGCGCTCCCGAAGCCCGACGGCCACGACCCGAGCGATCCGTGACGCGCGCGCGGACCGCGGCGTCCCCCCCGCCGAGCCCGAGCCGACCGCGCCGGCCGCGTCGAGGCGCCCGGAGCGCGCGCTCAGGTCACGCTCTCGACGTCGAGCCCCTGCCGCGCGAGGCGCGCCCGGATGCGCTCGCGCAGCGCGTCGGCGCCCACTCCGTCGAGCTCGACGCGCACGCGCCCCGCGTCCGCGTGCACCGTCACGGTCGTGCCGGCGTGTCGGCCCGCGCCGAGCTCCAGCTGCACCGAGCCGCGCCGCCGATCGCCCGCCCACGCGATGCGCTTCACCAGCTGCGGAAGCAGCTCTTCCATGGAAACCCGAGCGCGCGGCGCGATCTCTTCCTGCACCGCGACCGCGACGGGCTGCGGCGCGGCCGCGGCGGCCGGAGGCGCGAGCTGGGCCGCCTGGCGCGCGGCGGGATCGAGCGGATCGAACGGCGCGGCGGGACGCTCGTCGCCGCACGCCTCCTCGGACTTCGCGTCACGGGCCGGCTTCGGCTCCGTCAGCCCCGCCGATCCGTACGCCTCCGCTCGGGTCGGCGGAGCCGCGAGCGCCGCCGACCCACCCGGCGCGACCGCTGCGCTGCCGGTCGCGAACGGCGCCGGCAGCGCCTTGGCCCCGGCGCCGAGGCCGGCGTCGAGCAGCAGCCGCGCGAACGCCGGCGTGGGCCGCGCGTGCGGATGGACTCGCGTCGAGCCGGCGTCCGTCCTAGGAGAAGGACGCGGAGCACCGGTGGTCGGCGGTTTCGAGGTCCCAATCGAAGAGCTCACGCGGGCCCGTCGGCCCCACGGCGAGATCGTTGCGCGTTCTTTCGCCGATCTTCCTGCGCGCGCAGACGCCGGTGGCCGCAGACGAAGTGCCCGTAGATCCGAGAAGATCCGGCCTCCTTCGAAGCGCATTGAACCCGACCATCCCACACGCTACCGTTTGAGACGGCCCGGGGGGGTCGCCCGCGGTCCCCACGGCGTCCGTCGGCGGATGAGCTGCCGGCGCGAGGAGCCTCTCCGGATTTGACGATCCCCCTAGGACCGATCGTACTGGCCGTCTCGGCCGCCGCCATCGGCTCGCTGTTCGCCTCCGCCGACGCCGCGTTGACCGCCCTTCCGGAGGCTCGCCTTCAGGCCCTCGTGGAGGCCAAGGACGAGGGCTTCGCGCGGTACGCCCGGGACCGGCTGCGCCTGCTCTCGCGCTGGCTCGTGGCCCGCGTGCTCGCGATCAGCCTCGCCGCCGTCGTGCTCGCCGACGCGTTCCGCGCGGCGCTGGGACCGACGCTGGCGGCGCTCTGCTCGGTGGTCGTGTCGGTGGTGGCCTACGCGACGTTCGCGGAGGTGCTCGGCACGATCGCCCGGCGCCGCCCGGAGGACGTCGGCCGCTGGGCGCTCCGCTTCCTCAAGCCGATCGAGCTCCTCCTCCTCCCGGTGGCCGAGCCGCTCGCGCTCCTCGGCCGCTTCGTCGGGACGAAGGTGCCCGAGAACGCCGACGCCCGGCTCACCGAGACCGAGGTCGAGTGGATCGTCGCGCAAGGGGAGAAGGCGGGCGCGCTGGAGAAAGAGCCGGCGACGATGATCCGCAACGTGCTCGACTTCAAGCACCTCACCGCGCGCGAGGTCATGGTCTCGCGCCGGCGGATCTCGGCCATCCAGGCGACGATGCCGCTCGATCAGGTCCTCGAGCACGTCATCAAGGACGGCCACTCGCGCTACCCGGTCTTCCGTGAGTCGCTCGACAACGTCATCGGGCTGCTCTACGTGAAGGATCTGTTCGACGTCGTCCGCCAGGGCAAGCTCGGCGCGATGACGCTCGACGAGGTCGTGCGCAAGCCCGTCCTCTTCGTCACCGAGACGCAGGGCGCCCTCAGCGTGCTCCGGGAGATGCGCGGGAGGCGCCTCCACCTCGCGATCGTCACCGACGAGTTCGGCGGGACGGGCGGCATCGTCACGCTCGAAGACATCATCGAGGAGATCGTCGGCGACATCCGCGACGAGTACGACACCGAGGAGCTCGTTCCGATCCAGAAGCTCGCCGAGGGGCGCTACGTCGCCGACGCCGCGATCCCCATCGCCGACCTCGAGATCCACCTGGGCAAGAAGCTGCCGGAGGACGGCGACTTCGAGTCGCTCGGCGGGCTCATCGTGCACCGCGCCGGCCGAGTCCCGGAGGTCGGCGCGACGGTCACGCTCGACGGCTACAAGCTCATCGTGCGCGAGGCCGACGAGACGCGCGTGGTCAAGGTCGAGATCGTGCGGGCCGAGCCCGAGCTCGTCCCGCCGGCGGAGGCCTCGTGAGCGGTCGCTCGAGCAGCGTCCCGGCCGCCCGCGCGAGCCGGCCGGCCGCCTCCGCCCGCGCCGTGATCGCGGCGCGCGCACCGGAGGCCGCGGCGCGCGCCACGGCGAAGACCGTCGCGCTCGGCGAGGCGGAGGCCGCCTCCGTCGCGAGCATCGCCGCGGCGCTCCCCGATCCCGCCTCGCTCACCCCTGGAACGCTCGTCGTCGTTCCGGGCGCGCTCCAGGCCGAGCGCGCGCGCGGTCCGCTCGCGCTCGGGCGCACGCTCGCGCGGAGCGTGCTGTCCGTCCTCGGCCGCCCGCAGACGGTCACGCGCGCGCGACGTTGCTCCGCGCTCGTCGCGCGCGGCTACGTCGACGTCGGCGCCGCCGAGGACGAGCTCCGCGCAGATCTCGCCTGGGGTTACGCCCCGCCGGCGCCGCCTCACGAAGAAGCGACGCCGGACGACGTCCCGTAGCGCCTACTTGACCTTGTTGAGGTTCGTCACGAGCGTGTCGGCGCGCTCGAGCAGGCCGGGCTTCGGCTCGCTGATCGCCTCACCCGCCGCCGGGGCCTCGCCGCGCACGTCGCTCAAGAGGCGCGAGAGCTGGCTCACGAGCTGGCCGACCTGGCCGGCCGTCTCGCTCGGGAACGCGGCGTCGATCGACTGCGGGACGACGTAGGCCGCGCCCGGCTTGTCGAGCGACGTGAGCTTCGGCGCCGTGACGTTCGCCTTGCGGCGCGGATCGGTGGCGGTGAACTCCGCGGGCATCGACGCGCTGAGCTCGATCGGCTTCTGCAGCGGCGCGAGGACGGCGAACGGGTTCTTCGCGCTGTCCTTGTCGACGAGGACCACGAACGTGACCGGCGGGGGCTTGCCCGACGCCTGGGCCGCGAGCATCTCGGTCATCGGCTTCTGCAGCTTCGTCAAGAGGCCCGAGAGCGCGTTCTTGCGATCGTTGGTCGCCTGGACGTTGCTGATGAACTCGATGAGGCCGCTCGTGGTCTCTTGCGAGAAGCCGCTGAAGCGGACGCCCGCGAGCTTGGTGCCGTCGAAGTCGACGTTGATCGCGCTGAGCTCCCTGGCGAGCGCGTCGGGGAACTTCTTCTCCTTGGCCAGGACGTCGCGCCCCGCCTCGAGCTTGTCGCCGAGCTCCTTGAGCTGGCCGCGCGCCTTCTCGACGTCGCCCGCGAGCGATTTCGCGTGCGCGACCGACTGCGAGCGGCCCTTGTTCGTCTCCTGCGCGCCGCCGGCGATGTAGCCGACCGCGCCGAGGACGACGCCGAACACGATGCCCGCCATGAGGCCCTGCTTGCGGGCGCCCTTGCGCGCCTCCTGGACCGTGAGCTCGTCGACCTCGATGCGCTGCGGCTGCGGCGGAGGCGCCGGAGCTTGCGTGCGCGCCGGCGCCGGCTGCCCCATCGCTGCTGCGAGCGGATTCGACGGGTCGAGGCTCATCGCCGGCGACTTGAACGCCGGCGGCGGTCCAACGGGGATCCCCGGCGGAACGGGCAAGCCACCCGTGGGGTTCATCGCGCCGGGCGTCGGAACCACCGACGGAGCGTAGCCGCCCGAGCCGGCGCTCCCCGCAGGCGCCGGGATGGCCGCGGCGGGGCCGGGCATCGGCAGACCGCCACCCGCGGCGGGCGGAGGCGGCGTGGCGCCGCCGGCGGCGGTCTTGCCGAGGCGGGCTTTGAGATCGATCTTCGGCTTCTTATCGTCGGCCATCGAGCCCCCAGGGGAGGATGCGGTGCGGACAGTACGCGGGGAGAATTTGCTCGCCCGGAGATGTGGGATCCCCAGGGAAACTGCGCGCCACCTTATTGTTTTCTGTCAAAGTTCGCAACATCACTGGTCGGCTCGAGCGTGACGCGAAATGCGCGCGCGCGACCCATCCGTCAGCGGGCTCGCACCGCCACGCGGATCGCGGATCGCCCTTCGTCGCCCGCGTGTTCGAACCTTGGCGCGCCCTCCGCTTGGACTGCAAAGTTCTTGCAGTCGAGGCGCACATTATCCCACCATTCGACGCACCATGAGCAGCTCGTCCAACCGCCGTCGTGAGGCGCGCTCCCCGGTCGGCGGCGCGTTCGCCAACAAGTTCATCGATGGCCGGCCGTACACCGTCGAGGTGCTCGACGCCTCGCCGAGCGGGATCGCGGTGCGCCGGATCTCCGAGCCGGAGACCGCGGATCGCGACGGGTTCGTGCTGGAGCTCTGCGTCGACGGGCAGCATCGTTGGTTCGCGTGGGCCAGGCGCGTCTGGCGATCGGGCGAGCGCGAGGCGTATCGCATCCTCGGCGCCAGCTCGCTCGACCGCGCGCGCCTCCAGAAGTTCCTGCGCTCGCGCGCGGCGTGACACCCCGACGCTGCGCTCCCGAGCGCCGCCGCTCTCCGGGCACGCGCGCCGGACGAAAGCCGGGCGAGCGCGGAGCCGGCGCGGCGAACGTATGCGACAATCCTCGGAGCTCCGATGCGCGTCCTCGTGATCGACAACTACGACTCGTTCACGTTCAACCTCGTCCAGTACCTCGGCGAGCTCGGCGCGGAGAGCGAGGTCGTGAAGAACGACGCGATCGACGCGGACGGCGTGGCTCGTGCGGACGTCGAGGGCGTGCTCGTATCGCCGGGGCCGTGCACACCGAACGAGGCTGGTGTCTCGCTCGCCGCGGTCGGGTGCGCGCGCGTCCCGGTGCTCGGGGTGTGCCTCGGACATCAATCGATCGGCCAGGCGTTCGGGGGCAAGGTCGTCCGCGCGGGAAGGCTCATGCACGGACGGACCTCGCCGATCCTCCACGACGGCGCGGGCGTGTTCGCGGGGCTCCCCTCCCCGTTCGAGGCGACGCGCTACCACTCGCTGCTGGTCGAGCGCGACTCGCTCCCGGCCTGCCTCGAGGTGACGGCCTGGACGGAGGAGGGCGAGATCATGGGCCTCGCCCACAAGGAGCTGCCGATCCAGGGCGTGCAGTTCCACCCGGAGAGCGTCCTTACGACCCACGGCAAGGACCTCATCGGCAACTGGGTCCGCGCGCTCGGGAGCAGGCGCCCATGACGGCTGCCGCGGACGAGCCGGCGACGGCCGACGCGAACGCGAGCCACGGCGCGAACGCGACGGCCGACGCGAACGCGAGGCCCGCGACGGACGCCGCAGCCGCCGCGCGCGTCACGTTCGCCGAGACGTTCGCGCGGGTGGAGCGCGGCGCGCTCGGCGCCGAAGAGGTGCGCGCCGCGTTCGAGGCGATCCTCGCCGGAGGGTGGACGCCGGTGCAGATCGGCGCGTTCGCCACGTCGCTCCGCCTGCGCGGCGAGACGGCCGAGGCGATCGTCGCCGCCGCCGAGGCGCTCCGCGCGGTCATGACCGCGGTCGACCACGGGCTCGAGCAGGTCATCGACACGTGCGGCACCGGCGGTGACGGCGCGCACACGCTCAACGTGTCGACGGGCGCCGCCATCGTCGTGGCGGCGTGCGGGGTCCACGTGGCCAAGCACGGCAACCGTTCGGTCTCGAGCCGCTGCGGGAGCGCCGACGTGATCGAGGCGCTCGGGATCCCGACCGATCTCGCGCCGGCGCGCCAGGCGGCCGTCCTCCGCGAGGCGCGGATCGCGTTCCTGATGGCGCCGGCGCACCACCCCGCGCTGCGCCACGCGGCGACGGCGCGGCGCGAGCTCGGCGTGCGGACGATCTTCAACGCCCTCGGGCCGCTGGTGAACCCCGCGCGCACGACGCACCAGCTCGTCGGCGTGTACGACGACGCGCTCCGTCCGGTGGCGGCCGCCGCGCTCGGTCGCCTCGGGGTGCGCCGCGCCTGGGTCGTGCGGAGCGAGGACGGGCTCGACGAGGTCAGCCCCGCTGCGCCGACCCGCGTGAGCGTGCTCGACGGTGGAGACGTCGAGGAGCGCGTCGTCCGCCCCGAGGACTTCGGCGTCACGCCGCTGTCGCTGGCCGCCCTCGCCGGCGGCGACGCGCGAGCAAACGCAGGCGCGATCCGCGAGATCCTCGAGGGCCGGCCGCATCCCGCGACCGAGGCGATCGTCCTCAACGCCGCCGCGGCGCTCGTCGTGGCGCGCGCCGTACCCCCGCGCGTGGCGGCCGACGAAGCCCGCGACGCCGTGCGGTCCGGGCGCGCGCGCCAGACGCTCGAGGCGTGGGCGGACGCCGCGCGCCGGTCGAGGGGCGCCGGATGACGCGCGTGCTCGAGGAGATCCTCGCGGCCAAGCACGAGGAGCTGCGCTCCCTCCTCCAGGCGCCACCACCCGCGCGGCGCGGAGGCGGCCCGCGCGGCGCGATCGTCGCCCCGCGGCTCGAGCGCGAGGGCCGCGCGGCCCCGCCGGCCGACGCCGCTCCGGACGGCCGCGGGCGCGGCGCGCTTCGGCTGGTGACCGAGATCAAGCGCCGGAGCCCGAGCGCCGGGCCGCTCTCGACGGCGCTCTCGGTGAGCGAGCGCGCGCTGTCGTACGCGCGCGGGGGCGCGGCGATGATCAGCGTCCTCTGCGACGCGCGCTTCTTCGACGGGGGCTTCGCGCACCTCGCCGAGGTGCGCGAGACGCTCGATGACGCCGGGCTCACGGTTCCGCTCCTCGCGAAGGAGTTCGTCGTCCACGAGCGGCAGCTCGTCGAGGCGGCCGCGTCGGGCGCCGACGCCGCGCTGCTCATCGCGCGCATCGTCGATCGCGCGCGCCTCGCCTCGCTGGTCGCGCGCGCACGGGAGCTCGGGCTCGAGCCGCTCGTCGAGGTCGTGACCGAAGACGAGCTCGACGGCGCGCTCGCCGCCGGCGCGACCGTCATCGGCGTCAACGCGCGCGATCTGGACACCCTCGTGATGGACGCGGCGCGGGCGGCGCGCGTGCTCGCGGCCGTGCCGGAGGACCGGATCGCCGTCCACTTGTCGGGGCTCAAGGGGCCCGACGACGTCGCCGCGGTGGCGAAGACCGACGTGGACGCGGCGCTGATGGGCGAAGCGCTGATGCGCGAGGACCATCCGGCGCGGCTCCTCGAGGCGATGCTGGCCGCGGCGCGCGCCTGACGCCCGGGCCGGACGCGACGCGCTGCGCCGGATGTTGCCGGACGCCCGAGCCGGACACGACGCGCCGGACGCGACGCGCTGCGCCGGACGCGGCTCTTTTGCTCGCGTCGGCGGCGCGCCGTAGACTCGAGGCGTTGGACCTGCACGCGTGGATCGACAACTACCTCGATCACCTCCGCGTCGAGCGCGCGCTCGCGCGAAACACGCTCGAGGCCTATGCCCGCGACCTCGGGGAGCTCGCGCTCCACGTCGGCGACGACGCCGACGACGTGAAGCGCATCGACGCGTCCCGCGTCCTCGACTTCGTCGTCTCGTCGAGCCGGCGCGGCAAGTCGGCGCGCTCGAGCGCCCGCCAGCTCTCGGCGATGCGCGGGTTCTTCCGCTTCCTCGTCCGTGAGCGCGCGATCCCGACCGATCCGACGGAGCTGGTCGAGCGCCCGCGCCTCGCGCGCAAGCTCCCGCGCGTCCTCTCCTATGAGGAGGTCGATCGCCTCCTCGCCGCGCCGCCCGAGGACACCGCGCGCGGCGTGCGCGACAGCGCGATGATCCACCTCATGTACGCGTCGGGGCTCCGCGTGTCGGAGCTCTGCGGGCTCGCGCTCGGCGAGCTCGATCGACGCGTCGGCACCGTGTCGCCGCTCGGCAAGGGCGGAAAGCGGCGCGTCGTGCCCGTCGGCCAGATCGCCCTCGAGCGCATCGAGCGCTACATCGATCTCGTCCGCGTCCACAACAAGGGCGCGACGCGCGACAAGCACCTGTTCCTCTCCCCGCGCGGCAAGCGCTTCACGCGGCAGGGGCTGTGGAAGCTCCTCAAGACGTACGCGCGCGGCTGCGGGATCACGACACCGATCTCGCCGCACAAGCTCCGCCACTCCTTCGCGACGCACCTCCTGCGCGGCGGCGCCGATCTCCGCGCGGTCCAGGCGATGCTCGGCCACGCCGACCTCGGGACGACCGAGATCTACACGCGCGTCGCCCAGGACCACGTCCGAGACGCCTTCGAGCGCGCTCACCCGCGCGCCTGACGGCGCCCCACGATCAGCGGCGGCGCGCCGACCTGCGACGTCGACCCGCCGCGAGCGCGCCCAGCGCCGCGGCGATCCCGAGCGCTCTGCCCGACGCCGCGCCGCTCGATCGACACCCGCAGCCGGAGTCGCCGGCGGGCGCTGCGTCCGAGGCCGCTCCGGCGGCGCCGCCCGGGGCGCTCGATCCGGGCGGCGGCGGCGCGCTCGGATCCGCGCCGGCGTCCGCGCCAGCGTCGACAGCCGGCGGCGCGCCGGCGTCGACCGGGAGGCCCGGCGGCGCGCACGACGCCGTCGCACGGAGCACGTTCGCGATCTCGCCGTCCGCCGACATCGGCGTCGCCGCGAGGACCGCCGCGGCCGTCGCGTCACCGCGGAGGTGCGCGAGGAAGAACGCCGTCGCGTAGTGCGCGTAGGCCATCTGCCGCGTGGCGTTCGCGCCCCCTCCGCAGAAGGTGGCGCAGAGCGCGCGCGGGTCGTTCTCGCCGTCGCAGTGGGTCGAGCCGACCACGTCGAAGCCGACGACCTCGCTCTTCGTGGAGGACGCGAAGGCGCGCCAGCCCGCGTTCGCGTTGCACGAGCTCGCAACGGCGAAGATGCCGAGGAAGCGCGTGCAGGCGTTCGCGTACGCGTCCTTGCCGGCGTCGTTCGCGTCGACCGGATCGAACAGGACGACCGCAGACGGCGCGACGCTCGACGCGGCCAGCGTCGTCGCCAGACCGCCGGCGCTGTGGCCCTCGAGACCGAAGGGGCCCGGCGCGACGGAGAACGTCGTCGCGGCCGCGCCGGTCAGCTCCTGCACGAGATCGGAGATCACCTTCGCGTTCGCCTGGTGATTCGGGCTGAACGGCGAGGCGAACGTCGGGACGGCGACCACGAAGCCCCAGCTCGCGAAGTGACGCGCCCAGCCGATCTGGTTGTCCCCGGTCGCGGAGAAGCCGTGGCTCGCGACGATGAGCGGGAAGGCCCCGGCGCCGGTCGGCTTGACGATCTGCGCGCTCGACTTCGGCTCGGTCTTGGTCTCGAGGGCCCGCGATCCCGCGACACCGTACGCGCGGTCCGCCGCGGCACCCCGCGACGTCAGGGAGACGCCCGCGAGCAGCGTGGCACCAAACGCGCGAGCCCAGATCCCCATGCGGCCGTCAGTGCCCGCGTTGAAAGGCAGCGACAAGCAAATTCGAACGCGCCGAGCTGGACGACTGCGTTAGGTTAGCGAGGTCGATGCGCGCGCCCTTCTCCGTTGTCGAGCCCGCAGGCGAAGAGACGCCGCTCATCGTCGAGGTCCCGCACGCGGGGCTCTGGCTCGACGGCCCGTCCCTCGCGACGCTCGCCGCCCCCGCCCGCTCGATCGGACGCGACGCCGACCTCTGGGTCGACGAGCTCTACGCCGACGCCCCTGCGCGCGGCGCCACGATGATCGTCGCGCACGCCTCGCGCTACGTCGTCGATTTGAACCGGAGCGAGAAGGACGTCGACGCCGAGTCCGTCGAGGGCGCGCCTCCGAACGCGCGCGCGACCCGCGGGATCGTCTGGCGGCTCACGAGCGAGGGCAAGCGGGTGCTCGACGCCCCGCTGCCGCGTCGCGAGCTCGAGCGGCGCCTCGACACGTTCTACCGCCCGTACCACGCGGCGATCACCGAGCAGATCGAGCGCAAGCGCGCCCGCTTCGGGTACTCGATCCTCGTCGCAGGGCACTCGATGCCGAGCGTCGGCCGCGCGGCGCACGGCGACGCGCACGCCCACCGCGCCGACGTCGTGCCCGGCACGCGCGGACGGACGAGCGCGTCGCCCCGCTTCATCGACGCGGTCGACGCGCTCGCGCGCGGCGCCGGCTTCTCGGTGTCCCACGACGATCCCTACCAGGGCGGGTTCACGACGATGCACTACGGGCGCCCCAAGGCGGCGTCCCACGTGGTGCAGGTGGAGCTCGCGCGGCGGCTCTACATGGATGAGACGACGCTGCAGAAGAACGCCGGCTTCGAGCGCGTCCGCGCGTTCTGCAGCGATCTCGTCGCCCGCCTCGGCGCGCTCCGGCCATGATCGCCCCTCGGGCGGAAGCGCTCCGAGCCTCGTCGCCCGAGGCGCGTCGCGCTCCGCCTCGAGCCCCGGACGACGCATGAGCCTGGAATTCCGTCTGAATTTCACGCCGCCTCCCTTCCCCCACGCCCGAGGCGCGAGCATTCTTGATACTTCGGCGACGGAGCGCTTGACATGTGGTCAGCTTTCCGCGAAGTTTCGCGCCCTTTCCGAAGGACTTTGAGTCATGGCGAAGAGCGATATCACTGGCAAGCGCAAGCTGAAGGCGCAGAACGTCTCGCACTCCAACATCAAGACGAAGCGCTGGCAGAACGTGAACATCCAGACCCGCCGGGTTTGGGTTCCCGAGTTCAACCGCTACGTGTCGCTCAAGCTGACCACGCGCGACATTCGCACGATCGACAAGATCGGCGTCGTCGCGTACGCGAAGCGTCACGGCGTCAAGCTCTGAGCCGCCTCCTAGCGCCACGAGCATAGCCCGCGCGCGGCACGACGGAATCATCCGTCGGCGTCCGTGCGCGTGCGCTTTTTGTTCGCGACGCTCGACCTCTCTCGCGGGCGGCGCGGCCTGGTGCCGTCGCCTCCTCTCGCGGGCGGCGCGGCCTGGTGCCGTCGCCTCCTCTCCGAACGTCGCGCCGTGTCTGTCCGCCGGGCCTCGACGCCGAGCGCACGCCAGCCGCAGCACCCGACGTCGTTGATCTCCCGGGTGGCGGCCCCAGGCGACCTCGCGACGGGGGGCTCCGCGAGCGCCTGCGCGCGATCCTCGCAACCGCCGCCCTGCTCCGGCCGAACGACCCTCGCAGGGAGGTTCGGTGATGAGCGAGATCGGTGGACTGGGTGGTCGGCGTCACTTTTCGGCGGACGAGGAGCAAGCGCTTCGGCGAGACGACGCGACGGGCGACATCGTCGAGCGCGCCACCAAGACCGGGCGCGACGTTCGAGGCGATGATCTCTCGTGGAGGGTGACGAAGGAGCACCAGCAGAAGCACGTGGGCTTCACGGGCGGCGTGGAGCTCACCCACGTGGCGCTTGAGGGGGCGGAGATCGCCGGCGTCCTTCATCTAGGAGCCGCGGGTGCCATCGTCGGCCCCGTCGGCGCCATCGGGATCGGCCTCTACGCGTTCCACGAGGCGCAGGCGAAGGGGAAAGAGCAGAGCGAGGCGCTCGCCCGCGACAACGCCCACGTCGCGATCCTCGGGGTGCTCGACCTGCCGAGCGGCTACAAGGCCGCCCGCCTGGACGGTGCCTACAAGCACGTGCCGAGAGAGGCCGGTAACGTGGCCTTCAAGATGACGGAGGCGCTCGCGAGCGACAAGAAGGGCGTCGCCACGCTCCAGCTGCACGCCGACCGCGGCATGAACGCGGCGCGCGACATGGCTCGATCGGGCATGACGAAGGAGGCGTTCCTCGCGGCCTCTCCCAGGGCCGACCACGCGTACAAGACGGACGCGGCGTTTCGCGAGGGCTTCGATGCGTACGCCTGGGCAGCGAAGAACCTCTCGCCGATCGAGCGTCAGGAGCTGGGCGCGAAGCTCGACGAACGCGACGGCTGGTACGCTCAGAGCCAGGTCGGCTTCAGGGTCTAGGCAGGACGGGGAGAAGACCCATGGATGCCCCCTACCGATCGCCGGGCGCGAGGCCGAAGGAGCTTCGTCCGCTCGATCCCGCAGAGGAGTGGCGGCTCCTCGCCGACGGCACGAGCCGTCCGCCGTGGCCGCAGCTCTTGATCATCACGGCCTACGCGCTCTTCGGAGCCGGCTCGGCCCTGGCGGGCCTCCTCTATCCGGAGTCCGCCACGACCAACTGGACGCTCGTGCTCGTGTCGCTCTATTTCACGGTGCCCGCGCTCTCCGTCCTCGCGACGTGGCTGCGCTACCGCCGACGCCGCCGGCGGCTCGAGGCGGAGGGCTACGATCTCGGCGGGGCCAACGAGGTGCTCGGCGTCGCGGCGGCGAGAGCGGCGGAGACCCTGCAGCAGACCGCCGATCGCGTCGTCCGGGAGACCGCGCGGCGCGGCTAGCCGCGAAGGACGGACGCCGTCGCGTTGGCGTGGGCGAGCGCGACGAGGCGCGCCTCGCCGTGCGCCTCCAGCCGCTCGTCGACGGCGAGCGACTCGAGCGCCTGGCCGAGCACGTCGTAGGCGTCCGTCGCGCCGAACGCCGCGAGCGCGAGCTCCGGCGCCGCGACCGAGCCGACGAGCGCCACGGGCCCCGCGGCGGCGCGGGGCTCGCCCGGGCGGATGCGCGTCTGGCCGCGACGGACGGGCTCCGCGAAGAACGGCGCCCGCAGGCCGAGCTCGGGGATGAAGAGGCCGTCCGTCGCCTCGTCCCAGCACGCGATCGCGAACGTCGCGTTGCGATCGACCGCGGCGACGGCGCGCACGCGCGCGACCTCGACCGCGTGCGCCGGCGGGGCCGGCAAGCCCGCCGCGAGGTGCGTCCAGGGGAACGTCACGAGGACGCGCGGCTCGGGCTCTCCGGCCGCGTTCTTCTTCCGCGCGAGCTCGGCCGCGAAGGACCTCGATTGCGCCTTGCCGCTCGCGGCGTCACGCGCCGCGCGCGCCGCGTGCTCGGCGCCGAGCGCGACGCGCGAGGCCTTCTGCACCTCGGGCTGCGGCGACGCGAGATCGTCGACCGTCAAGAGGCCGCCGCTCGGCCGCCCCGCCGCCGCCAGGAGCTCTTCGCTCAGCGGTCGCTCCTCGAGCGCGCGCGGTCCGCGCGACGCGATGCGCTTCAGCAGCTCGGCGCGCGGCGTCCCCTTCGCGAGCGCGACGGCGGGCGTCACGACCTGATTGAAGGTCGCGCTGCCCATCGTCGCCACCGCGACGGACAGCGCCGCAGGCAGCCACGGGACGCCGACGCGCGCGGCGTCCGGGATGTCCTCGGCGCTCGTGAAGCCGCGGGGCCGAGGCGCGCCGACGCCCGGCTGGCGGACGCGCCCGTCGATCGCGAGCAGGCCCGCACCCGCGCCGCCGACGAGGATCTGCACCGGCCCCAAGAGGACGCCCGGCGAGACCGCGCAGGCGGCGAAGACCCCGGCGACGACGGCGTCGATGGCGTTGCCGCGGCCGAGCACCTCCTCGGCGGCGGCCTCGATCTCTGGGGCGGACGCGACGGCCGCCCGTGCCTTGCGGAGCGACATCGCCTACTCGTCCTGCTCGTCGTCGTCCTCGAACTGGAGCGGCGCGCCGCGCGGACGGACGAGGCGCGTGAGCCCGCCCGTCTTGCGCGAGCCGGCCGCGCGGACCAGCCGGCGCAGCGTCTTGGCCTCCGTGAGCGCGCTCTGCGTCTCGATGACGACGTACGCGTCGCGGCGCTCGCCGATCGCCGACGCCACGCGCTCGAGCGCTGCGGTGCTGTACGCCCGCGTCCCGCCGAGGGCGCGGAGGCGCGCGAACGCGACCGGCCCCACCGGGACGATGTCGCGCGACGGATCGACCGAGAGGACGACGCCCCACTTCTTGGCCTGGACCGCGGCGTCTTCGTGCTCCCAGAGCCCGCTCGGCTCCCAGACGACCGTCGACGCGTCGCGAGGGAGGCGGTCCAGGAGCGTAGCGAAGCGGTCACGCCAGAGCTTGCTCGGCGTGACGTCGGGCGACGTCGGCACGACGAGGAGGCGCGCCTCGAGCGTGGTGGCGGTCTCGAGCATCGCCGCGAGCTCGGCCTCGAGCGCGTCCGTAGGCTTGAGCTTGCCGACGTTCGGCCCCGCGACGACGGCGAACTCGAACTGCGGCGGCACCGCCTTGCGCCAGCGACGGAGCGTCGCCGCCGTCGGCGCGCGCCGGAGGTTGGCAGCGTCCACCCCGCGCACCTCCAACAGGTCGAAGCGCTTCGCATACGCCGCGAGCTCGCCGCGCAGCTCCTTCGATCCGATGTGCACCCGGGTCGCCATGTACCGCGCACCTCTACACCAGTTCGTGCGCCGGGAGAACCACGCTTCCCGGCGGCGCCCTCGGCCGGGCCATCACGACCCAGGCGTGGCCATCGCGAAGCCACGCGGTCGAACGAGCGGCACACGGCGGCGACCGAAGGCCAGCGTTGCCCGCCTCGCCGCCTCGCGCGACGCGGGCCACGCGCGACGACGCCGGCGCGCCGACGGACGGGCACACGGACTGCATCGAGGGATTTTTCGGACGCCAGCCGAATCGCTCGCCGAGCGCGTCGCGTGAATCGACCTCCCGTGGCGTTCATCCGCGCGGAGATCCGGGCTCTGTGCGTCTTCGCGGAGGTATCCATGGTGGTGTCGATGAAGCTGTCGCTGGGGCTCGCTGCGCTCGCGGTCATGGTCACCGCGTGCGCTCCCTCGGGGCCCGCGTCCGAATTCCGCTCGACGTCGAAGGCGGACGCCCCCGCGGGAACGACCGGCGAGCTGGGCGCGGTGACCGGCGACGACGGCGCCGGGAGCGCCGACGAATTCGAGAGCTGCGCCACGAGGTCCGCGACCGCAGAGCCTATGCCGGTCTACCTCGTCTTCATGTTCGACAAGTCCGGGAGCATGACGTCGAGCACGTCGCCGAAGTGGGCCGCGGCGAAGGCGGCGTCCAGGGCGTTCTTCGAGTCGCCCGACTCCAGCGGCGTGTCCGCGTCGCTCACCTTCTTCCCGGACGCGCAAGATTACTCGTGCAGCGCGAGCGCCTACAGCACGCCGCAGGTCGCGATGACCGCGCTGCCGAACGCCGCCTTCGGCGCGAGCCTCGATAGCCAGTCTCCCGCCGGCGGCACGCCGACGCACGTGGCCTTGCAGGGCGCGATGGCCTATGCGCAGGGGACCGCGCCCTCCCGCGGGAAGGTCGCGATCGTCCTCGTGACCGACGGGCTGCCCGACTCGAGCTGCACCGGCAACTCCGTCGGCGCCGTGCGTGACCTCGCCGCGAGCGTCGCCGGCGCCCTGCCGACCTACGTGATCGGCGTCGGCGACGAGCTGGCGAGCCTGAACGAGATCGCCGCCGGCGGCGGCACCGGCGACGCGTTCATCGTGAGCGCGAGCGACCCGAGGCAGCTCCAGCAAGAATTCCTCGGCGCGATCAACGCCATCAAGGCCTCGGCGCTCGCGTGCGACTACGCGATCCCCGCCGCTCCCGCGGGCGAGCGCCTCGATCGCGCGAAGGTCAACGTCGTCCACGTGTCCGGCGCGAGCCGCGTCCCGCTCGCCCACGACGCCACATGCAGCGGCGGCTCCGGCTGGCGCTACGACGACGCCGAAGCCCCGCAGCGCATCGTCCTCTGCGACGCGAGCTGCGACGCCGTCAAGGCAAAGCCTGGACGGATCGAGGTCCTCTTCGGCTGCGCGACGGACGCCATCGTGAAGTAGCGCGAAGTAGCCGCCCAGGGCGAGCGGACGTGAGTGACCTCGCGAGAGGCCCGCCGACGTGAGCCGAGGCGCCCGCCGTCACCGGCGGGCGGCGAGCCCGTGGACCGCGACCGCCACGAGCGCGCCGGCGAAGTAGCAGGCGATGTCGTGCCAGGCGAAGGTCGTCCCGAGCGCGACCTGCAGCGCGCGCGGGAGGCGCGCCGGGATCCCCGTGAGCTGAAACGCCTCGATCGCGATCGACAGCGAGAGCGCGGCGGCGCCGGCCACCGCGGGACGAAGCCCCGGCCGCAGGAGCAACGCGAGCAAGTACAACATCACCGTATAGAGCGCGTCGCCCAGGCTCTTGTCCCAGACGGACAGACCGATCGGAAACCGGCGCGACCCGAGCCCGGCGGCGACCGTCACGGCGAGCCCGACGGCCGCGTGACGTCGCCGCACGGTCCGTACGACGCGTTCTTCCAGAGCGCACATTCGCGACGTACCGGCGCGGGGGGGCGCCAGGCGGCGTCAGATCCGGAGGATCTCCGGGTTCTTCTCGAGCAGCCGGTCGAGCCAGGCGTTCGCGACCTTCTCCTGCATCGAGTTCGCCCGCAGGCGATCGTTCAGGTGCTTGAAGTCGACGGCGTCGAGCGCCTGATCCTGGTTGTAGCAAGAGAAGACGAGCGACTCTTTGCCGGTCTTCGGATCCGTGTGCTTCTGGAGGCACTGCGCGCAGACCTCCTTCATCATGCACTGCATCGGCGAGTTGATGCTGCCGATCGCGATGTGGAGCGGGTTCAGGATCGGCGCGAGCACGCCGTGGCGCGCCTCCTTCACCGCCGCCATCATGCGATCGGAGCCGATCGCGATGATGCGGTTCACCGACGACATCTTCACCTTGCGCTCGAGCTTGTCGCCGCCCTTGCCGGCGAGCTCGCCCTTGCCGTACGCGACCATCGCCTGGACGATGTTCCCGCGGAAGTGCGCGTCCTGGGGGCGCCGCGGCGCGATCTCCGCGCCGGTGTCGGTGCACCAGATCACCTGATCGGTGTACGCCTCGATGTCGTCCTGCTTGAAGAGATCCTCACCCTTCTTGTAGCCCGCGAAGTAGAGGACGTCGTTGCCGAGCGCCTTCATCGCCCGGGCGATCGAGAAGAGCACGGCGTTGCCGAGGCCGCCGCCGCAGAGGAGCGCCGTCTCCTTCTCCTGCACGTGGGTCGGCGTGCCGGTGGGTCCCATGAGGACGATCGGCTCGCCCGGACGGAGGGCCGCGCAGAGCCGCGACGAGCCGCCCATCTCGAGGACGATCGTCCCGAGCAGGCCCTTGTCCTCGTCGATCCACGCGCCCGTGAGCGCGAGGCCCTCCATGCCGAGGCGCGTGCCGGCGACGACCGGGGCGAACGACTCGAAGTTCTGAAGGCGGTAGAACTGGCCGGGCTTGAACTTCCGCGCGGCCATCGGCGCCTTCACGACGACCTCGACGATCGTCTTCGTGAGGCGGTTCACCTCGACCACGCGCGCGAGCAGGGCGTCGTCGAGGCCGTCGAAGAACGAAGCGAGCTTCGCGTCGCGCTCCGGCTGCTCGGCGCTCGCGAGGCGCTCGACCTCGGGGAAGAGCGCGGAGACGTGGTGGAAGCCGTGCTTGGCGCTCGCCATCGCCTTGACGACGCTGCCCGCGTAGTACGGGTGGTTGTCGCCGTAGAAGCTGACGGCGCGGTCGCGCCGGCCGGAGACGACGCCGTCCTCGCCGCGCAGGGCCGCGTCCCCGGCGTAGCTCGTGAAGAACGCCTCGGGGTTACGACCGCTCGAAGGGCTGAGGACGACGCGCTCGTCGTCGACCTTGGCCTCGTACGCCTGGAAGTACTGCTTCTTCGCGTCGAGCGCGAACGAGCCCTCGTACTCCTTCTCGTACATCGTGTTCGGGCTCGTGCCCGCGGCGACGCAGACGGTGCGCGCGGGGAGCTCGACCTCGTCGCGATCGCCGGTCATCCGGCGGAACTTCATCGCCTTCACGTGGCCGTACTGATCGAGCACCGCCTCCGTCGGCGAGAGGTTCTCGACGTAGCGCACGCCCTCCTCGAGGCTCTTCTGCACCTCCTCGTGGTTCAGGCGGTACGCCGGCGATTCGAGCACCGAGCGTCGGTAGACGAGCGAGACGCCGCCCCAGCGATCGAGCAGCGGCTGGACGCGCGGGTCGCGGCCCTCGCGCGCGGCGCGGTCGCGCTCCTCTTCGAGCTCCTTGGCGTGCTGGAGCTGCACCTGGAGCTCGGCCCACTCCTCGTCGTCGAACATCGCGCGGACGGCCTCGGCGCCCTTGTCGGCCACGAGATCGTGGACGCGCTGCGCGACCTTCTCGATCTGCACCGGATAGTACGCGAGCAGCTCGGTCGCCGTGTCGATCGCCGTGAGGCCGCCGCCGATGACGATCGCGGGGAGCTGCACCTGCAGGTTCGCCAGGCTCGACTTCTTGTAGGCGCCCGTCAGCTGCAGGCCCATCAGGAAGTCGGACGCCTTGCGGATCCCCTTCGACAGGTTGTTCTTGATGTCGATGATCGTCGGACGCCCTGCGCCCGCCGCCAGCGCGACGTGATCGAAGCCGAGCTGCCACGCGTCGTCGAGCGTGAGCGTCCCGCCGAAGCGGACGCCGCCGTAGATCTTGAGGAGGCGCTTGCGCGCGAGCGTGATGTAGAGGAGCGTGAGGAAGTTCTTGTCCCAGCGGACGGTGATGCCGTACTCGCTGACGCCGCCGAAGCCGAGGAGCGTGCGCTCGTCGAGCTCCTCGTAGAGCGAGCCGAAGTCCTTGATCGGCGTCGGCGGGGTCGTCGCGTCTCCCGTGAGCTCGACCGGGAGCGGCTCGATCTTGAGGCCGTCGATCGCCGCGACGCCGAAGCCCTCGCGCGTGAGGTGGTGGACGAGCGTATAGCCGGCCGGACCGAGGCCGACGACCATGACGTTCTTGCCGTTGTACGGAAGAGCGTACGGGCGGCGGACGTCGAGCGGGTTCCACCGCGTGAGCAGCCCGTAGATCTCGAGGCCCCACGGGAGCGAGAGCACCTCCGTGAGCACGCGCGTCTCGATCTGAGGGATGTTGACCGGCTCCTGCTTCTGGAAGACGCAGGCCTTCATGCAGTCGTTGCAGATGCGATGACCCGTGCCGGGGCACATCGGGTTGTCGACGCAGACGATCGCGAGCGCGCCGAGCGCGTCGCCGTCACGCCGGACGACGTGCATCTCGCTGATCTTCTCGTCGAGCGGACAGCCGTCGAGCGGGACGCCGAGCGGGTTCTTCTTGATCTCGTTGGTCTTGTTGTCGCGGAGGCCCTTCGAGCACGAGTCCTTGTCGCGCTCGTGGCAGTAGAGGCAGTAGTCGATCTCCTGCTCCGCTTGGCGGGGATCGGCGCGGCGATCCGTGAGCGGGAAGCCGTCGCGCTCGCGCAGCTCGTGCTCCGGCCCGACGAACAGCTCCTGGAGCTTCGGCTCGGGGCGGCGGAGCTCGACGAGCTGCTGGTGGTCGACGCTCTTCGGCACGCGCAGCGACGGCCAGTGGTAGGCCGGATCGCCGTGGTCCTTGCGGCGGTGGGCGAGCCACGACTCGAGCGCGTCGAGCGCGAACGCGACGACCTTCTGGTTCTCGGCGTCGGTCGGCGCGCCGGCGTCGGCGAGCGCGCAGGCCTCCTCGCTGACCTTGGACGCGTTCCAGCTCGAGGCGAGCGCCTGGCGGATCACCGCCGAGCGCGCGCGGAGCTCGTCGGTCCACGACGCGCCGCCCGCCTTGGCGGCCTTGCGCGCGGTGTCGTCGATCTCGACGAGGAGGAGGGTCGCCCGCGCGACCGCGAGCTCCTCGTCCGGGTAGCTCTGCGTCCCGCGGAGGACGGCGTCGGGCCGCTGCGGGAACATCGCGGTGATCGCCGCCGTGGCGACGGCGCCGGCCTCGGCGAAGGTGCCCTTCCACGCCTTTCCGGCGCTGTCCTTGAGCACGCGCTTCTTCGCGAAGTCGGCCTTGAACTTCCACAGCGGGGTTCGGTCCCTAACCTCGCTCGCGAGCTCGGCGAGCTCCTTCTCGACCCCGAAGAGGCGGCCGACGAACGCGCTCACGAACGGCGCCGTCGCGAGGATGGCGCTCGAGACGTCCTCCGCCTTCATGCCGGCGCCCTTGACGGCGCGGTACGCCTCGTAGGTGCGCCAAGCGTCCGGCGACTTCTGCGCGAGCTCGGTGCAGAAGACGTCGTAGAGATCCTTCAAGCGCTCGGGCACGAAGAGATCGGAGTAGCGGAAGCCCGCGACGCCGAGCGGCATGTCGGAGCTCGGCAGCCCCTCGGGCGGCGGGAAGGACTTACGCGAGACGCGGAACGGGGTCGTAGCGGCGGACACGGAGGAGTCTCTTCGGCTCTTTCTCGCCTTGCGGGCGGATGGTTCTGGGTCGCCCGAGCGAGCGGGCATCACGCCCGCGCTCGAGCGCGGATCACTTCTCGTCGTCGCCGCCGCCGCCGGGCTCGGCCGCGACGAACGCGGTGTCGGCGAGCGTGCCGTCCTTGAAGCCGAAGTAGACCTCGGCCTGGTCGAACATGAACTTCTGGCCCTCGGCCGACGTCAAGTCCACGCGGTACGTGTTGATGTACTTCACCGAGTCCTTGATCCACATGTCCCAGGCCTCTTTCGAGACCTCGTCGTAGATGCGCTTGCCGAGCTCGTTCTTGTAGGGCGGCTTCGCGAGGCCGGGCAGCTCCTTGCCGAGCTTCCTGCACTTGACGAGACGCGCTTCGTTGGGGGCGGTCATGACGACGCGCCTTTTACCTGCGCGGCCGTCCGGGCGCCAGCCCATGCGTGGGGCCAGCGATGCGCTGGCGCTCGGCGCCGAGGGCCGCCGGCGCGCGGGGCCGAGCGGCGCGCGGATCCTAGAACGGCAGCCCGAGCTGGTGAGGCTTCGTCGTGTGCACGGCGAGCTCGAGGGGCGACGAGGGCGGGAGCACCTCGACGTCGATGCGCCTCGCCCGCGCCGCGACCGTCTCGAGCGCGCGCGCGGGCGTGTTGTTCGAGCGCGACAGATGCCCCAGCCAGAGCCGCGCGAGGCGCGAGCCCACCAGCCGGGCAGCAAGCTCTGCGGTTTGCGCGTTCGAGAGGTGCCCCCAGCCCCCGCCGATGCGCCGCTTGACGACGTCGGGGTACTCGCTGAACGCGAGCATCTCCGAGCAGTGGTTGGCCTCGACGAGCGCGGCGTCGCACTCTCCGAGGAGCGCGACGAGCCCGGGCGTCACGCGCCCGACGTCGGTCGCGATCCCGAGCGCGTGGGTCCCGTCGTCGACGCGGAGGGCGATCTGCGCCGCGTCGTGCGGCACCTGGACGGTCGTGATCGTGAGGCCGCCGACGCGGACGGCGCGCCCGATCTCGTAGCGGCGGACCTCGCAACGGCGGACGTCGAGGACGTCGGGCGCCTCGACGCCGGGGGCGTCGAGGCCGGGGTGGAGGAAGAGCGGGGCCGAGAACGCGACCGCGAGCTTGCCGGCGTGGCCGAAGTGGTCGCCGTGCTGATGGCTCGCGAAGATCCCGTGGAGCTCGCCGGCGCCGAGATCGAGTCCGAGCTCGGCGAGGCGGGCCGCGACGAGCTTCGGGCCGATCCCCGCCTCGATCAGCACCCGCGTGCCCGCGGACTCGACGACGAGCGCGTTGCCGCTCGACCCGCTGCCGAGGACGAAGACGCGCATCCGTCAGCTCGAGCTCCGCACGTCGATCCAGCTCCGCTCGCAGCTACAGCTCCGCAACGCCTCGAACTCATCGCAAGGAGCCGCGGCGTTGGCAAGCGGCGGCTTCGACAAAGCGGCGCGCCGAAGCGGCGCGCCGACGTCGGTGAGCGGCGCCGAGCCATCGGCGGGCGGGCGCGCCGAGGTCGGCAGCCGGCGCGCGAGGTCGGCGAGCCGATGCTGCCGAGCGGCGCGGGGGCGCGGCGGCGCGCTCGAGGTCGGACGAGCGACGCCTCGGGATCGCTCGCGATCGGGGCGCGGCCGTGGCGGCTTGGTCTTTCGAGGCCTTGGAGACCGTGGCGGCTTGGTCTTTCGAGGCCTTGGAGACCGTGGCGGCCTGTGCTCTTCTCACCGGTCGTTTGGATTTGCCGTTGGACACGCGCTCGGGCTGAAGACCGAGGACCGAACACCGAGATCGATCCGTGAGCAACAAGCCCTGCCCCCAGTGCGGAGCGACCGTCCCGGCGCAGGCGCGTTTCTGCGGGCAGTGCGGTCGGACGTTCGGCGTCGAGCCGGGCGCGCGCGCCGTTCCCATCACCGTCGACGAGGCGACGGCCGATCCGCCCCCGGCGCAGCCCGCCGCTCGGCGACCGATCGGGATGGCCACCGTGTTCGGCCACCCCGGCGTCGCGCTCGACGGCGCCGCGTCGCCTGCGCCGGCCGTGTCACCCGCGCCGGGCGGGTCGCCTGCGCCGGACGGGTCACCTGCGCCGGGCGGGTCGCCTGCGCTGGCCGTGTCACCCGCGCCGGGCGCCTCCCCCGTAGCGTCCCCGGCGCCCGTGCCCTCGCCGGGCCTGGGCCTCGGACGGATCGCGGCGCCCTCCCCGGCATTGGCAGCGCCGCCGGCGCCGCCGCACGCGGGTCCGGCGATCGCGCCGGCCGCTCTCAGCCCCCTCGGCAAGACGATGTTCGATCCGTCGCCCTACGGCGCCGCGCAGGCGGGCGGACCGGAGAGCGCGACCACGTCGCAACGTCCGACGCCGATCGTCCCGCCGCCTGCCGAGTCGGCGGCCGAGCCGCCCGCGGAGAAGAAATCGCTCGCCCAGACGGTGGCCGATCCCGAGGTCGCCGAGCGCGCGCGACAGATCCGCGACGCCGCCCTCGCCGAGCTGCAGGCGAAGCAGAACCCCGTGACGCCGGGCCCGGTCGCGTCCGACGGCGCGCCGGCCCCCGCACCCGTGCGTCCGCCGGCGGCGCTCGGCAAGACGATGCTGCACGGCGGGATCGCCGAGCCGCCTCCGGACGCGGCGCCCCCGCCGGCGGCGCTCGGCGAGACGATGCAGCACGGCAGGATCGCCGAGCCGCCTCCGGACGCGGCGCCCCCACCGGCAGCCGTGGCGGCCCTCGGCGCGGTGGGTAGCGACAAGAGGACGATGGTCGGGATGCCCGCCGTCGGCCTGCCCGCGCCGGCTCCGGCGTCGCCGGCCCCGCACGCGATCCCGCCCGCGTTCAAGACGATGCTCGGCGTCGCGATCCCCGGGATCGCGCCGACGCACGAGCAGCCGCCCCCGGAGCCGGTCGCGCCGCCGGCTCGCGCCGGCACGCTCCTCGGGATCGCGGCGCCCGGCATCGCGCCGTCCCGTCCCGGCGATCACGCCGCGGCCCCCTCGCGGTCCGCGCCCGGCGAAGGCGCGCGGTTCGCGGCCGCGGGAGCCGCGGAGAGGCATCGGGCGCCGCCGAGGACCCCCGAAGCACCGCCTCCTCCGATCGTGCCGGCACCAGCGCCGCTCGTGCTCGAGCCGCTGCCGCAAGCCCCGACCGCGCCCAAGAGATCGGGCGTCCCGGCCGTGGCCGTCGTCGCGATCGTGTTCGTCGTCGTCGCGATCGTCGGCTCCGCCGCCGCGTACTTCGTGCTGCGTGAAGGCCCGCCGCTCAGCGCGCAGCCCCAGCTGGACGACTCTGGGAAGGAGTCGCTGCGCATCCGCTGCGAGTCGTGCCCGGACGGGACGGTCATCACGCTCGGCGCGTCGTCATCGACGGTGGAGGGCGCGACGACGATCCTCCCCTTGCCCGCGCCGCTGTCGATCGGCGAAAACGATCTCGAGATGGCCATCGACCGGCCCGCCCCCGGTCGCGACGAGACCGTGAAGGTGCACGTCCCGGTCGCATACCGGGTGAAGGCGGACCTCTCGACGGCCCAGACGCGCGACGGCGCGTCCGCTGCGGTCACGGTCCGCGTCGAGGCGCTCGCCGGGACCGAGGTGACGATCAACGGCGAGCCGGTCGCGCTCGATGACGCCGGAAAGGGCGCGTACGCCCTCGACGTGGCGAGCGAGGTCGAGGGCCCGAGCGTCGAGCAGACGGCGATCGACAAGAAGATCCCCTTCACCATCAAGCCGAAGGGCAGAGCCGCCGAGAACGGCCAGCTCGTCGTCCGCGCGGGCGTCGCGCCGCTCCACCTCGACGCGCCGGGCCGACAGCTCTTCACCGAGCGCGCGACGGCGGCGGTCTCCGGCCAGGTGAAGCCGGGCACCGTCGTCACGGTCGACGGGCAGAGCCTCACGGTCGACGCCCAGGGGCGCTTCAACGTCGGGGTCGCGTTGCCCGCGCCGGGCCCGAAGGCGATCACCATCGCGGCCAGCTCGCCGCCGCTCGCGACGCGGGTCGTCCGCGCGGAGCTCGTCCGCGTCCCTTCGCTCGAGGACGCGGCGAAGACGCTCGACGCGAAGGCACCGATCACGTTCGCGGCTTACGGCGCCGATCCCAAGTCGAAGATGGGCGCGCTCGCCCTCGTCGACGGCGAGATCCAGGACGTCAGGACCCTCGCCGGGTACACCGTGATGGCCGTGGAGGAAAAGAAGGCCTGCGGCGCGGCGGGCGCGTGCGTCGTCCGCGTGGTCCACGGCGACGAGCTCAAGGCCGCGCGCGGCGACGCGGTCCGCGTCTACGGATACGTCGCCGGCCTCGCGACGCTGAACGGCGCGCCGATCCCCCAGGTCGAGGCCTCGCTCGTCCTCGCGAAGCCGGCGGCGAAGCGATGAGGCGCGGGGCGCTCGCGTTCGTCGCGGTCGCCGCCGTAGCGGGCGCGCTCGTCGCGACGTTTCGCGACGCCGGCGCGCAGCGGATCGATCCGCGTCGGCCGTCCGTGCTCGTCGTCGGCGCGCCGGGCGGGGCCGCGCCGATGCAGCGCGTCGACAGCCGTCGGAGCGGTCTGTCGAAGACGCCGCTCCCCACGGGGACGCTGCGCATCGCGTGGAGCAAGACGACGGGCCTCACCCTCGACCAACCCGCGCTGAGCGGGCCCGACGGGACGCTCGCCGTGGTCTCCTCGCGGGGAGACGTCGCCTTCATCGACGCCGAGGGCGAGGAGCGCGCGACGATCAAGGTCGGCGCGGCGCAGGTCGGCCCCGCGGCGATCACCGCAGACGGCACGGTGGTCTACGCGAGCAGCGGCGGGGACGTCATCGGCGTGCGGCGCTCGAGCCCGCAGCCGCGCTTCTCGACGCGCATCGGCGGCGAGCGCAACGTCCGCGCCGCGCCGCTCGCCCTCGACGACGGCGGCGTGGTCATCGCGACGACGAGCGATCTCGTCGTCCTCGACAGTGAAGGCGGCGTGCGCGCGCGCGTGGCGCTGCCGGAGATGCCCGGCGCGGCGCTCGTCGCGGCCGGCGACAAGATCCTCGCGGTCACCACGAGCGGCGCCGTCTTCGGCTGGACGCCTGGCCGCGAGCCCGTACGCCTCGGCTCGTTCGGCGCGCCGATCGACGGCGGCGCCGCGCTCACCGACCGCGGGACGCTCCTCGCCGTCATCGAGGGCAACCACCTCGCCGAGGTCGACGTCGCGCGCGGCGGGCGCTCGACGCGCTCGATCGCCGCGCAGGGGCTCTACCTCGGGCCGCCCGCGGTGCGCGGCGGCCCGGCGGGCCCGACCGCGACGCTGCTCGCGCTCACGCACACGCGCGGGTTCGTCGTCACGCTCGATCCCGGCGGTCAGGAGCTCCTTCGTGCGCCGATCGCCTCGTTCAACGCCCCGACGCTCCCCGACGGCGGAGCCCCGACGCTCGTGGCGCCGCCGCACGCCGGACCGCTCGTCGACGCGCGCGGCGCGATCGCGTTCGTGGCGACCGACGGACACGCGGGCGTCATCGGCCCGGACGGCGCGGTCGACACGCTGGGCGAGCTCGTCTGCGCGAAGGGCGCGCGCTCGGGCGTCGTCGGCCTGACGCCGTTCGGCGCGAACGCGTTCGCCGTCACGTGCGACGGCGGCGTCGTCGTGCGCGTCACGGGCACGCCCGAGCCCGCGCGAGGCGGTCCGGCGAGCTCCTCCGCGCGCCCGGCCGCGCCCGAGCGGTCGACCGGCGACTGATCGCCGCGCGCCGGCGGGACGAGCCCAGCCGTGAGCGCCCCGCCCTCGGTCGAGGCATCTCCTGGCGGGCGGACCGAAAGTTGCCTATAGTCCACGCATGATCAGCATCACGGACCGCGCGGCCGCCAAGGTGAAGGAAATCGCGGAGGCCGAGGACCTGACGAGCCAGGGCCTCCGCCTCCGCGTCGTCGGCGGCGGCTGTGCTGGATTCACGTACGACCTCTACTTCGAGGATCAGACGACGGACATGGACGAGGAGTTCGAGTCCAAGGGCGTGAAGCTCTTCGTCGACCCGCTGAGCTTCCAGTACCTCGAGGACACGGAGATCGACTACGTCGAGGGCGTGCACGGCTCCGGCTTCAAGTTCAACAACCCGAACGTGACTGGCAGCTGCGGCTGCGGCTCGTCGGTGAAGTTCTGATGCAGGGCGGCGGTTGGGGACCGCCCGGTCCCGGAGGACCGCCGCAAGGCTACGGACAGCCGCCGCAAGGCCCACAGGGCTATGGACACCCGCCGCCCGCCTACGGGCAGCCGCAGCCAGGCTATGGGTATCCGCAGCCCGCGCAAGGCTATGGGCCACCACCGCAAGGTCATGCCCCTCCGCCGGGCGGCTACGGGCAGCCCGGTCCGGGACCGCAGGCCTTCGGCCCCGCGTACGGCGCCGGCCCGATGATCCCGGGCCCCTACGGGTTCAGCGCGTGCCCGCAGTGCAACAGCCCGAACCTCTCGCGGCCGACGTTCACGTGGTGGGGCGGCCTCATCGGCCCGAAGCTTCTGAACCACACCGTCTGCAACTCCTGCAGCTTCGGGTTCAACAGCAAGACCGGCAAGAGCAACGCGACCGCGATCGGCGTCTACCTCGGCGTCGGCGTCGGCGTCGGGCTCCTCCTGCTGATCCTCCGGATCGTCGCGGGCTGAGCGGGCCCCATGAGCCTGCGTCGACGTATTCTCGTGAGCTGTCTCGGCGCGGCCGCGCTCGGCCTCGCGCCCGGCTGCGACAAGTCGAAGGCGCCCGAGCCCGCGCCCGCCGCCCCCACGACGACGAACGCTCCGGCGCCGCGCTCGGCCGGATCGCTCGCCGTCTCGAAGCCCGCGCCCGAGCGCGTCGTCGCCATCGGCGACCTCCACGGCGATCTCGACGCCACGCGCCGCGCCCTGCGCCTCGCGGGCGCGGTCGACGACAAGGACGCGTGGATCGGCGGCAAGCTCGTCGTCGTCCAGACCGGCGACCTCATCGACCGAGGCGACGACGACCGCAAGGTGCTCGACCTGTTCGAGCGGCTGAAGACCGACGCGGCGAAGGCCGGCGGCGAGGTCGTCGCGCTCGTGGGCAACCACGAGATCATGAACGGTGAGCTCGACTTCCGGTACGTCACGCGGGGCGCGTTCTCGGAGTTCGCCGACGTGAACCCGAAGGACGAGGGCATCGCCCGCGCCGCCTCGCGGGTCGAGCAGCCCGCGCGCGGCCGCGCCGCCGCGTTCCTCCCGGGCGGGCCGTACGCGCAGATCCTCGCGCGGCGTCCGGTCGTCGCGCGCGTCGGCGACTCGATCTTCGTCCACGGCGGCGTGCTGCCCAAGCACGTCAAGGCCGGGCTCGACGGGATCAACGAGGGGACGCGCAAGTGGCTGCTCGGCGAGGCGCGCACCCTGCCGAAGGAGATCACGTCCGAGGACGGCCCGCTGTGGACGCGGATGTACTCGAGCGCGCCCGGCCCCAGCGAGTGCGCGACGCTCGACGAGGCGCTCCGGGCGCTCGGCGCGAAGCGTATGGTGATGGGGCACACGCCGCAGAAGCCGGACATCAGCGCGGCGTGCGGAGAGAAGGCCTGGCGGATCGACGTCGGGATGTCGAAGTACTACGCGGGGAACGTCCAGGTGCTCGAGCTCCGCGGTGACACGGTGAAGGTCCTCAAGGAAGGACCGGCCAGGTAACGACCCCGCCGCTCATCCCCCGCGGCGCAGCCACAGCACCCAGCACGCGATCGCGGCGATCCCGATCCAGGTGACCGCCGTGCCGACGAAGCGGAACACGTTCGGGGCCGGCCTCGGCATGCCCACGGCGTGCATGATCCGCGCGACGAGGAGCGAGCCACCGGCCACGTGCAGCCAGAAGCTCGCGCCCCCGCAGAGCTCCGCGAGGAGCAGCAGGACGAGCGCCAGCGGGACGGACTCGGCGTTGTTCGCGTGCGTGCGAACGGCGACCGTGAGGACCTTCGACGCGCCGTCGCCCAGCGCGACCCGCTCGCGCATCCGGATCGCCGAGACGCGGCTCGCGAGCGCGATGTTGAGGAGGGCGTGGAGCGAACCGTAGAGCGCGGTGACGACGGGCATGGCGCTCATTATCATCGAACGGACGGCGGATCGGCCAAGCGTCCCGCGGGGTCGTGGACTCGCGCCGACCCCACGAGCACGACCTCAGCCGAGGGTAGCCGCGACGCCCTCGATGGCCGCGAGGCGGCGTCTCAGGCCGCGTCCTCCGCGGCGGCCGGCGCGCCGGGCGTGTACGCCAGGTTCGGGCCGAGCCACCGCTCGACCTCCGCGAGCGGCATCCCCTTGCGGACGTGATAGTCGGCGATCTGGTCACGCTCGATCTTCCCGAGGCTGAAGTAGCGGGCCTCCGGGTGGGCGAAATAGAGGCCGCTCACGCTCGCGCCCGGCCACATCGCGAACGACTCCGTGAGCTTCATGCCGGTGCTCTTCTCGACGTCGAGCAGCTGCCAGAGCGTGCCCTTCTCGGTGTGGTCCGGGCAGGCCGGGTAGCCGGCCGCCGGGCGGATCCCGCGGTACTTCTCCTCGATGAGCTCTTGCTTACTCAACCCCTCGCCCGCGCCGAAGCCCCACTCGGCGCGCACCCGCTCGTGCAGGCACTCCGCGAAGGCTTCCGCGAGGCGGTCGGCGAGCGCCTCGGCCATGATGGCGTTGTAGTCGTCGAGCTCGCGCCGGTAGCGCGCGCAGAGCTGCTCGACGCCGATCCCCGTCGTGACCGCGAACGCGCCGATGTGGTCGGCGAGCCTCGAGTCCTTCGGCGCGACGAAGTCCGCGAGAGACCGGCTCGGCGTCCCCGCGGCCTTCTCCGTCTGCTGGCGGAGGAAGTGGAAGCGCGCGCGCACCTTCGCGCGCGCCTCGTCCTCGTAGACCTCGACGTCGTCACCGACGGCGTTCGCCGGGAACAGACCGTAGACGCCGCGGGCGGTGAAGAGCTCGTTCGCGACGATCTTCTCGAGCAGCTCCTGGGCCTCGGCGAAGACCTTCCGCGCCTGCTCACCGTAGGTCTCGTGCTCGAGGATCCGCGGATACACCCCGCGCAGCTCCCACGTGTGGAAGAACGGCGTCCAGTCGATGTACTCGCGGAGCGTCGCGAGCGGGAAATCGTCGAGCACGACGACTCCGGTGCGCGCCGGGCGCGCGACGTCCTCGGCGCGCCACGCGATCGGCGTGCGGTTCGCGCGCGCCGCCGCGAGCGAGATCGACTTGTGCTTCGGTCCGGCGTGGATCCGCCGGAGCTTGTCGTACTCGGCGCGGTGCTCGGCGATGAACGCCGACCGGCTCTCCTCGCTGAGGAGGCTCGTCGTCACCGGGACCGCGCGGCTCGCGTCGAGCACGTGGACGACGGGCTCGCTGTAGTGCGGCGCGATCTTGACCGCCGTATGCGCGCGCGACGTCGTCGCCCCGCCGATGAGCAGCGGGAGCTTGAAGCCCTGCCGCTCCATCTCGCGCGCCACGTGGGTCATCTCGTCGAGCGAGGGCGTGATCAGCCCGGAGAGCCCGATGAGGTCGGCCCGCTCCTCCTTCGCCTTCGCGAGGATCTTCTCGCACGGGACCATGACGCCCATGTCGATGACCTCGTAGTTGTTGCACGCGAGCACGACGCCGACGATGTTCTTGCCGATGTCGTGGACGTCGCCCTTCACGGTGGCGAGGACGATCTTCCCCTGGGTCTTCACGGTCTGACCGGCCGCGGCGAGCGCCGCCTTCTCGGCCTCCATGAACGGCGTGAGGTAGGCCACCGCCTTCTTCATCACGCGAGCCGACTTGACGACCTGCGGGAGGAACATCTTTCCCGCGCCGAAGAGATCGCCGACGACGCTCATCCCGGCCATGAGCGGCCCCTCGATGACCGCGAGCGGCCGCCCGAGCTTGGCGCGGGCCTCCTCGGTGTCCGCGTCGATGTGCGCGTCGATGCCCTTCACGAGCGCGTGCGAGAGCCGCTCCTCGACGGTGCCCTTGCGCCACTCCTCTTCTTTCTTCTCGGTCGCGCCGCCGCCGGCGCTCTCCGCCTTCAGCCGCTCGCCGAAGTCGACGAGGCGCTCGGTGGCGTCGGGCCGGCGGTTCAGGAGCACGTCCTCTACCAGCGTCTTGAGCTCCGGCTCGATCTCCTCGTAGACCTCGAGCATCCCGGCGTTGACGATGCCCATATCGAGCCCGGCGCCGATGGCGTGGAAGAGGAAGGCGGAGTGCATCGCCTCGCGCACGTGGTTGTTCCCGCGGAAGCTGAACGACACGTTCGAGACTCCGCCGCTGACCTTCGCGTGCGGGAGGTTCGCCTTGATCCAGCGCGTGGCCTCGATGAAGTCGACGGCGTAGTTGTCGTGCTCGGAGATGCCCGTCGCGACGGTCAGGATGTTCGGGTCGAAGATGATGTCCTCCGGCGGGAAGCCGAGCCCGACGAGGATGTCGTAGGCGCGCTTGCAGATCCGGATCTTGTCCTCGTAGGTCGCAGCCTGGCCCTGTTCGTCGAAGGCCATCACGACGACCGCGGCGCCGTAGCGGAGGACCGTCTTCGCCTGCTCGCGGAACCTCTCCTCCCCCTCCTTCAGCGAGATCGAGTTGACGATCCCCTTGCCCTGCAGGCACTTCAGCCCTGCCTCGATGACCTCCCACTTCGAGGAGTCGATCATGAAGGGCACCTTCGCGACCTCGGGCTCGCTCGCGAGCAGCGAGAGGAAGCGCGACATCGCCGCGACGCCGTCGATCATCCCCTCGTCCATGCAGACGTCGATGACGTTGGCGCCGTTCTCCACCTGCTGCCGCGCGACGCTGACGGCGTCCTCGTACTTGCCCTCCTTGATCAGCTTCGCGAACTTCGGCGATCCGGCGACGTTGGTGCGCTCGCCGATCATCATGAACACGCCAGGCTGCTGGGTGAACGGCAGCGAGCCGGAGAGGCGGAGCGGCTCGGTCGCCATGCGCTCACCGGCGGGCGGGCAGGCCCGCGCCCGCGCGGGGATCGCGCGCGGGGGACGGCGCTCGAGCGCGCCCCGGGCGATCGCGGCCGCGATGCTCAGGGGTGTTGCCCGCAGCAGCCGCCACGCGATGTTGACGAGCCCGCGGTCGGCGGAACTCGCCGAGGAAACGGCCCATGTCCGGCGGCTCGAGGTCGAAGCCGTCGGCGAAGTTCGGCAGCCCGGCGTTCGGATAACACGAGATGGCGCGCTCGCCTTCGCCGCGAAGCTACCGGCGAGGAACGGGTGCATCAGATCCGGTCCGAGCGAGCAGTTGAGCCCGATCGAGATCGGCTCGACGTGCTCGACGGCGTTCCAGAGCGCCTCGACCGTCTGCGCCGAGATCATCGTCTCGCCGCCGCGCCCGACCGCCGCCGAGACCATCACCGGCAGGCGCTTTCCGTCCTGGTCGAAGACCTCCTGGATCGCGACGAGCGCGGCCTTCGCGTTCAGCGAGTCGAAGATCGTCTCGACCAGGAGCACGTCGGAGCCGCCGGCGATGAGCGCGCGGATCTGACGCACGTACGCCCGCTTGACCTGATCGAACGTCACGACGCGGAAGCCGGCGTCGTCGGCGTCGGGTGAGTTGGAGAGCGACACCGTGAGCGGTCCGATGGCCCCGGCGACGAAGCGCGGTCGCCCGGTGGCGTTCGCGACGCGGTCGGCGACCTCGCGGCACTGCCGCGCGGACACCTCGTTGATCTCCCACGCGAGGCCGTCGAGGAACTCGTCCTCCAGGATCTTCTCGTAGAACGCCGCGTCCTTCCTCCCGCCGTGCTCGCGCGGATCGTCGACGAAGAACTCGCTCTGCGTGATGCTGGTGGCGCCGAACGTGTTGGTCTCGATGATGTCGGCCCCGGCTTCGAGGAAGCGCCGGTGGATGTCGACGATCATCTTCGGCTGCGTCAGCGAGAAGAGATCGCCGTTGTTGAGGAGGTCCTTCTCGGAGTCGGCGAAGCGCTCGCCGCGGATGTCCGCCTCCTTCATCCCATACGTGCGGATGGTGGTCCCCATCGCGCCGTCGATGATGACGATGCGTTCGGCGAGGAGCTTCTCGAGCGGGTGCTGTTCGTTCGGGGCCATGACCTTCAACCTGACTTCGCGTTCTTGGTGGGCTTGTGCTTCGTGGCGGTCGCGAGGACCACCTGGAATTGCGGCCTCTTGGCCTCGCGGCACACGACGTCGCAGAACGTGACATCGAGGCCCGCGCGCGCGACGAGCCCGCGGAGGGTCCGCGGCGAGAAGCCCGCGTGGCGCTCGCCGTAGGGCGCGGTGATCTCGCGCTGCTCGTGGCTGTCGAGAGAGAGGATCACGAGGCGCCCGCCGGCGCGGAGCACGCGCGCGCACTCGTCGAGCGCGCGCGCCGGGCGCTCGGCGTACGTCAGCGTGTGAAAGACGACGACGGCGTCGAACGACGCCGCGCGGAAGGGCAGATCGTGGACGTCGGCGACGCTCGCGACCACGTTCGCGTGCCGGGCGAGCCGCTCCTTGGCGGCGGAGATCATGCGCGCGCTCGTGTCGACGCAGGTGAGCGAGCGGCAATACGGCGCGAGGTAGCCCGCCGCGGCGCCGTCGCCGGAGCCGACGTCGAGGACGTCGCCGAGATCGAGGAGCGCGGCGAGGCCCACCGCGAGCGACTGCCACGTACGACCGGGCGAGTAGTGCCGCTCCATCTCGCCGGCGAACGACTCAGGCAAGCCTCCGCGCCGCTCGTCGTCGAGCTCGGCGAGCCGCCGGCGATCGCCGTCGAGCGTCGCGTCGGAGGCGCTCGCGGCGTCCTCGAGCACGGCGCGAGCCGTGGCCGGAAGCGTCTCGAGCGCGAGCGCGTAGAAGGCGTGCGGCCCGTCGCGGCGGTCGCGGACGAAGCCTCCCTCGCGCAGTCGCGCGAGGTGCGTCGACACGCGCGACTGCGACATTCCGGTCACGCGGACGAGGTCCGTGACGCTCAGCTCGCGCTCGCGGAGCAGCGCGCAAAGCCTCAGGCGACTCTCGTCGCCGAGGAGGTTCAGCGTGCCGACGTAGTGCGCGAGGCTCACAGGTATCTGCCTATGCGGATGAGCGGATTGGTATCCTTGTCCGCCGCCACGCCGATGTCAAGGACGACCCCCTTAAGCGCGAAGCCCCCGCTTGCGCGAGGGCTCCGTGGTCGACGTCGTCCGTAAGCCGAGTTCTGTTCCGCGGCGAGGTCGCCCTCGACGCGGCGGCGTATCATTCCTCTAGGACGACCGTTACCGGTCGCCTCGAGCAGCCTACCCGCGGGCTCGAACGAGCCGTCCTTCACCGCTCCTCCGACCTCGCGGTCGTCGGGGCGGCACGCCCGCCTACGTGGCCTTGCTCCCGATGGGGTCTGCCTTCGCCGTCGCCGTTGCCGGAGACGCGGTGGGCTCTTACCCCGCCGTTTCACCCTTACCTGGCGGACCGAGGCCGGCCAGGCGGTCTGTTCTCTGTTGCACTTTCCTTGACGTTCCCGCCACCGGGCGTTACCCGGCATCGCGCTCTGTGGAGCTCGGACTTTCCTCCCGTCGCGGCGCCGCTCTTTTGGAGGAGCCCCGCGACCGGCGATCGCCTGTACGGCGTCGACGTTCGCAGCATGAGCCCGCGGAGGCGCGCACGCAAGAGCGTCGCGCGGCCTACGCCGTTTCGACCGGCCCGTCGGTCTCCCGCGTGGCGCTCGGCCGGACGAACGCGACCGCAGCGACGAACGGGACGACGACCATCCCGTAGCGCCCGGCGCCGAAGAACACGGCGTGCAGCGCGGCCGTCGCGACGATGATCGCCGCGGTGAACGGGACGACGAGCGGCGCGCGCACGAGAGCGCGCCGCCCGAGGGCGCCGATGGCCCCCGCGAGGGCGAGGTAGCCGACGGTGCCCGGCACGAGGACGCACGCGACGAGCCCGACCGCGGCGAGCCCCGTGCGCGCGCGCCGCAAGAGGCCGCGCGGCTCGTCCGAACGCAGGCGCAGGACCGCCACCAGCGCCGCCGCGAGGAGCAGGCGTGACGCGAGCGTCTCCACCGCCCCGAGCGCCACCTTGGCGCGGTGCGGAAATGCGTCGGCGTTGGCCGCGTGCAAGTACCAGGGCGCTGCGCCGAAATAGTCGAAGGTCGCGCGGAGCTTCGCCGGCGCGCGCGCGAGCCAGCGACCGGGCGCGCGCGCGATCGCCCGCGTCGCCTCGCGACCGAAGCACGCGTCCTTCGCCGCCTCCTGGAAGACCGTCGCGCACGCCTCGGGCACCACGATCTCGTGCCAGCCTCCGCTCTCCGTCTGCGTGCCGATCGCCAGGTTCCACCCGCCGTTCACGCTGACGAGGGCGCAGCGCTCCATCCGCGCGCAGTTGCGCGCGGTCCACGGCGCGCACACCGCGAGCGCCAGCGCCGCGACGAGCCCAGCGGCCGCGCCGCTTCGGCGGAGCGAGGCGCCGAGGGAGCGCGGCGCCTCGTCGCGCCCGGTCGAGGCGAGCCAGCCGAGGACCGGCGCGAGCACGAGCGACTGCGGCCGGACGAGCGTGGCGATCCCCATGACGACGCCGGTGAGCGCGAGCCAGCGCGCCCACGCCGGGCGCGCGCGGGCGTGCGCCGCGAGCGCCGCGGCCACGACGACGAGCGCCGTCGTCACGCCCTCCGTCATCAGCGCCGCGGTGTAAGGGACGAGCGCGGGGTGGAGGGCCACGACCAGCCCCGCGGCGAGCGCCATCCGCGGCCGCCCCGCCGCCCGCCCGACGAGCGACCATACGCCGACGCCGGCGGCCGCGCCGACGAGCGCGTTGAGCACCATCGCCACCACCGGTCGCGCGCCGAAGAGCGTATAGCCGAGCGCGACGATCGCCGGGTAACCGACGGGGTAGTGCGCCGCGTACGTCACGGCCCCGTCCGGCCAGAGCCAGGTGTAGCCGTGCCCCTCGGCGAGGCGCCGCGCGAGCGTGTCGTAGTAGGTTCCGTCCGCCGTCGGCGGGATCCGCCCCGCGGCCCAGGCGACGACCGCGAGCCGCGCGAAGAGGCCAACGCCCGCGACGACGAGCCCGCCGCGGCGCTGGTCTCGCGTCACGGCCAGAGACCCAGCCGCTCGAGCGCGACGATCACCTCGCAGGCGGGGAGCCCGACGACGTTGGAGTACGAGCCCTCGATGCGCTCGACGAGCCCCGCGCCGCGACCCTGGATGGCGTACGCGCCGGCTTTGTCCGTCCCCTCGCCGCTCGCGACGTAGGCCTTCACGCGCGCGGCCGTGAGCGGCCGAAACGTCACGCGCGTCTTCACGGTCTCCTCGTGGAGCGACCGCGCCGGCGCTTCGGGGGCGCCGATCGCGAAGCGCGTCCAGACCTCGTGCGTGCGCCCGGCGAGGCGCGCGATCATCCGCTCGGCGTCGGCGTCGCCGGACGGCTTGCCGAGGATCGTCCCTTCGTCGATGACCGACGTGTCGGCGACGAGGACCGCGCCCGAGGCGGACGCGATGTTGACCCCCTGGAGCGTGTCGCCGCGCGCGCCGGCGAGCTTGACGAACGCGCGGCTCGCCTCGGCGAGCTTGGCGGCGACGACGCGGATCAGGTAGCCCTCGGCCGACTCGTCCGGCAGCGCCGATTCGTCGACGTCGACCGCGGTGACCACGGTGGGCACCCCGAGATGAGCGAGGATCTCACGGCGACGCGGCGATCCGCTCGCGAGGAGGAGGGGCTCGGCGTCGGAGAGCTGCGTCGGGGATTTGTGGGCCATCGGGGCCACGTTCTTTTCCCAATGAAGCCGAAGAGTCAACTCTGGTATGGTGCGCGGGCTCATGCGACGGGTCCTTGCCCGGGCGGCTCTGGCCTCCTTCTCGATACTCTCCGTCCTCGCGGCGGAGCAGCGCGAGGCGCGCGCGCAGCAGTGCGCGAACCCGCTGATCAGCACGTGCATCAACAGTGACACGTTCTGGCCGCACGCCGGACCGCAGCGCTTCGCCGCCGTCGGCAGCGCGGAGACCGTCGCCGAGCGGCAGGTCGCCTTCGGCCTCGTCACAAGCTGGCAGTCACGTCCGATCATCGTGAACGGGCCGTCGCCCGGGGGCGCGGGCAGCGACCAGTTCGCGATCGACGATCAGGTCAACGCGAACTTCCTCTTCGCGTACGGCATCACCGACCAGCTCCAGTTCGACCTCGGCATGCCGATCACGCTCGTGCAGACCGGCGCCGGCACGAGCCCGCTCACGGGCGGCCGCCCCGTCCGGGACACCGCCGTCCGCGACATGCGCTTCGGCCTCGCGTACGCGCTCGTCCCGCGCGAGCGCGGCGACCTGCAGAAGGCCGCGGACGAGGGCGGCGCCGGGAAGGGCTTCGCGCTCGCCTCGCGCCTCACCTTCTCCGCGCCGATCGGCGACAACACGAGCTTCGCGGGCGAGCGCACGATGGTCGTCGCGCCGAGCCTCGCGGCCGACTATCGCGTCTCGCGCCTGTTCTTCGGCGCCGACGTCGGCGCCCGCATCCGGCCGGTGACCGAGTTCGCCGGCGCGCGGATCGGGACGCAGCTGACGACGGCCCTCGGCGCGGGCTTCGACATCTTGCCGCGCGAGGTCCTCTCGGTGCTCCTCGAGGGGCGCGCCTACGTCAATTTCCCCGAGCAGCACACGACGCAGCAGTCGGCGTTCGACATCCGGAGCACGCCCAACGGCAAGACCATCGTCCCCGCGGAGTGGCTCCTCGGGCTGCGCTCCGCGCCGGTGCTCGGCGGCGACGTGTCGTTCTTCGGCGGCGGCGGCGGACCGATCCCGCTCACGCAGGATCCGACGACCGTGCCGCGCTTCCGCTTCGTGCTCGGCGTGACCTACGCGCCGATGAACCGCGACACCGACGGCGACGGCGTCCCCGACCGCATCGACCGCTGCCCCACGCAGCCGGGCGAGCGCGGCGGCGAGCGCCCCGGCTGCCCGCGCGAGCCGGCGGCCGAGCCCACACCGAGCGCCGACGTCTCCCCGCTGGCGACGCCCCCGCCGGCGACGACGCCCCCGCCGGCGACGACTCCCCCGCCGGCGACGACTCCCCCGCCGGCGCCAGCGACCATCCCTCCGCCGGCGACGACTCCTCCGCCGGCGACCATCCCCCCGCCGAACGGCGACGTGCCCGCGCCGAGCGGCGAGTGAAGCAGGAGACAGCGCCATGACGGTCACGACGTCCAACGCCCGCCACGTCCTGTTCCGGCTCGCCGAGCCCGCGCGCCTTCCCGACGCCCTGCTCGGCACGCTGCGCGACGAGGTCGTGCTCGCCGGATGGATGCGCGCGAGCGGCATCCTGCAGGACGTCCGCGTCCGCGCGCTCGGGGGCGCCGCGGTGCGCGCGATCGCGGGCAGCGTGCAGGTCGTCGCGCTCGAGGGCAGCATCGGCCTCTCGCAAGGCGACGTGACCTGCGGGCTGCGCGCCGTGCTGGCGCGCGAGACGGACACCGGTCTCGAGACGATCGCAGGCGAGATCGTCGAGGCCCGCGTCGTCGCGCTCGAGGTCTTCGTCACGGCGTTCGACGACGTCACCGCGACGCGCCAAGCCGGCGTCGCAGGCGTGTGGCTGCTCGATCCCTCCGCGTCGCCGGCCGCCGCGTCGCCGTCACCCGCCGCGTCGCCGTCACCCGCCGCATCGCCGCCGGCGCCCGCCGCGTCCCCCGCGCCCGCTCCGAGCGAGCCGAAGCCCGCGGCGCCCAAGCCATCGCCGACGTTCAGCGCTCCCGGCGGGATGCCGGCGCGTCCGGTGCGACCGAAGGTCGAAGAAGACGAGGAGCAGGTCTACCCCGACGCCGGCGACGTGGTCGAGCACTTCGCCTTCGGCCGCTGCGAGGTCGTGAAGAGCGACGGCGATCGCCTCCACCTCCGCCTCGGCAAAGACGGGCGAATCAAGGAGATCGCGCTCGAGATGCTCAAGGTGACGCCGCTGCCCCCGGTGGAGGGCGCGACGGGCAACCACTTCAAGCTCGATCGGAAGCTCTGACGCGCGCGGCGCGCTCTCCGATGCGCAGCTCGGCGCCGGGCTTCGCCTGCGCCCACTTGACCATCGCGATCGCGACGGGCTTCCCCGTCGACGGGCCGACCGCGGAGCTCTTCACGTCGCCCACGACGACGCCCTCGGGCGTCGTCACCGGCTCGCCCTTGCCGAGCGGCGCGTCGCCGTCGACGTCGAGCGGGACGAGCTTGCGCTTCACGTGCCCGCGGTTCTCGAGCATGTAGACGACCTCCTGACCGAGGTAGCAGCCCTTGTCGAACGACACGGCGAGCTTCTCGAGCGCCGCCTCCTGCGGATAGAGCGTCGCGTCGACCTCGACGCCGAAGCGCGGCACACCTCGCTCGATGCGCACCGCCTCCCAGGACGCGTCGTCCGCCACGAGGCCCCCGGCCTCGGTCACCCGCGCCGAGAGGACCTCCTCGAGCGCGCCGGCGTCCGAGACCGGCGACGCGACGACCGCGCCGCCCTGGCCCAGCAGATCGACGGCCCCTCCGAACGGGACCTCCAGCGCAGCGGCGACGGCCGCGGCCTTCGGGCCGTGGAGGTGCCAGACGACGAGGTCGACCTGCTCGAGCTCTGCGTCCTCCATGATGAGGTAGTGGTCCAGCGTCTCCACGATCGCGGCCTCGAGGCCGCGCGGCACCGCGAGCGCGAGCGCCTCGGCCGCACGCGCGGGCAGCGCGAAGAAGTCCGCCTGGATCCGCCCCTTCTTCTCGACGATGAGCCCGTACGCGGCGCCTCCGGCGCCGAGCTTCGTCAAGTCGCACGTCACGAGGCCGTTCAGCCAGCTCGTCCGGTCTCTCCCCGTGACGACGACGCCCGTGCGATCCGTCGCCCTGACCGCCAGCACCGACTCGCGCGCCGCCCTCGCCTCCCGACCTGTCTCGCTCATGATCTCCTCTTGGCACCGCCGGGCGCGAAAGTGGAGCGGGAAAATCAGCTTCCCTCGGCTTGACGAGGTACCCCCGGGGAGGTCAGGCTGCCCGCCAGCGTGCCCGGCATCGGCGTGATCTTCAACCCGCGCAGCGGGCGCAACCTGAGGGATCCGCGCGCCGCCCGCCGCCTCGCGCGCACGCTCGGCGACCGCGGCGTGATCCGCGAGGCCGGCTCGATCGACGAGCTCTACCGCGTCGCCGAGGACTTCCGGCGGCTCGACATCGACGTCCTCGGGATCAGCGGCGGCGACGGCACGAACGGGACGACCATCACCGGCTTCCTCGACGTCTACCAGGGCAACGCGCTGCCGCAGATCGCCTTCCTCCGCGGCGGGACGATGAACACGGTCGCCAACGCCGTCGGCGTCCGCCGCGGCCGCCCGGAGGGGCTCCTCGACCGCCTCTGCCGCGCGTACGTCGCGCGCGCGGCGAGACCGCTCGCGGACGTCGAGCGTCACGTCATGTGCATTCGCGGAGAGGGCTCGCTCGCGCCGCCGCGAAACGCGAGCACCGACGAAGACGAGGCGCCTTCGTCGATGCGCCGAAGCAAGCCGATGGCCACGAAGTACGGCTTCAACTTCGGCACCGGCGTCGTCTGCGGCTTCCTGCACGAGTACTACGCGTATGGGCAACCACCGAACCCGGTCGTCGCCGCCAAGACGCTGCTCCGCGGCGTCGGGAGCGCCGTCGTCGGCGGCGACATGATCCAGCGTATGGCGGCGCCCTTCCGCGGGTCGGTCGAGACGGCCGACGGGACGATCTGGCCGGAGCGCGACTACCTCTCCGTCGCCGGCGGGACCGTCGACCAGATCGGCCTCAACTTCCGGCCGTTCTACCGCTTCGCGGAGCGCCCCGACACCTTCCACCTCCTCGGCATCCACACGACGCCGATGGGCTTCGTCTCGCAGCTGCCCCGGATCTGGCGCGCCACCGCGATGAAGCCCGGCCACGCGTACGAGGCCGTGACGACGAGCGCGATCATCCGCTCGCCTCACGCTCCGCTCCGCTACATGATCGACGGAGATTTGCACGAGTGCGGCGGACCTCTGCACGTCTCGATCGGACCGCGGGTTCGCATCGTCGTCGGCACGTGAGCTCTGCCCAGCGCGGGCAGAATCTTCCGCCGTCTCGGGGCCTTCCATGGTCGCGATCGATGCGTCGCGCGGCCCCGCGAACCCGGAGCGTGGCGTCGGCTTGCGCGGACCCGGCGAGCCCCTTAATCTGCGTCGACCATGCGCCGCCTGCTCGCGTCCCTCGCCTTCGTGAGCGCCGTCGGCGCGACGACGCGTGCGCGCGCGGACACGCTCCGCCCCGACGAATCCGCCCGCCTCACGCGCGGCGAGACCGTCATCCGCGAGCAGACGATGGAGCGCGGCGAGCACCGCTGGATCGGCGGGATCACGTACACCGTGGTCGACGGTTCGGCGGCCGAGGTCGCGGGCGTCATCGACGACGTCGAGTCGCTCCGCCGGGTCCTGCCGAAGACGAAGCGCGCGCGCGTCGTCGGGACGGCCGGCGGCGGAGACCAGCTCGTCGAGCTCGTTCAGGGCAACGCCTTGATGGAGGCAGCGTACACGATCCGCGTCCGTCGCGACGCGCGCGAGGCCCGCTTCTGGCTCGATCCGTCGCGCCCCCACGGGATCGACGACGCGTGGGGGTTCTTCCGCTACGAGCCGTTCATCGGCCCCGGCGGAGAGGCCCGGGTCCTCTTGACGTACGGGGTGATGGTCGACATCGGCCCCGGGATCGTGCGGGACCTCTTCGAGGAGCGCCTGCGCGCGGCGCTGCTCTCCGTCCCGCAGCTCGTGCAGAGGCAAGTAGCCCAACTGCGCCGTCCGATCTAACGTCTCGTCGAGATGCTCGGCAGAGTCCTCGCCATCGCGATGAACACGTACCGGGAGGCCGTGCGCGCGCGCGTGCTCTTCGGCCTCATGGCGGCGGCGCTCGCCGCGAGCGCCTACTCCCTCGTCATCGCCTCGATGTCGGTCCGGCAGGAGATGCGCATCGTCGCGGACATCGGCTCCGCGTCGATCTCCGCGTTCGCGGTGCTCGTCGCGATCATCCTCGGCGCGACGTCGCTCTACCGCGAGCTCGAGCTGAAGACGGTCTTCCCGATCCTCACCCGCAAGCTCCGGCGCCACGAGTACATCCTCGGGAAGTACTTCGGCATCCTCGCCGTGCTCCTCGCGTTCGTCGCGATCGACGGCGCCGCGGTGCTCGGCATCATCGCGCTGCAGTCCAGCGTCCACGTCAGCGTCACGCTGGGCGTGATCGGGAGCCTCCTGGTCGTGCTCGGCGTGGGGCTGTGGCGGGCGAAGCTCTCGCGCGTCTTCCTGATCCTGCCGTGGGCGCTGTTCGCGTTCGGGGCGATGGCGGTCGTCTCGCACGGGGCCGGGCCGGAGCGGCAGATCGTCCTCGTCTCGGCGCTGCTGACGATGGCCGAGGTCGCGATCGTCACGGCGATCGCGATGCTCTTCTCCTCGTTCTCGTCTCCGTTCCTCACCGCGATCTTCACGGTGATGGTGTTCTTGATCGGCCGCTCCGCCGACACGCTCGGCAACCTCCCGGCGCGGGTCTTCGGCGACACCGTCCGCTCGATCGGCATCGTCCTGTCGAAGGTGTTCCCGAACCTCTTCATCTACGTGCCCGCGCGGCCGGTGCTGCTCGGACAGGTCCCGAGCATCGCGCTGCCGTCGTACGTGCTCGGCGCGCTCGGCACGGCCGTCCTATACGCCGTCGCGCTGCTCGCCGTGAGCGCGCTCGTCTTCCGGCGCCGAGATTTCCAGTGAACGGCCTGCCTCCGGCGCTCCGCCGCGGCCTCCCGGCCGTGGCGCTCGCGCTGGTCGTCGTCCTCACGGCGTGGATCGGCCGCGCGTCGGAGGGGCGCCGCTCGCTCGAGGCGTGCGAGGCCGCCCTCGCGCGGGAGGACCGGGTCGAGGCCATCGTCCTGGCGCGGGCCGCCGCCGAAGCGCGCTGCCCGGGCTGCAGCGCGCCGGCGCGCGGTCACGCGCGCCTCGAGGCGATCGCGACGGACGCCGAGCGTCGCGGCGACGACGCGACCGCGATCGCCGCGTGGCAGGCCTCGCGGGCCGCGACGCTCGCGACCGCGGCGCTCGACACCGCGCTCGAGCGCCGTCAGCGAGCGGACGCGGAGATCGCGCGGATCGGACATCGCATCGACGCAGCCGGCGCCGCGACCGGCGGCGCGCCGTCTCCCGCCGCGTCCGAAGCGAGGCTCCGCGCCGCGCTCGCCGCGCCCGCCGTCCCGTCGGGAACCGTCTTCCTCCTCGTCGCCGTCGGCGGCGCGCTCTTCGCGCTCGGCGCGGTGCGCTTCGTCCGAACGCGCGCGTTTCGTCGCACCGAGCTCGCGATGGCGCTCGCCGGCGGAGCGCTCTCCGCGGTAGGCGTGCTCTTCTTCTGACGCCCCCATCGGCGCGAGCGCCCGACGCGACCCCGTCGGCGCGAGCACGCCTGACGCAACCCCGTCGGCGCGAGCACGCCTGACGCGACCCCGTCGGCGCGACGATCGCGCGCGCCAAGCGGCCGCACGAGGCGCGCTGCGGTCAGGCGGCGCGGGTGCGGACGAGCGCGGTCTCGGGCACGAGACGTTCGCTCGTGGCGCTCGCCGGCGGGCAGCAGACGATCGGACCGCTCTCTTCGACGTGATCCTCGATCATCGTCGCGATCATCCCGTGACACGCGCCGCAGTCGCCGCCGGCGCCGCAGATCCGGGTGACCGCCTCACGTGTCGTCGCGCCGCCCTCGATGGCGCTCTGGACTTCGTGGTCGCTGACGGCGAGGCAGACGCAGACGTACATCTCCCCTAAAGGATAATGAAAGCCGTTTTCATTTCAAGAGCGATCCGACCCCTCACGGGGAAAGACCGGCGACAAATGCCGTACTATCAGGCATTTGACTCGCCACCGCTGAGGTCGTATCGAGCTCGCGAGGCGTCGTCCACGCCTCCCGGCCCTGACCCACACCGGGGCGGGCGCTAGTCCCGGATCTGCTGCGACAGGTAGTTCGCCTCGCCGACCTGCTTGACGAGCTCGAGCTGGGCCTCGAGCCAGTCGACGTGCTCCTCCTCGCTCGTGAGGATCTTCGTGAGCAGCGCCTCGCTCCCGTTGTCGCCGACCTGGCGGCACGTCTCGATCGACTTGTTGAGGAGCGGGATCGCAACGGCCTCGATGCCGAGATCGTTGTTGAGCATCTCGAGCACGGTCTGGCCGACGTTGAGCTTCCCGAGGCGCTGCAGGTTCGGCAGGCCCTCGAGGTAGAGGATGCGCTCGATGAGCATGTCGGCGTGCTTCATCTCGTCGATCGACTCCTTGTAGATGTGCTCGTAGAGGCGCTTGTAGCCCCAGTTCTGGCACATCTTCGCGTGCAAGAAGTACTGGTTGATGGCGGTGAGCTCGCCCGTGAGGATCTCGTTGAGGAGATCGATGACCTTCGGATCGCCTTTCATGACGCTTCGCCTTTCGTCCCGTGACGTCCGCGTGCGCGCACGTCTTCTCGGTGCACCTCGAATCCAGCACCGTGAGCATGCGCGTGCAAGGACAAGACGTGACTCTGAGAATCGCTTTCAACTATGTCTGGAGCGCGAGGAGCAAAGCGCGCCGGCGGTCGACCCGCGAGAGCAGGATCGCCACGGCGTGCGCGCGAGGCGAGCGGCCGAGCGACGGCGACGCGTCCGAGCGCGGCGCTCGCTGTCGTCGCGTCCGCCGGCGAGCCCCCGCGGCGACCGATCGCCGGCGCACGGCACCGATCGGAGGCATCAACGATCCGCAGCGAAGTCGAACGCGATCCACACGTCGACGCCGTCGCGACCAATCCGGTGGGAGCCGTTGACCCGCAGGGTGACGCAGCTGCAGCGATCGCGGAGCTCGACGCCGGCGCGCGCGCCCACGAGCTCCTGGTTGGACGCGTCGGCGTCGACGCCGACAGACGTCGCGATCGCGCGCGCCCACGGGATGACGAGGCCCGCGCCGCCCGTCGTCCCTGCGCGCGCGAGGAAGCCCGCGGGCGCCTCGATCGACGGGTCCGTGAGCGCTCGGGCGAGGACCGGATCGATCCCGTCGCGGCTCGCGACGTTGGCGACGACGCGCGCGCCGTCGCTGGGCCCGATGCGCATCCGGGCGACCACGGCGCTGCCCTCCCCTCCACCTCCGATCACGTGCGCGGTCTCGAGCTGTCCGCCGAACCACGCGAGCGTCGCCGACACGCGTCCGCGCGCGAGCGGACGGACGCCCGACGTCGCGATCGCGCCTCCGGCCGCGCCGCCGGCGGCCGCGATCTCGAGGGCCTCGCGGCGGCCCCAGCGCCCGAGCGTCGAGGCGAGACCCGCGTCGGCGATCGGCGCCGTCCCCGAGATCGCCGCGAGGCCGCGCCCCGGCAACGAGCCGAGGATCCCGTCACCGCTGGCGTGGAGGATCGACGCCTCTGCGAACGGCTCGATGACGTGCACCAGCGGATCGTTCCGATCGCGAAGGTCGTCGTCGCTCGGGGCGAACGCGCGCGCGAGCGGCGCGCCGACCCGGAGCCGCGCCGTGCCCGCTCGATCGCCGCCGTCTCGCCGCCCCTCGGCGGCGACGTTCGCCGCGCCGCGCGCGGTCACCGAGGCGGCGAGCGGGCCGAGCGTGGTCGCGGCGAGCGCGCCGACGTCCGCGCGCGCGTAGCTCACGGAGTCGGGCGTGATCGCCGGCGGCTCGAGCGCGGCGAAGCTCGCGGCGGGGCCGGACACGCGCACGGCGCCGCCCTCCAGCGTCGCGTCGTAGGTCACGCCGGAGGCGATCGCGCCGGAGGACCGGAGGGCGGCGAACGGCCCCGACGCCTCGACGGCGACGAGGTCCCCGCCGCGCCGGGTCACGGCGCGGAAGCCCGTCTCGGCGACGATCGGGCCGGCGCGGAGCGCTCCCGATGCCGACGCGCGGTCCCACGGCTTCGCCGCGGCGTCGAGCTCGCTCGTCGCGGCGACGCCGCGGCGCCCGCGGATCACGTCGGCGTCCCACGCTATGGTCGTCCCGTCGCCATGGGTCGCGCCGCGCGCGTCGACGGCGAGCCCGTCGTCGGCGTTGCTCGCTGCGGAGGAGGCCGGCAACACCGGCGCGCGCGCGCCCGGGAGCCGATCGAACCGGATCTTGGTCCGCCCGACGGGCGTACGGAGACGGACGTCCGCGACGAAGCCGCCGTTCAGGTACGCGCCGCCGCGCAGATCGAGCGCCTCCCGCGCGCCGCGCTCCTTCCACGGGAGGTGGACGCCTCCACCCGCGAAGACGCCGTCCTGACCGCGGTACGCGATGTCGGGCGGCAGGAGGCCGACCTTCTCGTCCGACCGCATCCAGAACCACGGCAGGTACATGACCGGGACGCCGTAGATCTCGAGCTTCGGATCCTTGAGGATCAGCTCGCCGGGGGGCGCGACGATCGCCTTCTCGAACTCGATCGTGATCGGCGTGCCGAGGCAGGGACAGAACGCGAGCCTCCCCTTGCCGTCCGCCTCGATGCCGTAGCGCGTGCGGGACAGCGTGATGCGCTGGCTGCGGAGGTGGAACGGCGGGGAGTCCACCCGGACGTTCCCGGAGAGCTCGAGGCTGCGCGCCCGGGCGTCGAAGCTCACGGTCTCGGCGCGCGTGCGGACGAGCCCGCGCGTGCCGAAGGCCTCTTCTTCGAGGCCCTCGACGCCGTCGGCGTCGTCTTCGTCGTGGAGCGCGCCGGCCTCGCGCGCCGCCGCGACGCGCGGCGCGAGCACGGCGAGGACGGCGAGCGCCCCCGCTCGCGTCGGCCAGCTGCTTCGTCGTCCGCGTCGCACGCTGCCCCTTATAGAGCATCGCGGCCGTCCGGACGCGCGGCGCCGGCCGAGCGCGCGCTACCGCGCGGGGGGATCCGCGGGAGGCGGGCCTCGCCTGCCGCCGCGCCGACCACGAGCGGCCGGCCTCGGCTCGGCGGGCTGCCCGTCGGTCGCCGCGACCTCTCCGCCCGCCTGCAGGTAGTCGCCCTTGGGGAAGTCGATCGTCAGCATCGACGTCTTGTCGGCCGACTCGCTCATCTTCCAGGTCGGCGTCGCGGCGGAGCGGAGATCGACCACGAACAGGAGGTCCTGGCCGCGGGGGACGAGGCGCGCGCGCGCGACCGGCGTGTTGAAGTGGACCGTGACGAGCGCGTTGGTGTTGTTCCAGACGCGCGGGCTCGCTCCCTTGAGCACGTACGTGATCGAGCCCTGCGCCGCGCGCTCCTCGACCGGCACGCCCTGCGAGAGGTGCACGAAGAGGCGCGAGCCGCCGTCCGCGGTCTGCTCGAAGCCCGGCATGTTGACGACCGGCCCTCGCGCTCGGTAGCGCGAGCGCGGCGCCCGAGACGACGCCGTCGGCTTGTCGCTGTACGCGTAGCCCGCCATCGGCGCGGAAGGCGCCTTCTTCTCGGGCACCTCCGACGCGGGGCCGCTGCCGCCGCCGCTCGCGCCGTCGTTGTCGGCGGCCGGCGGCAGGACGTCGGGGGGCGCCTGCTGCGCGAGACCAGGAGCCGCGAGCGCGAGCACGCCGAGCACGAGCGCGGACGACAAAACGGATCGGGGCAACATGCATCCATTAGAGCACGCACGGGCAACCGGCGACAAACCGTGCAGGCGCGCGAAAGGCGCGCCCTTGCACTTCGATAAGCGCTGCCCACGCGAGGGCGTCCGCGGACGCGACCTTCGCGCGCGCGAAGGCCTCCGCGGACGCGACGGGCGCGCGCGCATCGCCCCGCTCGGGCGACCTCGCGCGAGGCGGGCTCATGACGATCCGATTGCCACGGCATCGCTCCGCTGCTACCCGAAGCCACAGCATGGACGCACTTCCTTCCACGGAAATCACGGCGCTCCTCGGCCGCGGGACGCGGTTCGAGGGGAAGCTCTACTTCGAGGGTCGCGTGCGCATCGACGGCCTCTTCAACGGCGAGATCAAGAGCGACGACACGCTCATCATCGGCGACGGCGCCGAGGTCCACGCGGAGATCGACGTCGCCACCGTGATCGTCCGCGGCGGCGCCGTCCACGGCAACGTCCGCGCGAGCCAGGCCATCGAGATCCACGCGCCGGGCAAGCTCATCGGCAACATCAGCTCGCCGTCGGTCTTCATCGAGCGCGGGGTCGAGTTCCAGGGCTCGTGCCGGATGGACGTCACCGAGGACGAGAAGCTGGCCGAAGGCCGCCCCGCCCGGGACGGCGCCTCCGCGCGCGCGTGATCGCCGGAGCGTCCGGAGCGCGCCTCCGTGCGCGGGAGATCGCGGGAGCGTCCGGGAGCGCGCCTCCGTGCGCGCGAGATCGCCGGAGTGCCGGCGTGATCGCGCGCGACGTCCGGACCGCGGTCATCTGCTCGGCGCTCGCGATGGCGGCGTGCGCGCGAAGCCCTGCGGCCCCGGGCGCGCCGCCCCCTCCGCCGTCGGCGAGCCCGGCGGTCAGCGACGGCGGCGACGGCCCCGACGCGAGCTCGGCCACGCGTGCGCCGAGCCTCGACGATCTCGCCGCGCGCGGCGCGACCGAGCTGCCGTCGATGCGCGAGATCAGCCGCGCGACCGACGCGACGACGCCGACCGTCGTGACGGCAGGCGCGAGCGACGGCTGCTTCCGCGCGTCGCTTGGCGCGAGCGCGCCGGTGCGCGCCTGGTTCGAGGACGCGTCGGGCGACGCCCGGGGCGAAGCGCTGTCCGCGGCCGCCGGGCTCGTCCCTCCGCGCGGACCGGTCTGCGCGCGGCGCGGCGAGACGTTGCGGCTGGTCGTCGACGCTCCCCCCGGGACCACGGCGCGCGCGATCGTGTGGCAGTCGCTCTGACGCGTGGCCTCGCGCGGGCGCGGCACGCGGCGAGGCACCCGCGGCTGACGCTGCAGGATCGCGGCGCTCGAACGCCGAGCTTCCTCTGGCCTGTCGCCGGCGCTCGGGCGCGACGACTCCGGATCAGCCCAGGTCGCCGTGCCGCCCGATGGAGCGCCGAGGCGGCCGCGAGACGTGCGCGCTGTCGCGATCGTAGAACCGCCACGGCTTGTCCGCCCACTCGCCGGCGTAGGCCACGCCGACGCGCGCGCTGACGGCGATGCGGGGCCTGCGGTCGCGCGCCGCGATGAAGATCCGCTCGCCCGCCACGAGATCGATCGCGTCGTCGGCGCGCGTGATCTCGAGGGCGCGCGTCAAGCGCCCCGGCCCCGCCGTGCTCGCGTCACCGGCGAGGCCGCTCACGGGCTCCACGGCGCGCACGAGGACAGCGTGCCCCTTGCCGTCGGCAAACGAGACGACGTTGAAGCAGTCGTACATCCCGTAGATGAGGAACACGTACGCGTGCCCGGGTGGACCGTAGAGCGTGCGCGTGCGCTTCGTCAGGCCGACGCGCGCGTGGCAGGCGCGGTCGCGCGGTCCGCGGTAGGCCTCGGTCTCGACGATGCGCGCGACGCGCGCCGCCGATCCGCGCGCCGGCATGACGACCAGACGCGTGCCGACGAGCGCGCGCGCGAGCACGAGCGCGTCCCGTTCGAAGTACGCCCGCGGCAGCGGTACGAGCTCCGCGGTCCCGCTCTCCAGGGCCCCGTTCACGCGGCCATCTTAGTCCGCCGCGGGCCCGGCGGAAGCGCAGCCCCGACCTCGATCAGAGCGCGAGCTCGATGTCGACCCGGCGGTCGTGAGCCCAGCCGTCCTCGTCCTTACCGGTCGCGTCGATCTCGCCTCGCGACGTCGCGCGCATCTGTCCCCGGCCGACGCCGAGGTCGACGAGGTAGCGGTGCACGGCGTCCGCGCGGCTCTCGCCGAGCGTCAGGTTGTACTCCGGCTCGCCGCGCGCGTCGGTGCGCCCGACGAGCACGACGTTCTTGCCGCGGAGCGCGCCCTCCGAGAGGCACTTGGCGATCTCGCCGAGGATCTCGCGATCGTCCTCCGCCAGCGCGGCCGAGTCGTACTCGAAGCTCGGCGTGACCGCCTTGCCGCGCGGCTTGATCCCGCACGCCTCTGCGATGAGGTCCGAGACCGAGAGGCCCGGGGTGAAGACGGCGGGGGCCTGCGAGGTGGGCGCCGCGCGCTGGGCGACGCGGGCGGAGGTCGTCGTCGCCTTCCCGGCGGGCGCCGCGGCCTGTTGGCCCGGCGACTTCGCCTTCGAGGTGAGGCCGGGCGAGTTGCACCCGACGAGCGCGAGCGCGGCGAGGGCAAACGCGGGGAGAGCAGCGAAGAGCGCGGGACGGTGTGCCATGCGCCGAATCGAACCAAAAGGCCCGAAGGCCGGGCAACTTTCCCGGTCGTCTGGTAGTGGAGAGAGTCGACGCCATGGACGTGACCACCCTCCTCGAGCCGAAGATCGACCTCCCCCGCCTCACCCAGGTCCTCGACGGCCTGGGACACGACGGCCGGCTGCACACGATCCGGACCTGGTCGAAGCACTACCAGCAGGCGCTCTTCGAGGCCGCCAAGGGGCACCTCCCGCTCGATCTCGACTTCCTCGTGCCGAGCAGCGTCGGGCCGCTCGTCGAGGTGATCCACGACGGGCAGAACACGCTCCCGCTGTTTTCGCGCTTCCAGAAGCGCTTCGTGAAGCTGGAGGGAGAGGACTTCCCCGTCGGCGGCTACAACCACCAGTCCATGCAGGCCTTCACGGGCCCCGGCTACTTCGGCGTCACGAAGGGCGAAGGCGAGCACGAGGGCGAGCTCGTCATCGACTACGCCAAGATCCCGAAGGCCAAGCCACCGAGCTGGCCGAAGATCGCGAGCAACGAGGGCGGCCTCGCGGGCATCATCAACGGCGGGATGATCGACTACCTGCGCGGGCTGTCGAGCCACGTGTCGATCGGCGTCGCCTACAAAGACGGCAAGCACCGAAACCAATGGTTCGCGCTCGTCCGACGAGATCCGGGCTGAGGCCCGCCCCGATCGCCGACCACGACGCGCCGCGCGCCGTCGCGCGGACCGCGCTGCAGGAGGCGCCGTGACCCTCGAGCTCCGCGTCGTCGAGCGCGTCGCCGAGGTTCCGGAGGCGAGCTGGAACGCGCTCGTCCGCGAGGACGCCTCGCCGTTCGTCGAGCACGCGTGGCTCGACTGCCTCGAGGAGGCCGGGTGCGTCGGCGGGCGCACCGGCTGGCTCCCGCGGCACCTCGTCCTCTACGACGGCGCCGAGCTCGTCGCCGCCGCCCCTGCCTACCTGAAGACGAACAGCGAGGGCGAGTTCGTCTTCGACTGGAGCTGGGCGGACCTCGCCCAGCAGATGGGCCTCGCCTACTACCCGAAGCTCGTCCTGGCGGTCCCCTTCACGCCGGCCACGGGGCACCGCGTGCTCTGGCATCCGTCGCGCGAGCGCGGCCAGATCGTCGCGGTGTTCGCCGAGGCGATCCGCACGATCACGCGCGAGATGGAGCTGTCGGGCGCCCACGTGCTCTTCCCCGAGGCCGCCGAGGCGCGCCTCTGGGGCGCCGCCGGGCTCTCGCTCCGCCACGGCGTCCAGTACCACTGGTCGAACGCCGGCTTCACGACGTTCGAGGACTTCCTCGCGACGCTCCCGCAGAAGAAGCGGACGCAGATCCGCCGCGAGCGAAAGCAGCCCGCGCGGGACGGCCTCACGATCTCCACCCTGAGCGAAGCCGAGCTCCTCGGTCCGAACGGCGCCGAGCTCGCGGACGCGATGCACGCGCTGTACGGCACGACCGTCGACAAGTACTTCTACGGCCGCCGCTACCTGAAGAAGCGCTTCTTCGACCTCGTCCGGCAGCGCTTCACGAGCCGCCTCGCGTGGACGGTCGCCCGCGACGCCGGCGGCGAGATCGTCGCGAGCGCGTTCAACGTGAAGAAGGACAAGGTCCTCTACGGCCGCTATTGGGGCGCGACCGTCGACCAGCCCTTTCTGCACTTCAACGTCTGCTACTACGACGGCATCGACGCCGCGATCCGGAGCGGACTCGCGACCTTCAACCCGGGCGCCGGCGGCGAGCACAAACGCGTCCGCGGCTTCGCCCCGACGACGACGTACTCCGCGCACCACGTCGAGGATCCGCGCTTCCGCGCCATCCTCGACGCGTTCCTCGCGCGCGAGCGACGCGCCGTCGACGCCTACGTCCTCTCGGGCGGCGCGGAGGAGTAGCGCGCGACGCGCGCGTCGTTCCGCGGATCCGCCGCGCGCGCGCGGCTGCGCCGAAGCCTCGCGCGCGGGCCGCCACGCACGGCGGGCGGCCGTCACGGCACGCGCGAGCGCTACTCCGCGGCGCTGACCGTGGCCTCGGCGGCGCCGAGCTTCTTCTGGACGAGCGCCATCGAGTTGTTCAGCGTGGTGACCTCGACGAGCTCGGCGTCGTCGATCTTCACCTGGTACTTGCGCTCGATCGCGGCGACGATCTCGACGCCCATCATCGAGTCGATGCCCAGGTCCTTGAACGAGACGTCGTCAGGGACGTCGTCCTTCTCGGCGATCTCGGCGATCAGCTCACGGAGCTCTTCCTTCAAGTTCGTCATCGGATCTCCTCGCGGTCTACGAAGTAACGCTCTGCCGCGATTCGACGGCGTTGAGCAAGTCTTTGACGGTCACGATGCCCGCGAGCGACTCGTCGGGGATCTGGATGCGCAGCTCGCGCTCGAGCGAGCCGATGATCTCCAACATGCCGAGCGAGTCGATGCCGAGCTCGGCGATCGTCGAGGTCTCGGCGACCGCGTTGAAGTCCTTCTCGGCGACCTCGGTGGCCGTCGCGCGAAAGACATCCAGGAGCTCGGTTCGGTTGCGTGCCATTCGAATTGACCTCTATGCCAGCCGTTCGCCGCGAAGCGAGCTACGCGCTCGCCCCCGCGTCGCCGGGCTGTCCGTCCTTGCCTTGCACGGCGCGTGCGCGGCCGAGTGTGCCGTCGAGATACAGCTGCCGCGTCTTCCGGCGCTGGGGTTTGCCGCTCGACGTCCGCGGCAGCGTGCCCTGCGGCACGATCACGACTTCGTGCGTAGTGAGCGAGAAATTCGAGACAATCGCCTGCGCGATCGTCTGCTTGAGCGCCTCGGCGTCGGCCTGGAAGGCCTCCGCGGCGATGACCAGCTGCTCGCCCGCGCCCTCCGGGCCGCTCACATCGACGCTGAACGCGACGACGTTGCCGCGACGCACACTGGGCAGCTCGCTCACGACCCACTCGAGATCGTTCGGATAGAAGTTCCGCCCCCGGACGATGATCATGTCCTTCAGGCGGCCGCAGATGAAGACCTCGCCGCCCACCGTGTAACCGAGATCGCCCGTGTAGAGCCACGTCTCGCCGTCCGGGCCCTTCTTGAAGGCGTCGGCGGTGAGCTCGGGCTCCTCGTAGTAGCCGGCCGAGACGCTCGGGCCGCGCGTCACGATCTGGCCGACGCGCCGATCGCCCAGGCGGTTTCCCGCCTCGTCGACGATCGCCAGCGCGTGCTCCGGGAAGGGCTTCCCGCAGTTGACGAGCTCCTGGACGTCCGCGAGAAGCATCGAAGGATCGGCCTCCGCGGCTTCGATGCTCGACGCGGGCTTCGCGTCGCCGGCCTCGAGGCTCTTCTTCTCGATGACGTCCGTGCGCACGCCCGTCGAGTGGGGGACGAACGTGATGGCGAGCGTGGCCTCGGCCATGCCGTACGAGGGCAGGAACGCCTTCGAATCGAACTTCGCCGGGGCGAGCTTGGCCGCGAAATCGCGGAGCGTCTTCGCCTGGATCGGCTCGGCCCCGCAGCCCGCGCGGCGGAGGCAGGACAGATCGAGATCGGCGACGTCCTTGTCCTTCAGGCGCTTGGCGACGAGCGCGTAGGCGAAGTTCGGCGCGTAGGTGATGGTCCCCCGGTGCTGGTGGATCTTGTCGAGCCAGATGCGCGGGTTGCGGACGAAGCTCGCGGTCGGAAGGAAGACGACCGGGATGTCCGTGAAGATCGTACCGACGACGAACCCGATGAGGCCCATGTCGTGGAAGAGCGGGAGCCACGTGACGCCCTTGTCGAAGGAGGAGTCCTTCGCGAGCCCGTGGATCATGAAGCTCTCGCTGTTCCAGGCGAGGTTGCGGTGCGAGACCATCACGCCCTTCGGGCGCGAGGTGCTGCCCGACGTGAACTGGAGGAACGCGAGGTCCGTCGGATCGACGGCGACGTCGACCTTGCCGTGGTCCTCCTTGCCGAGCTCGTCGACCGTCACGATGCCGCGAAGCTTCGGCGCGCGCGCGGCGATCGGGTCGACGTACTGGCGGGTCGTCGCCGTCGTGAGCAAGAGCGACGCGCCGGAGGCGTTGGCGATGTGCGCGACGGTGTCGTGGTAGCCCTCGATGTTCTTGAACGAGAGCTGCGGCGAGATCGGGACCGGCACGATGCCGCCCATCACCGCGCCGAGGAACGAGAGGACGAACTCGTCGGGATCCGGCACCGCGATGGCGAGGCGGTCGCCCTTCACGAGGCCGCGGGCGTGGAGATCGGCCGCGCGGCGCTCCGCCTCGACGCCGAGCTCGCGGAACGAGCAGAAGCGCTCGGTGCCGTCCGGCCGGACGAAGACGAAGCCGCGGTCCTCGCGGTTCGAGAGCTGACGGAGGGCGTCGCTCAGCGTCGGGGGGACGAGCTTCGGATCGCGCCCGCTCATCGCAGGCCTCGCGCGGGGTGCGCCACCAGGTACTTCATGGGCGCGCGCGTATTACTGCGGCGATGTACGTCGCGCAAGGCGTCAAAGCCTGATCAGGCGTTGCGTAATTCACGGCGCAACGCGAAGGATGCTACGCGCCCGGAAAGTGGTTCAACCATGCGATGAATCACGCGAAAATCGTGACGCCGCGCGCGCTCGCCGCCGCGCGCTGCGCGTTGCTCCCGCACAGCGGCGCGAGGTATAAGCACCCCCGAGAGGGAGCTTCATCGCGTGCGTGTGTTCATCACGGGGGTCGGCGTCGTCAGCTCGATCGGGCTTGGCAAAGAGGCCTTCTTCGCGTCCCTCGCGGCGGGCAAGAGCGGCATTACGCCGGTCGAGGCGTTCGACGCGTCGAGCCTCGGGCGGTCGAACGCCGGCGAGGTGAAGGCGTTCCGCGCTCGCGATCACCTCTCCGCTGCCGAGGCGCGCCGCATGGGGCGCTGCTCGCAGATGGCGCTGGCGGCCGCGCGCATGGCGATCGCCGACGCCGCGCTGCCCGACGGCGCGCTCGCCGGACCGCGCGCGTCGGTCGTCCTCGGCACGACGATGGGGGAGGCCGACGTGCTCGAGGACCTCGACCACGCGTGGATCGCCAAGGGCCTGCCCGGCGTTCGTCGCGCGTGGATCCCGAAGTACGGCTCCACGCTGCTCCCGATCCACGTCGCGCGCGCTCTCGGGGCCGAGGGGGCGGTCCTTACGCTCCCCGCCGCCTGCGCCGCCGGGAACTACGCGATCGGGCTCGCCTGCGATCTGATCCGCGCTGGCAAGGCCGACGTGATCGTCACCGGCGCCGCGGAGATGCTGCAGGAGCTGCAGTTCTCGGGGTTCGTCCGCCTCGCGGCGATGGCGCCGGCGAAGTGTCAGCCGTTCGATCTCAACCGCCAGGGCCTCATCCTGGGCGAGGGCGCCGGCGTCCTCATCGTCGAGTCCGAGGCCCACGCCGTCCGCCGCGACGCGCGCGTCCTCGCCGAGGTCGGCGGCCACGGGATGACGTGCGACGCCTACCACATCACGCGGCCGCACCCCGAGGCGGCCGGCAGCATCGGCGCGATGCGCCAGGCCATCGAGCGCTCCGGCCTCGAGGCGTCGGCGATCGACTTCGTGAACGCGCACGGCACCGGGACGAAGCACAACGACGCGGCCGAGTCGAAGGTCATGCGCGACGTCTTCGGCGAGCGCCGCGTCCCGATCTCGAGCATGAAGAGCATGCTCGGGCACTGCATGGGCGCCGCGAGCGCGCTCGAGGCGATCGGCTGCCTGATGACGCTCGAGACGGGGATCTACCCGCCGACCATCGGCTACGAGACGCCCGATCCCGAGTGCGACGTCGACGTCGTCGCCAACGAGGCGCGCAAGGGCAAGGCGGACATCGTCCTCAACAACTCGCTCGCGTTCGGCGGCTACAACTCGGTCACCTGCCTCGCCCGCCCGGGCAAGCTCCCCCCGCCGAAGGAGACGGCGTCGTGAAGCCCCGGGCGATCACCGGCCTCGGCATCGCGAGCGCGCTCGGGACCGGCGCGACCGAGACGCTCGGCGGCCTCGCCGCCGAGGGGACCGACGCCCCGCCCCGCCGAGCCGTCGCGAGCTTCGACGCCTCCGCGTACGACGATCCGCCGATCGTCGAGGTGCCGGGCTTCGATCCGACGAAGCACCTCGGCGACAAGGGCCTCCGCACGCTCGACCGCCTGACGAAGCTCCTCGTCGTCGCGGCGCGCCTGTCGCTCCACGACGCCGGCCTGAAGAAGGACGGCCAGTGGGCCGCGCTGTCGCCCGAGCGCGTCGGCGTCTGCTGCTCGAACGCCTACGGCAGCCTCGAGGCGATCACCGAGCTCGATCGCGTCGCGGTGCTCGAGGACGCGCGCTACATCAACCCGGCGAAGTTCCCGAACACCGTCTCGAACAGCGCGAGCGGCTACGTCAGCATCTGGGAGGATCTCCGCGCGCTCAACGTCAGCGTGTCCGACGGCAACTGCGGCGCGCTCGACGCGATCGCGTGCGCCGACATCTTCCTCGAGACGGGGCGCGCCGAGGCGATCCTGACTGGCGGCGGGGAGTCGATGAGCGAGGCGCTCTTCCTCGCGTTCGACAAGCTCCGCGTGCTCGGGACGAACGGCGCCGGGGCGCGCCTCGGCGAGGGCGCGGCGTTCCACGTCCTCGAGCCGCTGGAGCGCGCGACGGCGCGCGGCGCGAAGGTCCTCGCGACGGTCGACGGGTACGGAACGGCGTTCATCGCGCCGAAGGACGAGGTCACGCTGCTCTTCGCGTCGAGCGAGGCGCTCGAGCGCGCGATCGCCGCCGCGCTGGCGGACGCCGGCGTGACCGCGAATGACGTCGATCTTGTCGTCTCCGGGGTCTCCGGCATCGCGCGGTTCGACGACGAGGAGCGCGCGGCGATCGCGAAGGCCGTCGGAGCCGAGGTCGCGGTCGCGGCGCCCAAGCAGGTCTTCGGCGAGACGCTGGGCGCCGGCGGCGCCCTCGCGATGTCGGCCGCCCTCGCCTGGCTCGGCGGCGCGGCGCCGTCGTGCCTGGTGTCGGGGAGCGCGCCGGCCAAGGTCGACACGGTGCTCCTCACGGCGGTCGGCTACTACGGCAACGCGTCGGCGCTCGTCATGCGCCGCGCCTGAGCCGTACGCGGAGCCGCCGCGCGTAGGTCGCTTCGCGGCCCTCTCCGCTGGAAGCTGGCGGGCCGCTGTGCGAAAAGGGCCCCGCCATGAGCTGGATCGACGACAAGGCCCGTACCGAGCTCGCCCGCGTCCGTGAGGCGAAGGAAAAGCAGGTCTACCCCTACTTCCGCGAGTTCGAGGCCGGCGGCCTCCACACGAGCATCGGCGGCAAGCCGATCATCAACTTCAGCTCGAACGACTACCTCGGCCTCACGAACCACCCGCGCGTGAAGGAGGCCGCCAAGAAGGCGATCGACAAGTACGCGTGCGGCCTGTCGAGCTCGCGCCCGCAGGCGACGACGACCGAGCACGTCGAGCTCGAGAAGCGCCTCGCGAAGTGGTTCGGCTTCGAGACGTGCCTCACCTTCACGACCGGCTACCAGGCGATGCTCGGCACGATCGCCGCGCTCGCCGACAAGGACACGACGCTCGTCCTCGACAGCTACAGCCACGCCTGCATCCTCGACGGCACGTTCCTCGCGGCGGGCGTCCCGGGCCGGGCGCCCGAGGTCCGCTTCTTCAACCACAACTCCGCCAAGAGCCTCGAGCGCATCCTCAAGTCGCGCGAGCGGAAGAACGCGCTCGTCCTCGTCGAGGGCGTCTACTCGCTCGACGGCGACAAGGCGCACCTCGCCGAGTTCGTCGACATCTGCGACCGCTACGAGGCCGTCCTCGTCGTCGACGACGCCCACGGCACGGGCACGCTCGGCGAGCGCGGCACGGGCATCCTCGAGGAGACCGGCCTCCGCGACCGCGTCCCGGTGCTCGTCTCGACGTTCTCGAAGACGTTCGGCGGGATCGGCGGCATCCTGCTCGGCAAGAGCGACGTCGTCGATCTCATCAAGCACAACGCGCGAAGCTTCCTCTTCAGCGCCTCGCTCCCCGTCCCCGTCGTCGCCGCCGCGAGCACGATCCTCGACATGCTCGAGGCCGACGGCCCGGCGATGGTGCGCGAGCTGACCCAGAAGGCCGAGTACTTCCGCGGGAAGCTCAGCGAGGCGGGCTTCGAGCTCGGCACGAGCAACACGCACATCATGCCGGTCATGTGCCGCGAGGAGCGCAAGACGCTCTTCATGCACGTCGCCCTGCTCGAGTGCGGTGTGCTGATGGTGCCGCTCACCTACCCGTCCGTGAAGCAGGGCGAGGAGCGGCTCCGCGTGAACATCACGCGCGGCCACACCCAGGAAGACATGGACACGGCGCTCGAGCACCTGAAGACCTACGGAGAGGCGTTCTTCGTGCTGTCGGGCGAGGACATCGGCCCGCTCGAGGCCTGAGCCCCGCGGCCGTTCACGCGGACGCGCAGCGCCGTCGCGGACGACGCGTCGCGTGGCGCTCGACCGGACGGTGCCAGAGCGGTCGTGAAGGCGTCGCGACCGCCGGCGCCTCTCACTGGTAGACCATCTCGCGCACCTGCCCGCCCTTGCCCCAGGTGAACCGGACCTTGCTGCCTGGCGCCTTGCTGCGAAAGTTGGTCGGATTGGGGGCGATCGTCGGAGTCGTCTGTTTCCGTCCGTCCGTCAGGACCCCCAGGTACTCCGTCCTCGCGAACACGTCCCGCTTGTCCGGGAGCAGTCGATGAAAGTTCGACGCGAAGCTGTTCGCGACGTCGAGAAGCGGCCTATCGGCCTGGCTTCCACTGTCACGCGCGAGGCGGCACCCCGTGATGCTGTAGAGGCCAACCTCCGAGATGCCGAGCTCCTGCAAGGCCTTGACCCAGGCCTCGGGACCGAGGCCGCCGAGCGTCTGCTTCTCGAAGCCGCCGTGTCCGCGCAGGTAGATCCGCGTGTCGGACCAGGCGACCGAGTGCTTCTTGCGAAGCGTCGCGACGCGCTCCCGCATGGACGCGGCCGTGAACGGGTCTTTCAGCGGCCGGTCGCCGAGGCTGGTGATCTCGAGGAGCTCCGAGAACTTCCCTGACGACGTTGCTCGCTGATGCAGGTTGAACGAGCCCCTGATGATCGCCTCGTCGTGACGAAGCTTGTGGGTCAAGCACGTGATGACGATCTGATGCCGTGCCATGAAGCCGGTACCTCCCGTGGGATCGATGCCGCGCGCGCGCGACGTCGACGCCAGGGGACCATGAAGTGGGAGCTCCGGCTAGACCGACGTTCTCGCGTGTCGGGCTCCGGGCCTGACGGAGCGGCTCAGGCCGAGGCGCCGGCGCCTTGCAGCTTCACGAGCGCGCGGGCGATGTCTTCGACCGTCGAGATGTCGCCGAGGACCTCGTTCGGGATCGTGACGGAGAAGCGGTCTTCGACGTCGGCGACGAGCTCCATCACGCCGAGGCTGTCGAGGCCGAGATCGTTCTGGATGTGATCGTTCGGGCGAATGGTGCGATCGCCGTCGACATGCTTCTGGAGGATCTCGGTCGTGATCTTGAGGGTCTCGTCGTACGTCGCCATGGCAGCCCGACTGTACACCCCGTCGGGCCGGCTCGCCATGGGGCGCGCCCACCGCGCAGGGCCGCGCGGCTCAGCCGCGTGACGCGGGGGATGCGCGGCGTTGGAACGGTGCGTCGAGCGCGCGCGCCGTCGACGCGGCGTCTTCGGCGTCGAGCAGCGCGCGAATGACCGCGACCCCATGCGCGCCGGCGTCAGCGCACGCCGCGACGCGCGACGCGTCGACGCCGCCGAGCGCGAGGACGACGAGCGCGTCCGCGGGCGCTGCCGTGGCCGCGCCGGCAGGCGACGCCGTGAGCGCGCCGGCGAACGCGACCGTGACCCCCGCGGACGCGCAGGCGCGGGCTCTCGTGAGCGCGTCGACGCCGCGCGGGGCGCCCTTCCCGGGCGATGCGAAGATCGGGCTCACCAGCACCATCGTCGCACCGGCAGAGCGCGCGACGCGAACGCCGTCGTCCGTGTGCGCGGGCGTCGAGATCCAGGCCGCCGCGCCGAGCCGCTCACGAGCTCCCGCGATCCGGTCCGCGAGGCAAGGCACGTGCGCGCCGTCGGCGCCGGCGTCCGCGGCGATGTCGAGCGCCTCGATCGTCGGCGCGTTGACGACGAGCCGCGCCCCGACGCGCGCGGTCACCGCCCGGAGCGCGCGCGCCGAGCGCGCGAGATCGGCGCGCGACGCCGCCTTGTCGCGGAGCTGAACGGCGAACGCCCCCGGCGCGAGCGCCGCGCCGGCCACCTCGATGACCTCCTCGATCCGAGCGAGCGGCCAGCGCGGATCGGTGATCAAAAGGACCGACGGCGCACCGCGAGGCGCCGTCACGGATCGGCGGACGGCGCTCCCTTCGCCGGCGCCCTGTCGCCCGCGGCGAGCTCTTCGCGCGCCGCCGGGACGTGACGGTTCGACGGGTAGTGCTCGACCAGGTAGCGGAGCGTGTCCTTCGCCGCCGCCTCGTCGCCCTTGGCGCGGAAGTCCATCGCGAGGTTGTAGAGCGCGTCGCCGGCGCTGTCCTCGCGGCGCGTCTCCGGGTTCGAGGACGAGCCGCACTGGAACGGCGCGCCGCCGAGCGCCGCCACGACCAAGCCTGCGCCGAGGAGACGCGCGATCACTCGATGAGCCCCGCCGTCGGGCTCGACGCGTTCGCGTAGCGGGTCTTCGCCATCCGGCCGGCGAGGCGCGCCATGCGCCCGGCGCGCACGCCGTCGCGCATCGCCGTCGCCATCAGGACCGGATCGGTCGCGTGCGCGATGGCGGTGTTCATCAAGACGCCATGGCAACCGAGCTCCATCGCGATCGCGGCGTCGCTCGCCGTGCCCACGCCCGCGTCGACGATCACCGGGACCTTGGCGTTCTCGAGGATGATCGACAGGTTGTGGGGGTTCCGGATCCCGAGCCCGCTGCCGATCGGCGCCGCGAGCGGCATCACGGCGGCGCACCCGATGTCCTCGAGCTTTCGGCACACGATGGGATCGTCGATGCAATACGGCAGGACGACGAAGCCCTCCTTCACGAGCGTCTTGGCGGCCTCGAGCGTCTGCTCGTTGTCCGGGTAGAGCGTCTTCGGATCGCCGATGACCTCGAGCTTGACCATGCTCGCGATCCCCAGCTCGCGCGCGAGCCGGAGCGTGCGCACGGCGTCCTCGGCGGTGTAACAACCGGCCGTGTTGGGCAGGAGGGTCCAGCTCTTCCGCTGGAGGAGCGCCATCAGCGATCCGCTGGATTTGTCGCCGAGATCGACGCGCCGGAGGGCGACGGTCACGATCTCGGCGCCGGACGCGTCGATCGCGCGCTCGGTCTCCTCGACGTTCTTGTACTTACCGGTGCCGACGATCAGGCGGCTCTGAAAGCTCCTGCCGGCGATGACGAGGGCGTCGTCCATGGCGCGGGAGTTAGCCCGCCTGCCGCGTCGCCACAAGACGCGCCGGCGGAGTCACGCGGTCGGCTCCCTTCCGACAACGGGAACGCGAGCGCAGCCGACCCCTCGACGGACGACCACGGCTTCGAGCCGCGACCGGGAGCGCGGGCGTCGGGACCTCGACGCCGAGGCGATCACCGCCCCCGGCATCGATCTCGCCACCGTGCCGCTTCGTCCACGTTGCACGCCGTCCAATCGTCGCGCATCTGCGGAAGGATGCCGTAAACCTCGGAGAGCAACCCGTCGTCGAGCCGCTTCGCGCAGAAGGACACACCGTTTTGCCAGATTCCACCTGCAACGCAGCCCAGCACGACCTCGATGCACTGACCCGCTTCGTCGAGCGCTCGAGCCGAGTAAGACGTGCAGCCCGCGGGGCACGTCGACGCAGGGAACGGGCAGCCCACGCCGTCGAGGTACACCTTCGCGACGCCGCGAGGACTGAAGGTCGACGGGGTGGTGTGAGGCGATCCGTCGTCGCCGGGAGGCGCGCCTCGATCCTCGGCCGGTGCGCTATGCTCGACCGCAACGCCAGCGTCGATGTCCGCGGGTACGGGGTCGATCAGGCGCGCGGCTTCTTCCGCGCGTTCCGAAGGGCTACAACCGACCGCCAAGAGCAGCGCAACGAGACGAAGCCGCATCTGTCCACCTCCTTCGTTCGCGAATCCGATAGCAGGGCAGACGCCCGGCACATTCCGGATGCGACTCGTGTGACCGTGGTCACGGCGAGGCCGACGCAGGCGCGCGACGCATGCGTCCGAAGCGAGACGCTACCTGTGCCACGCGAAGCCCTGCGCCCGAGTCACGACGCGCGCCAGCGGCGGTGGAGCCAGAGCCACGACTCCGGCGCCGCGCGGACGAAAGTGTCGAGCGCCGCCGTCGCCCGCGTCGTCGTCGCCGGGATCCACACGCGGGCGCGATCTGCCGCCGCCGGCGGCGGGACGACGTCGAGGAGGCGGACGCGGTGCGCTCCGGCCTGTCGCCGGGCGGCGACGACGAGGACCGTCGCCCTCGCCCGCCAGGCGAGCGTCGCCGGCGCGCGATCCGCGAGCGCCCGCGCGCGCAGGAACTCCACCGCGACGCCGTGCGCCGCGCGATCGGGCACCTGATCGATCGGCGTGACCACGACGTCGCCCGCTCGGAGCGCGCGCCGCGCGGCTGCAAGCGCCCCGCGGGGCGGAACGACGACGACGCCGAGGCGCCGGCGGAGGCGCGCGAGGAAGGCGTCGACGCCCTGCGCGCGCATGGCCTTCGCGACCACGACGAGCCGGCGGCCACGCTCCTCGAGGAGCCGCGCCGCCGCCGCCGCCGCGAGCTCCCAGTTGCCCGTGTGCGACGCGAAGAGCACGACCGGACCTCGCTCGAGCGCGGCGTCGAGCGCGGCGACGGCGTCGGCGTCGATGGTCACGCGCGCGATCTCGCGCGCCCGGCGCGGAGGCGAGGTCGCGGCGAGCCAGAGCAGCTCGAAGACCCCGCGACCGAGGCCGCGATACATCGCAGACGCGGCGACGCGGGGCGCGGCGACGCCGGACCGGTCCATCGCCGCCTCGACGAGCGAGCGCCGGACGCCGAGGACCGAGCCCACGAAGAAGCCGAGCGCCGCGCCGAGCGCCGCGAGCGCGCCGCGCGGGAGCCGCGCGACGAGCGCCGCGGTCACCGAGAGCGCGGCGTACGTCATCAGGCCCGCGGCCGAGGCCTCAGGACGCCGAGAAGCCGGCCGGGCGCCGCGCCTGACCGCTCGCGCCGTCGACCGCCACCGCGAAGACGTCCGACACGACCAGCGCCACGGTCTGCTTGGCGCTCTTGGCGTAGACGAGCTCGCCGTCGAATTTCACGGACTCGAGCTTCTGGAACGAGAGGCTGGCGCCCTGGTGTGCGACGTGGAGCGTCACGTTCGAGCCCTCGGGCAACGTGTACCCGTTCTCCTTGTCCAGCTTGGCCTGGGAGCCCTTGAGGATGGCCTCGACCTGTTCGCGCGTCATGGCCCCACGTTTAGCTTGCGCCGGCCCGTCGCGAAAGGGACATTTTGGAAGGGCCTCGCCGCGGCGGCGCCACGGAACCCCGACGACGCGATGTGCCCCTCCGACCCCGTTTCGTCCGGACGCGGCGCCGCGCCCCCCAGCCACCGCGACGCCCAGGGCCCGCCCGCGCCCGCCGGGAACGGACCGACGGTCCGAGGCAACGGCGACCTCGCGCGACCGCCGCTGCCGGACGAGATCGTCGTCCTCCGCGACATCAAGAAGCGCTTCGGCGACCAGGAGATCCTGAAGGGCGTCAACCTCGTCGCGCGGCGACGGGAGACGACCGTCATCATCGGTGGGTCGGGCGCGGGCAAGACCACCTTGCTCCGGCTCATCGTGGCGCTCGAGCGCGCGACCAGCGGTCACATCTTCATCGACGGCGAGGACGTGACACGCGTCTCCGAGCGCGAGCTCAACCGTGTCCGGAAGAAGTTCGGCATGGTCTACCAGTACGCCGCGCTCCTCGACTCGATCTCGGTCTTCGACAACGTCGCCTTCCCGCTGGTGGAGCACACGAGGCTCTCGAAGAAGGAGATCTCCGAGCGCGTGCTCGGCAAGCTCGAGATCCTCGGGCTCGATCCGAAGGTCGTCGCGCCGAAGTTCCCCTCCGAGCTGTCCGGCGGTATGCGCAAGCGCGTCGGCCTCGCGCGTGCGCTGATGCTCGAGCCGCCGATCCTCGTCTACGACGAGCCCACGAGCGGCCTCGATCCGCTCACGAGCCGCCTCGTCGACGATCTCATCGAGGAGATGCGCCAGCGCTTCGGCGTGACCAGCATCGTCATCTCGCACGACATCGCCAGCTGCTTCCGCATCGCGCACCAGGCCGTCTTGCTGATCAAGGGCCGCGTCGAGGCGAGCGGCCCCCCCGACGAGCTGCTCGAGGGCGACAGCGACGTGGCCCGCGACTTCATCCGCAACTCCGCCGTCGACGTCGACAGCCTCGGCCGGGTGACGCGGTAGGCTCGGCGCGGGACGCCGACTCGGTCGGGACGCCCGCTCGGGCCGGGGTGCCGCTCGGCCGGGGCGCCGCCTTGGCCCGGGCCCCGACGAGGACGTCCGGACGGGCGACGGTGAGAAATGCGCCCGCCGCGCGTGCACCTCCGCGCCGCCGAGGTAAGCTTGTCGACGATGGGCCCGCTCCGACCGCACTGGCCCTGGCGCCCGCCTCCGTCGCGAACGGAGCCGAAGGCGGTCTTGGCCCTCGTGCTCGGCCTCGTGAGCATCGGGTGCTTCGGGCCGCTCGCGGGTCTGCCCGCGATCGTCCTCGGCTCGCTCGCGCGGCGCGACATCGACCAGTCGCGCGGCGCGCTGACGGGACGCGCCGTCGCCGCGGCAGGGATCGTCTCCGGCCTGTTCGGCACCGGGCTCGGCGTCGTCGTGGTGCTCTGGGCCATGGGCGCCGCCTTCGCGCCCGAGAGCGAGGAGGACGCGCCGGCGGTCGCCGCGGTCGCGACCGAAGCGGCCCCCGAGCCGCCGCCGACGCTCGCGACCGCGCCACCGATCGCGACCGCACCGGCGCCGGCCCAGAGCGGCGCGCAGACCTACGGCTCGCTCGAGGTGATCGACCTCGACGATTCGCGCAGCCTCCACTCGCAGCTCGCCGAGATCGTGAACCGCTCGCGGGGCCGCACCGTCGTGCTCCAGACGAACGCCAGGGCCAGCGCGGCGTGCGCCGAGGTCGCCCGCGCGCTCCCCGACGAGCGGATGCGGCGCGCGCTCGCCGACGTCACGCTCGTGCGCGTCGACGTCGACGAGTACGAGACCGAGCTCGCCCAGATGAAGCTCGCCACGACGACGACGCCCTGGTTCTACAAGCTCGACGCGCGGGGCGTGCCCACCGACGCCATCAGCGCCGACGCCTTCCGCGCCGACGATCCCGAGAACATGGCGTCCGCGCTCGGCAAGTTCGTCCACCGCGCCTCGCAGCGACGTCGCGGCGCCCGCTGAGGACGCCACGTCTCACGCCAAGGGCGAGCGTGGCGGAAGTCGCGCCCCGCCGTCACGCGCCGAGCGAGCCGACAAGCCCGCCACCACGCGCCGAGAGCGATCCGACCCGCGCGACGCCGTCACCCTCCGGGAGCGAGGCGCTCGGCGAGGCGGCGGAGCGCTCCGATCCGCTCGAGCGGGAGGAGCGGCGCGAACGCGACGCCGGAGAGCGGGTAGAAGAAGCCGATCGCCATCGTCGCGAGGATACCGGCGTGGAAGAGCCACGCGAGCGCCGCCCACGCGTACGCGGTCCGGCGCGACGCGAGCGCCAGGGGCGCGCCGAGCTCGACGACGAGGGTGTAGAGTGCGAGCCCCTGGAGCAGAGCCGGGCTGGCGGCGACACGCGCCGCGAGCGGCGAGTGGAAGCTCCCGAGCTCGATCTTCCGGAGCGCGTCCCAGGCGAGCCACCCGCCGAGCGCGTCTCCCGAGAGCCACGCCGCGCCGCCCGCCCGGAGCTTCGTCGCGCCGGCGACGACGTAGGTGAGCGCCGTCGCGATCGCCGCGGCGCGCAGCGCCCAGCCCGCCGCGCGCTCGTCCGACGAAGCCCCGGCGAGGGCGAAGACGCCGACGTGCAGCACCAGCAGGTTCTCCGAGTGGAGGATCTTCCCCCACGAGCTGGCGTAGGTGATCGTCCAGAGGAGCGCGGCGACGAACGCCGGGCCGACGAGGCCGAGGCGACGCCCGGCCGTGAACGCGATCCCGAGCGCCACCGTCGCGAGCGCGACCGCCCACGTCGCCGCCGCCGGGAGCGGCGCGTCGAGGATCGCGCACACGCCGACGGGCGCGAAGTCCGCGGCGGCGTGCCGGGAGCCGTCCGCGAAGTAGCGGAAGCGTACGAGCAGGTACACGATCGCGAACGCACCCACGAGCATCCGCGCGATCGCCGCCCGCGCCGGCGGCGCCTCCGGAGCCAGCCAGCCCACGACGGCGCCGGCGGCGCGCCTCATTGCGTGACCTCGCAGCGCGCGTAGACGGTGCGCTCGAGCGGCTCGCGGGCGTCGGGCGCCGCGGAGAAGTACCGCCGTGCGTCGAAGCGGCTCGCGACGATCTCGACCGCCACGGCCGCCGGACGCGCGAACCGGGCGCGCGCCGCGACGATCTCGCATAGATCCGCGGAGCTGCCGCGCGCGAGGTATGCGCGGACGATCGCCGTCGCGACCATCGGCTCCGGCGTGCCCAGGAGCGCGGGCGGCGCCGGGACACGACCGCCGCCCTCGAGCACGAGGACCGCGTGCGCGAGCTCGTTCACCGCCCCGATCGTCCCGCGCGAGAACATGGGGTAGCTCGAGATCGGGAAGCTGTCCCACCCGCGCTCCCGCGCGAGCGGAGAGAGGATGCCCGCGGCCAGCGCCAGCGTCACGACGGCGCGTCCGGCTCGGAGCTTCGCCGCCGGCGAAGACGCGGGCGGCGGAGACGCGGGCGGCGGAGACGCGGGCGGCGGGCGCCCCGCGCCTTCGGTCACGAGGGCGCCCCGAACGCCGCCGCCGCCTCCCGCATCGT